>NZ_FOGC01000022.1 GCF_900111105.1 Rosenbergiella nectarea | reverse complement strand
TAAGAACAACGCTGTTTCCGCAATTTCTTCAGTTGTCGTTATACGACCAGTCGGCATTTTGCTGAGGAATTCTGCTTTTGCATCTTTATTACGCCCAACAAATCTATCAAACATGTCAGTATCTACTGGGCCAGGTGCAATAGCATTGACTCTGATGCCTTTTACCGCAACCTCAAGAGCCACAGAGCGTGTTAAGCCATTAACAGCATGTTTACTAGCAGCATATACGCTACCTCCAGGTATACCTACCAAACTAGCTTGTGAAGATATATTAATCAAGCTTCCTGATCCCTGTATAGTCATAACCGGTAACGTATGTTTCATTAGCAGTTGTGTTCCTAGAACATTCGCATCAAATACCTTATGAAAATCCTCTATTGTTGTCTGGTTATGAGGTGCAGGCTGTCCTTCTGTTCCAGCACTATTGATAAGCACATCAATCCTACCATAAAATTGGAGGGTTTTTTTCAACTAAGGCGATAATTTGCTCTTCAATGACAACGTCTGCCAGGATAAAATGACAATTATGATTTATTTTTTTAATTCTTTTTGTAGTTTTTCACCATACTTAGCCTTTCGACCAGAAAATACAACATTATAACCATTTTTTGCAAATTCCCGACAACATTCTTCTCCAATCCCAGAAAGTGCACCTGTAATAACAACAACTTTTTCTGACATATCAGAATCCTTATTATGGGTTGTGAATCATAGTTAGTATATGATCTGATATCATAGTAGCTGTAATGATTATAATTTAGTACTAAATTTAGTGTGGCATTTTGTGCGGAAGGTTGTTAAATTAGGAATAGATGCTGTAGCTCTTTGAGCAACTTTATTAAATTTTCTTTTTTTTCTATCGACTTGACACTATTTTACCTAGTAAATTTATTACATAAGATTTTTTTAAAAATCATAGGACATAGATGGAGAGCTATATAATTCATATACACGTCCAACATATCTGATACTCGATGGCAGAAAAATGCATTGTCAGGGCCAATTAATAACTGATATTTAGGTAATATGTCTGATACTTTATTTTTCATTTTTCCCCTCCAGGAAGCGAGCTTCATACTTACCATAATGCCCTCTAAAACACACGAAGCTGGTTTATGAGTAAATAATCGTACCTGATGACGTACACGTGTTATACTGTGTTTAAATCATAGAGGAACAATCAATATGCAAGCAATCACTTTTACGGATGCTCGTAAGAACTTCGCAGACACAATGAAGCGCGTTACCGATGATGCAGAACCAGTACGCGTAATGCGCCGTGATGCCCCTGATATTATCATGATTGATGCTGATGAATATGAAGCCTTAATCGAAACAATTTATTTATTCAGTAATCCAGTTAACGCAGATCATATCAATGAAGCAATGAAGCAGGCGGAACGTGGTGAATTTGTCAAAGTGGAATATTAAGTTCACTAAAAATGGTGCTGATGATGTCAACTACTGGCGAGATACTGACAAAAAAAAGTTTGAGCGTGTCAGGCAACTACTCCAAGACATAGAATCAGATCCTTTAACTGGCATAGGAAAGCCTGAAAGATTACGGCACCATAAAGACCCATCCCTCTATTCGCGGCGTATAGACCAGACACATCGATTAGTTTACTCCATCCAAGACGGCGAAGTAATTATCTACGCAGCTCGCTACCATTACGGTGATAAATAGACAAGTAGCTAGAAATCCCGCTTTATTGGGGCTTGTTGATATCCTGCGTAAAACGTCGATTATGTTAAATAAAGTGGATTTGGTGTTAATTTTGCAAAAGAACTTACCCCATATTGATTAATTAGGGGGTAATCCCATTTGTGATATTTCATTAGCATGATTTTTATTCAGGTTTATCTGGCACTGATCAATGTAAGACTGGTAGTCATAGGAATCCTCGTCCAATTCGGTTGCTATCGATAAGCAAAGCTGGGACCGGTAATCTTTCCAAGATTTTTGTGCTTGAAGAAATCTCCTGTTATAAACATCCCCAGCAGTTTCTTTAGAATCATCTTTTCCGTTGAAAGGACCTACATTATTTGCTTTTATCCTTTTAACCGTTTCAGAAATTAGAGTATCCAATTTTTTATTACTAACTTCTTTTTTGGCTGACAGGCAATTATAGGCTGACGGAATATCTTTATTTTTTTTGAAACAAGTATCACGCTCCTGCCCTATTGAAAGTTCAGCTTGCACTGTAAGAGGAAAAATAAATATACCTAGAAGGACTAAAAGTTTATTCACTGGAGATACCTTATCCTATTTCTGTGTTTTTCATATTTGGCATAAATAGGTGAATTTCTTATATACGTGATTGAGGTAATAGGTAAACCCAATAAGGATCCCTGAAAGTAACGTAAAACCCACCAATACCGTCCAGAATGCTGACTTCCAATAAAACCAAGCCGCCTCACGCCGAATTGATTTCACCGTCTCTCGCGCATCATTAACTACCTGAGTCAGAGAACTGATAGCCGGCTTCTGCTTCTCAAGTGCCACAGCTCTCACTTCCTCTGACACTTGCGCAATACCTCGACTAACAGACTGCCTAACCGTATCCGTCACATCACCGGTCGCCTGAGACAGCGAACGTATGGCACCGGCAAGTTTCGCGTTTTCCTGCCTGAGCAAAGCAGATTCTTTCTCAAAAGCTTCAATTAACGCGGTAACGCGCGCCTCTTGCCGTTGCTGATGGCCTATTAAGGCCGCTATTTTCTTAATTTGCTCATCCATCACAGTCTCCTGTTACATTCTTGGGCCACGGCTGAACTTCGGTTTTGACTGCTGAGAGGGCTGCTGTTTTAGCTTCTCAGCTTGTTTTTGGCGTTCTTGTTCGCGCTGTTTTTGCAGCATCGCTTGTTTCAGTTGTTCTTGTTGCTTGAGTTGTTGCTGATGAATGCCGGAAAACTCAACCATTGAGGAATCAATCAACGATTGCAGGTCAATATCCTGCTGAATATCGCCCATAGCCGCACTGACCAGCTGAGCAATCTCATCCTGGTTAGCCTTACCTGGCTGACGCTGTTCACGCTCAACTGCTAACGAGTTTCGCTGTGCCTCATCGCGTTCCCGCAACACACTGTGCAGTGAACGGGTCACATCAATGACACCTTGTAACGCCGCTTTTTGTTCAACCGCAACAGACTCAGCCTCGCGCCGGTCAATCACGGCTTGTAACTGGGTAACATCAAGCTGTCTGACCTGATAAGGCCCAAGGTGACGTTCAGCCTGCCGGTCAATGCCTTGCGCTTTATAGGACCGTGCATCAACACGTTCATCATGCTGATATTTATCTAGATAGGTATTCTGTAAATCGGCCCAACGGCTGCGCTGTTCGATGAGATAAGCTTTACGCTCGGTCGGGGTTTCCCCAAACCGCACCTTTTTTGCCCCACCGCGCTCAGGGTGTTTGCTATTGGCCCGTTTGAAATACTGCTCAGGGTCACGCTCAATACCATCACACTGTCGCTCTGATAACATGATATGGGCATGCGGTTGTTCGCCACCGGCAATCGCCGCCTTGGGATTATGAATGGCAAATTGGTAGGCATGACGTTCACCGATTTCCTGTGACACAAAGTCACGGACCAACGCCAACCGTTGCCTATCATCCAGCTCACGCGGCAGCGCAATTTCAATCTCTCGATAGGTACAACCATTGGCGCGTTCATGGGCATCGGCGGCCGCCCAAAACTCAGCCGGCTTATGCGCTGCCCAATTAGGCATATTGCCCGACTCGACGTGAACCAGGTCATCATCACGGCGGCGGGCATACTTATCTTCTCGGGCAATATAGTGGGCATGGGCAAGGGCTTTTCCTTTGCCGCCGACTTTAACGCTCAGATGATAAGAGGCCATGGTGGTTATCCCGCTGAAGGCGCGCACAGTTTCTACGACAACGTCGAGAAACGTCTAAGTGCGCCATATCAATAATTCGTGATATGGACTGTAACGAGGTTCGTGTCAATTTGCCAGCACAGAAATCACCGATTACGATGAACGAACAGACGAATATGAGGGTAAAACGATGACTGAAAAACAGCAACAATGGCTGATAGACCGGCTTCACTATCTGCGCGGACTCAAATCACCCAGTGAACAACAACGATTATTGATACTGCTCAGCGAAACAACGGACCGAACAGCGCAGGAAGAGAAAACGCTCAGCCTCCTAGTCAATGCCGAACGTAGCGCGGTCAAAGCCCAGGAGGCCCGTACCAAAGTCACCAACCTCATCCAGGCAGAGAAACGTGCTGCCGCGAAAGCCGCCCGCAAAGCCCGTGACCATGCCCTCTATCAATCGGCCGGTTTACTCATCATGACGGGGCTCGTTGATAGCCAAACGGGAAAGCCTATCGATAACGCCGCAGCCTTACTCGGTGCACTCAGTAGCCTAAACGAATTACCGCGTGATAATCCTAAGTGGCAAGAGTGGAAAACGAGAGGCGAAATACTCCTCGAGCAAAAACAGATAAAACCCTAACGCTAAAATGGCCTGTAAGCGCCGTAGCGGCTTTTTTAATACCTAAACACCCGTCTCTAGGGCTAAAGGTCAAATAAGCCCTTACAGGCTCTCCTAGCCCCTTATTTTGCTAAGCCGTGAGCGAAGCGAACTGAAGTTAGCGGACTTAGCAAAATAAAAAGGGTTAACGGTCGAAGACAAAAGGACGACTCAGCGATCCGCCCGAGCGAAGTCGAGGGAGCTACTTATAAGGTTTTAGGGTCTTTACATAAAGGAGCAAACAGCGTTTGCGACATCCTTTTATGTCTATTCAAACCTGCCAATTTAGCGGATTTATCCACAGGGCTGGGATCTATTCTTTTTTATCTTTTCTATTCTTTCTTTATTCTAGGTTTTTTAATTTACTGATTTTAAATAATAAAAAAACCAAGTTGTGGACCAAAAATCATAGACTGTGGACTAAAAATCATAAAGCTGGAAGTTAAATGTGGACCAAAAGTCATAGTGCTCACAGAAAAAGTCATTTTGTGGTCTTTTTTTAATGACGACCACAAATAATTAATGTAGTCTTGCCTATAAAACGGCCACAATGATTTAGGTGTATTGAATGTCAGAGTTAGTTGTATTCAAAGCAAACGAATTAGCCGTAAGTCGGTATGACCTTACTGAGCATGAAACTAAACTGATTTTATGTTGCGTATCCCTGCTCAACCCAACGCTAAACAGTCCATCTAGAGCAGATAGAACCGTAACATTTACGTACCAGCAGTATGCAAAAATGATGAATTTATCATTAGATAACGCTTATCACAGATTGAATAAGGCAACTAGTGAGCTTATGAAGCGAACTGTTGAGATCATTTATCCTACTGGTGATACAGAAAAAACAATTTTTCAATGGGTCAACTTCGCTAGGTTCAGTAGAAAAAACCAATCTCTAGAGCTCGTTTTTAGTGAGGACATATTACCTTACCTATTCCAGCTGAAGAAGTTCATAAAATATAACTTAGAGCATGTTAAGTCTTTTGAAAACAAGTACTCAATGCGTGTATATGAGTGGCTATTAAAAGAATTAACTCAGAAAAAAACGCATAAGGCGAACATAGAAATCAGTATCGAAGATTTCAAATTTATGTTGATGCTAGAGAGTAAATACAAAGATCTGAGAGACTTTAATAAAAAAATTCTTAACCTTGTTTCTCGTGATTTAAACTCTCATAGCAATATGAAAATTGAGATTTTAAAGTTAGGTAGACCCGCGGATACGTTAATTTTTCAGTGTGAGTTAAGCCCCAAAGTGAAGTTGGACGAAAGAACCCCGATCAACTCAAATGTAAGCAACATACCTAAATCAATAGAGCCAACGTTAGATCAGCTGCATGATTCCTTAAAAAGGACATTGCACAATGCACTAACGGCAAAAACACAATTGAGCAGCTTTGAAGCCAAATTTCTCAGCGATATGCAAAGCAAGTATGACCTTAACGGGTCGTTTAACTGGCTCAGCGAAAAACAACGCCAAACACTAATTAATATTTTAACTAAGCATGGACACTTGAGGTAGTTATGACATTGGTTTCAATTAGTGAAGCAGCCAGGCTAACGGGGAAAGCTCGAAGCACGCTACACAAGTATATAAAACAGGGGAAACTATCTACGACTACAGATAGCGACAAATCAAAAAAGATAGAAATATCAGAGCTATTGAGGGTTTTTGGCCCATTAACAGGTGTAGTTAGTGACACTGTCACTACAGTAGCGAAACAACAGCAAGCTACACACGTGAATACAGATGAACTACATGCAAGAATACAGTTATTGGAACAAGAAAACTCGCACTTGAAGGACACAAATAGCCTTTTAGAAAAAAATTTAGATGATATTCGACAAGCCATGTATTTGATCGAGTCAAAGCTCCCCAAAAACCCCGAGCCAATACCTGAGCCTCAGCCCGAACCGGCAACGCCGGCAGTCACCGAGACTGTCACACCTGTCGCCACGAAGAAGTCCTGGCAATTCTGGCGAAAATAGCGGTTTGACCCGGCAAAGCGACCCAAACCAAAACCTCGATTTTGACAACAAATGGGTAACATAATTTCCGCCCCGTTTTAGCCAGGTAAAGTGACACTTTTGGGCGGTTGAGGGGATTTTCGTGATGAGTGGTGTGCCGGCGGTGCGCAAAAGCACCCTTATGTTAAATAGAGGCTCTTTATAAGAATTAAGATATACAACTAATGATCTATAATTATAGTAATATCTAGTGAAGGTTTGTAAAATGAATAGTAGGTCAGCTAACTACGACGATGATGGCTCAGACATACTCATTTGCTCAGCTTCTCAGCTGTCTTATTGCTTCTCAAACAAAACAAAGAGGTTACATCCCTGTCTGTTTTAAAAGCATTAAGAAGCTCTGAATTTTCAGAGGAAAAAGGTCT
Source organism: Rosenbergiella nectarea (assembly GCF_900111105.1). Classification (GTDB taxonomy): domain Bacteria; phylum Pseudomonadota; class Gammaproteobacteria; order Enterobacterales; family Enterobacteriaceae; genus Rosenbergiella; species Rosenbergiella nectarea. Next base: position 2,009 of record NZ_FOGC01000022.1, on the reverse strand, counting down.
GTGTGAAGATGAAAAAATAATTATCGATAACCTTAAAAGCTCATACATTAGTCGACCTTTCTATAAAAAATCCCACACTAGGCGGGATCGAAAGTAATGAATCAAATTTATTAATAGTCATTACCAAATTAAAAAGTAAAATATAGGGGTTTAATTAACCATGAAAAAAATAATTAAATTAAAAAAGAATCTTTTCATCTTGATGTTTTTTTGCTTTTCATTTTTCATCATGAAGTCATGCGCCGCATATGTCAATACTGAGTGTTACGCCACTACTAACGGGAATAAAATATATTCAGTAAAATACTATTTAAAAGTAGATAACATTTCATCAAGCACTCCGAATGGCTCTGTAGTTGGTAAAGTTTTAGCTAAAAAAACCCATTTTACTTGCGATGACCATGGTCCTTATCAGTGGGGATTACAAATACTTCCTAGTGCAATGGGAGTTGGGGGATCAAGCACTATATGCAAAACGAATATAGATGGAGTTGGTGTCCAATATATTAATGTTTTTGGGAGACCTATAAACTGTGACTCTTGGGATGAGATCTTACAACTTAAACCCGCCGATGTAAAATCCGGTGATTTAGAAGAAGGTACTGTATTAGCAAATATTATAAAAACAGGCCCCCACAGTGGAAATAAATCAGGAAACCTGATATTAAATTCAAGATTGAATGCCTATTACAACGGAGGTACCAATGCAACCCCATGGGGAAACCTTATATTACAAGGTAGTAGCGAAATAACATTCTATCAATATCAACCCCAAATATACTTCCCATCAAGCCCGCAATCTATGCCGATCATTGATCTTAATATAAATAGTTTTATCAACAGAAGAGGAACTTCAGGTAAAGCACCTGAAATAACTCTTGATATGTGCTTATATGATGGTAACGAATCCACGAGTAAAGGTTTAAAATTAACCTTTTCCGATCAAGCTTCAGGTATTGCTGGCAGGTCTCCTGGACTTTTTTCAATATTTAGAAACGGAGGTAACAATAATAATGTTCAAGATAGATTGGACTATAAAGTAAGTATACTCAATCCCACCAATAGTTCTAAAGAAGAAATAAAAAATGGTGTCGAGATTTATTGGTCTGGAGTCAATGAACGTAAAATTTTACGACAGGTTGTACTGCCTGGTATTCCCGGCGTGTCACTATGCGTTCCCGCGCCAATTACTTTTAGCACACCAATAATGGATATTTCTGGGAAATCTTCAGGTAAATATTCTGGAGTATTGACAATAATATATACCCCAAGCACATAAAAAAAATATTAATGCATAACCTAAGTGCGGGTTATGCATTTTAGCAAGAGTATCTATTCTATAAAAACGGGGTAATGACTCCAATTGATTGGAGTCTATGGTCAAAATCCTAAAGGCCAAGACGGTAGACTTGAGCAGATTGACATCGAGGACAATGAACAGTAACGCTGGCCATGATAAAACCTCAAAAGCCTTATTATACATAACTTCAACTAATTGGATGCATTACCATTGTATGGATGAGGGATGGATGGCCGCTATATAAATCACGCCTGAAGGGTAAGTTTCACGTTATCAGTAAGCGCTATACACAAAGAATCGAACGACCTAATCTGAATTTTAGGCAACATCTGGCAAGGCTGGGACGAAAATCCCTGTCATTCTCAAAGTCGGTGGAGTTACATGATAAGGTTATCAGGCACTACCTCACGATAAAAAAATATCAATAAATTGGAGTCGTTATCTACTAATTTAAATTATAACATTCTCTTACTTAATATTAATTAATTTTTATATATAAAAACTCCCTATATAATGATAGGGAGATGTTAATTAAAGTTTATTATTTAACCAACAGAATACCCACCATCAACTGTGATTATCTGTCCAATGATAGATCTAGCTGAATCTGAGGCTAAGAACAACGCTGTTTCCGCAATTTCTTCAGTTGTCGTTATACGACCAGTCGGCATTTTGCTGAGGAATTCTGCTTTTGCATCTTTATTACGCC
>NZ_FOGC01000020.1 GCF_900111105.1 Rosenbergiella nectarea | reverse complement strand
CTTCATAAGGGGGAAGTTTTGGAAACTTCCAGAGCACAGGTAAACAGATACCTTAGTTCCAACAAGCTAAGAATATCTGTTTACCGGGGTTAATGCAAGACTGAATAGCTGAGAGGTTTCAGGGATGGATGGTGCGATAGGCGGCAGGGAAAAGGTGCGATCAATAATGGGGTTTTTGGCGGCTTCAAAAAATTACATAATTAGTAAAATCAATTAGTTATGTTGTAAATTCGGGTAGATCAATATTGTTTGATTAGGGCGAAAAAAATCCCGCCGGAGCGGGATTAGATGATTATTAAGTCTTCAACCTACTAGATGTTAAGCAGCTTTAGGCGTGCTTTCGCTAAGTATTGAATCTTTACGTGCCTGCATTTCTTCAACAATTTCGTTTAGACGGTTAGCCAGTGTCAACATGCGGTCAATACTCTTTGATTTGTCCATGAATTCCTCCAATTATAGATATGGCGACTAGACAATATTCAAACTACGTAGCATAGAAGAACTTTGCTCGCATAGCTGTGGATTTTTCTGTCTTATGTCATTAATAAGCATTTGCGATAGAAGCAAAGCTTGTTTCAAGTTAATGTCATCGTGCTTTTTAGTTTCTGTTTCAAGCTCACCTATGATCGCTTCAAGTTCGTCAAGTGATGGGTCAACTATCTTACTAAGTAAATCCATACCGTGCTGATCAAAACTTCTTATTACGAACGCAATCAAATTGATTACTGCAATTTTCACGCTATTGAGCTTGATTTCATCAGGTGTAGAACCTAAATCTTGATTCGCAATAGCAACTAACTTCAAATAGCTCTGCTGACTACGCGCAGCATTATCACCAACGGACATTAATCATACTCCTTATATAGTTCCAATCAATGGGATTTACAATGGGAATGAGGAATAATTACATGTTTTTGGAATCAAACCTCACTAAATCGGATTGGTCTTGTACATTAAAGATCCAATAAAGTTAAGATAAATTTAAACTGGCTACATAAATTTTACCTGAGAAGAACTCTTCGGATACTAAATGTTAACATTTATAGATTTTTCACAAAAACCGCATCTTAGCCTCTACAGCTACGCCTATGGAAAATCTGAGCTCTAGATAAGTACCGAATACCAGAAAACCCGGCCAATTATCTCAATATCTTCTGAGAAAACTTTTTGGTCCTCATACTCGTCTTTGTTAAAACTTCTTACGCTCAAAAAATCGTTTGGTAGCTTGTATAGCTGCTTAATGCGTTTAAGTCCCCCATGGTTAATGGCGTATAGCTTGCCATCGATTATTTTCTTGTTGTTGGTATCGACGGCAACTGTAGTGCCATCAGGAATAATAGGCTCCATGCTGCTACCAGTTGCTGGAAAGCATAGGACTCCTGAGCCATCACTATTCGCACCTACGCGGCGTAAAGTAGATTTAGAAAATCTTAGCATAAGCCCATTATGGTCTTCAGATCCGAAAGTTCCGTCCCCACACGCAAATTCTATATCCTTTAGAAAATGTACCTCCACCTCGTCGTCATCGAGAGGTGTATTTCTATCCCAAGGGGAAACCTTTCCCCATGACTTTTCATCAGGGATTGACTCTCCTGACTCTTTCTTTGGCACTCCTGTACCCTGCAAAATCCAGTCAAGTGAGTATCCAAGAGCTGAAGAGATTTGCTCGGCAGCTTCTTTGCTAATTGAATCTCTCTTTATCCAGTTATTAACGGTCTGTGGCGTCACGTTCAATTTTTCCGCTAGCCCACGCTGCGTAATTCCTTCTCTGGAAATAATATTTTTAATTCTGTCAGCTACGTTATTCATAAATCCCCCGGTAAGGAGATAGTAAACATTATGTTTACTTTGTCTATCATCATAATGTTGATTTTATCCGCGCAATACATTAACATGGTGTTGATTATTTGATTTAGGAGAAAGCCATGATCAACAAACGGAAGATCGGCATTACTCCCCTGTCTTTAGCGATTCAAGCTGTAGGCGGTTGCCAGAAAACTCTGGCGGAGAAAGTAGGCGTTTCTCCTCAAGCCATCAGCTTACTAAAAAAGCGTGGGGGCCAATTACCAGTTAGCAAAATGAAAATATATTCAGATGCTACTGGGATACCAAAAGAAGTTTTATACCCAGAAATTTTCGCCGCTTAGTAACACCATTCAATCGAGCACTGAAAAGTGCAACCCCACCGAATAGCCCAATCTATTTACGGCATTCAGCTATTAGCTGATCGCTCAACTAAACACACAAGGATATTACCCAATGGAGTTCGCAAAAGAACGCAAGAAAGCCTTGCAGATAGAGAGCTACTTACTCTCGAAGATTTCAGTAAGGGGTCAGACAAAGCTCGCCAAGATGCTTGGTTTGAATGAAGCCGCAGTAAGCCGATTAAAGGCTGCTACAGGCAAACAGAAGTACAGCACCATGAAGCTAATGAGTTTGATATTGGCTTATGCAGGAATGGAAACACCTGAGTTTGATTTAGTCGGAACAATGAGCCGGTTAGAGAAGAAGCTGGAGAGAATGGAAGAATTACTGGCAAAGAAAAAGCCCGGGGGCAACCGAGCTTCATCACAACTTGCTTTGGAACTGTAGAACAATCAACGAGGTAATTATGACAAAGAAGCGTAGTAATTTCCAGCAAAAAGAGGAGCGTTACCAACCTGAGCGCCCTGTAGGGCTGGTTGATGTAGCCGCTAACAATCGTGCATTTGCCGCACGGTTAATCGGAGAGTTTCGACTAGCTAAAGCAGGAGTAAGCAGAAAATGAGTAACGTAGCGTATGCAAATTTTACGGCTCGTAAGAGTCAAAATGATAAACCGAACTCAGTCGGTAAGGGGTTCGCCTTGCTGCACAGAAAAATTAAGGAATTGCCTTTTTACAATAAAGACTCTGAAGCGGTTCACCTCTGGATTCATATCATCCTTTCAGCAAACTACTCTCCTGAGTTAGTGAAGACTGATTTTGGCGTAATGTCAGTCAATCGCGGTGAGTTCATAACGGGGAGAAACACGCTAGCTGCAGAAACAGGAATCATTAGCGACAGGATTAAATATCTACTAAATAAGTTTGAAAAATTAGGGATGATTACCCGTGTTACAAACAATAAATTTACCCGAATTTGCGTCACAAAATACGATGATTATCAGCTAAATAATGTGCCAGCAGAGTGCCAACAAAGTGCCAGCTCAATACCGCATTCAGAAAGGGCTACAGAGGATCTTGTGCCAACAGAGTGCCAGCAAAGTGCCACAAGTAATGAATATACTAATAAATCTAATACTAACGTATTAGATATGTCATCTGGTGATGACCAATCGTCTTGCAAGAAAACGAAATCAAAACCCATTCCATACCAAGCAATCTTAAACGCTTACAACGAAACAGTCGGTGACAGACTGCCTAACGCTGAGAAGCTTAATCCTAAGAGACGAACCGCCATCAAGCGGATGTTAGGTGAACTGAAGCAGCCGACAGTACAGGCGGCAACAGCCTACTTCGAAACGTTCATGGACAAGGCTGGTCGTTTTTACTTTGGTGACAACAATCGCGGCTGGCGCGCTTCGTTCGATTACCTACTGCAAAGCGACACGATCACTAAAACTAGGGAGGGTAGCCTGTGAGTGATGGAATGATGTTACCTCCGCATAACACGCAAGCGGAACAAGCGGTAATCGGTGGGTTGATGCTGGACGGCGGCGAAGAACGGACGCAGAAGGTCCTGACGCTAATCAAGCCAGAGAGTTTTTACAACAAGATGCATGGCCAGCTATTCGAAGCCATTCGAGACCTGTTAAAACGCAATCAGCCGGTAGATATGCTGACTGTTTCCGAGGAAATGGAGAAACGCGGTTCACTGGAAGCAGCGGGGGGATTTGCTTACCTTGCGGAACTCTGCAAAAACACGCCGTCCGCAGCCAACCTAGCGCAGTACGCCTCAATCGTCCGTGACCACGCCATGGAACGCTACGGCATCCAGAAGCTCGCCGCGGCAACTGAAATCCTCTACACCAAATCAACGCTGTCAGCAGCCGAAAAGCTTGAGGCAGTTTCTGCCATGACTAATCAGATTAGCGACTACGCCAAGACGGGAAGCCGCCGAGGGCTACGCAGTTTCGCTGATGTGATGGATGGATGGATGATTGACCTTGAGAAGCGACTAGACCCTAACCAAGCCTCCCGCGGGTTAACTACTGGCATTCCCTCGCTGGATGACATGCTGGCACCTAAACGTCTTGTCAAAGGTTCTCTATTCGTCATCGGCGCTCGGCCTAAGATGGGCAAAACCACGCTTTACGGCCAGATGGCAATCAACTGCGCGGTGAAAGAAAATAAACCGGCCCTGATGTTCAGCCTTGAAATGCCATCCGACCAAATCCTTGAGAAGCTGGTAGGCCAGAAGTCGGGCGTTAACCCGAATATTTTCTACATGCGCACCGATGAGGATATGCAGAAATACCAGGGTGACTATGACGATGACTTCAACAAGTCACTGATGGTCGCTACCCGTATGCGTGAACTCGATATGCTCTACATTGACGATACACCGGGATTATCACTGGCCCACATCGTTGCAGAGGCGCGCCGCGTTAAACGTGAAAAGGGCTGTGTCGGAATGATTCTTGTCGATTACCTAACGCTGATGACCGCAGAGAAAGCAGATCGTAACGACCTAGCATACGGGATGATTACCAAAGGCCTGAAGAACCTAGCCAAAGAGCTTGATTGCGTTGTCGTCCTGCTTACTCAGCTTAACCGTGAACTGGAAAAGCGAGTGAACAAGCGGCCACTGCCAAGCGACTCTCGCGACACCGGCCAGATTGAGCAGGATTGTGATTACTGGGTCGGCATCCACCGTGAAGGCGCATTTGATGAAAATGTCCCATCAGGTGAAACGGAGTTAATACTGCGACTTAACCGCCACGGCGAAACCGGTACAGTATTTTGCTTGCAGAAGAACGGAGCAATATACGACATGGACCAACACGCCGCACGGCAGAATCGGGATGCTCGACAGCAGCCGTCACGACGCCAGAATGAGTCGGCATTCTAGCTAACCCCCACACCGCTTAATCAAATTCAGGAGGCACTCATGCCTTGCATACGAATACCCAATGGAATAATCACGCTCACCGACTTCTATCGGCTGCGGCTTTCCGATGGCACTTGTGTTTTTATGGATTGGCACTGGTACTGCGGACCGACTTTTTTCAGGGATAAAGGCCAGATGAGAGAGATAGATAACTGGTGGGAGAACCCCTTAATTGTTAAGGCTCTTGACTGGTTCATCGATAGAGGCAAAAGGGCCTAACCCCCACACCGCTTAAAGCGGTTTTTTTATGTCAGTAGGAGAGGGATATGACACCAAATATTAATTACAGATACTCAGTATTTCGCGAAGACGCTATAGAGTACCTGTTAAAAAACGTAGAGAAATTCCCGAAAGAAGTACCGGGGAAAATATCTATCTCGATATTCCAAGGCTGGCGATGGGTCGAGTCACTGGAAGGTGAGATTATCTTTGCAGATTGTATATCGCCTTGTATCACTGCTAAGGATTTGCAGGAGCGGCGCGAGCAGACATTAGAGCTATGGGGATGCCTGAAATGATGAATTACCAAGAGATGAGCGACCATGAAATTAGTTGCGAGGTCGGCAGAAAGATAAGTTTCGCCGATTACATAATGGCTAGAAATGGACAAGTTAATTATTGCAACTCATGGGCTGATGCTGGGCCGATAGTTCAGGAGAATCGAATTTCATTATTCGCATCAGATGATGATGTTAAGTGGATGGCTCAATTCATCAATCATAAAAATGTTCACATGGACAAAAATCCACTTCGTGCTGCGATGGTCGTATTCCTCATGATGAAAGGCGGTGAGTGATGGTTAAGAAATTCAACGAATTCAGCGAGGAAATACAGGCTGAAATAATCAGGGCAGCAACCAAAGTGACTGTGGCAAAGATAAATGCTAAGGGGGCTAAGTTTGACTGCTATTACGGGCATAAAAACTGGTTTAGAGATTCAATCTCTGAGGTAATTAGTGGACTGAAGGCGGCAAGCAATGGATGAATCACGCAAGCAGTTTGAAGAGTGTTGGGATAAGCAAACTGGAAGCCGTAATGGTCGATGCAAGTCTTTACGGACAAAAGATGGCTACAGAAATGTGGCAGCTCAAGAGTGCTGGTTATTTTGGCAAGCATCACGCCAAGCACTACAGGATAACCAGAAAGGAGAGTAACCATTGCAATTCGACCTGGTGAAGCATCCGGGCGGCGTTTTTGCACTAGCTGACGATATCGACCTTCCTCGCATCAATCGGTTCAAAACAGGCCTGACATACACGGCTGAAATTAAGTTATCCCGTCACCCGATATTTCATCAAAAGATGTTCGTATTCTTTAAGTTCTGTTTCAGCTACTGGGCGGCTGAACGCTTAGGGCTTGATTGCATGGACGAGAAAAGCCAGTTCGATAGGTTCAGGAAAGACCTAACTATCCTCGCTGGTTTTTATGAGCAAACGATGAGATTGGACGGGACTATCAGAACAGAAGCCAAAAGCTTGTCTTTTGCGAGCATGGAGCAGGAAGAGTTCGAAAGCTGCTACAGCGCCATGATTAACGCCGCCATAAAACACGTCTTTGCTAACACTAAAGACCAATCAATTCTCAACAGGCTACAAGCCTTTTTCTGAGGTATGCCAAATGGAAAAAATCACATCAATACCCTTAATGCTAAGGAATAATCACTACAACATATCGCTAGTTGCCAAGTTACTTGGAGTGGATAGGAAGACCGTTGCAATTTTTCGGGACGATGAAGGCTGTCACCGTCACATCGTGGTGCGTGGTCGATTGATGACTGAGACGAGGACAGCAAAGTGACAGATAACGTAAACAGCCCATCGCATTACACGCACGGGAAGATTGAGTGCATAGACATCATCGCCGAAATGGTCAGGGATAAGTCCGGCATGGAATCGGCCTGTGTCGCCAATATCACCAAGTATCTCTACCGGTACAAAGATAAGGGCGGCATCGAGTCAGTGAAGAAGGCTCAGTGGTATCTCAATCGACTGATTCAGGAGCTAGAGGGGCATGAACCTATCGACCACAAAGACCCGAACTTTTATGGATTAGGAGCGAGATGATGGCTTTAAAGAGAGACAAGTTTGACGACATATTCTCGAAGCTAGTTCGAGAGCGGGTCGGGTGGGATTGCGATTACTGCGGTAGAAACTTCCAACACGAACCAGCAAAGCTCCACTGCTCACACTTCAAATCACGCCGACACAAATCCACTCGATACCATCCTTACAACGCCTTCGCTCACTGTGTTGGCTGTCACAGAAAGCTAGAAGAAGACCCTTACGAATTTACGACTCACGCTGAGATAGTTTACGGCGAGATGACTATTGAGCGTGTAGCTCGTCTAGCAAGCTCTGTATTGAGATTAAAGAAATGGCAGAAGGATGAGTTGTACAAGCACCTAAAAAGCGAGCACAAGCGATTACAGGAGCTTAGAAGTGATGGTGTGACAGGGAGGATAGAGTTCACTACTCCCGACTGGTATCAGGAAGGGATAACAATGCGAATGGGGGAATCATGACTTGGCTAATTAAGCAGAGGGAGGAAGTATGAAGGCTACAAAATATTTGTTCTGCCGAAATAACGTTTTCAATAGTCAATTCATAGTCAGGTCAACCTTTTTAAATCGGTTACGAGTTCGATTCGGATGCAAGGTTATAGCTAGCTGCAGCATAAACCTTCCGCCAAGCAATAAAGCGATGAAAATAGCAAAGGCTGAATTCGCCGAGGCTGGACTGATAGAGCAATGCATGGGAGTAGAGTTATGACTTGGCTAACCAAAATCCTTAACCACTTCTCACCCATAACCCCAACAGTCCAGTACAAAACCCCACAGAGTTACCCAGCCCAACCCGGCAATAAGCGGAGGAAGAAGTGATGATCGTCTATGGCGAAAATGAATTACTGCCAGAATCCAATCTCCAGTTAGCCAAATTACGGGAGAAATTATTTTATAACTCCGAAACTGGAAACTTCACCTCCAGGCTAGAGCGTGGCGTCAGGATTAAATCATCCATTCGTGATAATGGTTACATCACTGTCCACTTTTCAGGGAAGAAGTATTTAGCTCATCGACTGGCATGGTTCTACATGCACGGAAAGTGGCCAGAGCATGATATTGACCACATCAACGGCAACCCGTCTGATAACAGCCTGAAGAATCTGAAGGAAGCCACAAGAGCAGATAACCCGTATAACAGGGTGATTGGCAAAAATAACACATCAGGCCTTCGCTGCGTCTCCCAGAATAGGCGTAACGGAAGGTGGAGAATAAATATCTGGCGCGGGGGACATAAGTTTTACCTGGGCGAATACATTAGCAAGGTTAAGGCCGCGCAAGTTGCTAACGAATGGCTCAGGAAAAATGATGGCGAGTTCTTTTCTGATGTTAGGCGCCGGAGTGATTTACCAGAAGACCAGATCGCTTTACTGGCCAATATAACCAAGAGCAAAGACTTGGGCCATAAGCCAAGGTTAGATCCATGTCAGAGAGTATTCGTCTCTCATATGCTCAATGCTTGGGGAAAGTGGGCTTATGACGGGTTACCTGATAAGAACCAGATAAGCCCAATCGCAAGATTCATGGAGTCAGTGTCAGGTCGGGGGGCCATAACATCTGATGGATTGGTAGCTATAATGGAAAGTCTTCATAACCGCGGCTATCAAGGAAATGAGCTTATCAAAAAGATGGCGCAAATCATCGCAAATCTTAAGCATGCCAGAGTAGAAACCTGCTCAGATTTAGAAGGCATGTTTATGGATAGAATGATCCAACGTGTCTTGGGGGCTAAATCAATTCTTGGTCAGGTAGCCATTAATTATTATGTCTATGGTCACCCGGTTGAGACTATTGCTCAGTACCTACAAAGGATAACTAAGCTAGGTTTGACAATTTCGCAAGCGAGAAATCGGGTTAGATGGTGCATTAGTTTAATTGAGGCAAAAATCTATTACGAAGTAATCAAAGAAACGGAAATACAGGAAGGTGAAATATTTTCGGATAATTAAATCTAATATTACTTGCAAAAAAATTATGGGCTGATATATTAGGCATATGCTCGCCGCAGTTGTCGATGAGCAGTCACATTTTAGAACCTCGCCTCGGCGGGGTTTTTTATTACAACAGATAAGCCCTTTGACGAGTTAATTCTCGTGTTGTGAAACAGAGGGCTTTTCGTTGTGATAATGTGCTTTTCAGAGTATTGACGTAGTAAATTTATTGTTGTAAATATTATGCGCCGCCTATAAACCCATCCGGTTAATCACGCATTAGGGCGGTAGGATACAAGAGACTGCCTGAGCTTTTGTATTCTTGACTACAAAGACATGGTAAGAATGCATTGCCATGCGCCCAACCAGAATTTAAGCCTCACAGATGTGGGGCTTTTTTTTAACATTAGTTTTGCAATTGCTGAGATTTGTCCTATGGTTAAATTATAGCGTTGAAGGTTAAGGATTATTTCTCATTCATGCATGAATGCCGCTATACCATTTAGCCCTTGGAAGGAGCTAGGGGCGAATCCTGAATTGCTTTCCTTACGATGCTTTCGCCCTTTTCCAAAGGGCTTATTTTTTACCCAAATTTTAAGGCTTCACTTCGGTGAGGCCTTTTTTATTTCACCGCAAGTCAATCCCATTATCCTACACAGATACTATCAAGTGACAGGCGGTGAATCCCTACACACAGCACCTAGCTTTTAACTCAAGCCAAAGGTGGAAACTATGAAGACAGTCAATATGCCCGGTAAAATTTCATCGGTAGTCAGCTATTGCGCGTCTGGATCACTTATTTGTTGGGGGAGCGTAATGGACAAGATACACCACCTCGACTGGCAAACCATTTCGGTTGTTGGGGGGCTAGTCATCGGTGTTATCACCTGCGCTAGTAACTTCTACTTTAAGCGAAGACAGACAAGAGCGTATGAGAGTCAGTTATCGCGGGGGATAATCTCGCCCCCACCGCAAGAGGATTAGGTCATGGCTATTTCATCTTCTCTGCGAAAGGCATTAATTGGTGCAAGCGGAGCAGGTGCAATAGCTATTGCCACTGTGCTAGTTCCAAGCCAAGAGGGTACAGAGTTAACACCATACAAAGATGTCGGAGGAGTATGGACGGTATGCAGTGGTGTGACAGGTAAAGACGTTATACCAGGAAAAGTCTATACCAAGCAGGAATGCGATAAGCTCCTTCAGAAGCACCTGCAAGTATTCGCCAGCTCGGTCGAACGCTCTGTGAAAGTCCCTATGAGCGAGTATCAAGAAGCGGCTCTGATTAGCTTCTCTTACAATGTTGGCACCTACGCATTCGAACATTCCTCGGTACTGCGAAATCTTAACGCCGGAAGATACCAGCAAGCCTGTGATGGTCTTCGCCAGTGGAAATACGTTAATAAGCGTGTCGTCGCCGGATTGGTTAATCGTCGAGAGGTAGAGCGTGAAATCTGCCTGTGGGGTGAATAATGGAATGGATAATTGCTAACTGGCGTTTAGTTCTGATAACCATTCTTTTCGGTGGAATCATTGCTCTGGTAAGCGAAGTCAATCATTACCGTAACTCTGCCATTGATTGGAAGGGAAAATCATTACAAGCATCGTCACTCGCTGACACCAGGCTAAAGACAATCAACCAGATGCAAATTCAGCAAAAGGCTGTTTCGGCAATCGACCAATCTTATCAACTCCAACTCAAGGCGAAAGACGATGAAATCAGTTCTCTTAGCGACCGCGTTAAGTCTGGTTCTGTCGGGTTGCGCGTCAAAGCAGTATGTCCAAGCGGAGTGCCTCAAGCCAGCGCCGCCTCCGGCATCACTAATGCAGCCAGCGCCGAACTCTCAGCAGACGCTCGACAAGATTATTACGCCCTCAGAAGCCAATTAGCTCAAGCCACAGCTCAGATTAATGGCTTGCAGGCTTACATCAGGGAAATAACCAAATGAAAATCATCCAGTGGCTAATCAGCCTATTCACCAAAGAGAGTAAACCCATGACAGAGCCAGTAACTACCGAGCAGCCAGCAGCAGCCGATCCCGCCGTAGCAGTAAACCCAACTATCGAAGTAACCGCAGGCGTTAAAGACCTGTCGAAAGCTTACGAGTTCATCAAGTCAGGCATTAGTCATCTTGGTGAAGCAGCAGAGGGTGAATTACTCGCTCTAGCTAAAAAATATCTGTAGTAGCCAGAACAGAGGTCATTAAAGTGGCCTCGATTGTGGTTATTACCCGACAAGGCAGGTGATCACATCTTCGATGGTCATAACTGACAAGTGATTTAGTCATGCTGTGAAGCATTACGACAATTGCGCTTCGTTACTCTCCGTACTCAAGCCCACTTCGGTGGGCTTTTTTATTGGCGCAACTCACGCGCATATAAACCCCGAGCCTTTCAGAAAGTTGAGCCTGAGATAGTCGCTGGATAATAGCGATCCCTCGGGTGCGGCATATCTGTGAGACAGGCTCAGCTCTCTAAAAGGAAATCGCTATGCAATTAATCGAAACGACAGAAATTAACTTTCATCAATTTGTCACAGCAAGCTCAGGTGATGTGCTGACAGATACATTCCAAATAGCCAAGGCGTTCAATAAGCGCCACGGTGATGTGCTAAGAGCTGTAGAGAACTGTCACTGCTCAGATGATTTCAGGAAAGCGCACTTTTGCGTTTCCGAGAAAATCAACGACTTAGGTATCTTCGATAAAAAACAGAAGTATTACACCATGGACTTCAGCGGATTTGTAATGGTTGTCATGGGTTTTAATGGCAAGGCTGCGGCAGTCATCAAAGAAGCCTGTATAAATGCCTTCAACTGGATGGCCGAAGAACTTCGCAAGATAAAGAATGGGTACGAAGCAGAGCGCAACGCCGTAATGCTCGAATACATGAAAGAGAAAGACGTGGCCAGCATGTCCGGTCGCCTACTCAATCGATGGGGGCGAGTTAAGAAACCAGTGCTATTAGCCAAGATTGAGCGACTAGAGAAACAGTCTCAAATCTGCTTGCCGGGAGTGACTAATGACTAAAGATGAAAAATCTCAACTGGTAACCACTCAACGATATCTTAAAAGTGCAGTCGATTACTTCTCATGTGGTCGAGTAGCCGAAGGTGTTGCATGCATAGAGAACGTTGATGTGTTGATTGAGGCGTTAATGACACTGAAAGAAAGGAAAGAATCCTTGAGAGCGTCGAAATCAAAAAAATAACCAACCCGAGAGCCACTTTC
>NZ_FOGC01000019.1 GCF_900111105.1 Rosenbergiella nectarea | reverse complement strand
CTCTTCAATTTAAAGTTTGATGCTCAAAGAAATTATTCTGTTATTCGTAAATGAATTTTCAGTGTCACTCTTCAAGACTTGATACTACAAAGTTTTTTTGTGATATCAATCCTGCGAGTGCCCACACAGATTGTCTGATAAATTGTTAAAGAGCATTGCGAATCAACGTTTTAACTCGTTGTCGCGAGGTGGCGTATATTACTCGCTTCACTTCAGGAGTCAATCATTGTTTTTGTTTTTTCTCCTGGACCGAATCGCTCCAGTCCCTGTCACCGCGCTGCGTATCGTGCTTTGCCGTGTCAGTGGATGCGCATTATAGGGAGTTCAGAAAAAGGCGCAATACCTTTTTTAATAAAATCTGACTGACTGCTGCATTCCACAGCAAAACACCACTTTATACTGTGTTATCCACAGATTTACTCACAAAGGCTTAAAAAAATCATTTAACGCGAGATCCACGCAAACGTTTTCGCTACAATATGCCCCTGTTAATTTTAAAGGCGCCGATGCTTTTATCTTTCAAACTGCAACTCCAGAGGTTTACTTCTATTATGCAACATCGTCCTGTACGCCGTGCTTTACTTAGTGTCTCTGATAAAACAGGGATCGTCGACTTTGCACGAGGCCTTTCTGAACATGGTATTGAACTCCTCTCTACTGGCGGTACTGCACGTTTACTAGCAGAAGCAGGCTTAACCGTGACAGAAGTGTCAGACTATACCGGCTTTCCAGAAATGATGGATGGGCGCGTCAAAACATTACACCCCAAAATCCATGGTGGCATTCTTGGACGCCGCGATAAAGACGATGCGGTCATGGCAGAACACCACATCCAACCTATCGATATGGTTGTGGTAAATCTCTATCCATTTGCCAAAACGGTCGCAAATGAGGATTGCAGTCTGGAAGACGCTGTTGAAAACATCGATATTGGTGGCCCTACCATGGTCCGCTCTGCTGCGAAGAATCATAAGGATGTCGCAATAGTCGTTAACAGCGCTGACTATACCCCCCTATTAAAAGAATTAGCCGACAACAATCAGGGCTTGAGCTTAGCGACACGCTTCGACCTAGCGATTAAAGCATTCGAACATACCGCGGCTTACGATGGGATGATCGCGAATTACTTTGGTCGCTTGGTTCCTGCTTATTATAGTGAAGAGAAAACACCGTCTGGCCAATTCCCTCGAACCTTGAACCTTAGCCTTATCAAGAAACAAGATATGCGTTACGGTGAAAACAGCCACCAACAGGCTGCCTTCTATATAGAAGACACACTTTCAGAAGCTTCCGTCGCGACAGCCGTTCAACGTCAGGGTAAAGCGCTTTCTTATAACAATATTGCTGATACGGATGCCGCGCTTGAGTGTGTTAAAGAATTCGAGCAGCCAGCCTGCGTCATCGTAAAACACGCTAACCCTTGTGGCGTTGCGACAGCCAGCGATTTGCTCCAAGCCTACGACTTGGCTTATGCGACAGATCCGACCTCAGCCTTCGGTGGCATCATTGCCTTTAACCGTGAATTGGATGCCGCGACGGCACAAGCCATCATTAGTCGCCAATTTGTCGAAGTGATTATCGCCCCGAGTGCCAGCGCGGAAGCTTTATCTATTACCGCTGCAAAACAGAATGTACGTGTCCTAACCTGTGGTGAATGGCAACAACGCCAGAGTGGTTATGATTTTAAGCGGGTTAATGGTGGATTATTAGTACAAGACCGTGACTTAGGAATGGTTGGCGAGAGCGAATTAACTATCGTCACTAAGCGTCAACCGACTCAAGAAGAATTACGCGATGCACTATTCTGCTGGAAAGTCGCAAAATTCGTAAAATCTAATGCGATTGTCTACGCGAAAAATAATCGTACTATTGGTATTGGTGCGGGCCAAATGAGCCGTGTCTACTCAGCAAAAATTGCCGGTATCAAAGCGGCCGATGAAGGTTTGGAAGTCAGCGGCTCGGCAATGGCATCAGATGCTTTCTTCCCTTTCCGCGATGGAATTGATGCAGCCGCTGCAGTGGGTGTACGTTGTGTTATCCAACCTGGCGGGTCGATTCGTGATGAAGAAGTGATCTCGGCAGCAGACGAGCACGATATTGCGATGATTTTTACTGGAATGCGGC
Organism: Rosenbergiella nectarea; assembly: GCF_900111105.1. GTDB lineage: Bacteria > Pseudomonadota > Gammaproteobacteria > Enterobacterales > Enterobacteriaceae > Rosenbergiella > Rosenbergiella nectarea. The sequence goes on along the minus strand of NZ_FOGC01000019.1, from coordinate 24,009 downwards.
ATTTCCGCCACTAGAGATGAGGTCAGTACATAATGAATATTCTAATTATCGGTAATGGTGGCCGTGAACATGCTCTGGCATGGAAAGCTGCGCAATCCCCCTTAGTAACCAAAGTCTTTGTAGCACCGGGTAACGCGGGTACGGCACTCGAACCAACGTTAGAGAATGTCGCGATTGAGGTAACCGATATTCCTGGTTTATTGGCTTTCGCACAACGCGAGAATATTGACTTAACTATTGTGGGTCCTGAAGCGCCACTCGTTCGAGGAGTTGTCGATGCTTTTCAACGGGAAGGCTTAACGATTTTCGGGCCAACGCAAGCTGCGGCACAACTCGAAGGTTCCAAATCTTTTACTAAGGATTTCTTAGAACGCCATCAGATCCCGACCGCGGATTACCAAAATTTCACTGACATCGAGCCAGCGTTAGCTTACCTACAAGAGCAAGGTGCCCCGATCGTTATTAAGGCTGATGGCTTAGCTGCAGGCAAAGGGGTTATTGTCGCCATGACTCTGGAAGAGGCGGAAGCGGCAGTAAAAGATATGTTAGCAGGCAATGCATTCGGTGATGCTGGGCACCGTATCGTTATTGAAGAATTCCTTGAAGGGGAGGAGGCCAGCTTTATCGTGATGGTCGATGGAGAGCATGTCCTGCCGATGGCAACAAGCCAAGATCACAAGCGAGTCGGCGATGGCGATACTGGCCCGAACACAGGTGGAATGGGCGCCTATTCTCCTGCTCCTGTCGTGACTGATGAAATCCACCAGCGTGTCATGGATCAAGTTATTTGGCCGACCGTGAAAGGTATGGCTCAAGAAGGTAACCGCTATACAGGATTCCTGTATGCAGGATTAATGATTGATGCAACAGGGCAACCAAAGGTGATTGAGTTCAATTGCCGATTTGGCGACCCTGAGACGCAACCTATCATGATGCGCCTACAGTCCGATCTCGTCGAATTATGTTTAGCGGGCAGCACGGGACGCTTGGACCAGGTTGACTCTATATGGGATGAGCGAGCAGCACTTGGCGTCGTTATTGCGGCGGGCGGTTATCCCGATGGCTACCGTAAAGGCGATGTCATTACAGGGCTCCCTCACACTGACAACACGGACGCTAAGGTCTTTCATGCAGGGACAGTGTTATCCGGTGATGAGGTAACAACCGCCGGCGGCCGAGTACTGTGTGCGACAGCGCTTGGTGGCACTATTGCCGAAGCGCAACAACACGCCTATCAGCTTACTCGCCAGATTAGTTGGGAAGGCAGTTTCTATCGTCACGATATTGGCTATCGAGCTATAAATCGTAAGTAACCCGAATAGAGGCTAGTCAAAGTAGCCTCTATTTTTTTGAATAATTGGGTTGTTGCTGACACAGGTTCCGAGTCGTCATCAATAATTCCTGTTCCCCTTCTGGTGCTTCAATCCATGCAACATAATCTGGCGACTGCTGTGACAAACCGCTCAGCCGTTGGTTCTCTCGATTAGTAAAGTGAAACTGGACGAGTGTCCCGTCACACATCTCGACTTGTTGGGCCGATAACCGACGCCCCTGATGTAATTCAACCCTACCATTGATGAGATCTCGGCTGACCTCCAATACACGTTGCGCCTCAAACTTTGCGAGTTCTAGCTCATTCACTGTCAGCGGCTGACGAGACGTTGCATATTTCTGCTGCATAAAGGTGGTTGTTCCGTCTTGACGACTAAAGCGCGCTGAAAAGCTATTCTCCGGCCCTTGGAGAGACTGCTTTGAAATACTCACCAATGAATCTTGGTCCCAGTGGTAAATCGCTTCTGATTCGTCTGAACCATCAAACGGAGTAAAGAGCGTTTGTAGCGTCGTATAATTTGACGATGAGGTATGTTGCCAAATACGTACCACCCCGCGGTCGGCCAGATAGCCCGTTGCATGGGTTTCAGGTTTCTTTTGAAAGAGGGCACAGCTACAGAGGGAGCAAAACAGCGGGAGGAGAAATAAGGGTCGATAAGAGAACGAGCGCATAGCTATCTCTTTAGTGAATAAGATGTGTTACGGGACCGATCAAGAAGGGGATAGCTCCCCTTCCGATCAAACTTATCACTGTTAAGATGCGGTTATTTCACAGCATCTTTCAGGGATTTACCTGAAACAAATGCAGGAACAGTTGCTGCAGCAATTTTGATCTCTTTACCGGTTTGTGGGTTACGACCAGTACGCTCTGCACGGTGATTAACCTTGAAAGTACCGAAGCCTACTAGCTGAACCGCATCACCTTCTTTCAGAGACTCAGTGATCGCAGAAAGGGTCGATTCCAGAGCAATTTTAGCTTGGGCTTTAGACAGATCCGCTTTTTCGGCGATCGCATCAATCAGTTGAGTCTTGTTCATAAGTTATCCTTAAAGTGTATTTATCGCTTGCCAGTCACGAGAGCAAAAAGAATCGATGAACCCTTTTCTGCCTCCGCGTTCTGATAGCCTCAAGATTAGCCCCTCAAATGTAGACTAGACAGGGGGCGATTGTGAAGCCTACAGTACAGGTTATTTGGCTTTGATACCAAATTTCTTAGCTTTTTTGCTCAAAAAACACGCCAATATTACTTATTGCGTCTTCGCGTAAGTCTTGACGAAGCCCTTTAATCAGCTCCAAGTCTCGTTCTTCACAGTCGGCGAGTAAGCGGAAAATCTCCCATTGGGCATCCCACTCGTCGATCACCGCGACGTTATCTTTAAGCTCTTCGTCCGTGAGTTCACGGCCACTCTGAGTCATTTCTAGCATTGCTACGGTGGTTACTGAAGTTTCACTTACTGCAATCGCATGTTCTAGGGTTTCGCCACTTAAACGAGAATGAACCACCTCGCTTAACGCGACACATGCATCAATCGCAGGGTAAACGCCATACATCTCGAAGTCCTCGCCAGAAGGGATCGCTTCTTCAAACTTCTCAAGCTGACTATCAAAGTTAACCTTTGCATCTTTGACTAATAAGGTCTCCCAGATAAGATCGAGGATCCGGCGATAAAGCTGTGCATTAGCAAAACCGGTAGCATGGCAAAACATCTGATAATTAGGGTACATACGCTCACACAAACATGCCATAAAGGTCACGTGCTGCCAGCTCTCAAGCTTGGCTAGGCGTAAATGGATTGGGTTACGTAACATGCAGGATACTCATTATAAATTCGCTTAATACAGTGTATCGTAATTCACCGCGATTATCAGTGTTATTGTCGGGCTAGCCAGCGCTGGAAACTCGGTCTGTTTGAAGCGACAGCATCCGCCCAGCGAGTAGGCTCGGGTAGACGGTAACCCCGCAAACAGCGTTGTGTCCACGCCAAGGCTGAAGTCGCACTGATCTGATGTCCAACGGAAATAAAGAGTGGATTGCAGCGTACCTTACTTCGTAGAACCGAACCTATTAATTGCCCCTGATATCGCAAACCGACGACTGAGCCGGGTTCTGGTGATAATGCGTCATACTCGCCACAGAGTCGGCTTTTAGCAACACCAATGGTAGGGACATCGGCAAATAGGCCGAAGTGACTGGCAACACCCAGTCCTCGCGGATGCGCAACGCCTTGACCGTCAATAAACAGCAAATCAGGCTTGATAGTCAGCATTTGCCATACCGCTTCTAAAGCCGGACACTCTCTGAATGAGAGATAGCCAGGAATATAAGGTAATGTGACAGGAACCCGCGCGACCTGATACTCCACCAGCTCAAGTTCAGGCCAAGTCAGGATCACCATCGCTGCACGCGCCACAGTACCTTGTGCTTCAAAGCCAACATCCCCCCCGGCAATATACCGCGGGGAGAAGGCTTCATTCCTGTCATATTGAATAACCTTGGTAGCATATTGCTGCTGTAAGGCCTTCAACTCAGCTAAATCAATGCTCATCGTTAGCGGTGGTAAGGCTCAGATAAACGGTGCACTGACTCGACAAAAACACCTGCGTTTTCTGGCGGTACGTCAAGATGGATACCGTGCCCCAGGTTGAATACGTGCCCACTGCCTTGACCATATTGCGCAAGGATAGTTTGTACTTCAGCTTCGATACGGGCCGGTTGCGCATAGAGGATAGAAGGATCCATGTTTCCTTGTAAGGCGACACGGTGTCCCACTCGCTGTCTTGCCTCATCGATGCGTGTCGTCCAATCCAGTCCAATGGCATCACATCCAGTGTCGGCGATCTGCTCTAACCACTGGCCGCCACCTTTAGTAAATAATGTCACGGGTACGCGACGACCTTCATTTTCATGAATCAAGCCGTCAACGATTTTATGCATATAGTGCAAGGAGAATTCCAAATAGTCTCTCCCAGTTAATACGCCGCCCCAAGTATCAAATATCATTACCGATTGCGCACCCGCTTTAATCTGCGCATTTAAGTAACTTGTTACGCTCTCGGCAACTTTCTCTAGCATTAAATGCAGTGCTGCGGGCTCGGCATACATCATTTTTTTAACTTTAGTGAACGCTTTGCTTCCTCCGCCTTCCACCATATAAGTGGCCAACGTCCAAGGACTGCCGGAAAAGCCAATTAACGGAACTTCACCCTGTAAATTTTTACGGATAGTCCGTACAGCATTCATCACATAACCTAATTCTTGCTCAGGATCAGGAATAGGAAGTTTTTTCACGTCCGCTATCGTTTGAATGGGGGAACTGAACCGCGGCCCTTCGCCTGCCTCAAAATAGAGGCCAAGACCCATTGCATCAGGAATGGTCAAAATATCTGAGAAGAGAATCGCAGCATCTAACGGAAAGCGGCGTAACGGCTGTAGCGTGACTTCACAAGCAAGCTCAGCATTTTTACACAGCGACATAAAGTCGCCTGCGACAGCACGAGTGGCTTTATATTCTGGTAAATAACGTCCCGCTTGGCGCATCATCCAAACAGGTGTTACGTCTGTAGGTTGGCGCAACAATGCGCGCAAATAGCGATCGTTTTTTAATTCATTCATTTTCTAGGCTCTCTTTTGTCTAGGCCTAGTGTAACAGCTATTTAAAAACTTCGTGGACACTACAGACTAAATTATTTTGGTGGCGGCTGTACTCCTCCACCAGTAATCTACGGCTTATCACACTGTTTTTTGACTGGTAAGCATTCTGACGCGGTAACGAGTTTAGGTAGCGCTGTTACATTCTCTTTCGTTATTTTCTCTACCTCTTTAGCGGTTTTATCAGCAGAATATTGTGAATTCCCGTTGAAGATCCCGCCACGCTCAATTGATAACTCGTTCGCTTGGATGTCGCCATCTAACCGACCTTGAGACAGTATCTTCACCGCCGTCGCTTGGCACCGACCTTGCAAGTAGCCATTAATGGTTATCTTCTCCGCCGTAAGTGTTCCCTGGACTTTCCCTTCTCTGCCTATCCGAATTGATCGGCTGCTGTGGATATCGCCAATCACGCTTCCTTCAATCAATACATCGGATTCATTACTGATCTCTCCGGTAAGAACCGTACCTTTAGCAATTAAGGTCTCTTTAACGATACGCTCTTCTTTCACTTGAGCCACTTCAGCCGTGGGAGCCATTGCCATTTTACTTGGGTCGACGACATCGATTTTCTTTTTAGCTTTAAACATAAATACTCTTTTTGTACGCTGACGAAAATAGACCGCCACTGCGCTACATATCGCTATCCATAACGTAGCAATCTGTACGCAATTGGCGAAAGAAAAGTGAGGGGAAAGATAGGTGATTAATAATATCCCCCATATTGCCCATAGCACCCATAATAGAGTGAATTGGTCGTTACGCATGGGGAATAGGTAATACCCTAAATCGGCAGCGGGAATATTGTGTGAGATCAGCTTTACGTTATTCTTCCCGGCAAAGCACAATAGTGTCTTCAATCAAACGGCGAGCAATGGTGCCAATCTCCGGTATTTTTGGTAATTGCGATACGTCAAACCAGTCAGCACTTTTCAGTTCTTTGGGATCTATGTCAATCTCACCGCTGTCATACTCTGCGGTAAAGGCACACATTAAAGAGTGGGGAAATGGCCAGGGTTGGGAGGCAACATAGCGAAGATTTTTAATTGTAATACCGCTCTCTTCCATTACTTCACGGTGTGCGCACTCTTCAAGCGTTTCACCCGCCTCAACAAAACCGGCCAATACCGTGAAAATGGGCTGTTTATGGCGTTGATGTTGCGCCAATAAAATTTTTCGGCCTTTCCGAATGGCGATAATAATGCACGGGGCTATCTGCGGGTAATAACGCTCGCCACAATGATCGCATAAGCAGGCAAACTCTTTCTCTGAGCGATTCATTGTAGCACCGCAGTAGCCACACCAACGATGAGAGCGATAAAATTCCGCTAATTGAACACCCCGCCCCGCCAGTTGAAAAAGCTGCTTGTTGATACCCAGAAGACGACGAACATTCTCCATTTCGGTGGGTTGTTGCTGACATATCAACCAGCAGGGTCTCCCTTGATACTCGCCTATTTTTCGTGCGCGCTCAGCGTCAAGGCCTAGTTCGCCGGCCTTTCCATAGGGGAGTTGGCCCTGGGGTAACCATAGGTCTCTCCCCTCGCTACATACCCACCACCCTTCTTGTTCTGTCATATGATTGTACTCAACCACGCGATGCCTCCTAAAAGTCAGGTGAATTCATTAATATAGTCTACGCTTAGTTAACTAACCTTATTCGGAGCAGCCATAATGCTGACTAAATTAGCTAACTTAAGCGAAAAAATGACGGTAAGCCACCCGATGATTGACCAGTGGCTGGCTAGCCGCCGTCAATTATTGGTCGCTTATTACCAATTAATTGGACTCATTCCACAGAAAAATGATAGTCAGCGTTGTGACGAAGTCGCGCTTGATGCTTTCTGTCAGCGCCTAGTCGATTACCTTTCGTCTGGGCACTTTAAACGCTATCAGCAAATCGAAATGCTGTTAGCTTCACAAGCACAGCAAAACTTGCTGAGTGCCCTGTATCCGCAATTGGAAGACAACACCCATACTTTGCTTGCGCTCTACGATACCTATTTGGAACCCGCTATCTCTAACGGCGAGATCCCTAAATTACGTAATGTCATTTCAGAAGTAGGCATGCAACTCGATGCGCTATTCGATCTAGAAGATCAGATGTTACTCTCAACGGAGCTGGTCGGATCGCGTGATGCCTCTCCGCAACTAGCGGCTAAGCAATTAGCCATCGATGCGGCGAAACCGTCTGCCTCCCTTTCATCAGGGATGCTCGATAGTTAGTGACTGCAGTTGTGAATTAGGTTGAATAAGGTTATGCTGCAGTAAGGGGAATTGGAATCTCCTTTAAAAGCGAAGTTAGCTTATTTATCTTGTCGGAGTGCCCAATAGGGCTGAGACCGTTAATTCGGGATCCGCGGAACCTGATCAGGTTAGAACCTGCGAAGGGAACAAGAGTCAATCTTATGCCTTGAACCGTTTTGCTATTTCAAGGTACATTGCTCCTTCCGAACTCCGGACAAGCATTTTTCTTTCAATGTCGAGAAACTGCTATGTCTGAAACTTCATCACGTCGTGAAAAACGCCAACAAGCACAACAATTCCTGCAGTCTTTAACCGGCGCAACCTTTCCCAACTCTACGCGAGAATGGTTATCAGGGCCAAGAGAGGATATTCGTGTGCCAGTAAGGATGATCCACCTCTCTCCTACTCTCAATAACGATGCTTCTGTTTACGAAGAAAATCCCTCTATTCCTATCTATGATACCTCCGGCCCGTTTGGAGATCCCGCGTCCACCCCGAATGTTCACGAAGGGATTGCGACCCTGCGTGCAGCATGGATTGCTGAGCGAATGGACTCTGAAGCCATTAAGCATACCGCCTCTGACTACACCCAACAGCGGTTATCCGATGCCACACTTGAAACGATCCGCTTTCAAAAACCGTTTCAATTCCGTAAAGCGAGAGCTGGGGGCTGTATCACACAGCTCCACTATGCTCGTCGCGGTATCATCACCCCTGAAATGGAATTTATAGCGGTCAGGGAAAACTTGGGGCGAGCGACACTTCCCGATAGTGATTTATTGCGACAACACCCCGGTGCACCTTTCTGCTCACAGACACCGCGAGAAATAACAGCGGAATTTGTCCGCCAAGAGGTAGCGGCTGGGCGAGCGATTATACCGGCCAATATCAACCACCCTGAGTCAGAACCCATGATTATTGGGCGTAATTTTTTAGTCAAAGTGAATGCGAATATTGGGAACTCAGCCGTCACCTCTTCGATCGAAGAAGAAGTCGAAAAACTGGTCTGGGCTACCCGTTGGGGGGCTGACACGATTATGGATCTCTCGACAGGACGTAATATTCACGAGACTCGGGAATGGTTGCTACGCAATAGCCCAGTTCCTATCGGGACAGTCCCCATATACCAAGCATTAGAAAAAGCTAATGGTATCGCCGAGAACCTCGACTGGCCGCTATTTCGCGACACGCTGATTGAACAAGCAGAACAAGGCGTTGATTATTTTACGATTCACGCTGGGGTGCTGTTGCGATATGTTCCCATGACAGCGAAGCGACTCACTGGCATTGTTTCTCGAGGTGGCTCGATTATGGCCAAATGGTGCCTCTCACATCATCAAGAAAACTTCCTTTATCAACACTTCCGCGAAATTTGTGAAATTTGTGCTGCCTATGATGTATCGCTCTCTTTGGGTGATGGGCTACGCCCGGGTTCGATTCAAGATGCAAATGACGAGGCGCAATTCGCTGAGCTAAGAACGTTGGGCGAGTTAACGAAAATAGCATGGGAATACGATGTGCAAGTCATGATTGAAGGCCCGGGCCATGTCCCCATGCATATGATCCAGCGGAATATGACCGAACAATTAGCGCACTGTGAAGAGGCTCCCTTCTATACCTTAGGCCCTCTTACCACGGATATTGCCCCGGGTTACGATCATTTCACCTCCGGTATCGGCGCTGCCTTTATTGGCTGGTTAGGCTGTGCCATGCTCTGCTATGTCACACCGAAAGAGCATCTTGGCTTACCCGATAAAGAGGATGTTAAACAAGGTCTTATTGCTTATAAAATCGCGGCCCATGCGGCGGATTTAGCGAAAGGCCATCCTGGCGCACAAATCAGGGATAATGCTATGTCTAAAGCAAGATTTGAATTCCGCTGGGAAGACCAATTTAATTTAGCCTTAGATCCTGAGACGGCGCGCAGATTCCATGATGAGACGCTGCCGCAAGCGTCAGGAAAAGTCGCACATTTTTGTTCCATGTGTGGTCCGAAATTCTGTTCGATGAAAATTAGTCAAGAAGTGCGTCAGTTTGCCAAAGATAATCCTCGAGAGGATCATCTCCCCCGAGATATCGACGCAGAAATGCGAGGCATGGCTGAGCAGTTCAAAAACGTTGGCGGCGAAATTTATACCCCAATCCTCCCAGAAAGCGAGCGGAGTCACTAATATGCGCTTTCCCGAAGTCCCATTTGCACTTGGACTCTACCCTGTCGTCGATAGCGTCCAATGGATAGAGCGCCTACTCAATGTAGGCGTAAAAACCTTACAGCTACGTATTAAAAACGCTAATAGCGATGTGATAAGAGAAGACATTCGCCAAGCTATTGCATTGACCAAACAGTTTGACGCTCGGTTATTTATTAATGATGAGTGGCGACTGGCAATCGAGTACCAAGCTTATGGGGTACATCTAGGGCAAGAAGATCTGTTGGAGGCCGATTTGTCGGCGATTGCGCAAGCTGGGCTGCGACTCGGAGTTTCCACGCACAGTGATGAGGAAATTGAACGGGTTTTACCGCTAAATCCCTCATACATTGCTTTGGGCCCGGTCTACACCACTCAAACGAAAGAGATGGCAATGCCGCCCCAAGGCATTACTAAAGTGGCTGAGCATGTTGCCAAACTCAAGACGATTCCAACAGTCGCTATCGGCGGTATCTCTCTAGAGAGGGCCGCTGACGTCCTGCAAACAGGAGTAGGCAGTATTGCGGTGGTGAGCGCCATTACCCAAGCCACTGACTGGCGTGCCGCAGTGGCGTCTTTTCAGCAACTCATTGCCGAACAACGTTAATGGCTCACAGAATGAGCCTCAGCTCATTCTGTTTCCTTAAAGCCAGGCATTAACCATACTGATGGCCAATTTCCTGGTTCTCCACCATCACAGGTTGGCTGATTATGGTAACTCATCAACTCAAAGTTTTTCCCATTAAAACGCCACACTGCGCTCTCACCACAATCCGCTAATCCTCGTCCGCGTGCCGTATGGTACAGAAGTCCTCGCTGTGGATCGTAATGAGGATCGGTAAACCAGCTAACGGTTTGTACATCACCTTGATTATTCCTAAGGGGAATCGGCAGATCGAGCATTTTGCCTCGCTCGGGGTGATTTTTCGGTACAACGAATAGGATGGATGAAGATTGATAGGCCCCTGAGACGCAGTTGATCATGACCAGCGCGTGCTGATTATCGAGAGGTTTGGCGTTACTTTTTTGCAGCGTCTCGTCTTCCGGTGTGCACTCTTGATCAGTAAGGAGTCGTGCTTGAGAGTTCAGCACCGTCTCGATTAGATGATTGGGGTCTTTGAGTGGCGAGGGTTTAGCCTGCACAATAAAACGCGGTTCGACTGCATAGCGGTGAGGGACGTCATTAGCACTTCCTTCACCGGGCACGATCAGCGCAGTACGGTTATGAAGGCGACCTTGACGTTCATCAATAAAGTTTAGTGCGCCCATCAATCCCGCCAACGAAGTTCCTTCATCGGAATCCTGCGAGAGGGAGAGCGTCGAGGCATTGGTCAGCAGCTGGAGAAACGCTTGGATTTGTACCAATGAATTCGATGAATAGCCTGCAGCATCATGATGGCTATCCGCTCGATGAGATGCCAAGGTTGTTTGCCAACGTTTACCATCTACCCAGATACCTTCTGGTGTATCACTGTCATAACCCGCCATATCCAAGGCTATAGCGCCTTTAGGCCCGGCTTGGTAAGTTAAAATAATACGAATATCTTCATCTGGATTAGCGTTACGCACATCACAATCGTTTAGATTATTACAGGTAACTTGCCATTGCTCGAATAACCGCTGCACGGGTTCTGAGGCACCACTGAGCGTACTGAAAAACATCCCTGCTAGCAGTGGGTATACTTTCCATCGCATCATCATGTCAGGATCCTTAACAGGGATTGAAATAGGGGATAGGACATAAAAAAAACCCTGCCTAAGCAGGGTTTTCACTTAACACCTCTAATTACTCGTCTGAACCGCCCAGACCTGCATTCAGCAGCTCTGCTAAGCTCGCGGAAGCTTCGTCTGCAGTCACTTGTGGTGCTGCAGGCACTTCACCTTGCTGGCGACGGCGCATACGATCTTGATGGTATGCATAACCGGTACCGGCTGGGATCAAGCGTCCAACGATAACGTTCTCTTTCAGTCCACGTAATTCATCACGCTTACCTGCCACGGCTGCTTCAGTTAACACGCGCGTCGTTTCTTGGAACGATGCTGCGGAGATAAATGACTCAGTTGCCAGTGATGCTTTAGTAATCCCTAATAGGTCGCGATGGAAAGTTGCTGCAACTTTACCATTTGTTTCCAGTTCGCGGTTAGCGATTAGGATACGTGACACTTCTGCTTGCTCACCTTCTAAGAACTCGGTGCTACCTGCAGAGGCAATCGTTGCCTTACGTAACATCTGACGAACGATAACTTCGATGTGCTTATCGTTAATCTTAACGCCTTGTAAGCGATAAACTTCTTGTACTTCGTTAGTGATGTAGCGCGTTACTGCGTGTACGCCACGTAGACGTAAGATGTCGTGTGGTGACTCTGGGCCATCAGACACTACATCACCGCGTTCAACGCGCTCACCTTCGAAGACGTTCAGCTGACGCCACTTAGGGATCATCTCTTCGTACGGATCGCTACCATCAACTGGTGTGATCACTAAACGACGCTTACCTTTGGTTTCTTTACCGAAGGAGATGATACCGCTGATTTCTGCCAGAATCGCCGGCTCTTTCGGACGACGTGCTTCAAACAGGTCAGCAACACGTGGCAGACCACCGGTAATATCTTTAGTACCGCCAGATTCCTGAGGAACACGGGCTAAAGTATCACCTGAACTGATTTGTACACCATCTTCGAGCTGGACAATTGCATTGCCTGGCAGGAAGTATTGTGCTGGCATATCAGTACCTGGCAGCATGACATCGCCACCTTTCGCATCAACGACTTTGACGGCTGGACGGAGATCTTTACCACCCGTGGTACGATCAGCAGTGTCCATCACCACCAGCGAAGAGAGACCCGTCAGTTCGTCAGTTTGACGAGTAATGGTTTGACCATCATTCATGTCAACAAAGCGTACAAAACCGTTTACTTCGGTGATAACTGGCATTGTGTGCGGATCCCAGTTTGCAACGGTATCACCCGCTTCAACTTGTTCTCCATCACCCTTCGCCATGACCGCACCGTAAGGAACTTTATAGCTCTCTTTAGTACGACCAAATTCGTCGATCATCTTCAGTTCGGTGTTACGTGAAGTGACAACCAGCTTACCGGCTGAGTTGGTTACCGACTTCGCATTGCTTAGACGGATAGTCCCTTTGTTCTTCACTTGAATGCTTGATTCAGCTGCCGCACGTGATGCCGCACCACCGATGTGGAACGTACGCATCGTCAGCTGTGTACCCGGCTCACCGATTGATTGTGCTGCGATAACCCCGATGGCTTCACCCTTATTGATGATATGCCCGCGTGCAAGGTCACGACCGTAACAGTTCGCACACACACCGAAGTCGGTTGCACAGCTAACCACTGAACGTACTTTGATACTGTCGACTGAGTTCTCTTCCAATACGTCACAGATGTGCTCATCCATTAACGTATTACGTGGAACAAGAATATCAGCAGTACCTGGCTTCAATACGTCTTCTGCGGTCACACGACCCAATACGCGCTCACGTAATGGTTCTTTAACGTCGCCACCTTCGATGACGGGTGTCATCATGATGCCTTCATGCGTACCACAGTCATCTTCAGTGACGACCAAGTCTTGAGCAACGTCTACTAAACGACGCGTCAAGTAACCGGAGTTAGCGGTTTTCAGTGCGGTATCCGCAAGACCTTTACGCGCACCGTGGGTTGAGATGAAGTACTGAAGTACGTTCAGACCCTCACGGAAGTTAGCGGTAATTGGCGTCTCGATGATTGAACCATCTGGCTTAGCCATCAGACCACGCATACCCGCCAGCTGACGAATCTGCGCGGCAGAACCACGAGCACCGGAGTCGGCCATCATGTAGATGCTGTTGAAGGAAACTTGTTGCTCTTCTTCGCCATGACGGTTAATCACGGTTTCAGTTTGCAGGTTTTCCATCATCGCTTTCGAAACACGTTCGTTAGCGGCTGCCCAGATATCGATGACTTTGTTATAACGCTCACCTGCGGTAACCAGACCCGATTGGAACTGTTCCTGGATTTCTGCAACTTCAGCTTCCGCTTCAGCGATGATCTCAGTTTTCGCTGCTGGGATCACCATATCATCGATACCTACTGATGCACCTGAACGTGCAGCGTAAGCAAAACCGGTGTACATGGTTTGGTCAGCAAAGATAACCGTTGGTTTCAAGCCCAAGATACGGTAGCAAGTGTTCAGCATCTTAGAGATCGCTTTCTTGCCTAACGCTTGGTTGACGATTGAGTAAGGAAGACCTTTAGGAACGATCATCCACAGAATCGCACGACCAACAGTCGTGTCAACAATGCTAGTGCTTGGTACTAACTCGCCCTCATCCGTCTTGGTGAACTCAGTGATACGCACTTTTACGCGAGCATGCAGTTCAGCAAGACCAGCACGGTAAACGCGCTCGGCTTCTTTAGGTCCAGTCAGAACCATGCCTTCGCCTTTCGCGTTAACACGGTCACGGGTCATGTAATACAGACCCAATACAACGTCTTGAGAAGGAACAATGATTGGCTCACCGTTCGCTGGGGACAAGATGTTGTTGGTCGACATCATCAGTGCACGTGCTTCCAACTGCGCTTCAAGCGTCAGTGGCACGTGGACAGCCATTTGGTCACCATCGAAGTCGGCGTTATACGCCGCACAGACCAGCGGGTGAAGCTGAATCGCTTTACCTTCGATCAGGACAGGTTCAAAGGCTTGAATACCTAAACGGTGAAGCGTTGGTGCACGGTTAAGTAACACTGGGTGTTCACGGATCACTTCGTCCAGGATATCCCACACAACGGCTTCTTCACGTTCAACCATTTTCTTCGCAGCTTTAATGGTTGTCGCAAGACCGCGTAGTTCTAATTTTCCGTAGATAAATGGTTTGAAAAGTTCCAATGCCATTTTCTTCGGTAGACCACATTGATGCAGGTGCAGGTATGGACCAACAGTGATTACTGAACGTCCAGAGTAATCAACACGCTTACCTAACAGGTTCTGACGGAAACGACCTTGCTTACCTTTGATCATATCGGCAAGTGATTTCAGAGGACGTTTGTTCGATCCAGTGATAGCACGTCCGCGACGACCGTTATCGAGTAATGCATCAACCGCTTCTTGTAACATACGCTTTTCGTTACGTACGATGATATCTGGCGCAGCCAGATCCAACAGACGCTTCAAACGGTTGTTACGGTTGATCACACGACGGTAAAGATCGTTCAGATCTGACGTCGCAAAGCGTCCACCGTCCAGCGGTACCAATGGACGAAGATCCGGTGGTAAAACTGGCAGTACTGTTAGGATCATCCACTCTGGTTTGTTTCCAGATTGAACGAAAGCTTCAAGCAGTTTGATACGCTTAGTCAGCTTCTTACGCTTAGTTTCTGAATTAGTTTCATTCAGTTCTTCACGCAGTTGCTCGCACTCTTGCTCAAGATCCATGTTTTTCAACAGGGCTTGAACGGCTTCTGCACCCATCTTCGCGTCGAATTCGTCACCAAATTCTTCTAAAGCATCAAGATACTGCTCTTCGGTCAGGATCTGGCGCTTTTCAAGATTGGTCATACCGCCTTCGATCACAACATAAGATTCGAAGTACAGTACACGTTCGATATCACGCAGAGGCATATCCAGTAATAAACCGATGCGCGATGGCAGTGATTTCAAGAACCAGATGTGTGCGGTAGGCGTCGCTAACTCAATGTGACCCATACGCTCACGACGTACTTTAGTCTGAGTAACTTCAACACCACATTTTTCACAGATCACACCACGGTGTTTAAGGCGCTTATACTTACCGCATAAGCACTCATAATCTTTTACCGGTCCAAAGATACGTGCACAGAAAAGACCGTCACGTTCTGGTTTAAAGGTACGATAGTTAATCGTTTCTGGCTTTTTCACTTCACCGAAAGACCAGGAACGGATCATGTCTGGCGACGCCAGGGCGATCTTGATCGCATCAAACTCTTCGGTTTTAGTTTGCGCTTTTAAAAACTTAAGTAAGTCTTTCACGGATTAGCTCCCGTCGGAGTGAGACTTCTCAGGAGAGCGGCCCGCAGCCAGCTCTCCTGTAACCAGTAGAAAATCGAGTGCTTACTCGTCTTCCAGCTCGATGTTAATACCCAGCGAACGGATTTCTTTCAACAGTACGTTGAAGGATTCCGGCATGCCTGGTTCCATCTGATGATTGCCATCGACGATGTTTTTATACATCTTCGTACGGCCATTAACGTCATCCGATTTCACAGTAAGCATTTCTTGCAGGGTATAAGCAGCACCGTATGCTTCAAGTGCCCACACTTCCATCTCACCGAAACGCTGACCACCGAACTGTGCTTTACCACCCAGCGGTTGCTGAGTAACCAAGCTATAAGAGCCGGTAGAACGTGCGTGCATTTTATCGTCAACCAAGTGGTTCAGTTTCAGCATGTACATGTAACCTACGGTTACTTGACGCTCAAACTGCTCACCGGTACGACCATCAAATAGCGTGATCTGACCAGAGGTCGGGATATCAGCTAGCGTCAACAGCTCTTTGATTTCGCTTTCTTTCGCGCCATCAAACACTGGTGTTGCAATCGGCATACCCTTTTTCAGGTTCTCAGCAAGACGTAACACTTCTTCATCAGAGAAAGTACTTAAATCGACTTTTTGACGGACATCTGTACCCAAGTCGTAAGCGCGTTGAATGAACTCGCGCAATTTAGCCACTTCCTGCTGCTGTTTCAGCATGGCATTGATCTTGTCACCAATACCTTTAGCAGCCATACCCAAGTGAGTTTCAAGGATCTGACCGATGTTCATACGTGATGGAACGCCCAGTGGGTTCAATACGATGTCAACAGGGGTCCCATTTTCATCGTAAGGCATATCTTCGATCGGGTTGATCTTAGAGATAACACCTTTGTTCCCGTGACGGCCTGCCATCTTATCACCAGGTTGGATTTGACGTTTAACGGCCAGATATACCTTAGCAATTTTCAGAACACCCGGTGCTAAATCGTCACCTTGGGTGATCTTACGGCGCTTAGCTTCGAGTTTCTTCTCGAACTCGTGCTTCAGCTCGTCATACTGTTCAGCCAGTTGCTCTAACTGATTTTGTTTCTCTTCATCAGTCAGGCCAAGTTCCAGCCAACGCTCACGGGGTAACTTATCAAGTTTTTCAGCTTCAACACCGCCTGCGATCAAGACAGTTTGAATACGGCTGAATAAACCAGCTTCTAGGATCTGCAATTCTTCAGACAGGTCTTTTTTCGCCTGCTTCAGCTGCATCTCTTCGATTTCAAGGGCACGTTTATCTTTCTCAACGCCATCACGTGTAAAGACTTGAACGTCGATAACTGTTCCAGAAACACCGTTTGGTACACGTAAAGATGAATCTTTAACATCTGAGGCTTTTTCACCAAAGATTGCACGTAACAGTTTTTCTTCTGGAGTCAGCTGAGTTTCACCTTTAGGTGTTACTTTACCGACAAGGATATCGCCGCCTTTAACTTCAGCACCAATATAGACGATACCTGACTCATCAAGTTTAGAGAGTGCAGCTTCGCCGACATTAGGGATATCAGCTGTGATTTCTTCAGAGCCCAACTTAGTGTCACGAGACACACAAGCTAACTCTTGAATGTGAATGGTAGTGAAACGATCTTCTTGTACTACACGCTCAGACACGAGGATGGAGTCTTCGAAGTTATAACCATTCCATGGCATGAATGCCACACGCATGTTTTGACCTAACGCTAGCTCACCGAGGTCAGTCGACGGGCCATCAGCCAAGACATCACCACGTTCAACCGGCTCGCCAAGAGAAACACAAGGCATTTGGTTGATACAGGTGTTCTGGTTAGAACGTGTATATTTGGTCAAGTTATAGATATCGATGCCCGCTTCACCCGCGTACATTTCGTCTTCGTTAACTTTGATAACGATACGTGACGCATCAACGTACTGAACCGTACCACCACGTTTAGCAACCGCAGTTACCCCTGAATCGACCGCAACAGCACGTTCCATACCCGTACCAACTAACGGCTTATCAGCGCGTAAGGTTGGTACCGCTTGACGTTGCATGTTTGCACCCATCAAAGCACGGTTCGCATCATCGTGTTCAAGGAATGGAATCAGTGACGCACCAACAGAGACAACCTGTTGCGTGGAAACGTCCATGTAGTCGACTTGGTCACGACTAAATAAGCTTGATTCACCTTTGTTACGGCAAGTGACCAGATCGTCGATAAAGCCAAAGTTATCGTCCAGATTGGTGTTCGCCTGCGCAATAACGAAGTTACCTTCTTCAATTGCGGAGAGGTAATGAATCTCATCGGTCACAACACTGTCTACCACACGACGATAAGGGGTTTCTAGGAAACCATATTCGTTGGTCTGTGCGTAAACAGATAATGAGTTGATTAGACCGATGTTCGGACCTTCAGGGGTTTCAATTGGACAGACACGTCCGTAGTGCGTTGGGTGTACGTCACGCACTTCGAAGCCTGCACGCTCACGCGTCAAACCACCTGGACCCAATGCGGAAATACGACGCTTATGCGTGATCTCTGATAATGGGTTGTTTTGGTCCATAAATTGTGAAAGCTGGCTTGACCCGAAGAACTCTTTGACCGCTGCAGAAATAGGTTTCGCATTGATCATATCTTGAGGCATCAGTGTTTCTAAATCGCCTAAAGATAAACGCTCTTTCACTGCACGCTCTACGCGGACTAAACCTACGCGGAACTGGTTTTCAGCCATTTCGCCAACAGAACGAATACGACGGTTACCTAAGTGATCGATATCATCCACTTCACCGATACCATTACGGATACCAATGAGCTTTTTCATTACTTGGATGATGTCGTCGTGGCTCAGAATACCCGCGCCTTCGATTTCATCACGTCCTAATGAACGGTTGAATTTCATACGACCAACCGCTGAGAGATCATAACGGTCTTCAGAGAAGAACAGATTCTCAAATAGGTTTTCTGCCGCTTCACGTGTTGGTGGTTCACCAGGACGCATCATGCGATAGATTTCTACCAGCGCACTTAGACGATCGCTTGTTGGGTCAACGCGTAATGTTTCAGAAATATAAGGGCCGTGATCTAAGTCATTGGTAAACAGCGTTTCGATACGCTTGTGACCTGATTGGCTAAGTTTCGCTAACAGATCTAAAGACAGCTCCATGTTAGCGGCGACGATAAGTTCGCCAGTCGCTTGATCGATGTAGTCTTTTGCGGCAACTTTACCGGCAATATATTCAACCGGAACTTCGATATGCTGAATCTTATCTTTTTCTAACTGACGAATATGACGGGCGGTGATACGACGACCTTTCTCAACATAAACAGTACCGTTAGATTCGATATCGAAAGACGCTGTTTCACCACGCAGACGCTCTGGAACAAGCTCCATCTGCAGGCGATTGTCACGGATTTCGTAAACAACTTTATCGAAGAACAGACCAATGATTTGCTCAGTCGTATACTCGAGCGCACGCAGAATGATCGTGGCAGGCAGTTTACGACGGCGGTCGATACGGACAAATAAGTTGTCTTTTGGATCGAACTCGAAATCTAACCATGAACCACGGTAAGGAATAATCCGTGCGTTATACAGGACCTTACCTGACGAGTGCGTTTTACCTTTGTCACTATCAAAGAACACACCTGGGCTACGGTGAAGCTGAGAAACGATAACACGCTCAGTACCATTGATAACAAAGGTACCATTGTCGGTCATGAGTGGAATTTCACCCATGTAGACTTCTTGTTCTTTAATATCTTTGACGGTGCCTTCTGGCGCTTCACGCTCATAAATGACGAGGCGTAGCTTAACACGCAGCGGTGCTGAGTAAGTCACCCCACGGATCTGGCATTCCTGTACATCAAAGACGGGTTCGCCCAAACGGAAGCTGACATATTGCAGCTCTGAACTACCGCTGTAGCTCTGGATTGGGAATACGGAACGGAAAGCAGCTTCCAGACCGTGTTGACCTTCGGGATCTTGCTCGATGAACTTCTGAAACGAGTCAAGCTGGATAGAAAGGAGATAAGGTATATCCAAAACTTGTGGACGTTTACCAAAATCCTTACGAATACGTTTTTTCTCGGTATAGGAGTAAACCATAGGTTCCTCAGCTAGCTGACAAGTCGGCCTACGTTGTCCGTTTTAGTGGACAGTTATGCAACACTGTTATTATTTTTCATCACCGACGAAAAAGTCTGTGATGCAATACGTCTTTCTATCACTCTTAAATCATTTCATTGCTATTGCGAGACAGGGAACCCCACGGGGATAACAGTATATTAAGTCGTCGATAGAAAAAGATATTGGTAAGTTAACTTGGAAGACACAGTGCGAAACACCAAGGTAACTCTTTAGCGCAAAAAGGCTGGTAACCATTATAGTCACCAGCCATCAGTCTGCAACTACTCAGACTGTAACCCGAAGGTTATCTTATTTGATTTCAACTTCAGCGCCAGCTTCTTTCAGAGCAGCTTCAAGTGCAGCTGCGTCGTCTTTGCTGATTGCTTCTTTGATTGCAGCTGGAGCAGCTTCAACCAGGTCTTTAGCTTCTTTCAGGCCTAGACCGGTTGCGCCACGTACTGCTTTGATCACAGCAACTTTGTTAGGACCAGCAGCTTTCAGAATTACGTCGAATTCAGTTTTCTCTTCAGCAGCTTCAGCCGGGCCTGCAGCAACAGCAACAGCAGCAGCAGCAGAAACACCGAATTTTTCTTCCATTGCAGAAACTAGCTCAACAACTTCCATTACGGACATTGCTGCAACAGCTTCCAGGATTTGGTCTTTAGTGATAGACATAACAATTGTTCCTAAAAATCAGAATTAGTTTAAACGTAAGCGAACACGTTGCGTAAAAAAGTCGGCTTAAGCCGCTTCTTTTGCATCGCGAACAGCTGCCAGAGTACGAACCAGTTTGCCTGCAGCGGCTTCTTTCATGGTCGACATCAGACGTGCCAGTGCTTCTTCGTAAGTTGGTAAAGTTGCCAGACGGTCAATTTGTTCCGCCGGGATCAGCTCACCTTCAAAGGCTGCAGCTTTAACCTCAAAGTTTGCATTCGCTTTCGCGAAATCTTTGAACATACGAGCAGCAGCGCCCGGGTGTTCTAAAGAATATGCAATCAGGGTTGGACCGACAAACGTGTCTTTCAGGCACTCGAAAGGAGTACCTTCAACGACGCGGCGTAGCAGGGTGTTACGAACAACACGCATGTAAACGCCAGCTTCACGACCTGCTTTACGCAGTTCAGTCATTTTATCTACAGTAACGCCACGGGAATCCGCAACTACCGCAGACAGCGCACCTTTGGCTACTTCGCTGACTTCAGCAACAATCGCTTGTTTGTCTTGAAGATTTAATGCCATTAGCTTGTGCTCCTGGATTATTTAGCTAGATAGAAATCTATCTAGAACTCACTTCACTCACACTGCGAACAGTGTGAGCGCGAAATACGGTGAGCAGAATCCAGAAAAAAATTTTAAGGTTCTGTCACCGTCTACGCAGGAAATTAAGTTTTTATGCAAAACACCTGCGGTCTTGGACGGAGGCCTGGATAAGGCCAGGCTCCAACCGAAAATCTTGCGATAGTACTGAGTAAATCAGACTATTGCGCTCTCCATAGGAGAGAATGGGCGCAAATTTTAGTTCAAATTTCCACCCATGTCAACTTAGTTAGCTGATGCGTTCAGACCAGCTTGGTCGATTGCAACACCTGCACCCATGGTGGTAGACAGGCTAACTTTCTTGATATAAACACCTTTAGCTGAAGTTGGTTTTGCTTTTTTCAGCGCAACCAGCAGAGATTCTAAGTTCTCTTTCAGTTTATCAGTGTCAAAATCAACCTTACCGATAGTGGTATGGATGATGCCGTTCTTATCGTTACGGTAACGAACCTGACCTGCTTTAGCATTTTTAACTGCTTCAGCAACGTTTGGCGTTACAGTACCCACTTTCGGGTTTGGCATCAGACCACGTGGGCCTAGAACTTGACCTAATTGGCCAACAACGCGCATTGCATCTGGAGAAGCAATAACAACGTCAAAGTTCATTTCGCCTTTCTTGATTTGGTCAGCCAAATCTTCCATACCGACTAATTCTGCACCGGCAGCTTTAGCCGCTTCAGCGTTTGCACCCTGTGCAAAAACTGCAACGCGAACGCTACGGCCAGTACCGTTTGGTAGTACGGTTGCACCACGAACGTTTTGGTCAGATTTACGAGCATCGATACCGAGGTTTACGGCAACGTCTACGCTTTCAACGAATTTAGCAGTCGCTAATTCTTTCAGCAGTGCTACAGCTTCGTTGATGTCGTATTGTTTGGTGACAGAAACTTTTTCACGGATATTGCGCATGCGCTTGGTCAGTTTAGCCATTTCTTAGTCCTCCACTACCAGGCCCATGGAACGAGCAGTACCTTCGATAGAGCGAGTCATCGCTTCTACGTCTGCACCAGTCATGTCCGCTGCTTTAGTCTGTGCGATTTCTTGCAGTTGAGCGCGAGAAATTTTACCGACTTTGTCTTTGTTTGGTTTACCAGAACCAGATTTGATACCTGCTGCTTTCTTCAGAAGAACGGCTGCAGGAGGGGTTTTGGTAATAAAGGTGAAAGAACGGTCGCTGTATACAGTAATAACTACTGGAGTCGGCAGGCCTTTCTCTAGGCTTTCTGTTTTTGCGTTGAACGCTTTACAGAATTCCATGATGTTAACACCTTGTTGACCTAAAGCTGGACCAACTGGTGGACTTGGGTTTGCCATGCCCGCTGCAACTTGCAGTTTGACATAGGCTTGTACTTTCTTAGCCATGATAATTCCTCTGTTGGGTATAGCGCCTAAAAAGGCTTCCCGTGGTTATTCAATTTATCGGGCGTTAGCCCCATAAATATAAAAGGCGCGAAATTATAATTAAATTTCGCGCCTTATGCAATCAACTGTCGCTGATAAATTAAGCTTTTTCTACCTGACTAAAGTCTAGCTCTACCGGTGTCGCACGACCAAAGATGGAGACAGAAACTTTTAAGCGGCTTTTTTCGTAGTCAACTTCTTCGACAACACCATTAAAGTCTGCGAAGGGACCATCACTAACACGTACCATTTCGCCTGGTTCGAACAGAGTTTTAGGACGTGGTTTATCACCTGCTTGTTGCAAGCGATTCATAATGGCATCGACTTCTTTATCGCTAATCGGTGCTGGGCGATCTGACGTTCCACCAATGAAGCCCATTACGCGCGGAACGCTGCGCACTAGGTGCCAGCTCGCATCGTTCATGACCATTTGGACTAATACATAGCCTGGAAAGAATTTACGTTCGCTTTTACGGCGTTGTCCTGCACGGATCTCTACCACTTCTTCGGTCGGTACCATTACCTCACCAAAGAGTTCTTCCATATTGTGCAGTTTAATGTGTTCACGCAGAGAAACTGCTACGCGAGCCTCGAAACCAGAAAACGCCTGAACGACGTACCAGCGCTGTTTAGGTGCTTCAGACATTTCAGAACCTCAGACCAGTGATAAAGGATACTAAGCGGACTAGGATGCTATCTAATCCCCATAAAATGAGCGACATAATTGCCGTAACGATCGCGACAATGACTGTTGTCTGCAATGTCTCTTGACGGGTCGGCCAAACCACTTTACGGACTTCGGTTCTTGCTTCACGCGCAAAAGATACCGCTGCTTTACCTTTCGCTGTCGTAAGGAAAGCAATACCGCCTGCTAACGCGATAATGACAACCACGCCTAGTGCGCGAAGTGGAAGATTAACTTCACGATAGAAGTAGTTACCCGCGATTGCGATAATCAATAGCGCAAAGACAACTACCCATTTGATTATTTCTAGGCCACGTCCACTCGCCTGAGCTTCAGTACTTGCACTCATAACAACCTACCACCATAAATCAAAAACTATTAAACCTCGCGAGTTGCGAGGTAACCAACCCAGTCGGCATACACCATCTGGAGTTCAACGTCACCCAGAGCCTGTCTCAACAATGATTTGGCTTCTAAAAAATCACTGATGAGCCAGGTTCTGTATCATCGCGAATAAAAAGGGCATCAAATGATGCCCTTTTCACATGCATGACGTCAAATATTATCGTGATTAAGCGATAACTTTAGCTACAACGCCCGCACCTACAGTACGGCCACCTTCACGGATTGCGAAACGTAAGCCGTCATCCATAGCGATTGGGTGGATTAAGGTAACAACCATTTTGATGTTGTCGCCTGGCATGACCATTTCAACGCCTTCTGGCAGTTCGATGGTTCCAGTCACGTCAGTTGTACGGAAGTAGAACTGTGGACGGTAGCCTTTGAAGAACGGAGTATGACGGCCGCCTTCGTCTTTAGACAGAATATAAACTTCTGATTCGAACTGGGTGTGTGGCTTGATTGAACCTGGTTTTGCAAGAACTTGACCACGTTCGATTTCTTCACGCTTGATACCACGCAGAAGAACACCAACGTTCTCACCTGCTTGACCTTGGTCAAGAAGCTTACGGAACATTTCAACACCGGTACAAGTAGATTTCGCAGTATCTTTGATACCAACGATTTCAACTTCTTCACCCACTTTAACGAT
>NZ_FOGC01000015.1 GCF_900111105.1 Rosenbergiella nectarea | reverse complement strand
TCGGACGCGGGGTGGAGCAGCCTGGTAGCTCGTCGGGCTCATAACCCGAAGGTCGTCGGTTCAAATCCGGCCCCCGCAACCAACATAAGAAAGCTTATCAAGTTGACTTGATAAGCTTTTTTTTTACATCCTTTCTGGTACCCGAATTCCTAAGGTCGATAAACCTAGTGCCAAGACTTGTCCGGTCAACTGAGTCAGGTAGAGTCGATTTCTTCTTTTCTCCCCATCCGCTTCGGCTAAAATCGGTGTATTCGCATAGAAGCGTGAGAACAGTGACGCCAACTCAAAAAGATACTGACACATCATATTAGGCATCCCTTCCCTCGCCACTAAGTTTAAGCGCTCTTCAAGCTGTAAAATAGCTAATACAATGGCGCGCTCCTCGGCAGTCATCACGCTCAGTCCTTGAGTCTCCTGCCAACTCAAGCCTTGCAGCCGAGCTTTTTCAAGTAAAGAATGAATACGCGCTCCGGCATACTGAATATAGGGAGCAGTATTGCCTTCAAAACTCAACATACTGTCCCAATCAAAGATGTAATCGGTGGTCCTATTTTTTGAGAGGTCCGCATATTTGACCGCACCAATCCCAATAATCGTGGCTAACTCATCTAAGTCTGCCCCCACAATATGTGGCGATTTCTGCTCGATGAGCCGCTTCGCTCGACTGACGGCCTCCGCTAATAGTTCCGATAATTTTATCGTTCCCCCTTCGCGAGTTTTGAAAGGCTGTCCTTGCTTGTCCAACATCATGCCAAACTTATGATGTTCCAGAGCAACGTCATGAGGGACATAACCGGCCTTACGTACAATTGCCCAGGCCATCATAAGATGCTGATGTTGACGCGCATCGATGTAGTACAGCACACGGTCTGCGTTGAGGGTTTCATACCGATATTTCGCGCACGCAATGTCCGTGGTGGTGTAGAGGTAGCCACCATCTTGCTTACGGATCACCACGCCCATCGGCTCTCCCTGCTTATTTTTATAAGCATCAAGATAGACGACAACTGACCCCTGCTCTTCTTGCGCGATATGGCGCGCTAATAGATCATCGATAATGTCTGGGAGCATCTCATTGTAGGCGCTCTCCCCCCGGATATCGGCAGGCGTGAGTGAGACGCCTAAGAGATCGTAGTTTTGTTGGTTCTGCTGCATTGAGATCTCTACCAACTGCTGCCACATCCGACGACAATACTCGTCACCTTGCTGTAGCTTTACCACATACTGTCTGGCTCGTTTAGAAAAGTCATTATCCTGGTCATAACGTTTTTTCGCTTCACGATAGAATCCTTCCAGATCGGAGAGCGTGAGTCGGTCATGACTCTCCACGTCCTCTAGATGGGCAATCAACATCCCAAATTGCGTGCCCCAGTCGCCAATATGATTAACTTTCGTCACATTGTGCCCAAGAAAGCGCAAAGTACGAACACTCGCATCACCGATAATTGTCGAACGTAAATGGCCGACGTGCATTTCTTTAGCGACATTAGGCGAAGAGTAATCGATAACGATATGAGTGGGCGCCTGCAGCGCTACCCCTAATCGCGGATCCTCGGCCAATCCCGCTATCGCCTCCGCTAACCAACTATTATTTAACCTTATATTAATAAAGCCAGCGCCAGCCACCTCTACACTCTCAATCATCGTACTGAAGGGGGGATTTTTTCTCATCTGTTCAACCACTTGCTCCGCTAATTGACGAGGCGGCATCTGTAATTGTTTGGCAAGTGGAATCATGGAGTCGATTTGATAATCAGCCAATTCAGGGCGTAATGACACTTTAGCCGTAATCGGCACGCCAGGAGCGATCCCTAATTGGTGTATAGCCTCTTTGGCATACGTTGAGAGTATTGCTGATATATTCATATTTCCCTCTACACTAGATTTTTAATAACGTACTAATTATCATCAGAATTTAAAATCTGCATAACAGATTGATAGATTTCATTAATTTCCATGTCCATCACCGGTACGGTAAATATTGTGTCGTCACCCGCTACGGTACCGAGTAGCCCAGCGTTTCTTCCGCAGGAATCAAGTAACCGAGCAATAAGCGGGGCGGCACCGGGAACGGTATGAATAACAACCATCCATTGATTGTACTCAACACTTAACACGGAACTTTTAAGGGTGGTTTTAGCCGTTGGTACACCTCGTTCGGCGGGTAAGCTATAGACCATTTCCATACGCGCATTCCGCTTACGGACGGCACCATAACTGGTAAGCATTCTGGAGATTTTTGATTGATTGATATGCTCAAAACCTTGCTGTGTTAAATGTTCAACAAAATCTGATTGTGAACCGATACATTCATCTTCTAATAATTTTTTAAATACACGATCTAGGTCAAGACACTTATTTTTCTTCAACATAAAACTATTACCTTTTTACAATCGGTATGAATGAATACCACCCCTTCATTATTAATTACCCACGTTATTAAAAGAAGTCTTACTGCCCGAGGATTTTGACCTTAATCATAATAAGATTAATTAAAGATTTATTAATAATTACCGGTATTTTATTTAAAAATAATATTTTTGATCTTAATTAAAGTTGGGTCATTTAGTAAATAAAAAAGGGTAACAATTTAACTATTGTTACCCTGAGTCATTTATTTTTTAATGTGTTTTATCACAACTTGTCGACTATTGCTTTACACACATCACATGGTAAATACCGTCTTCTTTTTCAGCCCCTTCTGTTTCATGTTCAAATCCAGGGAAGGCATCATCCCAAGCCTGTAATGCTTGTAAGTAAGCAATTTGTGGGCTGTGCTGATCACCAAAGTTTTCCCCTGACATCAGCATTGGGATTCCCGGTGGATAAGGAATAACGGAGTTCGCGGCCGTACGACCCGCAAGATCAAAGATTGAGACAAGCTCAACATTATCTTTTACCAGTTGCGTGTAAGCATCGCGCGGTAACATATCCATTTGTGGCAGACTTGAATAAGCTTTATTCAGTTGGTCGCTTGGATTATGTTTCTTAAGGAATGCAATCATCCGGCGACCCAATTGTTGCATGGTCATTGTTCCATACAGAGCAGGGTCAGTTTCGACGAGCCCCGGTAACACTTCACTTAATGGCGCATCCGCATCGTAATATTTTTTGAAGGATAATAAGCTATTCATCAAGGTAACCCATTTGCCTTTGGTCACACCCATCGAGAATAAGAACATGACTTGGAAATCGGTGGTGCGCGTTGGGACAATACCGAGGCTTGAAAGATAAGCAGTCACCAGCGCGGCAGGCACTCCCTCTTCCTGTAACGATCCATCATCATTTAAGCCTGGCGTTAATAGGCTGACCTTAACGGGATCTAACATCACCCAGTTATCATCTAGTCCCTCAAAACCATGCCAGCGATCAGTCGGATTCAGCATCCAGCAGCTCTGCTCTTTCACTAATAAATCGCGTGGGGCTTCCGCAAAGTCATAGCTTTGCTGGGTACGCGGATCGGTCACGACTTCAGGGTTCCAAGGTTTGAAGAACCAGCTATTCTCAGCGTTCGCTTGCTGGTGGGCACGGGCCACCGCTTGACGGAACTCAACGGCTTCCTCAATCACTTCAGTTGTCAGGTTAATCCCCTGATTACCCTCCATCATCGCAGCAGCCACATCGTTCGACGCCGCGATAGAGTAAAGAGGAGAAGTGGTGGCATGCATCATGTACGCTTGGCTGAACTGTGCGGGTTTAATCGATCCCCGGCCTTCGCGCATGTGAATGTAGGATGCCTGTGATAACGCATTCAGTAGTTTATGGGTCGAATGGGTAGCAAAAATAGTCGGTTGATCAGCCCCGTGTGTCGCTTTATCGCCTCGCATTGCATGGAAGTGCTGATAAATCGGGTTAAAACGTGAGTAGCCGAACCATGCTTCATCGTAATGGATACGATCACAGCTTTCCCCAAGCAGTTGCTGAATAGCATCACCATTGTAGATAAGTCCATCATAAGTACAGTTGGTCACCACGCTGTAAACTGGACGGCTATTCAACGCCTTGCTTGCAAAAGGGTTATCAGCAATACGTTGTTGGATGGCTTTATGCGTCATTTGCGCTTTTGGAATCGGCCCGATGATCCCGTAAGCATTTCGGGTCGGTGTCATATAGACCGGTGCAACGCCTGTTAGCATTAATCCCTGTTCGATCGACTTATGGCTATTACGGTCACAAATAGCGATATCGTTGTCGGTACAACACGCCTGCATAATCGTGCGGTTTGCACCTGATGTTCCGACCACTAATGAGTAGGAACGATGCGCCCCGAATACCTCAGCGATATATTTTTCACTCTCACCAAAGGCCCCGGTATGATCGAGCATTGATCCGAGACAAGCCCGTTCAATCCCCATATCGGTACGGAAGATGTTCTCACCATAGAAGTCGAAAAACTTACGGCCAACAGGTGTCTTACAAAAACCAATCCCCCCTTGGTGACCAGGCGCAGACCACGAATATTCTTTTTCTTTCGCGTACTTCATCATGGCTGACATAAGCGGTGGCATAATAATTTTTTCATAACGCGCCACCGCCGCCTGCAGACGGCCAACAATAAAGTCGGTGGTATCATCGAGGACTAAAAACGTCTCAATGATATTACTCATCACCTCTGCAGGAATCGATTTGCCCTCATCATGGGTGTTCACCAGCAGAAACGCGGGGACCTTTTCATGGCGGATTCTTAACTGCTTAAGAAGATGACAAATGGCCTCTTTTTGTGAAGGAGTCCACTCAATCATAATACAGTCGATGGGTGCCATAGAACTGACGTAGGTTATCGCTTCTTGATAGTGGTGGGTAAATTTAACGTGCTCACCTTTACTGCGTAGTGAGTGGCTGATGGTATCGATCGTCTCTTCCAAAGGAGTCAGACTACTTTGTTGCGTTCTCGCCTGGTGTAAGGCGACTAGATAATTTTTGTCACACATATAGACCTCTTTATTATTTCAAATTAATTATTCCCGATTATTAATCTACCTATAAATAGAATTAAAATAATAAAAACCGGGAAGATGATAGAAACCTAACGCTAATTTAAAATAAATTCCAGCCCATTTTTCATCGAAAGATTATTTTTAGATAGTTATTAACTAATCATGATTTTAAATATGTACCACTCAACCGCAGCAGCTTTGCAAAAACCTAAAAAACAACGACTTACTCTTATTTTTAGCAAAAAGTTTCTTTTTGAATAATTATCTAAAAATAATTTTAGCGCTATTTAAATTGATATTAATCAATTACAAACCCCTAGGTAAGTCGTAATTTAAAAAGCATAAATACTCTTTCAATTATTAAAAAATGAATATTTATATGCCTAATTAAGAATATAAATTTCAAAATGAAAGGGACACTGTTTTAACATTAGGAGAAAGTTTATGACGACTAAATCAAAAAAAATGGGGGTGATGGACCTAACCGTGCTGGTTGCTGTTAATATGATGGGATCAGGCATTATTATGCTACCCGCCAGTTTAGCAGAAACCGGGGCGATTTCGGTCCTATCCTGGATGGTCACCGTAGTCGGTGCAATGTGTATTGCTTATACCTTTGCACGCTGTGGCGCCTTATGTAAGCGGTCAGGCGGGATGTCTGCTTATGCTTCCGAAGCTCACGGCAAATCAGCCTTTTTCATCGCGTCTTATACCTACTATATCTGTTTAGTCATCAGCTGTGTGGCAATTGCTGTTTCCGCCACGGGTTACATGGCGCCGTTTGCCCCTTGGATCAAAGAAACTCCGGTCCACACCTTCCTTACCGTCGTGGCAATTCTGGTAGTCACGATGGTCGCAAATTTCAAAGGGCCTAAGATCACTGGCCGCATCTCTAATATTACGGTATGGGGAATTATTATTCCGGTTGCTGGCTTATCGATTATTGGTTGGTTCTGGTTTGACCCAACTATTTTCAGCTCGGCGTGGAATCCACATGGCTTAACGACCGGTGGCGCTATTTCATCCGGTATCTCCCTGACGTTGTGGGCTTTCTTAGGAGTAGAATCCGCAGGAGCGAACTCTGATGCCGTGGAAAACCCAGAACGTAATGTGCCGCTGGCTTGTCTGTTCGGTACGGGTTTCGCCGCTATCGTCTATATTGCTTCCACGACAGTCATCCAAGGGATTATTCCTAATGCCGAGCTTGCGGCAAGTAATGCGCCTTTCGGATTGGTATTCGCTAAAATGTTTAACCCAACCATCGGTATGGTCGTAACTGGATTAGCCGTTATTGCCTGTATCGGCTCGCTATTAGGTTGGCAGTTTACCAATGCGCAAGTTTCTAAATCTGCAGCAGATGACCATTTATTCCCTTCTATTTTTAGCAAACTCAGTAAGGATGATGCCCCCATAGCCGGTATGCTCATCATGTTAGTCCTAGAGCTGTTACTGGCTTCAATGACCATCTCACCTAACTTGCTAAAACAGTTCAACATGCTGCTTAATCTTGCGGTCTTCATCAATATGGTCCCTTATGTACTATCAATGACCGGCCTGCAAGTGATGCTGCAAAAAAGCCAAGTCAGTGCATCGGAATACCGTATTGCGTCCATCGTCAGTACCGCCGCCGTGCTTTACAGCATTTACGGGGTGTACTCTTGCGGGGTTGAAGCGGTGTTTGGTGGAACTATCATCACTATGATTGGTTATATCTTCTACGGTTTCATCGCAGGACGTGAGAAAGAGCAACAACTCTCTCAACGCTAACCCCTACTTTTCTCTGCCCGCCTTCAGTAATGAAGGCGGTTTTTATTACTCATAACGTTTCACCTTATAGCCCTGAATTCCTACCAAAATCGCTTCTGCTACCTGTTGTTGATATCGCGCCGTCTTTAATTTCCGCTCTTCTTCAGGATGACTGATAAACGCAGTCTCCACCAAAATTGAAGGGATATTCGGGGCTTTTAACACCTCAAATCCCGCCCGTTCTACCCGAGACTTATGGAGCGGATTGATCTTGTGAAGCTGCTTAAGCACTGCGCTGCCAAGAATCGCGCTATCGTGCAAGGTTTGATGCTGCATCAGCTCCAGTAGCGTACTGTCCAGATAACTATCCCCACTACGACTGACCCCACCGATTAAATCTGATTCGTTTTGAGAGTTAGCCAAAAAGCGTGCCGCCGCAGAGGTCGCTCCCCGTGTTGACAGGGTAAAAACCGATGCCCCACGTGCCTGTCGATTGGCCACTGCATCGGCATGAATCGAAACAAAAATCGTTGCCTTCTGCTGCTGAGCTTTTGCCACCCGCATTGCCAATGGAACAAAATGGTCATCGCTACGCGTCATCACTGCGGCCATGTCGGGCTGCTGATCGATCAACCTTTTTAACCGTTGGGCGATTTGTAGGACAACATTTTTCTCTAGAGTTTTACGCAAACCATGAGCCCCCGGATCCTCCCCGCCATGCCCAGGATCGATCATCACGATAAACGGCGCTTTTCCGATGGGGGAAGTGAGCGGTTCGAGCGGACTGCGCACAGATGGCGTATTGGCCAAAAAAAGACTTAACGGATCTTTATCGCTATTCAACTTTGGGTAGAGATCGACCACGAGTCGATGCTGAAAGTTGGCTACGGGCTTTAAATTAAAAATATCCGTTCTGACCGGTTGTTTGAGGTCAACCACGACTCGTAACGTTTTGGCATCGAATTTTGCTACGCGGATCCGGCTAATAAAGGGATCTGACGCGTTAACTTGCTGGCTCAGTTTATGCAGTACGCGACTAAGCCTGAAGTCATCGATATCAATCACCAACCGGCGTGGTGACTCCAACATAAAATAGCGGTAGCTTGGCAGCGTTGCCGACTCAAACGTGAGGCGGGTATAAAGTGTAGAGGGCCATACCCGGGTTGCACTGAACTGCGGCCCTTCTGCTCCTTGTGCAGGTGGCATAATAGTGATGAGGCAAGCAAGCACAGCAAGGCCTAATCGCCAGTGTGGAGACCCGACGGATCCTTTTTGAAACAACATATCCTTTTCCCTAAAGATAAGTTTGTGATTTATCACAATCACAACTTGCAATTTATGCCTAATAAGCATAAAAATACACTTATAACGAATAAAAATTCACTTGGAGTCCCTGTGACAGAACGTAGCACTGAACTGGTTAGAGGTTTTCGGCATACCGCCCCTTATATCAACACTCATCGCAATAAGACCTTTGTCATCATGCTCGGTGGTGAAGCGATCTGCCATGAAAACTTCCTCAGTATTGTGAGCGATATTGGCCTATTACACAGTTTAGGTATTCGTCTCGTCGTGGTGTACGGTGCGCGCCCGCAAATTGATGCGAATCTACTCGAGCATAATATTGAGCCGACTTATCATAAATATACTCGGGTTACCGATGCGCAATCTTTGGAATTAGTCAAACAAGCGGCAGGTAGATTGCAATTAGATATCACCGCGCGGCTTTCCATGAGTCTGGGTAATACCCCACTGCAAAACGCGCACATCAATGTGGTCAGCGGCAACTTTATTATCGCTCAGCCTTTGGGTGTTGATGATGGGATCGATTACTGCCACTCAGGCCGTATTCGTCGTATCGATTACCAAGCGATTAATCAGCAATTGGATACCGGGGCGATCGTCCTGATTGGTCCCGTCGCGGTCTCGGTTACCGGTGAAAGTTTTAACCTGACTTCTGAAGAGATCGCGACGCAAGTCGCCATTAAACTCAATGCCGCGAAAATGATTGGCTTTTGCTCAGAACAAGGCGTTCCCGATGAAGAAGGGAAGATTATCTCAGAGATGTTTCCTGACCAAGCCCAACAACGGATTGAACAATATGAATCGTCTGGGGATTATCTATCAGGGACCGTGCGCTTTTTACGGGGCGCAATGCAAGCGTGTAAAAGCGGCGTGCCGGGTAGCCATCTGATTAGTTACTTGGAGGACGGTGCTTTACTTCAAGAACTTTTTTCTCGCGAAGGTATCGGAACTCAAGTGGTGATGGCTTCCGCCGAACAAGTCCGCAAGGCGACGATAGACGATATTGGTGGCATTTTGGAGCTAATACGCCCGCTCGAACAGCAAGGAATTTTAGTCAGACGTTCTCGCGAACAATTAGAGATGGAGATCGATAAGTTTACGGTTGTGGTACGCGATCAATTAACGATCGCCTGTGCCGCCCTCTATCCATTCGAGGAAGAAAAAATTGGTGAGATGGCCTGCGTGGCGGTGCACCCTGATTACCGTAGCTCTTCACGAGGCGATGTATTACTTCAACAAGTTAGCCACCAAGCGAGACTGGCTGGCTTAAAAAAGCTGTTCGTGCTGACCACTCGCAGCATTCACTGGTTCCAAGAACGTGGTTTTCAACCGGTCGATATAGCGTTTCTGCCTGAAAGTAAGCAGAAACTCTATAATTATCAACGACGTTCTAAAATTTTAATGCTTGACTTGAATCAGTAAGCTTGTCTCTGACTGCTTTAGCGTAAGGCGGCGGTGAGTCCACTGCGGCGCGAGGTTTGATTCATTATCGCGCGGTTAAGGATAGCCGCCTCACCATACAGCGTTAACTGCGATTTCGCTCGAGTGATGGCGGTATAAATCAGTTCACGAGAAAGCACAGGACTAAACTGCCGCGGCAGCACCAGTGCAGTATGGGTGAATTCAGAGCCTTGTGATTTATGCACGGTCATTACCCAAGCCGTTTCGTGTGCGGGCAATCGTGAAGGCTGCACCGCCCGGAGTTCACCGTCCGGCAGTTGAAAGTACACTTTTAGCTGCTGTTCGCTGTCTAATAAGGTAATACCCACATCACCATTAAACAGCCCTAACCCACTGTCGTTGCGGGTGATCATTATTGGTCGCCCGACATAATCTTGCTGCGTAGTGGCAGAGAGCAACCCCCGTTGACGTAAGGCGGTCTCGATACTCTGATTTAGCCCCTTTACACCGAAGGCCCCTTCGCGGAGCGCACACAGTAGCTGGTAATGAGAAAAGTGTGCAACAACTTGCCGAGGCGTATCACCTCGCGCTATCGAGGCTAAAAACGGCTGGTACCCCTCACACACTTCGTGCAGTAATGTTCGCCAGTCGGCCTCGTCGGCTAATCCACGCCAATGAATGTCTGGAAGTTCCGCGGTAAATAGCGCTTGCGCCTGCGAGGTATCGCCTTGATTCACTGCCCTAGCAAGCTGACCAATTCCGGATTTCGCATCGAACCGATAGCTATGTTTCAGTAGGCAGATATTATCTCGTAATTGAGGTGCCTGCGGCGACTCACCGCCCTCCACAAGGCAACCGGTAAGACGTGATAACTGCGCGGCACGCGCCACACTGAAACCATATTCCGCACTGCGGCAGATATCGCCCAATACCGCCCCCGCCTCAACAGAAGCAAGTTGGTCACGGTCACCCAAGAAAATCACCCGTGCCTGTTCAGGTAGTGCGGCAATTACATTGGCCATCATGGTCAGGTCAACCATCGAGGCCTCATCAACGATTAAAATATCCAGATGCAGAGGGTTATGCGCATGATAACGTAGTTGGCGGGTGGTGGCTTGCGCCCCCAATAAACGGTGAAGGGTGGTCGCTTCCCGTGGAAAACGTTGGCGAACCGTCTCATCAACCTGCAAGGCAAGCAAGGCTTTTCCCAGTGATTCGGTTAAACGCGCCGCCGCTTTACCGGTCGGTGCCGCCATTTGGATCCGCAGCCTCGTCGGGCTAAGCTGGATCATCGCCGCCAGCAGTTTGGCTACTGTTGTCGTTTTCCCTGTTCCCGGTCCACCTGAAATGATTGCATGACGCGCCGTCAATGCCACCGCGGCAGCCACTTTCTGATCGTTATGTTCCGACGATCCGAATAATTGATCGAGGATTTGGCGCGCTTGACGTTCATCCTTCAACCGTTGTTCAGGGAATGCGTTAAAGAAGGACGCGACCTGTTGCTCTTGGTGCCACGCACGCTGCAGATAAAGCTGCTGATCGACCAAACATAATGGACCAATCTGCGTCGCCGAGGAGAGCGCCGACCACGTGGCTAGCCGACTTTGCCACGCCTGCGCGTCCTCGGGCGCTTGACATAATTGCCAAAGTTGCTGAGCGGCGATCCGCTGCGCGCCCGTCCACAAGGCTTCAGGCGTCAATGCTGATAAGGCAAGGCACACATGCCCCTCACCGGCGCTGGCGCTGACGCAGGCTGCCGCAAGAAAATAGTCCGCCCGATCGCCTTCACACACCAACCGAGCAAATTGCAGATCCACTGATCGAAACAGCTGTGTGGAATGAGCGTAGGTCATCGCCTGTTCAATAAGATTCATTGATTTCTTCCTCTTGGCTGAAGAAACGGTCCAGCTGTTCAATCAAGGCAGCAGGCGGTCGCGTGTAATAGACACCATTTCCAGGAAGAGCATCAGCCATTCCCCGTAAAAAGAGGTAATAGACGCCCCCAAAATGCTGTTCATAATCGTAATGAGGGAGGCGGTGGCGTAAATAGCGGTGTAACGCTAGGGTATATAATTGATATTGGAAATCATAACGATGCTCGACCATCGCCTCTGCCATAGCGGCCTGAGTATAGGCCTGACTCTCTGCGCCTAGCCAATTCGACTTATAATCGGCAATGTAATATTTACCCTGCCAACGAAAAACAAGATCGATAAAGCCCTTTAACATTCCCTGTACCTCAGAGAAGACTAAGTTCGCCGCTTGCGCCGATAAAGGATCATAGCGCTTAATGCACTGGTCAAGACGACTGGCATTAAGGGGTTGCTCGATCGGGATCCAGAACTCCATTTCGATCAAGCGATCGCTATTGCGAATCGCAGAGAGCGATGTTTCTGATCCGGGGAGTTGTTGAGATAAGACGCGATCGATCCAATCCAGTACCACTGGCGTCCACGCCTCTTCATAGCCCCAAGCCAATAACTGCTCTGTCACCCACTTTGCCTCTGGGGTCGCGGTAAAATCCAGATGTTCGAAAAGGTGATGTAAAAAAGTTCCTGGCGCGGCGCCTTTTGGGAATTGATGCACTGTCGATAGCGACGAAAGCTCATCAGTACGCTCTGCAATAACTTCGGTGTCAAATCCTGGTACATACAGTTGACGGCTGCTGGCATGATACGTGAGAGCAGAGTAACTGGTGACACGCCAATTATCTTGTAGTGACCGTTGTAAAACTTTCGCCATAACCTCTGTCGATGCCGTGAGTTCGGTTTGATAGTGCGTAGCAGGCGGCTCGCTTGCAAGCACTACCTCACACTCACTATCCGCCATTTTTGCCAACGCTTCCGCCAACTGTTCTGCGGTAGCCGGTACACCTTGTTGCACCAAATATCCCACTGCACTGTGCTCCAACTCAGTAGGTCCTTGGTATTTACGTTTACGATAAAATAGCGGCGCAATACCGATGCTGCAGTGCCAAATCGCACGCGTTAAGGCCACATAGAGTAAACGTAAATCCTCTGCAAGTCGTTCTTCTTCCGCTAACGTTAAGCTCTCTTCATCACCCTGCAAATCAAGAATCGCCGAGAAATGCTGCCGGTCATGGTAAAGCGGCTGTTTCGTTTCGCGATAGCTAGCAATAAAAGGTAACCAGACGAGCGGATACTCTAAGCCCTTAGATTTATGGATCGTAACGATTTGGACTAGGTCGCGATCGCTCTCTAAACGTAATTGCTGATTACGGGCGTTATCATCAGGTTGATCCACTTGCTGAGCAAAAAAACGTAACAAGGCATGGGGTGTATCATGTTCCGATGAGGCCGTTTGTAACAGCTCACTCACGTGCATTAAATCGGTCAGCCGCCGCTCCCCGCGCGAACTTGATAAGACATTCTCGGCTAAAGCATAGTCGTGCAATAGTTGACGAAACATCGGTAAGAAACCAAATTTACGCCATTGCTGCTGCCATTCAGTAAACTGATCAGTCAACGCATCCCATTGCCCGCTATCGTGGTTAAGCGCTTCGATTTGAGCCGCTGAATAACCGAGTAGCTGAGTCGCTAACGCGGTCCGTAATAGTGACTCTTGCTGAGGATGTAAAATAGCCTCTAATACCCAGAGCAACTCTTGTGCTTCGACTGTTTGATAGACGCTATCGCGACTCGACAGATAGACCGAAGCAATCCCAAGTTGTTGTAGCGCATCGCGGATCAGACTCGCTTCAAGACGACTCCGCACCAGTACGGTAATATCCGCGGCACTGACGCTACGGCGTATTTCTCCTTTAACCAACCATGCCTGCCCCTGTTGTCCAGCCGTCAGCCATTGTGCAATATCATTGGCGCAATACTGCGCCATCGTCTGGTGGTAGTCCGATACACTGCACCCTTCCCCCTCTTTTAACCACCAGCGCATCGCCGGTTGCTGTTTACCCTCTCGCCACACACTAAGAGACTGATTGTTTGGGGCCGAGGCGACCGGTAAAAAGGGAATATCGGCAAATAGGAAGGGACGATCGACTTGTTGAAAGAGTCGGTTAACGGTCTCGACCATTCCAGGTGAGGATCGCCAGTTAGTATGCAGTGAATAGTGGTCCGTCACCTCATCACGGGCTTTGATATAGGTGAAAATATCTGCGCCACGAAATGCGTAGATCGCCTGTTTAGGATCGCCAATAAGCAGCAGAGCGGTGTCGGAGGGTTGCGCATAAATACGGCTGAAAATCCGGTATTGGGTCGGATCGGTATCTTGGAATTCATCGACCATAGCCACCGGATAACGTTGACGGATCGCTTCAGCGAGTGCTTCACCTTGGGGAGTTTGCAGGCCCCGATCAAGCTTTGTTAACAGATCATCGAAACTCAGCAACGCATAGCGTTCTTTCTCTTGACGTAGGTTTGCGCGGATATCTTGTAGCGCTAAGGTCACCAGCGGTTCATACAACGAGATTGGCGTAGCAAGAAAGTGATCTATCGCCTCGAAAATCGGCTGTTGGGGTGCTTGCCCCTTTTTGGTTTTGGCGAGTAGCTGCGCTTGACCAAATTTTTCCAGCTCCTTCTGCGGAAGCTGATAACCGGTATCGTCACTTTCTGCCCAGAGCGTTATCGCGTTGATCCAGTTGGGAACATGTAACGTAGAATAACTACGTTTATCGACATCAGAGTCCATCACCCACTGATAGACATCAGCAGAAACCTCGCGCCATTGCTGTTTCATCGCGAAGATCCGACGGCTATTCTCATGGTGACATGCGGTTAAATCTTGCGTAGGAAGCGGACGTTTCAGTTGAGGGGCATCGCCCTGCAACCATCCTTTAACAGAGTGTAGAAGATGCTCAGGGCCGCTGAACAGTGCCATAACCTCTTGCGCAATCGCCTCTTCCAAAGGGTAGCAATAGCGCCGCCAAAAATCCTCGGTCGCTTGCCGTAACAGCTGTTGTTCATCTTCTAAGAGCTGTTGTTGAAACAACATCCCCGATTCAAAGGCATTAAGATTTAGCATTCGCTGACAAAAACCATGGATCGTGTAGATGGCTGATTCATCCATCTGCCTTTCAGCCAGCAACAAGATCATCGCGGCTTGCGTTTTGTCCTGAATTTCCGCCAATAATTGGCCCATCACCGGATGGTCGGAATGACCACGAATACAAGCTATACGTAACTGATGAATATTGTCACGAATACGTCCCCGAAGTTCTTCAGTAGCCGCCTCGGTAAAGGTCACGACTAAGATTTCTTCCACCGATAATAACCGTGACCAGGCATTTTCTTTACCCAATCCCAAAAGTAATCGTAAATAAAGAATGGCCAGGGTAAAGGTTTTACCTGTTCCGGCGGAGGCTTCAATCAATCGCTGTCCTTGTAGAGGGAGCGTAAAAGGGTCGAGGATCATTGACGACGAGGAGTGACTCATGCTGCTGTCTCCGAAGTCTCAGGGCTGTGCGCCTGTAAAACCGGTAAATACCACAACTCTGCTTGCTGACAGATAGTTGTCACCTGTTCTGCGGTTAATTGGGGTGCTAAACGTTGTAGATAAGGATCGCTCCCCTCTCCGTCCATCAAATATCCTTCATGCCATGCACTGTGCAGCCGTTGTAAGGCCCGGTTTTGCGTGCTTTCCTGCCAATCAATCACCGGAGGCTGGCTATTTTTAAGCAATGCAGCCTGTAACCAACCGCCCCCACTCTCTTTCAATAACCAGAGCGGTTCGACCATGCCCTGGTAATAGCCTTGCATCATTCTTTCCAGTTGTGCCATTGCTTGGTCGACAGATAAGGGTAAAAAACGCCAGCAGGTCTCATCCCGCCCATATAATCGGCTGATACCTTGCCCCCCCATCGCACAATAGAGCAGATGCTCAATCCATAGTAACAACCCATCTGTCAGATTGAGCTTACCGGGACGCCAACGCAGAAGACCGTCTGCCTGGACCTGCGGTAACCACCCGATGACTCGGGTATCCAGTAACATCAGATCCACTTCTAGGCTATGCGTTGCATGACGTTGGGCCACTACCGTATGGGCAATCTTCTCCATCTCCGCGCATTGACGCTGCCAAAGGAGTCGACCGTAAGCACCATAAGGTAATTGTCCTGATAGACGATAATGGCGATAGAGCTGCTCGGCTGGCTGTTGGTCGATCAACGTATTTAATAGACGCTGATTGAGTTGATAACGGGTCAGATTATCGTGGATAAAAGGTTCACTCTCTGGAAGCCCCACCTCTTCACGTTGGAAATAAACGCCTAAGCGACGAGTGAACCATGCGCGAATCGGATGTCGCCAGAAACTGGAGAAGGCGTTAATGGAAAGCTCTTCAGGTATGGAAGGCGCAAGGGGCTGGGAAAAGAGTGGCTGAGGCGTGCCTTCACGATTGGCCGCGGCTGTCCATTGTTGGGCAAAGGAGTGCCAAGGATTCTGTTCACTGAAGTTTTCAATCGAGAACGGGGTACGAGCTTGGGCCAAGACGAGATGTTGCTGCACGCGCCGCGCGCTCTCGTCGACATCACACTGCGCATCCCCTTCGAGGTAAAAACTTTGTCCGATATAGTCGAGCAACTCCGTTACCAATACGGATGCTAAGCGAGGCTGATTATCTTGTATCGACCGCCCGACATAACTGACATAAAAATAGTGCTGCGCCGAGGTTAAAGCTTCTAGGAACAGGTAGCGGTCATCGTCCCGACGATTTCTGTCACCTTTTCGGGGTTGTTTAGGCATGAGATCAAAACCCGAAGGGAGTATGGTTCGTGGATAGACCCCATCATTCATCCCCAACAGACAGACGACCTTAAAGGGAATCGAACGCATTGGCATTAACGTACAAAAGTTAACCTGACCCGCTAAGAATCGTTGGCTAATACGCTGCTGTTCAAGCCTACCACGTAGTTCATCACGTAATAGCGTCATCGGGATATGTTGCGTGTACTGAGCCGTGATCCCTTCTTGGATCACTTTACGCCACTGTTCGTGGATCACTTCCAAAGCCGCTTGGCTCTCAGCATCGCCAATGAAAAAGCGTTCGGTTAATTGACGACAATAGGGTAACCACTCCGCAAGCGTATAAGACTGCGTAAGTCGTTCACGCCACTCGCTGAGTGCCGCAAGAAACTCGGCTAATTGACCGGCTAACTCCCCCATTAACCCAGCACTTTCATCGAACGGCAGTATGCCCTGCCAATCGCCCAGCGTGCTATCCATGGCGACCCCGAGCAACATACGTTGGATGCCGAACTGCCACGTGTGTTGACCGGTAACGGGCAGGGCGAGATCTGCAACGCTTTCATCATCTAAGCCCCAACGAATACCCGATTCTTCGACCCAATGGCGTAAGCGCTGCAACTGCTCTTCCGTAATCGCAAAGCGTTCAGCTAACGCAGGTACTTCAAGAAGGGCCAAGACCTGTTCTGATGTAAAGCGACTATCCGGTAACATCAGTAACTGAATAAATGCTTGAATCACCGGGTGTGCATAGCTGGCACTGCGATCCGAGATAGAAAAAGGTAAATAAGCGTCGTTATTCGCTCTAGAGAAAGCCGCTTGAATATAGGGAGTGTAAATATCAATGTCGGCAACCATCACAATGATATCTCGTGGGCTAAGATCAGGGTCCTGATCGAGCAGCGTAAGGAGATAGTCTCGAAGAACCTCGACTTCACGCTGCGCATTATGACAACTGCTTATCGTTATTGATCGATCATCGCGCGCTAACGGTCGCTTAGTCGTACTGGTCATAAACTGCTCAGCATTCAGCCCGACAACGGAGTGATCTTCCAGCAGTAAAATATCCTGCTGAAGCTGCGAAAGCAGATGGGTAGGTTCATTTTCCACAAAAGCATGGATCTCATCATTGACACTTTCCATCTGTGCAAGCAGATAGAGATTATCGCGTCCCTGCCGCCCCCACGAGGCGAGCAAAGGATTGGGGAGCGCTTGTTCGCCCTCTTCACTAAAGAGCTGTGAGGCAATTTCTGGCGCTTTAAATAAAGCACGCTGCTCTCCTGTTTCCTGCCACTGTTGTTGCTTTAGTGCATAAACCTTACGCCGCCGAGTCAGTAACCGAGCGAGGAAAGCTCGGTCTTGAATATCCCCCCAATAGTGTTGGCAGGGATTAGTAAAGAGCAGATGGATTTCACTGTGTCGGCCCAAGCCTTCAAGCGCCTGCAGGTAGATGGGCGGTAAGGAGGAGATGCCGCAGATAAACACGCGTTTAGGTAAGACCGCATCAAGTTTATCGTCGGCAAGACGTTGTATAAAACGTTGATACAGATTGGCACGATGCCATTCAGGCTGACCAATCTTCGCCGTATAATCGACCAAGGCTTGCCAAAGTGGCGCTTGCCATTCTTGGGCGCTGCCTAATTCCGCAACACGATCCCCTTGCTGCCATAATGCTAACCAGTCGGGGCGATAGACGAGGTAGTGGTCAAAGAGGTCAGCGACTTGGGCACAGAGTTGATACAGCTTGCGCGGATCAGCGTCTTCGGCAAGATAATCACTAAGAACCTGAAAGGCTGGCTCCTCACGTAAGGAAGGCAGAAGATGCATCAGTTTCCAGCTCATGGCACTTTTGGTGAAGGCACTTTCAGCGGGAATATTGGGTAACACGGCAACGAACATCTGCCAGATAAAGGTTGCAGGCAGCGGAAAATGGATATTCGCAGCAATACGCGAATGGAAGCCTAAGGCTAATTCCATTTGTAGCCATTGCGCCATGCCGGGGCTTTGTACCAAAACCACTTCCTGTTCAAGGGGATCAGGCAGTGGATCATTCTCCATTATCGAGGTGACCAGATCTTTCAATAAATCAAGACGATTTGAATGCCAAACACGAAACATAGTGACCTCTTCTCCTACAACCTATCCCAGCAGTATACCTTGCCTCGTCCCTAATCACGACCTACTGATACATTTCTACGGGCAACGTAAACGCTGCAAATACTGTGGCGAACTATTCGCTACTTGCCAAGTGACTCGTTGCCAATAACAGCCATTCGTTGCCGTAATCTGTTGTTCTTCCAGTGTACTGACAGGCGGCTCACTCCCCTCAAGCCTTTGCGCTAATTGCTGCCATACTTCGCGGCGTTGCCACTGAGTCTGTTCACTGAGTTGCAAACTGCCGATAGAGTGCAACATCAGTAAGCTACTGATCGACAATAGTGTTAAGGCAATCAACACCTCAACCAAGCTTATCCCCTGGCAATTTTCCGCCACACTGGTCGGCTGACAGTGGGCAGTCATCGATCCAGCCGCGAGGGTGTCGCTGTAGCCGTAAGGGCGATACGTCACTGAAAATAACTCTCTGCCATAGTAACCACTCACTTTTTTCGGAAGCACCTCGTAACCAGCCATCCGTTTGCGAAGCACGCCAAAAACAGACAGTAAAGGAGGTTGAGGGCGATGAAGGGCATTGCCACCCTTGTGTCGTCGACCACGAATGCGTTCGCCCCCAAGCCAGAGCAGACTGTGCTTGGTAAAACGCGCGAAGATAATTTTTTTCATCATTAACCTGCTGCGCCCCATAACGAAGTGAATCACTGGTTAAACGCAAAATGCCACTGGCTAACGCCATGGTGACTAAAACCATTAACAAGGTGGTATTCCCTTGCTGTGATGAAGAAAAAGATAGACTGTTCATCTAGTCATTCTCTCGATTAACCCTGTGTTGCCGGTTAAGTGTGTACTTACCTGCTTTAAGAGTCAGTTGTACATCTACCTGCCGAGCAACCGCCTTGACCTGAAAATCGAGCACTTGCACCTGTGCGGGCTGATTTAATCGCGACCATTGGCCTGAGGAGCAATCAGTGACCCCCCTCGCGCTTTCTATCGCTAGCCCCCGATGTCGATAACCAAAATAATCGCTGTGCTGATGGCTTGGCCCTTCCCATTGACCGTTAGCATTATCGTCCCAGCGTAAAAGTAAACACTTACCTCCCTCCATGATCTCCATACTGATCCCTCTACAACTCTCACCATGACAAAAACCTGCACGACGAATGGCTTTTTCGATTAACAACAGCAAGCGCTGCATCTCAGTTCGGACCCATTGTCGATGCTCCATGGCAGTCGTTTGTTGCCATAAAAGTGGTAACACACGTTCTGCGCTGAGTAAAATTATTGCCCCGAGCGTGAGCGCTATAAGTACCTCAATCAGGCTAAAGCCCGCTTGAGGATGGGTTATCGGCTTCATTGACACCCCTTTTCATGACTCTCGCAGTAGCGGACTCTGCCATGAGTAGAAATAATGATTCGCCAGCGTGTAACCTGGTTCCCCACCTCGAAGCTCCCCGGCCATGCAGTGCCATGCTTCCCAAAAAAACGCGGCTCACCGACCATTGCCAACAGCTTGACTTGGGAAGCGCACGGTTTCCACGTCCATCGCTCTGTCTTCCCCGCCCGAGACTCGCTGGTCGCCCTCACGACTGATTCGCCGTTGTTTAACGACCGCGCGAACGAAATCGTTAAGTGATAGCCATTTGCCTGCTGACGTAGCCGATTCAAAAAGTGCGTTAAATCACTCGCAGTGGCCTTAGCCTGTTGACGGTGCTGCCACCGCGTAAGCGACTGGCTGCCTAAGCCCGTCAATATCGCGGTGATCACTAGGACAATCAGTACTTCTAATAAAGAGAACCCTGCGTGTGAAGAGTAAGAAGATAATCGCATGGATAAAGCTTACGACGGTTACGTCAATCAAGCAGGCCTCTCCTTATCGTTCTGCGAGGAGGATTAGAACATTTACTCCTCTCATCAAATATTTTCACTTTTTATGAGGGGTAGATTGGAAAAAAGGGATCACGTCGGTATAGCCGCTCACTCATTAGCCTTGAATAGGGGGGAGATAGAGCTGGTGGGAAATAAAAATTTAATGAAAAAAATATTTCAGTTCATTATTAAAAATAATGGTAGTCATTCACGAAGCCAGAAATAAGGAAATCAATTATTTTCATTCGATTCAAAAAGAGGGGTAATTAATAAATGCGGCAACGCTAAAGCCGTGAGTAACGTAAAGAGTGTTCGTACGGGTTTTTGTGCCTCAGGAAAGACGAATATAATCGCCAGCAACGAGAAAACTAATGCGCCACATAATATAGGCCAAGTTAATCGTAGATAATCATAATAATTTTCACAGCCCAAAGCACGGCGACGGTCGTGAGTTTTCGGGAGAGCATGGAGGATTAAAAAACCCACTGAAAAACCTATCAACGGCGGAACAAATAGCAGTGACATAACCCCCGTAAGGGTTCGATAATCTTTTCTTACTAACGC
This sequence comes from Rosenbergiella nectarea, assembly GCF_900111105.1. Lineage (GTDB taxonomy): Bacteria > Pseudomonadota > Gammaproteobacteria > Enterobacterales > Enterobacteriaceae > Rosenbergiella > Rosenbergiella nectarea. Next base: position 32,376 of record NZ_FOGC01000015.1, on the reverse strand, counting down.
AGGAATAAATATTAACACGGCGCAAAGTATACCTATGCCATGCATAACACTTATGGCCGATGCAAGAGAATGAGGTGAGGATCCTGTATAGCTGAGTAGGAGTGCCGTATCGGTGCGGTAGAAGACCGCTGGAATAGTCACCAACCCTAATCCTAAAGCAAAACGCCTAAGCCAACCGCTCTGCGACGGTTCTTCAACCGTAAAGTGTACCGCTGAAGCGAGTAGAAAAACCGGTAATGCGCCGGCTGGATAGATTTGCCAGACTAGCAGACAGAGCACCATTAGGGTTAAATACCCACTGAGGAATAGCACTCTTTTTCCACGGCGAACCACGGCTAAGTCGCTAGCACCATGTGCCATACCTAGTATACCAATCACCACTGTGGCAAATAAGAGTTGAAAAAGCATCGGACAAAAAGAGGCAGCAAGCGCTGCCCCATACAGTAGTGCCCAACCACTTTTTGGCCCTAGGTTTTCGATCATACCGTAGTGCTATCAATCGTCGTCGTTTGGAAGGACTTCGCTAAGACTCTTGCCGCATAAAAAGCGTAGAAGACTTTCGCTATGACATCTAAAACGAGGAAACTCCATACCGACGCGGCGTCGCTAACAAGATGTAAGCCTTCAGGTCCAACAAGGAAGACAACCGGATAAAGCAGCCACACCAGGGTCAACAAGGTAATATTTTTATAATATCCGCCTGCAGTGGTCAGCGCGCGGGTAATGGCAATTTTACGTAAGGGTCTCCACAATAAGAATAGCACCCCGAGAAAGGCCATACAGGACCATAGATACCAGATTGCTTTAACCATAAAGGTATCGGCAAGTGAGGATAATAAGCCTGTGACAACCATAATAATATCTAATCCAATAATCGCCGTTAAATATCCATTCATTTGGCTCGAGGGACCATACTCATGGAAGGCAATCATCACTAATCCTGCCAATAAAATAGGCGTAGTGACAGTCCAATCAATATATCTTGCGAAATAAATAGTGGTTCCATTATCAGAGAGATAATTGCCGACACCTAATGCCATCGCTAAATAAGCGGTTGCGGCAATAAAGGTGACCAGAGCATGCATCATAACGTGATTTTTAATTGCGGCCTTCTTTCTTCCAGAAAGGTAAATTAACAATGTCGACAATGACATTATCGTAAAACCGGTAATAAGTGGGACGTGCTCCATTAAAGTTTCTCCAAACAGATTTATAATAATAAATATTTAAATTATAAATAATAAGCCTGATTATTACTTGATGCTAAGTATATGAGGGGATCTGTTTTCTGCAAATTTACACAGTGATTTACTAAAAAATAAATACTCTTTCTATAACTTGATTTAATGAAGATTGTGGATTAAGAATTGGCTATTAAAAGAGACGGGTAGAGTCGAGGAACAGTAAAAAAAGCCCGAAACCTTAAGGAGGTTACGGGCTTTAGCGCTTATCGCTCTCTAACCGTTAACTTGGACTAAGCACGACTTAAATCGCGACAGGGGCTTTGATCGCAGGATGCGGATCGTAGCCTTCAATCTCGAAATCTTCGAAACAGTAATCGAAAATGGTCTCAGGCTTGCGTTTAATAATCAGCTTAGGCAGCGCACGTGGCTCACGGGTTAACTGTAACTGTGCTTGTTCTAAGTGATTGGAATAGAGATGAGTATCGCCGCCCGTCCAGACAAAATCCCCGACTTCTAGGTCACACTGCTGAGCAATCATATGGACCAGTAAAGCATAACTGGCAATATTGAAGGGCAATCCTAAGAAGACATCACAGGAGCGCTGGTAGAGCTGGCAGCTTAATTTGCCATTCACCACATAGAATTGGAAAAAAGCATGGCAAGGTGCCAAGGCCATTTTATCCAACTCCCCGACATTCCACGCAGACACTATGATACGGCGCGAGTCAGGGTCCTGTTTAATCTGACGGATCACTTCGCTAATTTGGTCGATATGGCGTCCATCGGCAGCAGGCCAGCTACGCCATTGTTGACCATAAACAGGACCTAGATTTCCCTGTTCATCCGCCCATTCATCCCAAATTGTTACCTTATTTTCTTTCAGGTAAGCAATGTTAGTGTCCCCTTTTAAAAACCACAGTAGTTCGTGAATAATCGAACGTAGATGGCATTTTTTCGTGGTGACTAAGGGAAAGCCCTGTTGCAGATCGAAGCGCATTTGGTGACCGAAAATGGATAAGGTTCCAGTACCGGTACGGTCGTCTTTTACCGCGCCTTCAGAATGGACTTTCTGCATCAGTTGTAAATATTGATTCATTTTACTTCACTCGTTACAGTCTTTGACTGGCGTTGATACGCCCAAATCATCATTATCATTCCAGCGACAATCATTGGGATAGATAAAATTTGCCCCATGCTAATCACTCCACCAAATAACCCGAGCTGTGCGTCAGGCTGGCGGAAAAACTCGACGATAATACGGAAAGCGCCATAGCCTATCAGAAATAGGCCGGAAACACTGCCCATTGGACGCGGTTTGCGAATAAACAGATTCAGAATAATAAATAATACCACGCCTTCTAACGCTAACTCATAGAGCTGCGAAGGGTGACGAGGTAGCACCCCATAGGTGTCTAACAGAGATTGCCACTGCGGATGGCTCGGGATTAAGGCTAAATCTTCATCGCGCGAGCTGGGAAAGAGCATGGCCCAAGAGGAGCTTGGGTCAACGCGTCCCCATAACTCGCCATTAATAAAGTTACCTAAGCGGCCGGCGCCTAAGCCAAAAGGAATTAACGGAGCAATAAAATCAGAAACTTGGAAGAAAGTCCGTTTAGTTCTGCGGGCAAAAATTAACATCACCACAATGACGCCAATCAACCCACCGTGGAACGACATACCACCGTCCCAAACCTTAAACAGGTAGAGCGGATTTTCTAAGAAAAGCGGTAAGTTGTAAAATAACACATATCCGATGCGGCCACCTAAAAACACCCCTAAGAAACCGGCATAAAGTAGATTTTCAACTTCGTTTTTTGTCCAACCACTGCCGGGCTTATTGGCACGACGAGTGGCCAACCACATGGCAAAAATAAAGCCGACTAAATACATCAAGCCATACCAGTGAAGGGAGATTGGACCGATAGAAAAAATTACCGGGTCAAATTGTGGAAACTTAAGATAGCTCGCAGTCATCTTGCACCATTGGTTGTTAAATCAATCACTCGCGCCTCATTATTGAGGGGGTGAACAAATAGGTTGGGCGAAATCATAGCATAAGCCCGCGAGATTGCGGGCCAGTAAATGTAGCCGAGTATTAACGACCGCCGCGGATCAATCCGCCCAGTCCACGACGTTCCATAAAGACCGAGATTTGGTAGCGGACCTCACTGGTGGTGCTGGACTGTAAAACGTGTGCCGCGAGTTGTTCGGTTTCGTTACATTCCAAGTGTCGCAACAGGTATTTGACCCGAGGAATGTTTTTTCCATTCATACTGAGGTGGCGGTAGCCCATCCCCACCAATAGTGGAACACAGGTCGGATCACCCGCCATTTCCCCACATAAACTGACCGGGAGATTGACGCGAGTGGCCAAGGTCATGATGCGGTAGAGTGCCTGTAAAACCGCTGGATGTAGGGCGCTGTATAAATTCGCCACCCGGGTATTATTGCGATCCACCGCTAACAGGTACTGCGTCAAATCGTTAGTGCCCACCGAAATAAAGTCGACCTTTCGTGCCAATTGCGGGATCAAAAAGATCATCGACGGCACTTCCAGCATTATCCCGACTTCCGGCGAGGGGATTTCATACCCCAGTAGTTCCTCGACCTCATAAATCGCGCGGTCAATCAGGTGGCGCGCATCGTCGATCTCTTCGATACTGGTGATCATCGGCAGCAGGATCCGCAAATTACCCGATGCCGCGTTCGCCCGTAACATCGCGCGGATCTGGACGAGAAAGATTTCTGGTTGATCTAAGGTTAAGCGAATCCCCCGCCAGCCTAAGGCCGGATTTTCTTCACTGATGGGCATATACGGCAGCTGCTTATCCGCACCGATGTCGAGGGTTCTTAAGGTGACCGGTTTTTGATGGAATAACTGTAACATTCCCTGATACTGCGCCACTTGTTCCTCTTCCGAAGGGAAGCCACTTTGCAGCATAAAGGGGACTTCGGTGCGATAAAGGCCGATCCCCTCGACCCACTTGTCTTGATCGAGCTCCAGCTCTGCGCTTAACCCGGCGTTAAGCATAATAGCAATATGCTCGCCGCTCTTGAGTTCGCCAGGCAACTCAGCCGCCGTTTCTGCGGTCTTACTGAGCGCATTCTCCTCCTTGAGCAGCCGTTGATATTCCTTAATCAGGATCGGCTCAGGCTCGATCAGGACTTCCCCGCGATAACCGTCCACAATCAGCTGATGCTTATCGAGTTGTTCAGGTCGGATATCTACGCCCATTACAGTCGGAATACCCATAGCACGGGTTAAGATCGCCGCATGCGAGTTCGCCGCACCATCTCGCACGACAATCCCTGCCAGACGGTCCTGCGGGATCTCCGCGAGGGAGGTGGCGGTTAATTCATCCGCGACGAGGACAAAACGTTCGGGCCAGCTATTGCTACCCTGTAAGGAGTCGTCGAGATGAAAGAGTAAGCGCTGGCCTAACTCGCGTAAGTCGTTGGCTCGGTCACGTAAATAGTTATCTTTTAGCTCCAAAAACTGTGCAGCAAATTTTTCGATAACGACTTTGACCGCCCACTCGGCCACAATGCCTTGCTCAATCTCGGCCAGCAGGCTTTTTTTCAACCTTGGTTCGCTCAGTAGATGCGAGTAGAGGTTAAAAATTTCTGCGCTCTCTTTCTGCGCACTGCCTGAAAAGCGTTTACTGTAACGCCGAAATTCTTCACCCGCTTCGGACATCGCCTGTAGTAAGCGCTCTTGCTCTTGCTCAATATCGAGCGCTGAAGCGCGCGTCACCTGTTCCAACAAGGGTTGTACTTGATCGACCCAGCCCGGGGCAATAGCTACCCCAGGGGAAGCCGCAATCCCCTGCAGGCGGCTTTGGCGGTACAGACCGAATAGCTGGCGAAGTTGTGACGGCGAAAGGAGTGTAGCGACCTGCGTAGCCAGCGTCACCAAGAAAGACTCTTCGCTCTCGTCATACTGGCGTGGTTCACGCTGTTGAACGACCAGTACACCTAATACGGTTCGCCGAGAGACAATGGGCGCGCCGAGAAAAGCACGGTAGTGCTCCTCATTGACGGAGGGAATATATTTGAAACTCGGGTGTGAAGGGGCATCGGCTAAGTTAATCGGCTCTGCGAGACGCCCCACCAAACCGACGATCCCTTCATCGAGGGCGAGGGTAATATTTTTGCCACGAGGCTTTTTTAAGCCCCGCGTTGCCATCAAGTAATAGCAACCGCGCTCATGATCAGCCAAATAGATCGAACAGACTTCTGTTTCCATCGTATGACAAATCTCATTCACGAGAATTTCAAGTGCATCATTGAGTCGCGGCGCACTCGCGACTTTTTCAACAATATCTCGTAACTGTGTGAGCTTCAGTGCCATCGATCATCCCCTTTTACGCCGCCCTGAGAAATTCGAACGCTGCCCTCCCCCTTCCGGTTGGGCCATTAACGATGTTGCAAATTCTTTCATTACCCGTCGATAGACATCCCGTTTAAAAGAGACCACTTGACGGACCGGATACCAAAAACTCACCCAACGCCAACCATCGAATTCCGGGGTACTGCTCCGCTGGACATTGACGGCAGCATCTTGACATTGGAGTTGCAACAGAAACCATTTCTGCTTTTGGCCAATACACACTGGCCTTGTATCCCATCGCACTAAACGTTTGGGTAATTTGTAGCGCAACCAATTACGCGTCGAAGCCAGGATACGCACATCTTTACGATGCAACCCCACTTCTTCAAATAATTCACGGTACATCGCCTGCTCTGCCGTTTCTCCTGGATTAATTCCGCCTTGCGGAAATTGCCAAGAGTGCTGACCAAATCGTCGTGCCCAAAGCACCTGTCCTTGACGATTACAAATCACGATACCCACGTTAGGGCGGTAGCCATCATCATCGATCACTGGACTACCTCGATATTCTTTTTAGATAACCTGATTGTTTCACACTCCACTCGGGCGGTAAACCATTGCCTTACGCCAATAATTGTCGACGTTAGTGGGATAACTTAGGGGTAAAAGTAAAGTTATAAACAAATTACCACGAAGTTAGCCTAATTTATTCACCTTTTCTGTGGATAGCTTTGTGAAAAAGATGGGATTCAGTTGAATAATCATTTTCAAACCCCACTTTTAGCTCTCTAAATTAATTTTATAAAGACCTTAAATTACATGAAGTTATCAGGTTTATAAACAACATTTTATCAGGTTTTTCTCGCGTTCACGCCTAAACACTTAACGCATCGGTTAAAATTTAGTCATTTTATAAATTATCCACAGAACATGCCTGATTGTTACGCATAAGTCGAGAAAAAACTGAACAGAACCCGCTGTCAAGGCTGTAAATAGAAACAGTACTCTTTAAATTAAGGAGTTATCCAGTTTTTCTGTGGATAAGTAGGGTGACAAACCTGTTTATGAATCCCTTAAAACTGGGATAACCCAGTAGAGGTCCGCAAACTCTCTGCAGGATTGACTTAAAAAACCATGGTTTTTCATGCTATTATTCGCAATCTGCCTGATTAGAAGGTTCGTCCTAACACCCCCTACTTGATACTGGTTATTTTTTATACAAAGAGTGAACGATGTCTATTGCTTACCTTGCGCCACCCGAATCCGAAGCCGAACTGATGCGCCGTGCACAACAGATCGCTGGAAAAACCTTTGCGGAGGTTGCGAGTGAACGGCAAATAAAGGCGCCAGCAAACCTGCAACGTAACAAAGGGTGGGTAGGAAATTTGATTGAGTTGGCCTTAGGGGCACAAGCAGGCAGCAAAGCGGAGCAAGATTTTGCCCCTCTCGGTATTGAGTTAAAAACTATTCCGATTAACGCTCAGGGCCAGCCCTTGGAAACCACTTTTGTCTGTGTTGCCCCCCTAACCGGCAACATTGGGGTGACGTGGCAGTACAGCCACGTTCGTCAAAAACTGGCCAAAGTATTGTGGATCCCGGTAGAAGGTGAGCGGCATATCCCCCTTGCCGAGCGGCGAATTGGCGCACCGCTGCTGTGGCAACCTTCTGAAGAAGAAGATCAGCAATTGCAAGCGGATTGGGAAGAGTTAATGGAGATGATTGCGCTAGGGCGTGTTGAGGCGATTACCGCCCGCCAAGGTGAATATCTGCAAATTCGTCCCAAAGCGGCTAACAATCGTGCCCTGACCGAAGCAATTGGACCATCGGGCGAGAGAATTCTTACGCTTCCACGGGGCTTCTATTTAAAGAAACGTTTCACGGCCCCCTTACTCGCTCAACATTTTGGGTAAGTTCCCGTTTCACCAGGCTTGCCAAATAGGACATTTGGCTTTAGCTTATTGAAGTGTAAGCGTAATAATTCCCTTTGTGATCGCATTATTGCGATCCAGTAAGACATATCTCTTTACGTTTTTATCTCGAGCGTTTTCTCTCGGCACCCAATATTTTTTTATTTAAATTTCAACTTATTAAGTTGTTATACTCGACAAAATATTGACCCGCCATGTCGGTTATCGAGGCCCCGCTCCTCTTGCTCAGAGGAATACAGACAATTCTGGTTTATGCTAACCGTTATCATCGCTTAACTGTTGCGCTAACGAAAAGAGGACGAAAAGAGATGATTAAAGTTGTTTTACTATTAGTCGGCGTAATCGGCAGCCTATTACTCAGTGGGTGTTCGAGCGATTACGTGATGGCAACCAAAGATGGAAAAATGCTGCTGACCGAAGGAAAACCCATCATCGATAAAGAGACTGGGCTAGTCGAATATACTGATCAGCAGGGCCATACTACCCAAATAAATAGCGACGATATTTCCAGTATTATTAAAAAATAATAAGGATTTCAGCATGCATTATCACCGTATCCCCCATAGTAGTCTTGAGATCAGTCAATTAGGCTTGGGTACCATGACCTTCGGTGAACAAAACAGCGAAGCGGACGCTCATCAACAGCTCGATTATGCGCGTGAGCGTGGCATCAATCTGATTGATACGGCCGAAATGTATCCTGTGCCCCCCCGCCCAGAGACACAAGGGCTAACAGAAAGCTATATCGGTAGCTGGTTAAAGAAAAGTGGCCAACGGGACAAGATTGTGCTCGCCAGTAAAGTGGCAGGCCCGGTTCGCGGAAATGATGCCTCGATTCGTCCGCAACAGGCATTAGACCGGAAAAATATCCGTCAGGCGTTGGAAGCCAGCCTTAACCGTCTGAATACTGACTATCTTGATCTTTACCAGTTGCATTGGCCTCAGCGTCCAACCAACTGTTTCGGTAAGTTAGGGTATCAGTACAGCGAAGAAAATGTCCCCGTGACTCTGTTGGATACGTTGGAAGCCCTCTCTGAGCATGTTCGTGCAGGTAAGATCCGTTATATCGGCGTATCGAACGAGACACCTTGGGGAGTGATGCGTTATCTTCACCTCGCAGAAAAACATGACCTGCCACGGATCGTATCGATTCAAAATCCGTACAGTCTGGTTAATCGCAGTTTCGAGATTGGCTTATCAGAAATCAGTCAATTCGAAGGGATTGAGTTACTGGCTTACTCTTCCCTAGCATTTGGTACATTGAGTGGTAAGTACTTGGCGGGGAAGCGTCCAGAAAAGGCCCGTAACACGCTGTTTAGTCGCTTTACGCGTTATAACGGTGAATATACTGAACAAGCCATCGCGCAGTATGTTGCGTTAGCTCAGGCGCATCAGCTAGCCCCCTCACAGATGGCATTAGCCTATGTTCGCCAACAGCCTTTCGTTGCCAGCACACTTTTAGGGGCGACGACCTTAGCGCAGCTTCAGCAAAATATTGATAGTTTTGAGGTGACGTTAAGTGAAGAGGTGTTGGCGGGTATTGAGGCGATCCATCGCCGTTTTCCTAATCCTGCTCCCTGATAGGCAAGGTTAAGCTTTTCGTTTTAACTGCCACAACCATAAACAGGTGATCGCTAACGCAAATAAAATGCCGAAAGCGACACCTGTCACGACTGCCGTCGCCCCCAGCCAGATCGCCACGCTATACAGTACCAGCATCGCCAGCATGACGCTGTTTTCTCCTAAGTTTTGCACGGCGATGGCACTTCCGGTACCCACCGTTTGCTGCCCACGCTCTTGAAGGAGTGCATTGAGGGGAACAACGAAAAAGCCACCAAAGATGCCGACCAATACTAATAAACCGTAGGCGGGCAACAGATGAGTTTCAAGTGCAAATACCACCACTAATAGCCCTACCGCAATCCCCGCCGGTAACGCTTTACCTGCATGCTGCAAGGAGACCCATTTCGCCGCCACAAATGCGCCAACCACAATTCCTATGGCGACCATCGCATTCAATGTTGTCGGCGTGGTGTTATCTTGAATACCTAAGGCTACCGGTACCCAGATCACCAATAGGAAACGCAAGGTGACGCCTGCGCCCCAAAACATACTGGTCCCAATCAACGAAAAACGACAAATTTTATCTTGCCACAAGGTCTGACACGCCTGAAAAAACTGATCTACCAAGCGTTTCGGGTGGTAATTGCCGTGGGGCCGAGCCGCATCCAACTTGGGGATCATCACATTCGCCATCACCGCTAATGCGTAGATTATGGCACAGACCAAAAGTGCGGTAGAAACATGCCAATCCGCCAGAATTCCTCCGCTGACCGATCCGAACAGTATGGCGGCAATGGTCGAGCTTTCCATGAGACCATTCCCTTTCACTAGTTGTTTTGTCGGCAGCAGCTCGCCCAATATGCCATATTTGGCCGGGGAATAGGCCGCAGCCCCAATACCGACCAAGCTATAGCCAAGAAAGGGACTGATGTTTACCCCAATAGCAATGACGCCGATTAGCTTAATACTGTTGGCCACCATCATCACCCGACCTTTTGAAAAGCGATCCGCAAAATGGCCGACAAAGGGTGCCAACAGGATATAAGCGATAACAAACACCATTTGCAGGATCGGCTGACTCCAATCAGGATACGCGGCATTTTTTAGCATGGCTAAGGTGGCAAAGAGCAGCGCATTATCCGCGAAGGCGGAGAAAAATTGCGCCAGTAAAACCGGGCGGATCCCCGGTACGTTAAGGGGTGATTCTGCAGATAATTTCATTGTTACCCATTGTGAGAATGTGAACGCGCTGGCTCTGCTGCCATTGCTTTAAGAGAAACATAATCGGGTTTGCCACTGCCTAATACCGGTAAACTATCGACTACACGGATATCACGTGGCACCAGTAATTCGCTATGTCCTTTAGCCTTGGCTTGATTCAATAACGCGTCACGCTGCAATTGCGCGTCGGTCGTAAAGAGGACTAACGCCTCCCCTTTCTGCGAGTCCTCCTTTACCGACACCGCATGCTGTTTATCAGGAGAGACCGCCATCACTAAGGATTCGACGCTTTCCAGTGAGACCATCTCGCCGGCTAATTTAGCAAAACGTTTCACGCGCCCTTGGATCCGGCAGAAACCCTCTTCATCGAAGCTAACGATGTCGCCCGTATCATACCAACCGGCGTCAAATTGCCCTTCGCCATTGTCCGCGGCGGGCGATTCAATATGACCCGGGTTGTCGACGCGTAAATAGCCTTTCATAATATTGGGGCCACGAACCTGTAAGCGGCCGCCTTGCTCAATGCCTGGTACGGAGATCAGACGAAAGTCCATGGCGGGCAGTAAACGGCCAACGGTATTAATCTTAGCCGCCATCGGCAGATTTATCGATAAGACTGGAGCGCATTCTGTTGCACCATAGCCTTCTAGGATACGGATACCAAATTTCTCGGCATAAAGCTGGCGTACATTCTCTTGTAGCTTCTCCGCCCCGGCGACCACATAGCGTAGGCGGGCGAAATCATATCCCTCCGCGAAGCGCCCGTAATAGTTTAAGAACGTCGAGGTCCCGAACAACACGGTACAATCTTGGTCATAGACCAGTTCAGGGATAACACGATAATGCAATGGGCTTGGATAGAGAAACGCTTTGGCCCCAGTAGAAAGGGGTAAGAGTAAGCCTACTGTCAGGCCGAAAGCATGAAATAGCGGCATTGCTGAGAGGAAACAGTCTCTCGGCAAAAAGTCGGCAACAGTCCGGATCTGCTCAACATTGGCCAATAAACTTTTATGGCTGTGTACCACCCCTTTAGGTACGCCCTCTGAACCAGAGGTAAAGAGGATCACGGCCGCGTCTTCTGGCTGCTGGGAAACTTGAGCGGCTTTAGGGAAGAACAGATGTTTCGCCACCCACCACTTATCTTCGCCCGTAAGGGTTTCTTTTAAATCTTCAAGGTACAGCCAACGAACATGCGGCGCATTCTCGACCAAATAGTGGTATTTCCCTTTATCGAGAAACTGGCGGGAGGTAAAGATGGTGGTGATCTCCGCAGCCTTGAGGGCAGCATGCAGACCGCTGTTCCCCGCTGAATAGTTAAGCATGGCAGGGACCCTGCCCCGTGCGGTTGCCGCCAGCAGTGTGGCGACAGTGACCACGCTATTAGGCAGTAGCAAGCCGATGTTTTGCCCCGGCTGGGTCTCTTTTTCAAGAATACAGGCTACACCTAATATTTTCTTGAGCAGTTGCCGATAGCTGTTAACGGAAAAATTAATATCGTCCACACAGCCGTGGGACCAGCCAAAACACTGGGCAGCATGGATAAAGGCCTCATAAAGCGTTTCACGTGGACGCACAGCCATCCGCGCTTCGTGCATGATATGCGCCAAATGTTCACCCGCTAAGACACGTCGCTGTCGGGCTTTGGCGTCTTGCGGCATAGGGATATGGGTTGAGGGTAAGATGAAGAGGCGGATCTTAGGGAATAGACGGCGTTTAGCCGGTAAGCGACTAAAAGGGGTATATTCCGCGCCCTCGATACGAATAGGGATGACCGTAGCCTCGGTTTTCGCGGCAATAAACCCGGCTCCGCTATACACCTTCATTAACGATCCCGTGACGGAGATACGTCCTTCAGGGAAGATAATCACCGGTCGACCAGTGTTTACCTCTTTAATTAGGCGCTTCATGGTCATTGGCCTGGCTGGATCCAGCGCGACGACATCGACCCAGCGTTTTACCCCGCGCAGCGCCCAATGGTTGGCGTAGGTTGCCGTAATGGCGAAGACCGGTCTAACCGGTAAAAAAAGCGCGAGGAGGATACCATCGAGAAAGGAGACGTGATTCGGAGTGATAATCACTTTTTTGGAAGTAAAACCTGAAGTCTCTCCCTGTACTTCAACGCGCCATACGAGTTGGCACACCCACCGCAGAAATTTGAGCAACATGTTTTCCCTGTAAAGATCAAAGGTATCGGAGTTCGATACCTTTGATTAAACACGTTTAACGCTCTGCTGACAAATTTTGTCGTTAAATATAAGTTAACTTATTTAATGACTTACTGTGATAATCACTGATCGGTCGCATGCCAACCGCCGCCCAAGGCGGCAATTAATGCGACGCTACTCACCCACTGCTGGCTTTGTAACTGCAGTAACGATTGTTGCTCGCTGAGACTACTGTTTTCGGTGGTCGCCACATCGAGGTAATCGATCATTCCAGCATCGTATTGATTACGGGTGACTTGAGCTGAGGTCATCGCCGCCTGTGCCGAGGCTTGTTGAGCGGTAATCTCCTCGCCCAGCGTATTCAATTCAACCAAATTATCTTCGACATCCTGCATCGCGGTTAACACGGTTTGTCGATAGTTAGCGACTTGAGCATCATAGGCGGCGCGTGCTTGGGCAACGGAGGCTTTGGTCGCACCGAAATCCAAAATGGTGCCACTCAGTTCAGGCCCAAGTGACCATACCCGATAAGGTAGCGAGAACAGGTTGTGCAGTTCGCTGGCACTGGTCCCGCCGGACGCACTCAGCGTAAGATCAGGGAAATAACCGGCAATCGCGACACCAATTGCTTCGTTCGCCGCCGCCATCGAGCGTTCGGCTACCGCAATATCGGGGCGGCGCTGTAATAGCTTAGAAGGCACCATCACCGGTATTGTCGGTAAGGTTGCGGTGAGCGGCGCGGCAGCTAAGGAGAACTCCGCCGGGGTTTTACCCAATAGCACAGCAATAGCGTGTTCGTATTGCGCCCGTTGCCACGTTATCCCGAGCAAGGTCGACCGTGCGCTCTGTAATTGCATCTGTGCTTGAGCAACCGTCGCTCTATTTTCACTGCCCGCTTGATATTTATTATTGATGATCCGCAAATACCTTTGGTAGGCATCGATACTTTTCTGATAAAGCGCGATACGCTGGTCTAGGATCCTCAATTGGAAATAGTTTTGCGCTAACGTACTTTGTGCGCTGAGGGTAGCGTTGGCGAGATCGGCTTGGCTTGATTGCGCACTCGCCCGGTCTTCAGCGGCTTGACGGCGCAATTTGCCCCACAAGTCCAGCTCCCAGCTGGCACTAAGTTGTGCCGAATGGCTGTTACTAGTGGTTCGTTGCCCCGAGCTGGCGCTGCCACTGCGCGTCGATTGCACATCACCCGTGACGGTCGGATAGAGATTGGCCGTGGCTTGATCGGTAAGCGCCAGGGCTTGCCGATACTGTGCGGCATACATGGCCACGTTTTGGTTATAGATCGCCACTTGGGAAAGTAACTGATTCAGTTGCGGATCTTGATAGATCTGCCACCACTCCCCTTTTTGTACGGTATCCTGTGGCTGTGCTTGCTGCCAGCCTTTTGCCTCTTTAAACGCTAACGGCATAGACTGCGTGGGCCAATGATAGTCTGGGCCGACCATACACCCGGTTAGCATCAGCAACATACTGAGAGTCGAGATTTTACAAGCTAATTTCATGACGCATTTCCTGAATGACGAAAACGGTGCCAGCGTTGACGAGTCACCTGACTCAATTTGTCTAGCCATAGATACACGACTGGCGTTGTAAAGAGCGTTAAGAGCTGGCTAAGCGCTAGCCCACCGGCAATCGCAATCCCCAGCGGGCTACGGAGGTCAGCATCGCCGCCACTCCCTAGTGCCATCGGCAGGGCCCCGAAAAACGCCGCTAAGGTGGTCATCATAATCGGACGAAAACGCTTTAAGCAGGCTTCGGTAATCGCTTGTTGCGACGTCATACCGCGTCGCTCGGCATCCAGCGCGAAATCGATCAACATTATGGCGTTCTTCTTCACAATACCAATCAGCAAGATAATGCCGATCAGCGCGATGACCGTCAGCTGGGTATTCGTTAAGATTAACAGTAACAGTGCCCCGACCCCGGCAGAGGGTAGCGTCGATAAGATAGTGAGCGGGTGAATATAGCTTTCATACAACATCCCGAGAACGATATAGACCGCAGCCAAGGCCGCTAGGATCAACCAAGGTAAGGTCGCCGTTAACTGGCTAAAGGCTTGCGCTGTTCCTTGGAAACTGGCGGCGATGGTATCCGGTACGCCGATCTTCGCCATGGTCTGTTTAATCACCGCCTGCGCCTGTTCCAGCGAGACGCCATCGGCTAAGTTAAACGCGAGGGTACTGGTTGCCGATTGCCCTTGGTGCGCGACCGATAATGGCGCATTCGCGCCACTAAACTTCGCGATAGCGGAAAGCGGAATGCGGTCGCCCTCATCGTTGAGCACATAAATCTTCGACAGTTCATTCGCGTCCTGTGTGTTGCTGCTTTGCAACATCATCACTACCTTATATTGATTTAAGGTTTTATACAGGGTCGCAATTTGCCGCTGACTGAAGGCATTATTCAGCATAGTGTCCAGCATGTTGACGTCCACGCCAAGTCGCATTGCCGCATCACGATCGATGGTGATCATCACCTCTTGGCCACCCGTTTGCGAATCGGAGTCGACACTGGTCAATTGCGGTAACGCACTAAATGCCTTTTGAACTTTTGGCGTCCACTCGCGTAATAGCGCCAGATCGTCGGCTTGTAGGCTGTATTGATACGAGGCATTCGCACTCCGCCCACCTACCCGTAAATCTTGCGCCGCCATCAAGAACATCTGGGCACCGGCGACCTGACTGCCCTTCATACTGAGTCGGTTAGCGATTTCCGTCGCGGATGCCTTGCGTTGATCCAGCGATTTAAGTTTCACAAAAAAGGTCGCTGAACTACGCGATCCAAACATTCCACCGCCGCGAGAGGACATCACTGCATCGACATCCGGATCCTGTAAGATCAGCTGAGTAAACTGATTGACCTTCGGCGTCATCGCCTCAAACGAGACACTCTGGTCAGCCCTGACCATCCCCATCAACATTCCGGTATCTTGGTCGGGGAAAAAGCCTTTCTGTACCACAGTGAAAAGGTAGAAGTTCAATAACACTGTCGCCAACAGCCCTATCATGGTTATTTTTTGGTGGGCAAGTACCCACTTCAATCCACGGCTATAGAGATTTAATAACGCGGTTAATCGACGTTCAATCCATTGAAAAACCGGATGAGGACGATGCGTCACCGGTGGACGACGTTTGAGTAAGCGTGCGCAGAGCATAGGGGTAAGACTGAGCGAAACAAACATCGAAATGACTAACGAGACCGATAAGGTGACCGCAAATTCTCTGAATAGCCGCCCAACGATACTGCCCATGAGAAGAATAGGAATAAATACGGCAATGAGTGATGCGGTCATGGAAAGTACCGTAAAGCTTACCTCTTTCGCCCCGCGGATCGCCGCCCTTACCGGGCTTAACCCCTCTTCGATATGTCGAATAATATTTTCCAATACCACTATCGCATCGTCGACCACGAAACCGGTGGCAATGATCAATGCCATCAGCGACAGGTTGTCGAGGCTATAACCGAGCAGATACATAACGATGCAGGTACCGATCAGCGATACGGGCAAAGCTAACGCGGGGATCAAGACCGAACGCCAATCCCTTAGGAAGATAAACACCACCGCGACCACTAACATCACGGCGACTAGCAAAGTCTCTTCTGTCTCGTATAAGGAGGCGCGTACATTTGGCGAGCGGTCTAAGACTAGCTGCAAGGAGGTATCCGCTGGTAATTGTTCGCGCAGTTGTGGCAGCTTAGCTTTGATCTCGTCAATAGTCACCAGCATGTTAGCCCCCGCTTGGCGGGTCACCCCAAGCATCACCGCAGGGTTACCATTGAGCGCACCGGCGACATATTTATCCTGTACTCCATCGTAGATGGTCGCGACATCTTTTAAACGTAACGCCTTACCGTCCTGGTAACGGATAATAAGATCCTGATAGAGCGCGGCGTTATCTAACTGGCTATTACTGTCAATCGACCAGGAGAGATGGGGACCCTGAATGATCCCCTTGGGTAAATTGGAGGTACTATTGGCGACCGCTTTACGCACTTCATCCAACGAGACGCCGTACTGCGTAAGCTTGTTGGGTTGTAAATCGATCCGCACTGCCGGTAAGGCACTGCCCATCAGCGACACTTCACCCACCCCACTCACCTGCGCCAAAACTTGCTCGATTTTGCTCTCGGCAATATCGTATAACTGCCCTGTAGTGCGGGTCTTCGACGTTAGGGCCAATAAGACGATCGGCGCATCCGAAGGGTTGGCCTTACGATAGGTCGGTAACGACGGCATACTGCTAGGGAGCAGGCTGCGTGACGCGTTAATCGCCGCCTGTACATCACGCGCCGCACCATTGATATCACGGTCGAGATCAAACTGTAACACGATTCGGGTAGAGCCTTGGGAACTGCTGGAGGTCATCTCAGACACCCCGGCAATTTGCCCTAATGCTCGCTCCAATGGCGTCGCGACCGTGGCTGCCATGGTCTCAGGGTTCGCCCCCGGTAAGCTTGCCGACACCATGATGGTGGGAAAATCAATCTGCGGTAATGGCGCGACCGGTAACAGTCGATACCCCAAAAAGCCGAGCAAGACTAACGCCAAGGTCAGTAATAAGGTGGCGACCGGACGGAAAATAAATAAGCGTGTAATATTCATCGTTCATCCTGACGACGTTGCTGTTTCTTAGCAATGAAACGGCGTCCACGTTCAGACCAGTGATCGAACCAGAGATAGATGACTGGGGTAGAGAATAACGTTAACACTTGGCTGACAATCAGGCCGCCGACAATTACCAGTCCCAGAGGTTGACGTAGCTCCGCCCCTGAGCCACTGGCTAACATTAACGGTAAGGCCCCCAGCAATGCGGCCATCGTGGTCATTAAGATGGGGCGAAAACGCAGTAAACATGCCTGGTGTATCGCCTCACGCGGCGATAGATGCTGTTCATGCTCAGCCTGCAGGGCGAAGTCGATCATCATAATCGCATTCTTCTTGACGATACCGATCAGCAAAATCACCCCAATCAGCGCGATCAAACTAAACTCGCTGCCACTCAAGAGGAGTGCCAACAACGCACCGATCGCCGCCGAAGGCAGGGTCGAGAGGATGGTGACCGGATGAATAAAGCTCTCATAGAGGATGCCTAACACGAGGTACATGGTGAGCAGCGCCGCGAGAATCAACCACAATGTATTGCTGGTGGCGCTCTGGAACGAGGAAGCCTCACCTTGGTACTGTAAGGAAATACTGTCTGGTAGCGAGAGCTGTTGGCTCACCTCACTGATGGCCTGCTGTGCCTCTTCAATCGAGTACCCCTCCGCCAAGTTGAAAGAGACCATGACCGCCGGATATTGGTTGAGACGCATATTCATTAACGATCCGAGGCGTTGATGAACCGTCGCCACCGCGGTCAATTTGACCATGCCGCTATCGGTAGACGTCGAAGTAGAGGTAGACGAAGTGGTTGAGCTTGAGCTCGACGAACTTGAGCTGCTGGACGTGCTGCTTGAGGTCACCGAGCTTTTCAGCCAAATATCATCCAGTGAAGCCGGAGTTTGCTGATATTGTGGTGCCACTTCCATCACGACTCGATATTGGTTGGACTGGGTAAAGATCGTCGAGATTAAGCGCTGACCGAAGGCATTATACAGTGCCGTATCGACGTCCGACGCGGTGATCCCTAAGCGCGAGGCTTTATCTCGGTCCAAATCGACATAGGCAATCCGGCCTTGGTCCTGCAGATTACTGACAACATCGCTAAATTCTGGCCGTTTGGCGAGTGCCGCGATTAACTGTGGTGTCCACTTTACCAAGTTCTCGCTACTCAGATCCGTCAGCGTGAATTGGTATTGGTTTGGCGTCACTTGGTCATTGACGGTTAAATCTTGCGACGACTGTAAATAAAGCTGGATACCGGGTACCTGTTTAGCCGCCTGTTTGAGTTCGGTAATCACCTTATCGGCCCGCTCGCTCCGGTCTTCAAACGATTTCAACGTAATTTGTAAGTGCCCACTATTAAGGCTGGTATTAGTGCCATCGATACCGATGGTCGAGGTTAAGGCATCAACATTTTCATTCTTGAGGATAATCGCGGCCAATTGCTTTTGACGTTTGGTCATCTCTTGAAACGACACGTCTTGCGAAGCAATCGTAATCCCTTGGATCATTCCGGTATCTTGCTGAGGGAAGAAGCCTTTCGGTACCACGACATAGAGCAACGCGGTCAGCACAAAGGTGCCGACCGCCACCAGTAGCGTCAACTTCTGATGATTCAGCACCACGCTGAGTAACCGGTCATAGCCTCGCACAATCTTCTCGAACCATTGCTCGCCTTTCTGCGCGAAGCGTGACTGCTGCTCGGGAGGCGTGTGCTTCAGTAAGTAAGCACAAAGCATCGGCGTCAAGGTTAAGGAGACAAACATCGATACCAATATCGATACCGCAAGCGTAATGGCAAACTCACGGAATAAGCGCCCCACCACATCGCCCATAAACAGCAGCGGGATTAAGACGGCAATTAATGAGAAGGTTAACGAGATGATGGTGAAACCAATCTGTTGCGAGCCTTTTAAGGCCGCTTGCATCGGGGACTCGCCCTCTTCGAGACGGCGCGAAATATTCTCCACCACCACAATGGCATCATCAATCACGAATCCGGTAGCAATGGTTAACGCCATCAAAGTGAGGTTGTTAAGACTGAAGCCCAGCAGGTACATTACGCCGAAGGTGCCAATCAGCGAGAGAGGCACCGCAACACTTGGGATCAGCGTTGCCGCAATGTTGCGTAGAAACAGGAAAGTCACCATCACCACTAACGCAATGGAGAGCACCATCTCGAATTGGACATCACTGATCGAGGCACGGATGGTCTGGGTGCGGTCTGCAACAATCTGTAGTTTTACGCCATCGGGTAAGGTCTGCTGCAATGTTGGCAGCTGTGCCTTGATATCATCAACCACCTGAATAACGTTAGCACCGGGCTGTCGCTGCACGTTCATAATGATCGCTGGGTGGTTATCCGCCCAAGCCGATTGGAAGGTGTTTTCAGCCCCTTGGGTGATAGTGGCAATATCTTTTAACCGAAGCGCTGCGCCATTCTGCCAAGTGATAATAAGGTTAGCGTACTCTTCAGGGGTACGCAGTTGATCGTTGGCATCGAGGGTGACCGAGTGGTATTTTCCATCGAAGCCGCCCTTAGAGCCATTGACATTACTGTTGCCCACCACGGTATTCACCTCTTCTAACGTGAGGTGATGGGCGGCCAGTGCCGTTGGGTTCAACTGGATACGGATCGCTGGCTTGTTGCCCCCGTCTAGGCTGACCAAGCCCACGCCGGAAATCTGCGAGAGCTTTAATGCGACTCGCGTATTCAGTAGGTCTTGTACGCGGGTTAAGGAGAGGCTATCAGAGGTCGCGGCAACGGTTACGACAGGCGTATCCGCTGGGTTGACCTTTTTATAGGTTGGCGGATTAGGCAGATCACTGGGTAATAAACTATTGGCCGAGTTAATGGCCGCTTGCACTTCTTGCTCTGCTACATCAAGCGAGATGGTTAAGCCGAAGCGTAGCGTGATAAGTGACGAACCGGAGGACGAACTCGAGGTCATGGCACTTAAGCCACTCATCTCGCCTAATTCACGCTCTAACGGGGCTGTCACCGAGGTGGACATCACTTCCGGGCTAGCACCGGGATAAAGCGTGGTCACTTGGATTGTTGGGTAATCAACTTGGGGCAACGCCGACACCGATAAGAACCGATAGGCAAAGATCCCAGATAATAGGACTGCCACCATTAACAGTACGGTGGCGACCGGGCGTTGGATAAAAAGACGAGATGGATTCATTACTCAGCCTTATTTTCTGCAGCCTGAGTCTCTTTTGCATCAGCAACCGTCACCTTGCTACCCGTCGTCAGTCGATCAATACCATCAGAGACTAATTTATCGCCAGGCTTCACCCCAGATAGAATGACTTGCTGGTCATTACCATATAACGGCCCCGTTTTCACGGCTTGACGCACCACGGTGTTATCCGGTTGGATAATAAACACAAAGCTGCCATCGCTACTGAGTTGGATCGCTTGGGTCGATACCACCGTCGCCTGCTTTAATAGGTCAATTTGCAGACGTAAGTTCACGAACTGATTAGCGAATAGCGCTTCATTCTGATTAGCGAACATCGCTTTCAGGGCGACACTCCCGGTGCTGGTGTCGATGGTATTGCTGATAAAGCGTACATCGCCCTGTGCCAAGACCGTCGAACCGTCTTGATCGAGCGCGGTGGCCGGTAACGCTTGGCCTTGATGTAACTTACTGGCGAGTTGCCCCACATAACTTTGTGGCACACTAAAAGTGACCCCTGCGGGTTGCATCTGGGTAATGGTCACAATGCCGGTGCTATCACCACTCTGCACTAAGTTCCCCGCATCGACCAGACGCAAGCCAACCCGTCCGGTTACCGGGGCGGTGATCCGGGCATAACTGATGCTGACCTTAGCGTTATTGATCTGCGCAATATCTTGTTGCACGGTGCCCCGATACTGGCCAACCGTGGCGATTTGGCTTTCAAGATCTTGCTTAGAGAGGGAGTCCTGAGCGTAGAGCTTACGGTAGCGGGCTAAGGTTAACTCGGCGTTTTTGAGAAGCGCTTGGTTCTCCGCTAAGGCCCCTTGATACTGCGCTAAGGTTGCTTGGTAGTCTCGATCATCGATCTGCGCCAGTAACTGCCCTGCCGTCACCTTTTGCCCCTCAGTGAAGAGGACCTTATCGAGCTGACCGGTAATGCGGCTGGTGACCGTCACGCTGGCATTAGGAACGACGGTACCCGGCGCCGATACGTAGACCGGGACATCTGCTTGTTGGGCATTCACCGCATGGACGATGGTAGCGCTTCCCGCCCCCATCCCTGGCCTCATCGAATGTCTTCCCGATGGCGCACCGCCTGCTGTGGATGAAGAGTGCGTAAAGAATAGACGCCAAGCGATCACTGCCAGCACAATAACAATAAGAATAACGGCCAGTTTTTTGAGCCAAGCACGACGCGCCGGTCGCTGAGAAGTATTGGTCATGGTTCTTCTTAATCATCAGGAGACACAAACAACCTTCTGTCGCGCAGAGGCTAACAGCGAGGTCAAAGTAGCCTTCATTATTAGCAAGCTGGCGCTGAGTTGCCAGAATAAATTAGTAAGGAAGACGTTAAATTATTTCTGCCAGCGTAAACATGGCGCAGAGAAAAGAAAAGGACGGTCAGCTGACCGTCCTGAACACACCGAAAACTTAGTGTTGCGCTTGAGGATCTAGCGGGGTGTAGAGGGCATCTGGCGCAATATTCATATGCTTCAATACGGGGCCTATAATATTCCCGAATACCGGTGCCGCGACGCTTCCGCCGAAGTGGTCGCCTGCGGTGGGGTGGTTAATCATAATCACTAAGGCCACCACCGGATGACTGGCGGGGGCAACCCCTGCGGTGTAGTTGATGTAACCGCCATCATATTTACCGTTACTGCCCATTTTTTCGGCGGTACCCGTCTTAATCGCTAGACGATAGCCGGGTACTGCTGCGCGAACCCCTGAACCACCGGGTAAGGCATCACTTTCCATCATATGTACGACACTGCGTACCACATCTTCGTCCGCTACGCGGGTGCCAACAACCGGCGGCGTTACCTTAGTGATAGAGAGCGGACGATACAGCCCAAACGAACCGAGTGTGGCGTATTCACGAGCAATTTGCAGCGGCGTAACCCGTAGCCCATAGCCGAACGAAAAGGTGGCCCGCTCAATATCCGCCCAGCGTTGACGGTGCAGTGGGAAGTAACCCACACTTTCTCCAGTCAATCCTAAGCCCGTTGAGCGGCCGAGCCCAAAGGAACGGTAAGTGTTCACCAACACATCCGCAGGCATCGCTAGCGCGATATGCGACACCCCGATATCACTCGATTTTTGCAATATGCCGGTCATGGTCAGACGTGGCCAGTGGCCGACATCGCGAATTAAGTGTCCGTTGACACTATAGGGCGTGGTATCCAACACCGAATCCGGACGCACTAAATGACGCTGTAGCCCTTCCATCACTACCAACGGTTTTACGGTTGACCCCGGTTCAAAACTGTCGTTAATCGCCACATTACGCATCTGCGCGGCATTTGCCCCTTCGTAATTATTCGGGTTGTAGGAGGGATAAGAAGCCATCCCTAACACTTCGCCGGTATCCACTCGCACCATCACGGCCGCGCCAGAGTCGGCCTTATTTAGCACGACACCATCACGTAATTTCGAAAACATGGTGTATTGAATAAATTTATCGATACTCAGTTGCACGGTCGGTGGCTGAGTCGGTGGCTGGTAGCTGAGCATGGAAATAATATTGCCATGGCGGTCTTGGCGGTATTTCTCTTTACCCGGCACACCTTGTAGCAAGGTGTCGAAACTATGTTCTAAGCCATTCAGCCCTTTATTGTCGGCACCGACAATACCAATCAGCGGTGCGGCCGCCTCCGCCATCGGATAATATCGACTGTCATCGTAGACCGAGGTCAAACCTTGTAAATGCAAACTAGAGATATCTTTAGCGATGCCCAATTCAACTTTACGTCCCAGGTAGAGGAACCGTTTTTTGGCGTTAGCCATGATTAGGTTAGCCAGCTGTTCTGGACGCATATTTAAGGCATTAGCCAAATAGGCCCACTTAGGGCTATAAAAATCGGGATTGGCTTCGAGAATTTTTAACGGATCGGCGATGATATCGCGTGACGGTACACTTAAGGCAACGGTTTCACCATTACGGTCCAATAAGGTCCCGCGGTTGGTCGGTAAGGTTACCGTTCGTAGGGAGCGCTGGTCAGCTTCATGCTCCAGCATCGGTTGGTCGACTAATTGTAGATCGCCGACACGTAACAGCAACAACCCTAAGCAGGCCACGACCCCGAGGCAGACCAGACGAAACCGAAATGAGTTAAACGGCGATTTGGCTGAGTCCTTTCCTGTTTTCTTTTTTATCCGGGGCATAGCAATCCGATAGGTTTAAAGTAAAGATAAATTTATTAGTAGTTTACCTTAAAAAGCCGTTATTCGGTCCGAAAACTGTGTTTCAGTTCGTAATTGATGGAATAGGCGAGATGTAAGGGCTTGAAAATTATAAAATAACTGGTTTTTCAGCTAAAAAAAAACCTGCGCTGACGCGCAGGCTGGTGTAATCCATGGATAGATGTTCACCGATTAATACCTCTGGGAGAATTACTTTACTGAAAACAGACAAGAAACCGCCAGCCTTAAAACGCAACAGAATCCCGCAAAATGTAACTAACATTAAGTATGGTAACGTTTAAACGCCAATTCCTCTGACTTTAGAGCGAAACTGAGATCTACGCGGCGTTTGTCGAGGTTACATAGCCTGATGATTGGCGTAACATAATGGAGTGTAAACGTTTACCCTGGAAGTTTATTATGGCTACTATCAAGGATGTCGCCCGATTAGCGGGGGTTTCCGTCGCAACGGTATCGCGTGTCCTCAATCAATCCCCGAAAGCTAGTGCTCACTCACAAAAAGTCGTGGCTGAAGCCATGACACAGCTAAATTATATTCCTAATGCCAATGCCCGCGCCCTTGCCCAGCAATCGACCGCCACCTTAGGTTTGCTGGTCAATGATGTGTCGGATCCCTTTTTCGGCGCGATGGTTAAGGCGGTCGATCAAGTCGCGATTCAGACCGGCAACTTTTTGTTGATCGGTAACGGCTATCATCGCGCCTCGCAAGAGAAATTAGCCATTGAGCAGCTGATCCGCCATCAATGCCAAAGCCTTGTGGTGCATGCAAAAATGATTAGCGATGAAGATCTGCAAGCGATTATGCGACAAATTCCTGGAATGGTGGTTAATAACCGCGTGGTAAAGGGGTTCGAGTCGCGCTGTATCGCCCTCGATAACCGTTATGGCAGTTGGCTAGCGACGCGGCATTTGATCAGTCAGGGTCATCAAAAGATCGCCTATATCTGCTCTACCCATTCGATTTCAGATGCCAAAGAACGCCTTGAGGGTTATCAAGACGCGCTGCGCGATCACGGATTAACGCCACAAACCGAGTTTATCGCTTATGGCGAACCGGATGAGAATGGCGGCGAGCAAGCGATGGTGTCACTGTTGGCGCAGGGCCGACACTTTACGGCGATTGCGTGCTATAACGACTCGATGGCAGCGGGTGCGCTCGCGGCCTTGACCGATAATGGTTTACAGGTTCCTGAACAGATCTCGATTATTGGCTTCGATGATGTCCACGTTTCCCGCTATGTTCGCCCACGTCTCACCACCGTTCGCTACCCTGTTGTCGCGATGGCACAGCAGGCGGCGCGCCTAGCGTTAGCGTTAGGGAATGGTTTAGCGCCACCGCCGGTGACGCATCTTTTCCAACCAACCTTAGTCATTCGCCACTCGGTGGCACGCTTAGACGAGCTATAGCCTACGCCCTCAGCAGTTTAGAGGCTGAGCGTGCTCTAGCGCGAGAAGCTCATCGACCGTTTGCCGACGACGGATCTCGATAGCACGTCCTTGATCGAGCAAGACTTCGGGGATTAACGGGCGGCTGTTGTAGTTCGAAGACATAGACGCCCCATAGGCTCCGGTGTCGTGAAAGACTAAATAGTCCCCGACCTGAGATTGCGGCAGGTCACGCGGTTCAACTTCTCCGCCCGCCAGCTGAGTAAACACGTCCCCGGATTCGCAGAGCGGTCCTGCAACCAGTGTCTGTTGAGGGGGGCGCCCGCTGGCATCACTCCCGTCCGCAGGCATTAGCGAAATATGGTGATAGCTACCGTACATCGCTGGACGCATCAGATCGCTGAATCCCGCATCGACTAAGGTGAAGTGACGGTTCCCCATCCATTTAGTGCCGCGCACTTCACTGACGAGTACGCCTGATTGCGCGACAAGGAAGCGTCCCGGTTCGATCTCGAGGGTCACCCGATGCCCAAGATGTGCAGCGATGCGCTGACGCGCCTGATCCCATAAAGAGAAGTAATGCGCAGGATCGATCTCCTGTTCTTCAAAGGTATAAGGGGTCGATAAGCCGCCGCCTGCCGAGATAGCCTGCAGGTCACAACCGCTAGTCAGCACTTGCTCGACCATCGCATCACACACCTGTTGCAGATGTTGATAATCCACCCCTGAGCCAATATGCATATGTAAGCCTTCAAGCTGCAAGCCGGCCTGATGGATCACCGCCAGCGCATCCGGCAGTTGTTGGTACCAGATACCGTGCTTACTGTTCTCGCCACCGGTATTGGTTTTCTGACTGTGACCGTGACCAAAACCAGGGTTAATGCGTAACCAGACGCGATGCCCCGGCGATAGCGCAGCCAGTTGCTTGAGCATATCGATGGAGCCGGTGTTAACCGTCACGTTGAGCTCGACAACTCGAGCCAAGCCTTCCCGATCAAGGAGGTCAGCGGTAAAGACAATATCGTTACCTTGCGGTTGATAGCCAGCCTGTAAGGCGCGAGTCAGTTCCCCCACGGATACTGAGTCGACCTTAACCCCTTCTTCTCGCATTAGGCGCAGAATATGCGTATTCGAGCAGGACTTCTGCGCAAAACGGATCACATCAAACTGACGCAGCTTAGCGATTTGCTGGCGAATAATTTGGGCATCATACGCCCAGAATGGCCCTTGATAATGCTGGGCTAACGCTAGAAGTTGAGTCTGGTGTAAGGCGGTTGCGGGGTCGGTGAT
This sequence comes from Rosenbergiella nectarea, assembly GCF_900111105.1. Lineage (GTDB taxonomy): Bacteria > Pseudomonadota > Gammaproteobacteria > Enterobacterales > Enterobacteriaceae > Rosenbergiella > Rosenbergiella nectarea. Next base: position 6,296 of record NZ_FOGC01000015.1, on the reverse strand, counting down.
CGGGGTGGGCATAATGTTCTCCTTAAGCAATACCCTCAGTAAGCCATACTCTTTCTATATTGAAAAATATCATTTAATCGATACTCTATTCATTTTTGATATACCTAATAACGAGAAGCGTGATGACTCCATTGAGCTGGCGACAAATTGAAATATTCCATGCGGTGATGACTCAAGGCACCTTAACCAGTGCGGCAGCGCTATTACGTACCTCCCAGCCCACCTTAAGCCGAGAGTTAGCGCGTCTCGAGCATCAGTTAACCGTGCCGTTGTTTCGACGCAGCCAAGGACGCTTACACCCAACTCAGCAAGGATTCCGATTGTTTGAGGAGGTCCAACGTAGCTGGTATGGCCGTCAGCGTATCCAAGAGACCGCCGCCGGGTTGGCACAGTTCGACCAATCAGAAATGACCATCGCCTGCTTACCGGCTTTTTCACAATCTCTACTGCCCCATGCCTGTGCAGAATATCTACGCGACTACCCCGCCGCCAGTATGACCATCACCCCGCAAGAGTCGCCATTACTTGAAGAGTGGTTGACGGCACAACGTTTTGATCTCGGGATTACTGAGACGCAATCGGTGCCTGAGGGCTGCGAGATTGATAATTTACTAACCGTCGATGAAGTCTGTGTGCTGCCCGGCGATCATCCCTTGGCTTCTCGTAAAGTGCTTCGCCCCCACGACTTTAGCGAACTGCCTTTTATTAGCCTGTCACGCACCGACAGCTATCGACAGCTGCTCGACCAACTGTTTCAAGCAGAAGGTGTTTCTCGCCACCTGGCCCTCGAAACTCACAGTGCCGCTTCGGTGTGTGCCATGGTTGGACAAGGCTGTGGGGTGTCGATCATCAATCCGCTGACCGCTGTCGATTACTTGGCCCATAACGTGGTGATGCGCCGATTCAGTGTCTCGGTGCCTTTTACCGTCAGCGTTGTGACCCCGCGTCACCGCCCCGACTCCGCCGCCCGTAACATGTTTAGTCGCTATTTAAGGATGACGAGCGCTACCTTGCAGCAGCGCATCGACCAAGCGCTAACCTGATAATCGAATAATTTTGAACGAAGGGCTTGCACCGCTTATAACGATCCTTTATTGTTATATTATAACATTACATTTAGGAGCGACTATGAAACCCGCTATCCACCCCGCTTATCGTCAAGTGGTGTTCCACGATTTAGGGGCCGATCACTATATGGTGATCGGATCAACGATTAAGACCGACCGCACGGTCGAATACCAAGGTAAGGTTTATCCCTACGTCACGTTGGATGTCTCTGCCCACTCGCACCCTTTCTATACCGGTAAGCAGAAAGAGTTTGCCAAAGAAGGCAGTGCCGCGCGCTTTGCCCAACGCTTTGGCCGTTTTTTCGATCACAGCAAAAAGGATAAAGAATGAAAGTCCTCAGCTCACTAAAGTCCGCTAAACAGCGTCACCCTGATTGCAAGATCGTCCGTCGCCACGGTCGCGTCTTCGTTATCTGTAAAAGTAACCCACGTTTTAAAGCGGTTCAGGGTACGAAGAAAAAACGTTAAACTTTTCAACGATAAAAGCCAGAAGGTTTCTGGCTTTGTTTGAAGGGTCGATACAGTAGTGTGAATAATTAATCGTTGGGGGTGTTACTAATACAGGCTTCACGTTAGCGGTAATAATATCAACTAATCAGATCGACTACCGACAAAAAACGGTATTAATTCTTTTGGAAAGCAAAAAGTAAGGGATCCATATTACAACCCCAAAAAGCCCATTCAATATTATCCCTATATCTTCCCTTTCATATTGAGTGTTATCAACGACAACAGGAAGAACAGAAAAATATAACGCGCTGATCATCCCTATCAGATAGTAAATTATCATGACTTTTCGAGTGTTTTTCTTGCGTCTAAAAAAGGACAAGGATGCATAAAGTGGGGTAAGAAAATCAACGATCAGGAACGTAACTGCCGCCATGGCGTCAAAAGACAAGAAACTCGTTTCTTCGAAATGATCAACTACAATCATAGTGAAACTGCAAATGTCCTTTGTACTACGAACAATTCCTAGGATAAGCCCTATGGCAGGAAGATACAGCAGTCCATTGATTTTTCTCGACTCTATATTTTCACAGGCATCACAGAGTCCAGACTCTTTGTTTGCTTCTGAACAGTTACATTCTATACATTTCATTTCTCACTCCATTTTTCATCCATGGTATGGTAGTAATATCTTTGATAATTTTAACGGGTAGATAGGGACTTATAGTATTTTTAGTAAAAAACTGTCTACTTTCGAGCCACCTGCACCGATAACATTAAAAATAAAATCATATATAGGGTTAGTCGCAAATATTTTTGCCACAGCATTGGCCGTTTAATTATTAACTGCTCCGCTCATAAACCTCATATCGGAACCATCCTTAAACACCGCACCGCCTACCGCTATTCCAACGTTCTGCTGGATACTACGCCCAGGTGCCAGTGCCCCAGTAATTCCTGACGCTATACTACTTTTTTTAGTCCAACGCTTATTTTCATTTCCGGGTTTGCTCAGGTCAAACCACTGATAAGAACTATTAGCGATTTCCGCAATCACTGCACCGCCCTCAACTTTACCTACTGATGCTGCAGGCCACAGATACCAAGCACCCGGAATCAGCAAACCATCCGTATAACCCTCAACAATGGCTTTTGTGATATTCGCTCCCTCCGGCAAATCCCCTTTCACATGCTGACTGAGCGCTGTATTGATTTCATCTGGGGTTGCGCCTTGCTGAGCCATAGACATTGCTAATGAAGACGCTGACTGACCATAATCCGCCATTCCCGATGGCAGACTCAGTGCATTATTCTTAACGACAATCCCGGACCGATTGGCTAACATTGGCAAGGTTACTCAGGTTCGGAGGGAGGTTTTTTGCGGAAGTTAAATTTACCTATCAAATTAAAAAAAATTGCAGCTAAGGTAATAGCGCCCCCCGATATACAACTAAATACTAAGGTTCTTTTTACGTGATAAAGTGGGTAAAAAAAGTATCCATTATTAAGGTAATTTATAAAAGCTACGACTCCAGTCAATACGAAGTAGACGATGCTACAAAAAATGCATGAATAACCCAAAAGTTTTAGATAATTAATCATTTTTTGTATCCTTCGAGTTTAATTTACTTTCCTGAGAAGCTTTTATCATATCTTTAGTAAACCCGCCAACTACCTCCGAACCGCCAGCACCGATAACATCATAAATAAACTCAGGTATATGGTTCGCCCCGGTTATTTTCCCCACAGCACCAGGAGCTAACCCCCCAAATTTTCCTCCGGCCCATGCCCCCAAAGCAGCACCACCAACAGATCCCATATCAGGCCCATCCGTAAACACCGCACCGCCTACCGCTATTCCAACATTTTGCTGGACAGTTCTTCCCGGAGCAAGCATTCCCGAAATCCCTGAGCTTACGCTACTTTTCCAGTCCCAGCTTTTGTTTTCGTTACCTGGACGGCTCAGGTCAAACCATTGGTAGCTTCCATTCGCTATCTCTGCGATAATTCCTCCGCCAATCACTTTACCCACCGATGCTGCAGGCCCCAGATACCAAGCACCCGCAATCAGCAAACCATCCGTATAACCCTCAACAATGGCTTTTGTGATGTTCGCTCTCTCCGGTAAATCCCCTTTCACATGCTGACTGAGCGCTGTATTGATTTCATCTGGGGTTGCACCTTGCTGAGCCATGGACATTGCTAATGAAGAGGCTGATTGACCATAATCCGCCATTCCCGATGGCAGACTCAGCCAGTTATTCTCAACTATCTCTCCAAACGTTTTAATGTGTGAAAAAAATCATCTATATCGAAAAAATACTGCCAATGTTCATATTTTGTACATTTCGATATTTCATATCCATTATCTGATTTACCTATATATATTTCAGAAATATCCGTACCTCGACAGGCAAATCTCAGACAATGTGACGCCCGATAATCAAACATTTTATCAACCAGATAATCTTTATTTATATCTAAGCTTTCGTAAAAATGTTGAACTTTTTTTGCTAGAGACTCTTGATTTCCTTCACTTACAGGAAATTTTTCATTTCTAATAACACCTTCATTTTCCACAAGCCAATCAATAAGTTCAGATAATTTTAGTTCCCCAATATATAAAGAGTAACTTATGTTATCGATTTTAATAGATAATGAAATTAACTGAGATTCGTTATCCAAAATTTCCTTAAGAACAATGATACTTAGTTTATTCATCATTATTTTCCTTTAATCATTTTGTTGTAATCAGCTTTACTGATATTTCCTTGTGAAAGTAACTCGCGTAATACTTTTGGTGGAGCTTCATTGCCTGGAATTGGATAGCCATGCCAACCTCCAGCATTATCCGGCTGGAATTCATATAATTTACCATCACTCATTCCGTAGCGTTGTTTACCGCCTTGGATTGAGTTATCTATAACCTCTTGGGCTTTTGTATCACTCAAATCCATTTTAGTCCCCCACCCCCCAGAAGCATGCTTAGGACTAGGTATATATTTGTTACTACCCTCAGACAAATAAGCCAAATCATCCTTACTTGGCCCATCCGGAAGCGGCGTTACTGTACTCGTGCCACCCGTATTGACTAAACCATCACTATTACCTGTATGTGTCGGACCTGACGCTAAGGGCTGATTGTTACCCGTATTGACTAGCCCTTGTTGGTCGCTATGACCCGGATTAATCAACTTACTGTCTGTCAGTTCTCTATCCGGTTTCGGGAAGACCGTGATTAAGCCTTTTTGATCCTGCCCTACCATATAATTATAGGCAGCCCGTTGTTCCGGGGTCAGTCGTTCTATCAGATCAGCCTTACCAGACATTGCTACGCTAAAGACATAATCCCGTTCAGAGGAGGAAAGGTTATCTAGCGCGGTTTTTGCTGCTCCGATACCCAGTAATGCACCGAGTCCTTTCTCCACGACCATATTTCGACATGTGGCGACCTCAGCACATGCTGTGACGCCGAGTCGTGCCACGGCTGATAAATTATTATTCTCAACCGTCACCTTCCCCGCCTGCATCCCTGCCATGGCGCTGGCCATTTCGCCGCCGACCAGTCCGACCGCTAACTCTTCGACTAATATCGGACATCGAATTTCCAGAACACGAAGCCCGCAGGAATACCTAACAGACTGATCTTTAAGATCGTAATCATCTCATTTTTTCCAAAAGGGAAAGATTTATCAAAATCCCAGATTAACCAGCCTTTTAGAAGATAGGAGAAAGTTCCTATCATAATTAAAGCTATGCACATTAATAAACACATCAAAAATAATGTCCATATCGGCTTTTTAGGACTATTTAGTTTCATTTTTACCTCCAGATACAGCTTTTTCTAAAGCGTCTCCGGTTACTCCTGAAACAAAAGTGTCGCCTAAATTACCCATGACTGATGGTACAGAACTTTGTGGCGCAGGCTTTGTTATTGTCCAGACTCCTGTTGGAACCCATTCATATTGTTTTGATACTGGATTTAGAATCTTGTCCATTGGTACTTTAATAACATTACCCGCAGAAAAACCTGCTGAAGCACCAGCCTTACTCAGCAGCGCTGCCATAAATGGATCATCGCCGCTAATTTCAGCCTGGTAGTAACCACCTGCCGCATTCCAGGCCATTGTCGGGTTATAACCTTTACCAGCAGTAACGGCACCAATAACACCAGAGCCAATTACATCCGATAGTTTCACTTCGCCTGTCGTACCATATTGAATACCAGCACCCAGCCCGGCACCCACACCCACAGCAATAAGCTGCTCTTTGGTATTATTCACGGCATTGGTGATGATGGCTTTTCCGCCCATGATTGCCACCGGCCACGATGTAGGATCCATAACTACAGACATCACCCGATCGCCCGTGGTTATATTATCGTTAAGGAATTTCAGATCCGAACCGTTAAGATATTTCACCATGGCGGCCGCATCAGGATCTTTCAGTTTCTCACTCAATCTTACCTGATATCTGTCAGCATCCAGGGCAACGTTAGTATCGGCCTGTATCAGCTCTTCCCATGTCACGCAGGTCACACCACCGCCGGTACAGGCATTCTTAAGCTCTTTGCTGTTTTTGTTGCTGATATCAATATATTTCTCGACAACCTTCTGGCAGTCACCGCCTGATTTCTTGCAGTCCTGCATTTCCTTGTCGAGCTGACGGGATTCATCTTCATGCAGATAGTTATTCTCAACCGTCACCTTCCCCGCCTGCATCCCTGCCATGGCGCTGGCCATATCGCCGCCGACTAACCCGCCCGCCAAACCGGCGGCAAGG
>NZ_FOGC01000018.1 GCF_900111105.1 Rosenbergiella nectarea | reverse complement strand
TGATTTTTTCTCCTGGACCGAATCGCTTCAGTCCCTGTCACCGCGCTGCGTAACTCGCTTTGCCGTGTCAGTGGATGCGCATTATAGGGAGTTCCGTTCAGAGCGCAAGGGATTATTTAAACTTTTTTGCTGAGTGGTGATTATTAAATCATTCCGACTAAAAAGGCTGCATTTTGCCTCAGAAATAGGCGATCCTTACCGAGATTTCATATTCAAAAGGTTGAAATGTTATGCAGAACCCATTACGAAGCTTTAAGGCCTCTTCCCCAGCCGTTGGGAAAGAAGTATTCATTGATCCCTCTGCTGTCGTTATCGGCGATGTGATCCTTAAGGATCATTCAAGCATATGGCCACTCGTCGTAATTCGAGGCGACGTTAATCAGATCACTATCGGTACAAGAAGTAATGTACAAGATGGTGCTGTACTACACGTGACCCATCGCTCAGAGAGGAATCCACACGGCCACCCCTTAACCATCGGTGATGACGTCACTATCGGCCATAAAGTTATGCTACATGGTTGCCGGATCGGGAATAGAGTCTTAGTTGGGATGGGCAGCATCATTCTTGATGCTGCCGAAATTGAAGATGACGTATTAATTGGTGCCGGCACTCTTGTTCCGTCAAACAAAAAACTGGTCAGTGGCTATCTCTACATGGGTAATCCAGTAAGACAAATACGCCCATTAACAGGTGACGAAATAATAGGTCTAAAAAAATCAGCAGAAAATTATAAAAACTGGAAGCAAGATTATTTAGATAGCCAGTAATCGCCATCGCTATCGTCGAGCTCAGAGGTGATGGCCTTCTCGGCCATTTCTTCAATATCCCAGCGGTTTTGGTCGAAAAGGGCGAGTGGCTCCCCTTCGCCAAAATGGCCGCTTAACTCGGCAATACTGATAGCACAGGTCAATTTACGACCGTTGTCTAATGCCGAGAAAAAAACTGCCTGCCTTTCAGAATCGAAATACTCATCTTCTATAAATTGTATTGCTTGATTCATGCAGACATCTCATTTCGTAGCTGCACAATAACAGGATTGATATCAGGCATAGTGTCGTGCCATAGCGTGAAGGCATGTGCAGCTTGCCCCACTAACATACCGAGGCCGTCTGCCGTGCCTTTAACGTTGTGACTTATTGCCCAATCAATAAAAGGCGTATTGCCAACTTGGTAGAACATATCGTAACAACACGTGGTAGGTGTTAAGCAATTTTCACTCAATGCCGGGAGTTTTCCGCTCACTCCGCTAGAGGTCGCATTTATGATGAGATCGTAATCATGATGGTTATCGCTTTCATTATGTAGAGAGAGCAAACCTATCTTTTTAAATTCATCAATCATCGCTTCCGCTTTAGATTGCGTTCTATTACTTATCGAAAGCTGATAGCCAGCGTGCAAAAGAGGCTGAATTGCCCCTCTTGACGCGCCACCAGCCCCTAAAATAAGCACCTTAGCGTGCTCTTTTAAATTGAAGTGTCGATGGATATCGGAGACAAGACCAATACCATCAGTGTTATCACCCAGGATCTCGCCATTCTCGAGAAGTTTTAAGGTGTTTACTGCACCGGCACATTGCGCACGCTCTGTTAGGTGATCGGCAAGCGTAAAAGCTTCTTGCTTAAAGGGTAAGGTGACATTAGCACCCTTGCCTCCCTGTTCAAAAAATTGCTTTACCGACTTTTCGAACGCCCCCAATTCCACCAATAAGCTCCCGTAACGGTGAGGAATAGCGGTTTGTTTCGCAAACAGCTGATGAATAAAGGGTGACTTACTGTGAGAGATAGGATTCCCTATCACGATATATTCATATTTGTGCATTCCATTACCCCTCACGAATACGTTCGCCAGTTAAAGCATTTCTTATCTCAGAAGGATTCTCTCGCCCCCCTGTTGCAGCTTCAACCACGTCGAAATTCTCTCCGAACTGATCGATAACCTCACTCCAGACTCTGGCTGGAGGCTGACCGGATACATTGGCGCTGGTTGAAACCAATGGTTTACCGACAGATTCGCAAAGTTGTCGAGCAACGGGATGATCGGTGACTCGCACCGCAATGCTCTCAAATTTCCCAGTTATCCATTTAGGAGCACTAGGAGACGCTGGAACAACGAAAGTAACCGGACCGGGCCAATGGCCTAACATTCTTTTCTCTTGTAACTCACTTATTTCGTTAACGGCTATATAAGGACGTAATTGCTCATAAGAAGCCGCAATGAGAATAAGCCCCTTCTCCACCGGTCGCTGTTTAAGCTGTAATAATTTCTCAACGGCTTGTTGGTTATCAGGATCACAACCAAGACCAAATACAGCCTCGGTAGGATAAGCAATGACTCTTCCATCTTTCAGTGCATTGATACAGTGGGTTAATGATTCTTGATAAGTGATGTTAGACATTCGTTTACTCTTCAGAAATAGAACTAACTTCTATTTCACAGTTTTTATTGGCACAAAAGGTTTTTAACCCTTTTGCACTCTTCTTATTATAGAGCAGCTTAAAACCACAGTGGGCGCATACTCCATTAACAGGGGGATTGTTCAATGCATAGCGACATTTGGGATATTCTGAACAGGCATAAAACGTCTTACCGAAGCGCGACTGTCTTTTTACTAGGGTTCCATGCTGACATTCGGGGCACGGCACCTCTGTCGAATCCGCATGCGTGATTGCCTCAGAATAATCACAATGTGGATAGTCAGTACATCCAATAAACATTCCATAACGTCCCTGCCTTAACGCCTTATCGGCACCACACGCCGGGCAAGGGTGACCTTCGAGCACTTTGATGATATGCCCATCAGCAGAGGGAGTTAACGAACGAAGGTAATCACATTGGGGAAACGTTGAACAACCTAGAAATGGGCCATGTTGGCCCGAGCGTATGACGAGCTCTGCACCACACTGGGGGCAGAGCTCTTGTTGCGCTGCAGAAAATAATTCGACTTTAGACATGGATTCACAATTAACAGCGATTCTCAGTGGATCACTCTATCCGTTACGTCGAATAGTAGATCTTCCATCTGTTGGTAGGCGTTCTCGCACCCAGGAATATTGAAAAGAACCATCAATATCACCCATTTTAGATCATCCAATTCGAATGATTGGGTGTCGAGAGCAGTCACACGCTCGATAACCATTTCGCGTGTTTCAATGTTGAGGACTTGCATCTGTTCAAGCAGTAAAATGAAGCCCCGACATTCTGCATCTAATTTCATGCTTTCCTGTTCTGTATAAATACGAACAGAGAGTGGGTCGTTAAGCATTAATAATGGTTCGACTAATCCATCTTGATAATCTGCAAGCTTTTCTAACCAACTCAGAGCATTGTATATATCTTCTTGATGAAAACCTGCATCAGTTAAGTCATTGGTCAACTTATCCTGATCCACCTGCATTTCAATTTCACTGTGGATATATGTCTCAAACAAGTACATTAGAACGTCGAACATGGCTTGCCCTCCTTAATCGGACATAGCCGCCGGGTACAGCTGCGATCCATCCTGCTAACTCCAGCTCCAGTAATGCGACAACTGTTTCTGGCACAGGTTGGCCGGCACGTTCAGCGACAACGTCAACAGATGTTACCTCATCTCCTACGTTAGCCAAGAGAGAAGCAAATGGCAATGGTACTTTATCACTCTGCTCAAAATTTATTGATTTGAGCGGCGGATATAGCACAGATGGATGAGCTGAGTGTAAATCTTCAATGATATCGCCAGCCTCTCTAACCAGTAATCCTCCTTGTTGAATTAACCAATGGCACCCAGCTGAAGAGGGGCTATGCAACGAACCAGGGAGTGCGTAAACATTCCTGTTTTGCTCTAAAGCATACCGGGCAGTTATCAACGACCCACTACGCAGCGAGGCTTCAACAACTAGGGTTCCGGCACTCAGACCACTAATGATTCGGTTTCTTCTAGGGAAATTAACACCTATCGGTGGGACACCTAACGGAAATTCACTCACTACCAAGCCCCCTTTATCGATAATTTCTTTATAAAGAGAAATATTTTCAGGTGGGTAGATATGCCCTAACCCGCTTCCCAATACCGCAATCGTCTCCCCTGAGCTCGACGACGCTGCACGGTGAGCAATCGCATCAATCCCTACCGCGAGTCCGCTGGTGATAACGACATTGTGGCAAGCAATGTCGCTTGAAAGCTTTGCGGCCCAATACCTCCCATAGTATGAACAGTTACGACTTCCCACTATTGCTAATTGTACCTTACCCAACAGCTCTACATTTCCACTAGCAAAAAGGTATAAAGGGGGCGATGCACACTGTTTGAGGGATTCAGGATAATAAGGATGGTAGTAATGGATAAAATGCTGATCCTTATCAGTGATCCATCGTTGGGCACGCGTAATTTCTCTTGCCGAAAATCCGTTATATTGACTGATTTGTCGTTCAGTAAGCCGCAGTTGCCGAAGCGTATCTCTGCTTATCTGGGAATATTGTTGCAGAGCATCGAGTAGGTAAAGACGATCAGGATACTTAATATTCTTAATCGCTACGCATCGTAGCCAGGTTTCAATTTCCTCGAATTTCGTTTGCATTTTGACCACTCCGTTGGCTCATCAAGGCTGTCAATCATGCAGTGAAAGGGCTACAATAAGAGTGAATAATTAACCCTTTTTGAATAGAAATTTGGAAATTTATGTCAGTGTTACAAGTACTACATTATCCTGACGAGCGGCTTCGCAAAGTAGCTAAGCCTGTTGCTCAAATGACTAGCGATATCAAACAGATTGTCGACGATATGTTCGAGACGATGTATGCCGAAGAAGGTATTGGTCTTGCGGCCACACAGGTTGATATTCATCAGCGCATTATCGTGATTGATGTCTCCGAAGAGCGTAATGAGCGGCTAGTCTTGATCAACCCAGAGATCCTCAATAAATGTGGAGAAACGGGTATTGAGGAAGGTTGTCTGTCTATCCCTGAACAGCGTGCGTTGGTTCCGCGGGCAGAGAAAGTGACTATACGGGCACTCAATCGTGAAGGTGAGCAATTTGAGCTTGATGCTGACGGTTTACTTGCTATCTGTATTCAGCATGAAATAGACCATCTAGAGGGTAAACTCTTTATCGATTATCTCTCCCCCCTTAAGCGTCAACGTATTCGTCAGAAGCTTGAGAAACTCGCTCGCCAAAACCGCGGCTAATCCATTACTTTTTACGCAGAGAACGGTACAGTGTCAGACTCCTTGAAAATTATTTTTGCCGGAACGCCGGATTTTGCTGCAAAACATCTGGACGTTTTGCTCAATTCACCTTACCAAGTTGTTGGAGTCTTCACCCAGCCCGACCGCCCTGCAGGGCGCGGAAAAAAATTGATGCCGTCTCCCGTTAAAGTACTTGCCGAAGCCCATGGACTCCCAGTATTTCAGCCGGAAGCATTACGTAACGCTGAACAACAGCAGTTAGTGGCTGAGCTCAATGCGGACGTAATGGTTGTGGTGGCTTACGGACTTATTTTACCGGCTAAGGTATTAGAGATGCCTAGATTAGGCTGTTTAAATGTCCACGGCTCGTTGCTCCCCGCATGGCGAGGCGCAGCGCCTATCCAGCGCGCGTTATGGGCCGGTGACCAAGTGACTGGCGTCACTATTATGCAGATGGATGTCGGGTTAGATACTGGCGATATGCTGCTGAAAGTTTCTTGTCCTATCCTACCGGAAGATACCAGCGCATCGCTTTACGACAAACTTGCTGAATTAGGTCCTAACGCCCTTTTGGATAGTTTGCATCAGCTTTCACACAATACACTGGTACCTGAAAAACAGGACGATAGCCTTGCCACTTATGCTCACAAATTGAGTAAAGAGGAAGCTCGTGTGGATTGGAACCTACCGGCAACAACCTTAGAGCGGTGTATTAGGGCATTCAATCCATGGCCATTTAGCTATTTTGTGGTGAGTGAGCAGAATATCAAAGTTTGGCGTGCTTCGGTGATCCCTTCTGATGAGAAAAGTGTACCTGGAACTATTATTTCTGCGGAAAAATCAGGTATCCAAGTGGCGACCAGTGAAGGCATTCTCAATCTCGAAATAATGCAACCCGCAGGCAAAAAACCTATGTCAGCGCAGGATCTGCTTAATTCTCGACAAGAGTGGTTTACGCCTGGAACGGTTCTCAATTAGAAAGCCTCGGCTTTTCAATCACCATATGAGTAATGAATGAAAAATACAGTTAACCTGCGCGGTATTGCCGCACAACTGGTTGAGCAGGTTATTGATAAAGGGCAATCTTTATCAACAGTTCTCCCACAAGCACAACGACAATTAGCCGATAAAGACCGAGCCCTGCTTCAAGAACTAAGTTTTGGGGTGATACGCTTTCTGCCACAACTCGATCACATTATCCTGCAATTAATGGATAAACCCATGAAAGGGAAGCAAAGGGTTATTCACTATTTACTGATGGTAGGCATCTACCAACTCAGGCATACTCGTGTCCCCCCTCATGCAGCCCTTGCAGAGACAGTTCAAGCTGCCGTGTCACTAAAACGTCACAGTTTGAAAGGCCTTATCAATGGTGTCCTAAGGACTTATCAAAGGCGTCAGTCAGAATTTACCTTTGAACACGTCGTAGATTCAGTAAAATATCTTCATCCTTCATGGTTTATTAATAGAATAAAAGCAGCTTGGCCTGATGGATGGGCGTCCATTTTAGACGCAAATAATAGCCGTCCGCCGATGTGGTTAAGGGTCAACACGCTTCATCATACCAGAGATGACTGGCTTAACTTACTGCAAGAAGCGGGTATCTCTGCTACCACTACCCCACTCTCTCCACAAGCCTTATGTCTCGAAAAGCCGGTTGGCGTAACTTTACTCCCCGGGTTTCAGGCGGGTTGGGTAACCGTACAAGATTTATCAGCCCAACGCTGTTCTCTCTATTTAGATCCACAGCCTGGTGAAAAAATTCTCGATATCTGCGCTGCGCCGGGTGGTAAGACCACGCATATTCTTGAGTTAGCCAACAACGCAGAGGTAACCGCCGTTGATATCGATGAACAGCGGTTATCAAGAGTGGCCGAAAATCTTGAACGCCTAAAGTTAACCGCGAGGTTAATTTGTGGTGATGGTCGCTACCCTGACCAATGGCTTGAAGATCAGCACTTTGATCGTATTCTTCTAGATGCACCTTGCTCTGCAACGGGTGTAATACGCCGCCATCCCGATATTAAGTGGCTCAGAAGAGACAGCGATATTTCTGAGTTAGCGATACTGCAAAAAGAGATACTCGAAGCCGCTTGGAGACGCCTTAAATCAGGCGGTACATTACTGTACGCAACCTGTTCAATTCTTCCCGAAGAGAATAGCCGTCAAGTCGCAGACTTCGTTGCCTCACATTCTGACGCAAGACACGTAATCCTTCCAGGCGGTACCGAGCAGGGTTTACAAGTACTGCCTTCTGAACTAGGTGGCGACGGTTTCTTCTACGCAAAACTCATCAAACATTAATTTAACGATAAGAGTGTCACGACGATGAAAATTATTATCCTGGGTGCTGGCCAAGTTGGCGGGACGCTTGCAGAGAATTTAGTGGGCGAGAATAATGATGTGACCGTCGTGGACACTGACCCAACGCGTTTACGCGGTTTACAAGATAAGTTCGATCTTCGGGTAGTAACGGGTTCAGGATCACATCCACGTACCTTAGAAGAGGCCGGGGCCGAAGATGCTGATATGTTAGTGGCTGTCACAAGTTCTGATGAAACCAATATGATTGCTTGTCAGATTGCCTATACGCTTTTTAATACCCCTAATCGTATTGCCCGGATCCGAGCATCTGAATATTTGCACGATATGGATAAGCTATTTATTCCAGAAGCGATCCCAATTGACCATTTGATCGCTCCGGAACAATTAGTCATCGATAATATTTTCAGACTGATCGAATATCCCGGTGCATTGCAAGTCGTTAACTTTGCTGATGATAAAGTCAGCCTAGCTGTCGTCAAAGCGTATTATGGCGGCCCACTCGTTGGAAATCCACTTTCCACCATGCGTGAACATATGCCTCATATAGAGAGCCGGGTCTCAGCAATCTTTAGACAAGATCGACCAATTCGGCCTCAAGGTACCACAATCATAGAAGCAGGCGATGAAGTGTTCTTCATTGCCGCCAATCAGCATATTCGTGCCGTAATGAGTGAAATGCAGCGCCTCGAAAAGCCATATAAGAGAATAATGCTGGTTGGAGGGGGGAATATTGGCTTCGGTTTAGCGAAGAAACTTGAGAAGCAATACAGTATTAAGCTAATCGAACGCAATAAACAACGCGCGGCTGAGCTGGCACAACAGCTTAATAATACCACCGTATTTTATGGTGATGCATCGGATCAAGAGCTACTGGCTGAAGAGAATATCGATCAAGTTGATCTCTTTATTGCTGTGACCAATGACGATGAAGCTAATATTATGTCCGCGATGTTAGCGAAGAAGATGGGAGCGAAAAAAGCGATGGTCTTAATACAAAGACGTGCCTATGTCGATTTAGTACAAGGTAGTGTTATCGATATCGCTATATCTCCTCAACAGGCGACCATTTCAGCTTTACTCGGGCATGTAAGAAAAGCAGATATTGTGAGTGTACATTCACTACGTAGAGGGATTGCTGAAGCCATTGAAGCGATTGCGCATGGAGAGGAAAGCACATCTCGTGTGGTTGGAAGAACGATTCAGGAAATAAAATTACCTCCAGGCACGATCATCGGAGCAATTGTAAGAGGTGATGACGTCATTATCGCCAATGACTCAACGAGGATTGAACAAGCTGATCACGTAATCATGTTCCTAACAGACAAGAAATATGTGAGTGATGTAGAAAAACTTTTCCAACCGAGTCCATTCTTCTTGTAACTTAATGATGAAAATGATTAGCGGACATACGTAGTAATATAAATTTTATTTTAGTACAGTACCTTTTCATTCATCTTATAAGGTAATAGCCTGCATGAGTTTATTTAAAGAGTTTCGTGATTTTGCTATGCGTGGAAATGTTGTCGATTTAGCTGTTGGTGTAGTAATTGGCGCTGCGTTCGGGAAGATTGTTTCTTCTCTCGTCGCGAATATCATTATGCCGCCATTAGGGCTACTAATCGGTGGTATCGATTTCAAAAATATGGCCGTTACGTTGAAACCTGCCGTCGGTGATACACCAGCGGTACTTTTACAGTATGGTATCTTCATCCAGTCAATTTTCGATTTTATCATCATTGCATTCGCTATTTTCTTAGCGATCAAGGTGATGAACAAGCTTTATAAGAAGAAAGAAGTTGAGAAGCCAGTCGCTAAACCTAGCGCAGAAGAAGTACTACTAACAGAGATTCGTGACCTGTTAAAAACGAAACAATAAGTCTTTTAAAAAAGCCATAACACAGCGTTATGGCTCTTTTATAAATCATCATTACCTAACAACTTTCCTCTCACTTCCTCTCCATAGGCAACATCGTCGAGAAACCGGGTCGATAACCCTCTCTGAGATATTTTCATTTTAATAAATTCTAAATGAGCATGGTAGGTTGAGCGCTCATCAGCATCAGTCGCTTTATCAAGAAGGCACTGTAGAGTCAAAGCCTCTTGTCGGAGCTGCAGCACTTCAGGGAGAAAGCCACTCATTTTTAATATTCGATAAGACATTCTTAAGTTTTCTGGTACTTGGCTATCATCATCGAGTACCAAAGGTTTACCCACACCAGCCAGGTCATCAAACTTACCTTGATGCTGTGCTTCTTGAATTTGACGTTCTACAAGCGAATCAAAACAAAACATAAGGATTACCCGTGAATTGGAGAAAATAAAAAACCCGCCGAAGCGGGTTTTTTAATTGCATCAACTAACAGATTACTCTGCAGCTTCAGCTTGAGCTTCAGGACGATCAACGAGCTCGATGTAAGCCATCGGGGCGTTGTCTCCAGCACGGAAGCCACACTTAAGAATACGAGTGTAACCACCAGTGCGGCTCGCGAAACGCGGGCCTAACTCATTAAATAATT
Organism: Rosenbergiella nectarea; assembly: GCF_900111105.1. GTDB lineage: Bacteria > Pseudomonadota > Gammaproteobacteria > Enterobacterales > Enterobacteriaceae > Rosenbergiella > Rosenbergiella nectarea. Next base: position 18,273 of record NZ_FOGC01000018.1, on the reverse strand, counting down.
TTGCCACGATCTCGTTATCGCGAGTACGGGCGAATGCTAGACGACGGTTTGCAACATTGTCAGTCTTAGCAAGTGTAATCAGCGGCTCAACAACGCGACGCAGTTCTTTAGCCTTTGGTAAAGTCGTCTTGATAATTTCGTGACGGACTAATGAACCAGCCATGTTACGGAACATAGCCTGGCGATGGCTGCTGTTACGGTTCAGTTGACGACCACTCTTACGATGGCGCATGACCTTATCCTTCTCAGTGAAACCTTAACCTGTGATCCGGTTACTCATCTGCAATGCTTGCAGGTGGCCAATTTTCTAGACGCATGCCCAGAGAAAGTCCACGTGAAGCCAGCACGTCTTTAATCTCAGTAAGAGATTTTTTACCAAGGTTAGGCGTCTTAAGAAGCTCAACCTCAGTACGTTGTACCAGATCACCGATGTAGTGGATAGCTTCTGCTTTCAAGCAGTTAGCAGAGCGGACAGTCAATTCCAAATCGTCAACAGGGCGCAGCAAGATCGGATCGAACTCCGGCTTCTCTTCTTTAACTTCTGGTTGACGTACATCACGTAAATCAACGAAAGCATCAAGTTGTTCAGCCAGAATGGTCGCTGCACGACGAATCGCCTCTTCAGGATCGATTGTGCCGTTAGTTTCCATTTCGATGACTAGCTTGTCCAAATCTGTACGTTGCTCTACGCGAGCTGCTTCAACATTGTAGGCAATACGGTCTACAGGGCTGTAGCAAGCATCTACTAACAAACGTCCAATTGGGCGCTCATCTTCTTCCGAATGAATTCGGGCAGAAGCCGGCACATAACCACGACCACGCTGAACTTTGATACGCATATTTACAGATGCGCTCTCGTCAGTGAGGTGGCAAATCACATGCTGTGGCTTGACGATTTCGACATCACCATCATGGATGATGTCGGCTGCAGTCACAGGGCCAATGCCAGATTTATTCAAAGTTAGAATAACTTCATCTTTACCTTGAACTCTTACCGCAAGCCCTTTCAGGTTGAGCAGGATTTCTAGAATATCTTCTTGGATCCCTTCTTTGGTGCTGTACTCATGAAGTACACCATCAATTTCAACCTCGGTCACCGCGCAACCCGGCATGGATGAAAGCAGAATACGGCGCAGTGCGTTACCTAGAGTATGGCCAAAGCCACGCTCTAATGGTTCAAGGGTCACCTTGGCGTGCGTCGAACTTACTTGCTCGATATCTACCAGGCGCGGTTTTAGAAACTCTGTCACAGAACCCTGCATTGTGTCCTCTCTTTGGTACTCAAGCTTTACTTGGAGTAAAGCTCGACGATCAGGTGCTCGTTAATGTCCGCAGACAGATCAGTACGCTCAGGCTTACGCTTAAACACACCTTCCATCTTAGCTGCATCAACTTCTAGCCAGGTTGGCTTTTCACGTTGTTCTGACAGCTCAAGAGCGGCCTTAACGCGAGCTTGCTTTTTGGCTTTCTCACGGATGCTTACAACATCATTCGGAGATACCTGATAAGAAGCGATGTTAACAACGTGACCGTTTACCAAGATTGACTTGTGGCCCACTAACTGGCGCGATTCAGCACGAGTAGCTCCAAAGCCCATACGGTAAACAACGTTATCCAGACGACCTTCAAGCAACGCTAACAGGTTTTCACCGGTGTTGCCTTTCAGACGAGCTGCTTCTTGATAATAGTTACGGAATTGACGCTCAAGAACACCGTACATACGACGAACTTTTTGTTTTTCACGTAACTGACCGCCGTAGTCAGACAGACGCGGTTTACGCGCACCGTGTTGACCAGGGGCTTGTTCAATCTTACACTTGGAATCAATCGCGCGAACGCCAGACTTAAGGAATAAGTCGGTGCCCTCACGACGGCTCAGCTTGAGCTTAGGACCCAAATATCTTGCCATTTTCTTTCTCCAACTAACCTAGAAACAGGCGCGTTATACGCGACGTTTCTTCGGCGGACGACAACCGTTGTGAGGGATCGGAGTCACATCAGTAATATTAGTGATGCGGAAACCTGCGGCGTTCAGCGCACGAATCGTTGATTCGCGTCCTGGACCCGGACCCTTTACCATAACTTCCAGGTTTTTAATACCGTAATCTTTTACAGCTTCTGCACAGCGCTCTGCAGCGACCTGAGCAGCGAACGGCGTAGATTTACGTGAACCACGGAAACCGGAACCACCGGCTGTTGCCCAACCCAGTGCGTTACCCTGACGATCAGTAATAGTAACGATGGTGTTGTTAAAAGACGCATGGACATGAGCCACGCCGTCTGAGACTTGTTTTCTTACACGCTTACGTGCACGAACTGGTGCCTTTGCCATTATTTACTCACCCCGATTATTTCTTGATCGGTTTGCGCGGACCCTTACGGGTACGTGCATTGGTCTTGGTGCGCTGACCGCGAACCGGAAGACCACGACGATGACGCAAACCACGGTAGCAACCAAGGTCCATAAGACGCTTGATGCTCAGGGTAACTTCACGACGCAGATCACCTTCAACAACGAATTTGCCAACTGCTTCACGCAGCTGCTCAATCTGTTCTTCAGACAGCTCACTGATCTTAACATCTTCAGCAATTCCCGTAGAAGCACAAATGGCTTTAGAACGAGTTTTACCGATACCGAAGATTGCAGTTAATGCAATGACGGTGTGTTTATGATCAGGAATGTTAATGCCTGCTATACGGGCCACTATGCACTCCTATTACTAATTAACTGTACTCTCATGCTGAAAAGCCCGTTTTCAGGATACTCAAATGAAGAATACACTTACATAAAAAAGATTGGCTGGCTAATCTAGCCAGCTCAACCCGACTTTGCAAGAAAAATCTGCAATAAATCAGCCTTGACGCTGTTTATGCTTAGGTTCTACGCTGCAAATCACACGTACGACACCGTCGCGACGAACAATTTTACAGTTACGACACATTTTCTTGACGGAAGCACGAACTTTCATTTTTACTCTCCGTAACTTCTCAAGCGCCTAAATTAACGGCCTTGGCCTTTTAGGTTTGCTTTTTTCAATGCAGACTCGTATTGACTAGACATCATCAGAGTTTGCACTTGAGCCATAAAGTCCATAATAACAACGACGACAATCAGCAGTGATGTACCACCAAAGCTGAATGGAACATTCATCGCATCACGCATGAACTCCGGGATCAGGCAGATAAAGGTAATATACAGGGCGCCAATAAGAGTAAGGCGTGTCATCACTTTATCGATGTACCTCGCCGTTTGCTCTCCCGGACGAATACCCGGTACAAATGCGCCGGACTTCTTCAAATTATCTGCAGTTTCACGAGGGTTGAAGACCAACGCCGTATAGAAAAAGCAGAAGAAGATGATAGCAGTTGCGTATAGTAACACATAAAGTGGCTGACCTGGTGCTAAATTATCCGAAATAGCACTTAACCATGACCACCCAGTACTTCCGCCGAACCAGGAGGTTAAAGTCGCTGGGAACAGAATAATACTTGATGCGAAGATAGCTGGGATAACTCCCGCCATATTCACTTTTAAGGGTAAATGTGTACTTTGCGCAGCATATACACGACGACCTTGTTGACGTTTAGCGTAGTTAACGACGATACGGCGTTGTCCACGTTCAACGAAAATAACAAAGTAAGTCACTGCAAATACTAAAACTGCAACCAACAACAATAAGAGGAAGTGTAGGCCGCCTTGCCGTGCTTGCTCGATGGTATGGCCAACGGCCTGCGGAAGACCCGCAACAATACCAGCAAAGATAATGATCGAGATACCGTTTCCGATACCTCGTTCAGTAATCTGTTCACCTAGCCACATTAAGAACATTGTCCCTGTGACAAGGCTTACAACAGCGGTGACGTAGAAGGCGATACCAGGATTGATTACCAACCCTTGCATACCTGGCATGTTAGGCAATCCGGTAGCAATACCAATCGCCTGAAACACTGCCAATACGAGAGTACCGTAGCGGGTGTACTGGCTGATCTTACGACGACCAGACTCCCCTTCTTTCTTTATCTCTGCTAACGCGGGATGAACCACAGTTAACAGCTGGATAATAATGGACGCCGAAATGTACGGCATTATTCCCAGAGCAAATATAGAAGCACGGCTCAGAGCACCACCAGAGAACATGTTAAACATGTCAATGATGGTGCCACGCTGTTGCTCGAGCAATTTAGCAAGAACTGTGGCATCAATACCAGGAATTGGAATGAAAGAACCAATTCGGAAGACAATTAGGGCACCAATTACAAACATCAGTCTGCGCTTTAGTTCACCTAGCCCGCCCTTGGCACTTTGAAAATCTAATCCCGGTTGTTTAGCCATCAGTTCAATTATTCCTCGATTTTACCGCCAGCAGCTTCGATAGCAGCACGAGCACCTTTGGTGACGCGCAGACCACGAATAGTTACTGGTGCGGTAACTTCGCCAGAAAGAATTACTTTCGCAAATTCAATCTGTACACCAATAATGTTAGCTGCTTTCAGTGTGTTCAGGTCAACAATACCGCCTTCAACTTTCGCAAGGTCAGACAGACGAATCTCTGTAGTAACCATAGATTTGCGAGAGGTGAAACCAAATTTTGGTAGACGACGGTATAAAGGCATCTGACCACCTTCAAAACCGCGACGTACGCCACCGCCAGAACGAGACTTCTGACCTTTGTGACCACGGCCACCGGTTTTACCGACGCCAGAACCAATACCACGACCTAAACGCTTAGCGGCGTGCTTAGACCCTTCGGCCGGAGACAGAGTATTTAAACGCATCTGTTACTCCTCCACTTTAACCATGTAGGAAACCGCGTTAACCATACCGCGAACCGCAGGAGTATCCTCACGTTCAACAGTATGACCAATACGACGTAACCCTAAGCCCAGAAGTGTTGCCTTATGTTTTGGCAGACGACCGATTGCACTGCGGGTTTGAGTAATTTTAATAGTCTTAGCCATGATAATTACCCCAGAATTTCTTCAACGGATTTACCACGCTTGGCAGCGACCATATCTGGAGATTTCATATTGCTCAGACCATCAATAGTTGCACGAACCACGTTAATTGGGTTAGTAGAACCATATGCTTTAGAAAGAACGTTATGAACTCCAGCAACTTCTAGTACTGCACGCATTGCACCACCGGCAATGATACCTGTACCTTCAGAAGCCGGCTGCATGAACACACGGGAACCAGTATGAACACCTTTAACAGGGTGTTGCAGGGTACCGTTAGTCAGCGCGACATTAACCATGTTGCGACGGGCTTTTTCCATCGCTTTCTGGATTGCTGCTGGAACTTCGCGCGCTTTACCGTAACCAAAACCAACGCGACCGTTGCCATCGCCTACCACAGTCAGTGCTGTGAAGGAGAAAATACGACCACCTTTAACAGTTTTAGAAACACGGTTTACCGCGATCAGTTTTTCCTGCAGTTCGCCAGCTTGTTTCTCGATGTGTGACATCTTAGACCTCTACCTTAGAACTGAAGGCCAGCTTCACGGGCAGCATCTGCCAGTGCCTGGACACGACCATGATATTGGAAACCAGAACGATCGAAAGAAACACCTGTGATGCCTTTTTCAATTGCGCGCTCTGCAATAGCTTTACCTACTGCGATTGCTGCGTCCTTGTTACCAGTGTACTTCAGTTGTTCAGCGATAGCTTTTTCTATAGTAGAAGCAGCAACCAGAACTTCGGAACCGTTCGGAGCGATTACCTGTGCGTAAATATGACGCGGGGTACGATGTACCACCAGGCGTGTAGCACCCAGCTCTTTGAGCTTGCGACGCGCACGGGTCGCACGACGGATACGAGCAGATTTCTTATCCATAGTGTTACCTTACTTCTTCTTAGCCTCTTTGATACGCACGACTTCGTCGGCGTAACGGACACCCTTGCCTTTGTAAGGCTCAGGACGACGGTAGGCGCGCAAGTCCGCTGCAACCTGTCCAATTACCTGCTTATCAGCACCTTTCAGTACGATTTCAGTTTGAGTTGGACATTCGGCAGTGATTCCCGCAGGCAATTTATGCTCAACCGGGTGAGAAAAACCCAGTGAGAGGTTCACTGAAGAACCTTTAATAGCCGCACGATAACCAACACCGACTAACTGCAGCTTCTTGGTGAAGCCTTCGGTAACACCGATAACCATTGAGTTTAACAGAGCGCGTGCAGTACCTGCTTGCGCCCATGCATCAGCGAAACCTTCGCGAGGTGCGAAAGTTAAAGCGTTATCTGCATGTTTAACTTCAACAGCTTTGTTGATAGTACGAGACAGCTCGCCGTTTTTACCTTTAATCGATACTTCCTGACCGTTGATTTTTACGTCGACGCCGGCAGGAACAACGACAGGTGCTTTAGCAACACGAGACATTTTACCCTCCGATTACGCTACGTAGCAGATAATTTCGCCACCAAGACCAGCTTGGCGCGCTGCACGATCAGTCATAACACCTTTAGATGTAGAAACAACTGCGATACCTAAACCAGCCATAACTTTTGGCAGCTCATCTTTTCTTTTATAGATGCGCAGGCCTGGGCGGCTTACTCGCTGAATGCTTTCTACAACAGCCTTTCCTTCGAAGTACTTTAAAGTCACTTCGAGTTCTGGCTTGATGTCGCCTTCAATTTTAAAATCTTCAATATAACCTTCTTCCTTCAGCACGTTGGCGATTGCCAATTTCAGCTTGGAGGAAGGCATGGTGACCGCAACTTTGTTCGCGGACTGACCGTTACGGATACGGGTCAGCATATCCGCGATCGGATCTTGCATGCTCATCAGTGTCTACTCCCGTGATTCAATTGGTGACAATTACCAGCTAGCCTTTCTCAAGCCAGGTACTTCACCGCGCATAGCGGCTTCACGTAACTTGATACGGCTCAGCCCGAACTTACCTACATAACCGTGTGGACGGCCAGTTTGGCGGCAACGATTACGCTGACGGGACGGGCTGGAATCACGCGGCAGTGACTGAAGCTTGAGAACAGCATTCCAACGATCTTCGTCAGAAGCGTTCACATCAGAGATGATCGCTTTCAGTTCAGCGCGTTTCGCGAAGAATTTGTCTGCTAATTTTACACGCTTAACTTCGCGTGCTTTCATTGATTGCTTAGCCATTAGTAACCCTACCTTACTTACGGAACGGGAAGTTAAAGGCTGCCAGCAGAGCACGGCCTTCATCATCAGATTTCGCAGTAGTGGTGATGGTAATATCCAAACCACGGACGCGATCGACTTTATCGTAGTCGATTTCTGGGAAGATGATCTGCTCACGGACACCCATGCTGTAGTTACCACGTCCATCGAAAGACTTCGCAGATAAACCACGGAAGTCACGAATACGAGGTACAGCAATAGTGATCAGGCGGTCAAAGAATTCCCACATACGTTCGCCACGCAGGGTTACTTTACAGCCGATCGGATAGCCCTGACGGATTTTGAAGCCTGCAACAGATTTGCGTGCTTTGGTGACTAACGGCTTTTGGCCGGAGATTGATGCTAAATCAGCTGCTGCGTTATCCAGCAGTTTCTTATCAGCAATCGCTTCACCAACACCCATGTTCAGGGTAATCTTCTCGACCCGAGGGACTTGCATGACTGAATTGTAGTTAAACTCAGTCATGAGCTTCTTAACTACTTCGTCTTTGTAGTAATCATGCAGTTTCGCCATCGTACTACTCCAAATTACTTGATAGTTTCGCTATTAGACTTGAAGAAACGGACTTTTTTACCGTCTTCGAATCTAAAGCCTACACGGTCTGCCTTACCAGTAGCCGCATTGAAGATCGCAAGGTTGGAAAGCTCGATTGCTGCTTCTTTCTCAACGATGCCGCCTGGTTGATTCATCGCCGGTACAGGCTTCTGATGTTTCTTAACCAGGTTGATCCCTTCAACAATAACTTTGCTGGAAGACAATACATTTTTTACTTTACCGCGTTTACCTTTATCTTTACCGGTCAACACGATAACTTCGTCGTTACAACGGATTTTAGCTGCCATGGCTCGCTCCTTAGAGTACTTCTGGTGCCAGAGAGATAATTTTCATGAACTTTTCAGTACGAAGTTCACGAGTTACCGGCCCAAAAATACGCGTTCCGATAGGTTGCTCGCTGTTATTATTTAAAATAACGCATGCATTACCATCGAAGCGAATGACAGAACCGTCGGGGCGACGAACACCCTTCTTGGTGCGCACCACTACCGCCTTCAGGACATCACCCTTTTTAACTTTACCACGAGGAATTGCTTCCTTGATGGTAACTTTGATGATATCACCGACGCCTGCGTAGCGACGGTGCGAGCCACCCAGAACCTTGATACACATTACGCTACGTGCACCGGAGTTGTCGGCGACGTTTAGCATAGTCTGTTCTTGGATCATTTTAGTGCTCCGCTAATGTCAACTACTACTTCGGGACCTACAATTACTAGGTCGTTTAAAAGCCCCATTACCGAGGGCGCGGCATTATAACACCGCTTCTCGCAGATGGGTAGAAAAAATAAACGGCTCTTGCGAGCCGTCTATCTGTTTTCACAGAAAAGGGATTCTATTACAGAACCGCTTTTTCCACAACACGAACAAGCGTCCAAGACTTAGTCTTAGACAGTGGACGGCATTCGCGGATTTCTACCACGTCACCAATTCCACATTCATTGTTCTCATCATGGATGTGAAGCTTAGTCGTACGCTTAATGAATTTACCGTAGATCGGGTGCTTCACGAAACGTTCGATAGCGACAACTGCAGATTTTTGCATTTTGTCACTAACTACACGACCTTGCAAAGTACGAATTTTATCGGTCATTACGCACCCGCCTTTTGAGTCAGTAAAGTCTTAACACGTGCAACATCACGACGAGCTTGTTTCAGCAGATGTGTCTGCTGAAGCTGGCCAGATGCTGCCTGCATGCGCAGGTTAAACTGTTCACGCAGGAGGTTAAGCAGCTCAGTGTTCAGTTCTTCAACACTTTTTTCACGCAGCTCAGTTGCTTTCATTACATCACCGTCTTAGTTACAAAGGTGGTTTTGATAGGCAGTTTTGCTGCTGCCAGCTTAAATGCCTCACGGGCCAGCTCTTCTGGTACGCCGTCCATTTCATAAAGGACTTTGCCAGGCTGGATTAGGGCAACCCAATATTCTACGTTACCCTTACCTTTACCCATACGCACTTCAAGCGGCTTTTCAGTAATTGGTTTGTCCGGGAATACACGGATCCAAATTTTACCTTGACGCTTAACTGCACGGGTCATAGCACGACGTGCTGCTTCGATCTGACGAGCAGTCAGACGACCACGGCCAACAGCTTTCAGACCGAAAGTACCGAAGCTGATATCCGTGCCCTGCGCTAGACCGCGGTTACGGCCTTTGTGCACTTTACGGAATTTCGTACGCTTTGGTTGTAACATAGCGACTCTCCTTACTTACGGCCTTTACGCTGCTGCTTTTTAGGTTGAGCAGCCGGTTTTTCCGATTGTTCAACAGCAGCCATACCACCCAGGATCTCACCTTTGAAGATCCATACCTTAACGCCGATTACACCATAAGTGGTGTGCGCTTCAGAAGTGTTGTAGTCAATGTCTGCACGCAGAGTGTGCAATGGAACACGACCTTCACGGTACCATTCGGTACGTGCGATCTCAGCTCCGCCTAAACGGCCACTAACTTCAACTTTAATTCCTTTAGCGCCAAGACGCATTGCGTTCTGTACAGCACGCTTCATAGCACGACGGAACATAACACGACGTTCCAGCTGTGAAGTGATGCTGTCAGCAACCAATTTAGCGTCCAGTTCCGGTTTACGGACTTCGGCGATATTGATCTGAGCAGGAACGCCAGCGATTTTCGCGACGACCGTACGCAGTTTTTCTACGTCTTCACCTTTTTTACCGATAACGATACCAGGGCGAGCAGTGTGAATAGTTACACGAATGCTTTTAGCTGGACGCTCGATAACGATACGAGATACAGACGCTTTAGCCAGTTCTTTAGTCAGGAACTGACGTACTTTAAAATCGCTGTCTAGGTTGTCAGCGAATTCTTTGGTATTGGCGAACCAAGTAGAGTTCCAGGGTTTAACAATACCCAGGCGAATACCATTAGGATGTACTTTCTGACCCATTGCTAGTCTCCAGAGTCTCAGCGATCGGACACAACCACAGTAATGTGGCTGGTGCGCTTCAGGATACGATCTGCACGACCTTTTGCACGCGGCATAATACGCTTCATGCTTGGGCCTTCATCTACGAAAATTTTCGTAACTTTCAGATCATCAATGTCAGCGCCATCGTTGTGTTCAGCGTTAGCAATGGCAGATTCTAAGACTTTCTTAACCAGTACAGCCGCTTTCTTGTTGGTGTAGGTTAGAATGTCCAGAGCCTGCGACACTTTCTTACCGCGTACTAGATCCGCTACCAGACGAACCTTCTGCGCAGAAGAACGAGCGTGGCGATGTTTAGCGATAGTTTCCATCTCTTCCTCCTGCCTTAGCGTTTCTTAGCTTTCTTATCAGCCGCGTGGCCGCGATAAGTACGAGTCGGCGCAAATTCACCTAACTTGTGACCGACCATTTCGTCGGAAACAAATACAGGTACGTGCTGACGACCATTATGGACAGCGATGGTCAAACCGATCATGTTAGGAAAGATCGTTGAACGACGGGACCAAGTGCGCAATGGCTTCTTGTCTCCGCTTTCCACCGCTTTCTCTACCTTCTTCAGCAAGTGCAGGTCAATAAAAGGACCTTTCTTGAGAGAACGTGGCATGGCTTATCCTCTAATATTATTTTTTGCTACGGCGACGTACGATGAACTTATCAGTACGCTTGTTGCTACGGGTCTTCTTACCTTTGGTTTGAACGCCCCACGGAGTTACCGGGTGCTTACCAAAGTTACGACCTTCACCACCACCGTGCGGGTGATCGACTGGGTTCATTGCAGTACCGCGAACGGTAGGACGAACACCACGCCAGCGAGTTGCACCTGCTTTACCAAGTACGCGAAGCATATGCTCAGCGTTACCGACTTCACCTAATGTCGCGCGGCAGTCAGCTTCAACTTTACGCATTTCACCAGAACGAAGACGCAGGGTAACGTAAGAACCATCACGAGCAATGATTTGCACGTAAGCACCAGCTGAACGAGCCAATTGGCCGCCCTTACCTGGTTTCATTTCTACGTTATGAACAGTAGAACCTACTGGGATGTTACGCATAGGCAGGGTGTTACCTGCTTTGATTGCTGCATCAACACCAGATTGGATCTGATCACCAGCTTTCAGGCCTTTAGGGGCCAGGATGTAACGACGCTCACCGTCTTTGTACAGAACCAGTGCAATGTTTGCAGAACGGTTCGGATCATACTCAAGACGTTCAACAACAGCCGGGATACCATCTTTGTTGCGTTTGAAGTCAACAATACGATATGCACGCTTATGACCACCACCGATATGACGGGTAGTAATACGTCCGTTGTTGTTACGACCACCAGACTTGCTGTTTTTCTCCAGCAGTGGGGCGTATGGCTTGCCTTTGTGCAGCTCTGGGTTCACCACTTTAACTACGTGGCGACGACCCGGAGATGTCGGTTTACATTTAACAATTGCCATTGTTTCTCTCCTCCGACTTACTCTGCGCCGCCGACGAAGTCCAGATTCTGGCCTTCTTTCAGGGTCACGTAAGCTTTTTTCCAGTCGCTACGACGACCAACACGCTGTCCGTGACGCTTAACTTTACCTTTAACCAGTAAAGTGTTCACATCTTTAACTTCAACTTCGAACAGCTTTTCTACGGCAGCTACGATTTCTGCTTTGGTCGCGTCTTTTGCAACTTTGAGTACGATGGTGTTTGTTTTTTCCATCGCGGCAGACGCTTTTTCAGAAACGTGCGGTGCACGCACTACTTTCAGCAGACGTTCTTCACGAATCATGCCAGCATCTCCTCAACTTGCTTAACTGCATCAGCAGTCATTACGACTTTGTCGAAGGCAATCAAGCTAACTGGATCGATTCCTGCTGCATCACGCACATCAACCTTGTACAGGTTACGTGCTGCTAGGAACAGATTCTCATCCAGTTCACCAGTGATGATCAGTACATCTTCCAATGCCATATCTTTCAGTTTCTGTGCCAGCAACTTAGTTTTAGGTGCTTCAACAGAGAACTTCTCGACAACGATCAGACGTTCTTGACGTACCAGTTCAGACAGAATGCTTTTCAGCGCTCCACGGTACATCTTTTTGTTAACTTTCTGACTGTGGTCCTGCGGACGTGCAGCGAAGGTTACTCCACCAGAACGCCAGATTGGGCTCTTAGCAGAACCAGCACGTGCACGGCCAGTACCTTTTTGACGCCATGGTTTCTTTCCAGAACCAGTGACTTCGGCACGAGTTTTTTGCGCACGGGTACCTTGACGGGCACCTGCTGCGTAAGCAACAACAACCTGGTGAACCAGCGCTTCGTTAAAATCACGACCGAAGGTAGTTTCGGAAACAGTCAGCGCGCTCTGCGCGTCTTTCAATACTAATTCCATTGCTATCCCCTTACGCCTTCACAGCTGGTTTAACAATCAGGTCGCTACCGGTAGCTCCCGGGACAGCACCTTTGACCAGCAGCAGGTTGCGTTCTGCGTCTACGCGAACGACTTCTAAGCTCTGAACGGTTACACGCTCATTACCTAATTGACCTGCCATTTTCTTGCCTTTGAACACTTTGCCCGGAGTCTGGTTCTGACCGATAGAACCCGGAACGCGGTGAGACAAGGAGTTACCGTGAGTCGCGTCCTGGGTACGGAAGTTCCAGCGCTTAACGGTACCTGCGAAACCTTTACCTTTAGAGGTGCCAGTTACATCTACTTTTTTAACGTCAGCGAAAATTTCAACACTGATGCTTTGACCAACGGTGTATTCTGCGCTTTCAGCACGGAATTCCCATAAGCCACGGCCAGCTTCAACGCCAGCTTTAGCAAAATGACCTGCTTCTGGTTTAACTACACGGTTTGCTTTTTTAGCACCAGTAGTGACCTGAATAGCTTGGTAACCGTCGTTTTCCAGGCTCTTAACCTGAGTAACGCGGTTTGCTTCAACTTCGATTACGGTTACTGGGATTGAAACGCCTTCTTCAGTGAAGATACGCGTCATGCCCACTTTTTTACCGACTAAACCAATCATTGTATCAACCTCTCAATCGCTCGATGTCCTGATTAACCCAGGCTGATCTGCACGTCAACACCTGCAGCCAGGTCTAGACGCATCAGAGCATCAACGGTTTTTTCAGTTGGCTCAACGATGTCTACCAGACGTTTGTGAGTGCGAATTTCGTACTGATCACGCGCATCTTTGTTAACGTGCGGAGAAATCAGAACGGTAAAGCGCTCTTTACGAGTCGGCAGCGGGATCGGACCACGTACTTGCGCACCAGTGCGCTTAGCAGTTTCGACGATTTCCGCGGTTGATTGATCGATCAGACGATGATCAAACGCTTTAAGACGAATACGGATTCTTTGGTTCTGCATGAGACCAGAGCTCCAAACATTTTATAAACGAAAATGATTACTCCTCGTGCCCATTACGATTGATGGGAGAGTGTAATCGTTCAGCATATAACTCCCCAATCGGGAGTATTATTAGAGGTAGCAAATCGCTACTCTGCGATTCTGCTCGAATCGCGCTCCTATTACGAGCAAGCCAGCGCATTATACTTATAAATTTATCCAATGCAACCCTTGTCTGCTTTTTGTACATTGTGAACCAACGCATTACTGAGATTGCTTCTTTTATTACATCTCTTTTTTTATTGGGAGCCAATCCTCAAGATATCGCTGTTGTTATGTCATGCCACGCCAGACCTTCTCATTATATTCATCCCCTATGGCGCCAATTATCGAAGGTAGTATGTATGCTTATGATCAACCTACTTGCGTTTGCATTCCTTCTTCTTAACGCAATGAGACGTGCATTACTCACCTTTCATCCTTCAAAGAACGCTCACGAATGGTGTATCATGGCGATAAATTTACGTAATGATGGTCAATCGTCTCTTTCAAAAAAGCTATCGCCTTATCAAAGCTGGATAAAACAATGTTTGGGTTTTTCATTAGGTGTTCATCTTGCTATACAATTTCTGCAAGACCAATTACCTTCGCCCCTCATCCTATTGGGCATCTTTAACTCACTATTATTGCTGCTCGCTTGTATCGATTGGTTTTACTTTCGTCTCCCTAACCTTCTCACTTTTATATTGATGGTGATGGGGTCCATCTCATCAATCTTTCTCCTTGGCGTAGAACCCATTGATTTAATCGTGAGGTGTACCTGCTGTTATGGGGCGATGTGGCTAATTCAAGGCATATACTTCAAACTCAGACACAAAGTGGGTCTAGGGTCCGGAGATGTAAAATTGATTACGGGGTTAGCTTGCTGGTTCGACATCTACCAACTCTCTTTGCTTATTCTTTTTGCTTCTATAATCGCTCTACCCTTCTGTCTCTTGCAGTATCGTAACCTAAGCTCCTTACACACAGTTATCGTACCTTTTGGAACTTTTTTATCCTTGTCGGGAATATATTGCGCTTATGTTTTTTATCAGGATATTTTCAATAGCCTTCCAATCGCTATTTACCTTTAGCCCAACGGTTAGTAATTAGAAAGTAGCCAATAACTATTATGGCGAGGAACACTGCTGCCAGATGTAGTAAGTCGTTGCTCATCAAAGTAATGCTATTACCCTTAACCATTATGCCCCTAATTAAACGCATAAAATGTGTGAGAGGAATAAGGTTGCCCAACCACTGCGACCATTGTGGCATAGCCTCAAAGGGTGAGAGAAATCCAGACAGCATACTTGAAAAAAGAAAATAAAATGAGAGTAACTGCATTGCTTGCAGCTGATTAGCAATAAGGGTCGTGAAACTCACTCCGATAGCGACACTTAATACGATAAATAGCGATGAAATACCTAGCAGTTGGCTATACGAGCCTTTCATCGGGACATTTAGAATCGCGACACTGATGACAAGCATCAAAATCAATTGCAGCAATCCTATTATTACGTAGGGGGTTGACTTGCCGCTTAAGTAAATAAAAGGACCTACTCCTGAACTCTTAATATGCTGTAGAGTACCCCTTTCCCTCTCCCTAATGATCGATAGAGAGACCATTAGCATTGGCATTATGGATAAAATCATACCCATTAATCCTGGTACGATGTTAATTTGGGAATCTCCCTTGGGATTAAACCATTTTCGGTAAACTACGTTTGTTTTACCTGATAATTCGCTCGTTATTGATGAAAAATTATAGATCTCTCGACTTTGAGGATTCTCGACAAGATATTGTAAAGTTTGGAGGGCATTTGCTGTACTGCTTGGATCGGTGGCGTCGGTTTCTATAAGGAGGTCAATGTTACTATTACTTATAATACCTCTAGAATAATCATTGGGAATATGTACAAGTATTTTTACTGAACCCGAGGTAAATCTGTTTCTTGCTAACGTTTCATCATGCGTAACCTCAATGTTAAAGTATCCGCTATTCTTCATTGCATAGATCAGATTCCGAGAAAATAAAGAACTATCGTTGTCTATTACTATCGTGGTGACATTCTTAGCATCCAAATTCACTGAATAACCCATTACAACTAAATTTATAATAGGCATGGCTAGTATCATTAGAATGATGACTCTATCTCTGATTATTTCTTTAATTTCTTTTTGTATCAAAGCAAGTATTACAATTAGTGTGGTCATGAACATGCTATACCTTAGTTCCCCGATAAACTGTAGAGTAAAGCGTCTAACGGGGTTGGTATTGGACTAAACGTAAGATTCGGGTACTTTTTTTTCAACATCTCAAAATGCAAATGGCCTGTTACAGATATGGATTTTACTCTAGGAATGATCTGAACATCTTTATTACAAGACACCTCATCTATAAAATATTCTATTCCCTCCCCTTCAATCAGGAAAGTTGATAGGTTTTGTGAGGTAAAAAGTTCATCTAAAGTACCTGTGAAATGTAATACTCCGTTCTTTAAATAAACTAAGTTATTACACTTTTCAATTTCATCGATTGCATGAGTCACGATCAAAACTGTGATACCCTCAGCTGAGAGATCAAATATTAATGTCCAAAATTCCTTACGTGACAATGGATCTATGCTTGCTGTAGGTTCATCTAAAAAGAGTATTTTAGGACGATGGATAATCGCACAGGCTAGCGATAATTTTTGTTTCCATCCTCCAGATAGATTTTTTGCTAGCGTGTTTCTGAATCGTTCTAAACCCAATTTGACGATCAGTTTTTCAGATTCTACCTCTACTTTTTTTACATTCCGCATTTTTCCCACGAATACAAGATTTTCAAATACTGTCAAAGACTCCCATAATGTGAAGTATTGAGTCATGTAACCTACATTCCTTTTAATATAAGATTGTTCCGTAGAGATATTATATCCCATGCAATATCCTTGGCCGCTATCGCTGGGGATCATGCCACATATAATATTTATCATTGTCGACTTACCGCTGCCGTTCGGTCCAATGAAACCTACAATTTGTCCTTGACGAATATTTAGGGTTACATCGTTAATAACCTTAACATTATTAAATGACTTATGAATATTATTAAGAATAATACATTCTTCCATCATAACTCAATCTCTACTGGTATACCTGCTGGAAGGGTTACATTTTGGTCTTTAAATTTAGCTTCTATCAAATAAACAAATGTATCATTCTTATCGTCATACAACATCGGAGGGGTATATTCTGGCTTGGGGGAGATGTAATTAATGACTGCAACATACTCCTTATGAAGATCATGTACTCTGACCAGAATTGAATCACTATATTTTATTTTATATAATTGCTTCCTATTAATATAAAATTTAATTTTTTTGCTTCCATCAGGTACCATGATTAGTACCGGATTACCAGGCGTAACGAATTCCCCTCCCTTTCTTAAAATATCGTGTATGACTCCTGCTGTAGGACTTTTTATCGCCGTCCTAGATATTTCATATTTATTATTATCAATATCTATATCTAGCTTTTCAATTTTTATCTTTTGAGCTATTAGCTCATCAATTCTTGCTGGAAGCATTTTATTATTTAATTCTGCTTTTATTTTTTCTAGCTCATTTCTTTTTCTTAATAAATTTAGTTCATAACTCTCAATATCTTCTTTAGAAATAAAACCTTTTTCTTGTAATTTTCTTTTTCTTTCTAAAGTAGACTTTGCTTTAATTATTTCACTCTCTACTATTTCAATATCGATATTAATCAAATCAATTTCACTTTTCCTTATACCCTTCTCCATATTTTTAAGTATCGCCTCTTCATACTTTTTATTCTTCTCTAGCTTCTCATCGTTTTTTTCGAGTGTATAGCTATCGATATTAAATAATATATCCCCAGCTGATACTTTATCCCCCTTATTAATGTCTATACTCTTAATTTCTGTAGCGATTTCTGTTGATATATATATATACTCATCCTCAATATAGCCTATAGTTCTACTTTTATAGTTATCACAACCCGTGACCAGGAATATATATAGTATTGTATATATTGGTGGCTGTAAATTCATGAAATTCCAATTATCCATCCCAGAAAGTAATCAAAATTATATTCCTCATATAAAATAAAACAAACAATATTTTCTTAATGAAAATGGCAGAGTATTATAAATTCACTACCCAATCCTACTGTTAGAATTAATGAATTATTTATAGTAAAGGTAATTTTTTGACAAAAAAAAGAGCGCCTAAGCGCCCTTTTCTAGTAAAGTTTTCTCAATTAAGCGATAACTTTAGCAACAACGCCCGCACCTACAGTACGGCCACCTTCACGGATTGCGAAACGTAAGCCGTCATCCATTGCGATTGGGTGGATTAAGGTAACAACCATTTTGATGTTGTCGCCTGGCATTACCATTTCAACGCCTTCTGGCAGTTCGATGGTTCCAGTCACGTCAGTTGTACGGAAGTAGAACTGTGGACGGTAGCCTTTGAAGAACGGAGTATGACGGCCGCCTTCGTCTTTAGACAGAATATAAACTTCTGATTCGAACTGGGTGTGTGGCTTGATTGAACCTGGTTTTGCAAGAACTTGACCACGTTCGATCTCTTCACGCTTGATACCACGCAGAAGAACACCAACGTTCTCACCTGCTTGACCTTGGTCAAGAAGCTTACGGAACATTTCAACACCGGTACAAGTAGATTTCGCAGTATCTTTGATACCAACGATTTCAACTTCTTCACCCACTTTAACGATCCC
>NZ_FOGC01000004.1:35563-238765 GCF_900111105.1 Rosenbergiella nectarea | reverse complement strand
CGGCACTGCCGCACGCCACGACCCATCGGCCAGCACGGTCGCGCTGTAGGTCTTACCGTTAATGGTCACGGTTAAGGCACTGTTGGCGGCGATCCCTTGGCTCGAGCCGGTAACAATCAGGTTTTGGTTATGCTCAATAGTGTTGACGATGTCATCACCCGCCACGGTATCGACCCGTAAGCCCGGCAAGTTAGCATCGATGCTGATCGCATGTTCGGTATGACCGGTATTACCGGTTTTATTGGTGACCGACGCATCAACCGTCAAGGCACCGTTGCCCATCGCGGTCAGATCGTCACTGGGTACCTTAACGCTCCACGTCAGATCCTTCGCCACCGTCGCGGTATAAGTCTTACCGCCGAGGGTCACGGTCACGGTATCGCCTGCGGCGGCACCACTGACTTTACCGCTCAGGGTTTGACCTGCTGCCAGCTCGCTGGCGTTGATCACATCATCGCCTGCCACGGTATTAATGGTGACAAGTGGCGTCTGAGTACCAACTGAGATGGTATGGGAAATATTACCGCTGTTCCCTGCATCATTTATCGCTGTAGCCGTTACCGAATAGTTGGCTTCACCCAGATTCGCCACATCGGCGGCCGGGATCACGGTGCTCCACTGTCCTTTATCATCGACGGTCGCCGTATAGTGCTGACCGTTAAGATTAACAGTGACTTTCGCGCCTGAGGTAAGCCCAGTCGCTTGACCGGTGATGGTGATATCTTTGCCTTTCTCCGTGCTATTGATGATGTCATCGCCCGCAATGGTGTTGATGCTCAGTACCGGTGCGGTTAACTCAACATGGATATCGTGCGTGATGCTTTGGCTATTACCCGCTTTATCAGTCACCGTCGCCGTCACCTGATAATCGCCTTCGCTCATAGCTGAGACATCTGTCGCTGGAATGCCGAGGCTCCATTGACCCTGTGCATCAACGACCACGTTGTAGGTTTTTCCGTTTAATGTCACCGCGACGGTATCCCCCGCTTCCGTACCACTTGCCTGACCTTGAATAATCAATGCTTGGCTATGCTCGGCAACATTGACGACATCATCGCCCGCCACCGTCGCAATAGTTGTCGTCGGGGCAGTGATATCGACAAGCAGATCGATCGCAGACGTTGAGCTGTTACCCGCTTTATCCTCTACGCTGGCCGAAACCTTATATTGCCCATCTTGTAATGCCGCAACGTCTTCTGGTGGAACGGTGACCGACCATGAACCATTCGCCTCAACGGTCGCACTGTACTGTTTGTTATTAAACGTCACATTGACCGTCTGACCCGCTTCTGCTGAGGTACTTCCCGTCAACGTCAGCGGCTGTTGCGCCTCTTGTGCATTCACAACGTTATTGGTGCTGATCGGGTCAAGCTGTAACATGGGTGCTAAGCTATCGACCATAAACTCATGGCTTGCCTGCGCACTGTTACCGCTAGTGTTATGCACGGAAACCTGAACCTGTGCACTGCCTTCTTTTAAATCAGCCAAGGCTGAAGAAGGCACATACAGCGTCCAATTTCCTTTTGCATCCACCACTACTGAATAGCTTTTTCCTGCAAAAGCGATCACTACGGTGTTACCCGGTTCAATATGGCTGGTGCTACCCGATAGCGTCAGATCTTGCCCTTTTTCTGCGGCATTAATGACGTTGTCGCTCGTCACAGAATTGATACTGATGGAAGGTAATCCCGTGTCGACAGTAATGTCGTGGCTTGCCTTGCCAACATTGCCAACACTGTCCGTTACCGTGACAGCGATATTGACGTTACCGTCCTGTAGACCGGAAATAACGGATGCAGGAACGCCTACACTCCATTTCCCAGCAGCATCTAAAACTGTGGTGTAGGTTTTCCCGCCAAGAGTCACTGTAACACTGTTGCCTGCAGCGCCACCCGTTGCACTACCGCTAATGATTTGCGCTTGGCTATGTTCATCGATATTAATGATGTCATCGCCCGCGATCTTATCAATGGTAATCACTGGCGCTTGAGCGTCGACTTGGAAGCTATGCTCAGCTTGCGTGCTGTTGCCTGCTTTATCCGCGACTGTCGCGCTGATCGAGGTTTGACCTTCACTTAAGGCTTGCAGATCGGTTGCGGGGATCTTGACCTGCCAATGCCCTTGCGCATCGACGGTAGTCTTATAGTCCTTACCGTTCAGGCTAACCGTCACTTCTTGGCCAGCTTGCGCCGTGCTGCTACCGCTGATCAACTGGTCACTGCTCGACTCTTGTGCATTGAGGACGTTATCTTGCGTCAGGTTATCAATCGTTAAACTCGGCGGCTGTGTATCTATTTGGATCTCACGACCCGCTTGCGCGCTGTTACCGGTAGGCGTAGTGACACTCACCTCGACATGACTTATTCCGTCATGGAGATTGGCCATATCCGCTGCGGGTACGGTCACCGCCCACTTACCATCACTCTCTACTGTCGTAGTGTACTGATGCCCCGCAACACTTACGGTGACTTGACTGCCTTCTGCGACATCATGAGTACTGCCACTTAGTGCGAGATCTTGACCTTTTTCGGCTGCATTGATGACATCGTCATTACTGACGGTGTTTATACTGATTGCCACGTCGGCAAGGTCAACGGTCACTGGATGTAGAATATTGACTGGGTTACCGGCACTGCTTTCGCCACTGACTGCGATTTGTAGACTACCTGCCTTCCACGTGCTGACATCGCTGCTCGGCACCGCCGCGCTCCAACTACCATCCGCCATCACGTTGGCACTGTACGTCTTGCCATCAATGGTTACGGTTAACGTACTGTTCTCCGCGATCCCTTGGCTAGAACCGGTGATGAGTAGATTCTGACCATGTTCAATCGTGTTGATAACATCATCACCCGCCACAGTATTGACCCGCAGCCCAGGTAAGTTGGCATCAATGCTTATCGCGTGTTGTACATTACCCTTGTTGCCATGTTGATTGGTGACTGAGGCGTCGACCGTTAATGGACCGTTACCCATCGCCGTCAGATCTTTACTGGAAACATTAATGCTCCAGGTTAGATCCTTAGCCACCGTTGCGGTGTAAGTGTTTCCGCCCAGATGCACGGTCACGGTATCGCCTGCTGCTGCCCCGCTGACTTTACCGCTGAGGGTTTGTCCGGTAGCTAACTCACTCGCGTTGATCACATCGTCGCCAGCGATAGTGTTGATACTGACCGTTGGGAGATGCGTATCGACCGTAATAGTTGTCGATGAACTTACGCTATTGCCTACATCATTCGTTGCACTTGCTGAAATCGAAAGTTGACCTTCCGGTAATGCGCTGACGTCTTGAGCGGATAAGGTTACCGACCAATTGCCCTGACTGTCTGTGATCGCAGTGTAAGACTTCCCTGCAATAACGACCGTTACACTCGTTCCTTCGGCTAAATCGCTGCTGCGTCCAGAGAGGGTTAAGGTGGCCAGATGCTCATCGGTATTCACCACATTATCGCCAGCAATAGTATTGAACGCTAACGCCGGATCTTGCGTATTAACTGTCACATCGTGAGTCGCCGTTCCCGTGTTGCCGGCATGGTCAGTGACAGTAACACTGATTTGAGTTTTACCTTCTTGTAGCGCGGCGACGGCTGAACTTGGGATGCCTGCGCTCCATTGTCCTTGTGCATCCAGTACTGCAGTATAGCTTTGGCCATTCAAGGTAATAGTTACTGTATCGCCCGCGGCGCCACCGGTCGCAGAACCGCTAATAATCTGTGCGTGTTGATGCTCTGCCGCATTGATGACATCGTCCCCCGCCACGGTATTAATCGTGACAACCGGCACGACAGTGTCCACGGTGAAGTCATGAGAGAAACTCGATGAATTTCCTGAGATGTCCGATACCGTTGCGGTGACCGCATTATTCCCTTGCGGTAACGCGACCAGATCGTCAGATGGCACAGTGACCTGCCAGTGACCTTGTTTATCAACCGTTGCTGAATACGCTTTGCCGTCAAGCGTGACGGTCACTTTCTGACCCGCTTCGGCAGTTGACGATCCACTGATGACTAAAGGTTGCTGTGCTTCGCTCGCATTGAGCTGGTTATCCGCTGTAACTGTGTCAATAGCGATAGAGGGAGGCTGGGTATCTACCGTGATAATGCGAGAGCTTTCTGTACTATTCCCACTGACATCTGCAACGGTCGCTGAAATCTCAGTACGACCATCAGTTAAGCCACTCATTGCTGAGGCAGGCACGGTAACATGCCAGGTACCATCTTTTTCAACGCTGGCGGTGAATAGCTGTCCAGCAAACTTGATAATGACGCTCTGTCCGGCTTCAACGTGTTGCGTTTTACCCGACAGGACTAACGCTTGTTGTTGCTCGGCAGCATTAATCATATCGTCACTCGACACCGTATCGATAGTGAGGGCAACGTGATCGTTATTAACCGTAATAGGGTGGGTAATTGCCGCATGATTACCGTACGCGTCGCTAGCGGTTGCGGTAATAGATAATGCGCCCGCTGGCCAGTGAGTCATATCTGCCGCTGGGATGCCGATTTGCCAATGACCTTGGTCGTCGACGACCGCACTGTAAACGACTTGATTAACTGTTACGCTAATAATTGTGCCTGCATCCAGATGTTCACTGTTTCCGGTTACAGTGAGATCTTGCTGCTGTTCAAGTGCATTGATGACGTCATCGCCAGAGACCGTATCAATACGCAGTCCTGGAAGTTGAGCATTGATATCGATACCCAGCGAGCTATCACCTGTATTACCGTGAGTATTGGTGACCGACACATCGATAGCGATTTTACCATCGCCCAGTGCAGCCATATCGGCCGCAGGGAGAGTGGTATGCCAGGTTAAATCTTTTTCAACTGTGGTGGTATACGTCTTCCCACCAAGGGTGACGGTAATGTTATCCCCTGCCGCGGCACCGACGACCCGACCACTGAGCGACTGATCAACGGCAATTTCGTCGTGATTGACGAGGTTATCGGTCGCGAAGGCATCAATGGATACTTGTGGCAGATGGGTATCGACCAATACGCTGGCTTGTGCGCTGCCTAGGTTACCCGCACTGTCAGACCCTGTTACGGTGACGGTATACAAGGTGTTATCGAGATGCATCACATCCGTTGCTGGCACGGTGATTTTCCAAACACCTTGCGTGACGGTGGCCTGATAGTCGATATGATTGAGACTGATGGTGACCACTGACCCATCGGCTAAATTACTCTTACCACTCAGGGCTAACGGCTGAAGTGCCTCATTGGCATTGATGACGTTATCTTGACTAATTGCTTCAATCGATAAGGTCGGAGCAGCCCCACTCAGCGTGAAATCATGCGTGGCACTTCCGGTGTTGCCTGCCGCATCGGTGATGGAGACGGTGGCGGATTGTTGACCTTGCGCGAGCGAAGCGAAAATCGCTGCAGGCACACCCACACTCCAGGTGCCATCTGCTGCCACAACGCCTTGAAGGTCGGTACCTCCAATGCTCACCTTGACGATATCGCCTGCCGCGGCGCCCGCGACTTTACCAGTAAGCAGTTGTGCGACCTGTTGTTCGTCGCTATTGACGACATCATCCCCAGCAAAAGCATCGATAGTAATAATCGGCGCGGTCGTATCAACAACAAAATGACTACTTGCTGTCGCGGTATTACCCGCTTGGTCCGTAATTGAAGCGGTATAGCTATAATCGCCATCAGTCAGACTCTTAACCGTTTCGGCAGGTACAGTAACTTGCCATTTGCCTTGATCGTCGACCGTAGCCTGATAGGTTTGCGCCCCAAAGGTTACTGTAACACTCGTACCGCTGGCAGCGTTCGAGGCCCCTGATAGAATCAGCGCCGCTTGGTGTTCGGTGGCGTTAACGACTTGATCGCCTGCTACGGTATCCAGTGTTAAGGTCGGTGCTTGGGTATCAACGGTAATTTGTTGCGTCTGAGTAATATGGTTACCGGTGCTATCCGTCGCGGTGACGGTAACGGTCCAACTACCCTCTGCAAGGGCTTTAGCGTCCTCGCCTGGCATTACCACGCTCCACTGACCTGATGGGTCAACGCTTGCCGTGTAATTTTTGCCGTTAATCGATACCGTAACCTGTGTCCCTTCAGGCAGCTGCTGGCTTAATCCCGAGATCGTCACATCGGCTTGATGCTCATCGGCATTAAGTTGGTTATCGCCTGCAATGGTATTAATCACTAGTTGGGCTTTGGCGGTCGCGATGGTGACATCGATGGACCCTGCAGAGGTGGTATTGGTTCCGTCAATTTGTGTGACTGACCAGCTATGCGCACCATCGGTTTGTGTCGGTAAATTGACGGTCCAAGACCCTTTACTGTCGACCATAGTGCTAGCGATAGTATTGCCGTCACCATCTTTAATTTGAATGGTCGCGCCCGGCTCGCCAGTGCCGCTAAAGGTAGGCGTGTTATCATCGATCGTGGTATTGGTGGCCACTAACCCTTGTTTGTCGCCTTGATTGTCGGTGACGTTAAACGTCGGCGTCGCCTTTTCTACTGGCTGGGTATTATCAATGACTTTAGTCTTAGAGTGTCCCCCCCCGCTAGACAGTAAGGCTCCCAATGCCCCACCACCCACTGCTGCACCCGCAATCCATCCCCACGGTAGATCACTTAATACGCCTTCCTGCGCCAATAAAGGCTCAATGCTGTCAATCGGAGTGCTATGGGCAACCAAAGGCGTTGCACTGAGTTCCGTACCTTCGGCGACATCATCAAAACTAATATGGGTAAGTTGGTTATTGTCGTTAAAGACGAGCTCCGAGTGAGCGGGCGATTGCGCATCCTCCACGAAGTAGCCGTTACAACGGATAACGCTACCATCTTTCATATAAATCAGGAGATCTTTACCCTGACGAATATATTTCACTACATCCTGTGCTTGCCCGTGAATTTCTACAACGCTTGGTGCCGTCAGGGTTAAGGCCATATTACCTTGTGCGTGTAAAACGGATTTTTCTGCCGTTTTCCTCGCGATAACATCGATATCAAATGTTTTCACATTATTCTCCTGGTATAAAAAAACTATGGAGCATCCCTGAGCAATAAATTTTTATTACTCTAAAACCCCATAGCAATGGGTAAATTGCTGTTATGTTTGAATTTAATTAATTTAAATCGGGTAATGTCGCTCGTGTGTTTTTTTCAATACCTAATAACGGTAATAAATTATCAAGTGATGTTGCATAATTAATGGCTGCGGTCCAGGCATCATATTGGGAATTAATCTGTGAAGAGATGGCTTGCCACACATCTTGCTCAACACTTAACAGATCGTTAATACTTCTTTTATTCAATGTGTATTCATTTTTATAAACTTCACGAGTTTGATCGGCATTCAGGACTTGTTGTTTATTCACATCGATTCGGGCTTGTGCGCCTAGCCAATCCGCCAAGGCCACGGAGGCTTTTTGCAATACATCAAAACGCGCCTGGTCAACTTGCGTCGCAGCCACTTCTTTCGCTCCCTGCGCTTGCCTAACTTGTGCCGAAACGGCCCCGCCTTGATAAATGGGCGCATCGACATTGAGCTGGATTTGGTTATCCCAATAAGAGCGATTACTCGATTGATATCGTGTGCGGCCGCCGCGAACACTAATGGTTGGCCAATATTGCGCACGGACTTTTTGAATACCGTATTGGGCTGAAGATTCCATCTCTTTCGCGGCCAGCACAGAGGGTATTAACGAATAATCTATATCGTTAAGCGAAGTATCTTTAATTGCGATGGCAGTAGGTATTGGCGCATAATCTGAGGCGTTCATGCCAGTCAGGACGGCTAACTTTGCCCGCGCACTCATCAAGGTGGCTTGATATTGTTGAAGGGTAGCTTGCATGCCTGCGACCCGGGTCCGTGTCTGGAGTTCGTCAGACGTCGAACTTAAACCAGCCTGCGCCCGGAGCTGTGCCATACGAGAAACACTTTGTAGCGCCACAATATTTTGCTGAGCCGCTTGCACTAGGGCGGTATAGCGTTGCACCTCAACATAATCCAAGGCAGTTTTTTCAGCCACTGAAGAGAGCGTGGCCATCAGCTGATAACGATAGCTATTACGTTGAGCCTCGCTTTGATCAATCGCATTATTCGTTTTTCCAAAGTCATAGACGAGTTGAGTGAGACTCATCCCCCACGTTGTAGAGTTGCTTAAAGAGCCACTGGAGTCTGTTGTCTGGCTATGGCCAGCGCTACCACTTAAGGATAATTGTGGCATCCATGCACTGCGTGCTTGATCAATTTGCGCTTGGCCTATACCCACTTGAGCGGCTTGTTGCCCTACCGAAGGATCTCGCTGAAAAGCGAACATTATGGCGTCTTTTAATGTCGTGGTCGTCAACGGCGCAGCCCAACCCAGAGGTTCCTGAGCAGCGCAACTGATTGATTGGCCAACAGACAACATCATTATCGCCATTAAGCCTATTTTTACTTTCTTCATTATTTAACCTCAGAGTGATGCGGTCTGGTTAATTTCAATAGGCCAATGACTTACATAAGAATTCTTTACTCCCTTTTTACAAAGGGGTGTATAGATGAACTATTTATTGCCTTAACGAAAATGGACACCGCTTTTTCAGCGCTTATTGTTGCAATAAAGTAAAAAATTAAATGCCATACTCTTTATAATAAAGAACTATTGCGATTACTTATTCAATCATCTAGCGCAGTGTTGCCTACTAACCTCAGAAAGAGGATGTGTATTTAGAAATAATCTTATCAAAAAACGAAATAATCAGCCAGAGTGCACAATCAGCAATAATCACTGTGTAAATATTAAAATAATTAATATAATAAACTGACCTACATCAATGAAAATCACTTTCACTAATGATTATTAAGGGTTTTTATTTTTTTTAGATAGGGGATAATGAATCAAATAATAAAATTTAGTGGGTTTTTAACTCTCCTTATCAGCTATTTTTTACAAAAAGTGGAAGATTACAAACAAATCTATTCGCACGAATAATCAAAGATAACATCCAGAAAGTTGAGTTCAGAAAATTAATATGATAAATATCAATAAACCAGCATTTTGATTAATGCTAAAAAAACATGATCTATATCAAGATTAATAGCTTAACCGCTATTTTTTTCTCTTCATTAATCCGAAAGATAGGCAACGTTGAAGAGGGGTTTACTGTTACCCTCCTAAAAGGAGCGTAATAATTTTGCATAATCACCGTTTCAGTCGTGATTTTTATTCATGGTTACGTTCTGATTAGTGCTTCGCTTGGAGCGATTGCCGATAAAATCTATCTTTTTTCTCTGTATTGATGACAAAACCATTTTTAGACTAGAAAAAAAATAAAAAAAAATTAATGATCATCAGCCTTAACGTCGACAACTACTGAGTGCTTTCATGCAAGACCTTTTGACTCTGTGGCACTGGGTGCTCAACAACCCAGTGACTTACTCCCTACTCGCCGTAACGTTGATGCTGTTCGCAGGGTTTATCTCCTCTGTGATCTGTAAATTCTTCTTACTGAGCATTGTGCGAAAATTTATTCTGCATACCAACAGTCAGCGTGATACTCAGAAAAAAGACTTACGGATCACTCGTAGGCTAGCCAATATCATTCCGGTCGTAACAGTCTACTTCCTCTCCCAACTCATTCCTGGGCTGTCAGAAGGATTGGTTGAGGCGATCAGGACGATTTGTGGGGTGCTCTTCATCGTGAATATCACGATGCTGATCAACGAATTATTGGATACCACCAAAGACGTTTATGCTCGTAAGCATGGTTCCAAAGCCGGGTCGATTAAAGGCTACGTACAGATTGGTAAGATAGTCGTCTCGTCTATTGCCACCATTTTAGTGATCGCGACCTTGTCCAATAAATCGCCTGGCATCGTTATTTCCAGTTTAGGTGCCATTGCCGCAGTGTTAATGCTGGTATTTCAACATACGCTTATCTCACTGGTCGCCAATATTCAGGTCTCATCTTCCCATGTGATCCAATTGGGTGACTGGATTGAGATGCCAGTTGCCAATATCAGCGGTGAGGTGACCGATATTGCCTTGCACACGATCACCATTCGTAACTGGGACAATACACTCTCTCAGGTTCCCACTAAAAACTTTATCACCGAGACCTACACTAACTGGCAACCGATGTTCGCTTCCGGGGGAAGACGCATCAAGCGTAGCTTCTTTATCGATCAATCGAGTATAGCGTTTGCGACCCCTGCACTGGCCGAGAGTCTTGATGACCAGCGTTCAATTATCGGCGATAAGATAGCTGACTATATCCGTCAAAATTTAGCCCTGTCCGTCAATCATGGGATCACCAATTTAGGCCTATATCGCGGCTATATCTTGAGTTATTTGCGGCAGCGAGAAGATATCTGTAATGATATGTATGTAGTCGTTCGCCAACTAAGCCCTACCGCTGAGGGACTCCCTATTGAAATCTATTGTTTTACTTCCAATGTTTTTTGGAATGAGTATGAAGAGACGCAATCCCAAATATTCGAATTTATGTATGCCACAGCGGGATTTTTCCAACTCGGTATTTTCCAACGCCCTTCCGGTAGAGATATAAAAGGACATTTACCCATGGAGCTTCCTAAGCTCGTGAGTGACGAATAAGGTGCTAATCGGAGGCTAATGGACACTTCCCTTAGCCCTCTAATCCAGTCCACTAGCAGCTGCTCGCCGACGTTTTGCTGCGTTATTGCAACCCTGCCTTCTGCCTTTTCTAGGCCTTGAATCAATGAATAGGAAAATTCAATACTAATCTGCGTACTACGCCTTATACTTATTCTCGACTTCTTCAAATATAGATTCGGTTAATTAATGCTAAGTAAGGGATTATCGATGTCTTTAAAAAAATTTGTTTCGACGTGCATAGGGATTGTTGTGGGAGGAATTGCTGGCTGGCTGATTAACTCCGCGACGGTTGGTAAATATAACGTGATCAATGCGACCTGCAGTGTGATAAATGCGGCCGTTGATAATAAATTACTGGCGCAGGATCAGGTTCGTTCTCTGGGCCAAGCGTCGCAGAAGCATTTATTGAATACCGCAGCGGGTGATGCGTTCCAATTGGATGAACAGCAAATTCAAGCGGCATCAACACACTCAAATTGCTCACAATTTATGGTGGGGATGAGTAGCCACTAATCCGCTAACCTGATCACTAAGGAGGTGAGCGTCTCGCCTCCTTCCATTGATATCTCAGCCACAAATGAGGGTTGAGCCGTAACAGCGAAAAGGAAATGCGGGATGATTGAGGGGGGATAGAAGAAAAGGTATTTGAACGCAAGAAAAGAAAAACCGCCTTTCGGCGGTTAAGCAAATTTGCACAGAGTGCTCATTTTTATACATTAGAACCGGTGGTGCCCAGAGCGGGACTTGAACCCGCACAGCCTTACAGCCGAGGGATTTTAAATCCCTTGTGTCTACCGATTTCACCACCTGGGCAAATTCTATTTATCATCATCAAAGCAGGATAATGATTTTACAACTGAGTTACCCAAACAGGGTTAACCTTAAAACTGACATCCGCTTAAGCGGTAATTCGACATTGCACACAGTGCTTATTATTAATATCGATGGTGCCCAGAGCGGGACTTGAACCCGCACAGCCTTACAGCCGAGGGATTTTAAATCCCTTGTGTCTACCGATTTCACCACCTGGGCAGAATTTGGAGGCGCGTCCCGGAGTCGAACCGAGGTACACGGATTTGCAATCCGCTGCATAGCCACTCTGCCAACGCGCCGTAATTCTTATACTTGCCTTAACAAGTAAATTACTTTTTATCGAACTAACTTCTTATTTTTCAAAGTGTTAATTCATATCCCTGTTCGGAATGGTGGCTATTATGGACTGTCTTCTTAGGGTTGGCAATAGCCACAACCACTTTTTTTGGTATTTCAGTCTCGACCGACTGAAAAAACATCATAATGACGTATTGATAAACAAAAACTGCTTAAGAATTCATTAGATCGTTACTCGATGCTTTTAAATATTGAAACATCGACCAAAACGTTAAGATGGCGGCCACATAGAGCGCGATAATACCGACAATCGTTAAGGCTTCACTCGGCCGCCAAAGCAATGCCAGCAACGCAAACATTTGTGCGCTGGTCTTGAATTTACCAATCCATGACACTGCCACGCTGCTACGTTTACCGATTTCAGCCATCCATTCACGCAGTGCTGAGATGATAATTTCACGGGCAATCATGGTTGCCGCGGGTAAAGTAATCCACCAGCTATGAAAATGCTCAGTCACTAACACTAGAGCTATCGCCACTAATACCTTATCGGCAACCGGATCTAAGAAGGCCCCGAAAGCGGTAGTTTGTTTTAAGCGGCGAGCTAGAAAACCGTCAAACCAGTCCGTTACTGCAGCAATGACAAAGAGAAGCGCCGTCACCGTCGGCCCCCAGCTAAAAGGCAGATAAAAAGCAAGGACAAAGAATGGGATCAAGATCACGCGAAAAAACGTGAGATACGTCGGTATTGTAAATTGCATATGCAACAAAGGCCTAGCAGTGAGAGCGAAGCCTTATGTTCCTACATTGTGCACCCTGTTTCAATGCTAGTGTTTCAGTGAATAGAATATTTTTTCTGCCAGACTCGGTGAAATACCCGGAACACTGGCAATTTCTTCTATAGAGGCATTTTTGAGCGGCTGCAATCCCCCCATATATTTCAATAGCTGCTGGCGACGTTTCGGCCCAATACCTTCAATATCTTCCAACGAACTGGTCGATTTAACTTTAGCGCGTTTTTTACGGTGGCCCGCAATTGCATGGTTATGCGACTCATCTCGAATATGTTGGATAAGGTGTAGCGCTGGATCGTCCGCGGGTAATGACATCCCCTCTCCGACCGGTAATTTAAACAGTGTTTCAAGGCCCGCTTTACGATCACTGCCTTTCGCTACCCCGAGTAAGAGAGGTTTGGTCTTATCCCAAGGTACATCGAGTTCAGCGAAAACGTCGATCGCCTGAGATAACTGCCCTTTTCCCCCGTCGATTATGATCAGGTCGGGGATCTTTTCTGGCTCCAAGGGCTTACCGTAACGGCGGCGTAATACTTGACGCATCGCGGCATAGTCGTCACCCGGAGTAATCCCTTCGATATTATATCGTCTGTATTCCGCACGAACCGGCCCCGTCGGGTCGAAGACCACACAGGAAGCAATGGTCTGCTCGCCCATGGTGTGACTAATATCGAAACACTCCATCCGCTGTAGCTTGGGCAACTGCAGATACTCCGTCAGCGCCTTGAAACGTTGGGATAAGGTTGAGTATTGCGAGCGTTTTGCAACCAATGCCGAGGTGGCGTTGGTCCGCGCAAGTTTCAGATAGCGAGCCCTATCACCACGTGGTTGGGTCTGCAATTGGATTTTACGACCCGCTAATTCCGTTAATGATTCGCTAAGCACCTCTTTTTCAGGCAACGGGAAATCGACCAGAATTTGAGTCGGTAAAGAGCGAGACTCACTCCCCTGCAGGTAAAATTGGCCGACGAAGGTTTGCACTACCTCAGTTAACTCTGTATCGGCGGGTACCTTCGGAAAATAGCTTCGGCTACCTAAGACTTTACCTTGACGAATAAACAGCACATGGACACAGGCTAATCCAGCATCGTAGGCCACACTGATCGCATCAAGGTCATCGCCTTGATTGGAGACAAACTGCTTCTCGGTCACGCGGCGTACCGCTTGAATTTGATCCCGTAATCTTCCTGCCTCTTCAAACTTCAAGTCCTGACTCGCTTGTTCCATTCTTGAAACCAACTGACGCAGGACTTGATCATCCTTCCCAGAGAGGAACAGGCGCACATAATCCGTCTGCAGCTTGTACTCTTCTTCGCTGACCAAGCCTTCCACACAAGGCCCTAAACAGCGCCCAATTTGATACTGTAAACAGGGACGCGTACGGTTACGGTACACACTGTTTTCACACTGGCGTATAGGGAAGATTTTCTGCAATAAAATTAAGGTTTCTTTCACCGCATACCCATTAGGGAAAGGACCGTAATAATCCCCTTTCGCCTGTTTCGCGCCACGATGCATCGCCAAACGAGGATGTTTGTCACCACTTAGAAAGATGAAGGGATAAGATTTATCGTCTCGTAACAAAACATTGTAGCGAGGTTGGTAGAGCTTGATGTAGTTATGCTCAAGCAACAGAGCTTCGGTTTCGGTATGGGTAACGGTGACATCAATCTGAGCAATGTTCGCCACTAAAGCTTCTGTCTTTCGACTGCCAACATTTTGACGAAAGTAGCTACTCAGCCGTTTTCTGAGGTCTTTCGCTTTACCGACGTAAATCACCTGTTCTTTGGCATCATACATACGGTATACACCAGGTTGGTGCGTTACATGTTTTAAAAATTCTTTTGCATCAAATCGTTCAGTCACACTGCCGTCCTAAGTCTACTCGTTATCTAATAGGGCTTATGTTGCCTCAGCTTGCAGCACTCCTGCTTAGTATGGCGCAGATAACCACACTCAGCTAGGGTCGCTGCTATATAGAAATAAAGTTATTGTGGTACACTCAGCCCAATTTATTTCATCTATTGGAGAAAACATAATGAGCCAAGCAATCACTACTGCTCAAGATGTTGAAAGTTTGTCGAAAGAAGTCAACTGTATGAAGATGTTATTGGCTTGTATGCTGAAGTCCATGGGTCAGGTTGATGCAGGTAAAGCGATCCTTCGTATGGAGCGCCAACTCTCGACGTTGGAAGACGGCGAAGATAAGACTCAGTTCTCTGCAACGCTGCAACAAATTAAAGCCGCCTATCTTGCCTAACCTATAATGACCTCCTGTTTCAGGAGGTATTTTCATCTCTCTCCATTTATTTGGCCCGATATGACGCAAATCCCCCCGCCCCCTATTCTCAAAATGAAGCAGAGTATGTTACAAACCTTTAGTGCGTTCTAAAAATAACAACAACGATTGACCATCATCATCACAGGAAATTTTTCATGACGAATCTCACCGATCCCCAGCACCCTGATAAGGGTGAAGGTTCACTTAAGCGCAGTTTGCATAACCGGCATATTCAATTAATTGCCATTGGCGGAGCGATTGGCACCGGCTTGTTTATGGGCTCTGGCAAAACGATTAGTCTTGCGGGTCCGTCGATCATATTTGTTTATATGCTTATCGGCTTTATGCTCTTTTTTGTGATGCGTGCAATGGGCGAATTATTACTCGCTAACTTGGAATATAAATCGTTTAGCGATTTCGCTGCAGATTTACTGGGTCCTTGGGCCGGCTACTTTACTGGATGGACTTACTGGTTCTGTTGGGTAGTTACCGGAGTGGCCGATATTGTGGCCATCAGTGCCTACTTCCAATTTTGGTTCCCAGAGTTCTCGGTGTGGTTAAGTGCTATTCTCTGCGTTGCAACCTTCTTAATACTTAACATTGCTACCGTAAAATTGTTCGGCGAGATGGAGTTCTGGTTCGCGATCATTAAAATCATCGCCATTATCAGTCTGATTGTCGTCGGTATTGTGCTGGTCGCGTCACATTATGCGCTACCTAACGGCACTTATGCTTCTCTCAATAATATCTGGTCACACGGCGGTATGTTTCCTAAAGGCCTCTCTGGCTTCTTCGCCGGTTTCCAAATTGCGGTCTTCGCGTTTGTGGGTATCGAGCTGGTAGGAACAGCCGCAGCTGAAACGCATAACCCTGCAAAAGTCTTACCTAAGGCCATCAACTCTATCCCGCTGCGCATCATTATGTTTTACGTCTTAGCGCTCTGTGTCATCATGGCCGTAACCCCATGGAATGAGATTGACCCCGCACGCAGTCCATTTGTCGCAATGTTCGTGTTAATTGGTTTACCCGCCGCCGCAGGGATTGTTAACTTTGTGGTACTCACCTCGGCAGCATCCTCCGCCAACAGTGGTATTTTTTCAACCAGTCGTATGCTATTCGGCTTGTCAGAACAGGGCGTGGCATCAACGATGTTTGGGAAATTATCTAAACGGTCGGTTCCCGTGAATGGATTACTGTTTTCATGCTTATGTCTATTTTTGGGCGTAGCGTTAATCTATTTAATCCCGAACGTGATGACTGTTTTCACGTTAGTCACGACTGTTTCCGCAATTCTGTTTATGTTCGTCTGGTCAATTATTCTCTGCTCTTATCTTGCCTACCGCAAAAAGTTTCCAGAGAAGCATCAGCGCTCATCGTTCAAGATGCCGGGTGGTGTTGTGATGTGCTGGGTGGTGCTGGCGTTCTTCGCTTTCATCATCGTGTTGTTAACCTTACAGCCGGATACACGCCAAGCGCTGAGCGTTACACCAGTGTGGTTTATTCTTCTCGCCATGGGGTGGTTTTTTAAGCGTAAATCGATTCAGTCGTAGTGAATAATATGACGGGCTTTACTGCCCGTCTTATTTCATCAAGGTTGTTTAGCTCGGCGTTTAATTTTTAATTCGCTGACCAATACCCCAGCCACAATTAATACCCCGCCCAGTAACGCTAAGCTCGGTAAAACCTCCCCAGCGATACGTCCGACAATTCCGGCCCAAACGGGTTCACCGGCATAAATCACCGTCGCACGTGTCGGCGAAATACTCTGTTGTGCCCAGTTCATGGTCAATTGGATAATGGCACTCATCAAGCCTAACCCCGCCGCACTAAGGATTACCGTTGGCGGAAAATGACCGACCGTTTCTCCGGCGGGTACCATAAATAAAAACGAGAACAACGAGGCGGCGGCTAACTGGATGATAGTGACCCGTTTGGTATCCACCTGCCCTGCATAGCCACTGATCAGAATAATTTCTCCCGCAATCGCTAAGGTACTGATTAACGTCACATACTCACCGATGCCCAACCCCTGAGTACTCTCCCCCGCATTACCAGACAACAGCAAAAGTCCTACGAAGGCTAGGATAATGCCACACCAAGACATAAGGCCTGGGGGCCGCTTAAGGAAAACCCATTGTAGTAAGGGAACTAAGGGGACATACATCGCCGTCATAAAGGCTGATTGACTGCTGGAGATGGTCTGCATTCCCCAGGTTTGGAAGCTGTAACCTATCGCGATACATAATCCGATTAATGTCCCGGCTTGCAAGTCTTTCGTTGTGACGCCCGCCAGGCTTCGCCAAAATACCGCCGCTAACAACAGCGCCGCGACAGCAAAACGGACCCCGACAAAAAAGAATGGGCTAGCAGTTTGCATAGCATGATGAACAATTAAAAATGTCGCTCCCCATAACAGGGTAATAAGGATCAGCGTGGCTTCTTGCCGAGAGACCTTCAACGCAACAGGCGATTTCACAGACACTCCTTTTCGCACAGTAAAGATGAAATTTAATAAACTCTATTTGAAGAATAGTCTGACGGTGTAAATCACTATCAGTCATTAGCGGGCGGATCGAGGTAGAGAAGAATATAGGCTACAGCAGAAATGCAAAAAACCAGCCGTAGGCTGGTTTCTTAAAGAGTGGCGGAGGAGGAGAGATTCGAACTCTCGGATGGTTGCCCATCGGCGGTTTTCAAGACCGCTGCCTTCAGCCGCTCGGCCACCCCTCCGCAAATTTTTTTTACTACGACACAATACTATTATGCCCTTACCGAAGTAAGTGGCGGAGGAGGAGAGATTCGAACTCTCGGATGGTTGCCCATCGGCGGTTTTCAAGACCGCTGCCTTCAGCCGCTCGGCCACCCCTCCGCAATGAGGCGCACTATAAACACTCCCCAAAACATTGTAAATAGCGAAATGTATCATTCGCTGCAAAAACAAGCAAAAACAGACTTAATGATGATAAAACAGGCAGAAACACCCAGTGGTTCTACTACAACCGAGGTAAAGATGGGTAAAACACCTTCAATCCTTGCTAGGTAAGGATTAACTTGTGCGGGTAAAAAATAATAAAAGGACTCATCATGGAAAAAATTATTACTTCTCGCAGCGCAAGCCACGCTTCGGCTTCGCATCATGTTTTACGTAATACCTACTTCTTACTTGGTTTAACACTCGCTTTCTCTGCCATGACAGCGACTGCCAGTATTCTATTCAACTTACCGGCACCCGGCTTTATTTTAACGTTGGCCGGCTTTTACGGCTTGATGTTCCTTACACATCGTCTCGCCGACCGGCCAATAGGTCTCCTCGCAGCGTTCGCTTTCACCGGATTCCTGGGCTATTGTTTGGGACCTATTCTTAGTCGTTACTTAAGTGCGGGGATGGGTGAAACGATTGCTTTTGCCTTAGCGGGGACAGCTCTGGTCTTTTTCTGCTGTTCGGCTTATGTGCTGACGACTCGCCGTGATATGTCATTTTTAAACGGGATCTTGATGACCGGCTTCGTGGTACTGTTAGTCGCGGTCATCGCGAATCTTTTTCTACAACTACCTGCTCTACAAATGACGATTAGCGTACTGTTCATTCTGTTTTCTTCTGCCGCGATTCTGTGGGAGACCAGTAATATCGTGCAGGGTGGCGAAACAAATTATATTCGCGCCACCGTGAGCTTATATGTCTCGATTTATAATATCTTTTTAAGCTTACTCAACCTGTTAGGTTTTGCCTCACGCAACGACTAATCCCGACGGTGATAGATAAGAAATTAGCCTTTAGAAATAAAGGCTATTTTTTTGGGTAAAAACCTTGATACCATCCTGATCATGGTTTCATGAGATGTTAACGATGATTTTCGACAATAAAGAAATAGAGACAGATAACGAAGGTTACCTAAAAAAGAGCAGTGACTGGAGCGAAGCCTTGGCCGAAGCGATCGCCGAGCAAGAGCAGATCGGGCTTACTCCAGAACATTGGCAAGTTATCCTTTTCGTCAGAGATTTCTACACCGAATTCAATACCTCACCGGCAATTCGGATGCTGGTGAAAGCGATGGCGAAGAAGTTTGGCGAAGAGAAAGGTAACAGTCGTTATTTGTTCCGCCTTTTTCCCGATGGCCCTGCCAAACAAGCGACAAAAATCGCGGGATTGCCTAAGCCTGCCAAGTGCTTATAACGCACGGCCTCTGCCGGGATCAGTAAACGTGCTTATCGATCGCACACCCTTATATTACTTTTAACGTAAAGACTATTATGACTGCACGAATTATCCTTGCAAAAGGACGCGAAAAATCACTGCTTCGCAAGCACCCTTGGATTTTCTCTGGGGCAATTAACAAAATGGAAGGTAAAGCCACCTCGGGTGAAACGGTTGATGTCTGTGATGCTCATGGCCGTTGGTTAGCGAAAGCCGCGTTCTCACCTTCCTCACAAATTCGTGCGCGGGTATGGAGCTTTGATCCAACGGAATCAATCGATATCGCTTTTTTCACCCGCAAGCTGGAACAAGCGCTGAAATTACGCACCTGGCTTGCGGCAAAAGATGATCTGGACAGCTATCGCTTGATTGCTGGAGAGTCCGATGGCTTGCCAGGGATCACCATCGATAGATTCGGTCAGTTTCTCGTTCTACAACTGCTGTCAGCGGGTGCTGAATACCAACGTCCGGCCTTAACGACTGCATTACAGCAGCTTTTCCCAGAGTGTCATTTATACGAACGTTCCGACGTTGCCGTAAGGAAGAAAGAAGGCCTGGAACAGGTTCAAGGGGTCATTTCGGGTGATACTCCTCCTGCCCTGTTGCCGATTACCGAGCATGGTATGAAACTGTTGGTGGATATCCAACGAGGCCATAAGACCGGTTACTACCTCGACCAACGTGACAGCCGCTTCGGTTTACGTCGTTATGCCAAAGATGCCGAGGTCTTAAACTGCTTCTCCTACACCGGAGGTTTTGCCGTCTCTGCCTTGATCGGCGGATGTAAGAAAGTCACCAGCGTCGATACGTCGCAAGAAGCACTCGATATTGCGCGTCAAAATATCACGCTCAATCAACTCGATTTATCGAAAGCGGAGTTCCTGCGTGATGATGTTTTTAAGTTATTACGCCGTTATCGCGATGAAGGCCAACACTTCGATGTGATTGTCATGGACCCCCCTAAATTCGTCGAAAATAAGAATCAACTGATGGGTGCTTGTCGAGGATATAAAGATATCAATATGCTTGCCATGCAGCTCTTGCGTCCAGGCGGTTTCTTATTAACCTTCTCATGCTCAGGGCTGATGACGACTGAACTCTTTCAAAAAATTGTTGCCGATGCCGCTGTCGATGCGGGTAAAACAGCGCAGTTTATTGAACAGTTCCGTCAAGCCGCTGATCACCCTGTAAGCAGTGCTTACCCCGAAGGGTTATATCTAAAAGGCTTTGTTTGCCAAGTCTACTGACTTGAAAAATGACTAACCGCCCCCAGATCTCCTATCAATACTGCGTTGGAGACTATTATGATCAAGTGTAAATTTGGAATTGGTCAACAAGTCCGTCATCAATTGACGGGCGCTTTGGGGGTGATTGTCGATATGGACCCCGCCTATGCATTGCAAACGCCGACACCGGCCAGTCTGATTATCCACGAAGGGCTATTAGTTCTTCCATGGTACTACGTGGTGATGGAAGATGAGGGCGGAGAGACGGTCCAGACTTATGTGGCCGAATCGCAACTGACGGGTGAAATCCTTAACGAGCATCTCGATAATCCAGAATTGGATGATATTGCCGAACGAGTCCGCTCTAAAATCACCTCTCCCCTGCTTCGTCATTAAGCCCCTAGGGGCTTAAGGTTTCTTCGCGACTGGCACACCAGATTGTTTTAGCTCGTCGACGAAGGGAGAAGCGTTCTTAGGATCAAACAGCAACCATAACCTCTGTTTTGCCCTGGTCATTGCGACGTAGGCGAGTCTGCGCTCTTCTGCATAAGGGTAAGATTCTTGTTCGACGAGTAATCCCCGCTCAATAATGGTCTCTTGTGACTCCGCTGGGAAGCCATCTTTTCCTGCATTCAGCCCACAAAGGATCACATAATCGGCTTCTCGCCCTTTACTGGCATGGATAGTCATAAAATCGATCGTCAGCGTTGGCCAACGGGTCGCGGCTTTATCGAGCACCTTCGGTCTGAGATAATGGTAACGCCCCAGCACCAAAATAGTCTCTTGCTGTGTCACGAAACCACTGAGCTTATCGAATAATGCCTCCAATTGGCTTTCGTACAACAGAGTGACCGACTTCTTGCTTCCCGGTCGGGTGCTGATAATGGTTTTACTGATCTGGGCTGGGTTCTGTTGAATAAATTGGGCCGCAATATCGTTTTGCCGCTGATCGAACCGGTACGTCGTATCCAATTGGCACACAGCCCCCTCACCAAAGGTGTGAGAAAATTTTGTGGTTAAATCAAGTTGTGCACCGGCGAAGCGATAGATGGCTTGCCAGTCGTCGCCCACCACGTATAAGTGGCTATGTTTATTTTGCTGACGGAGTAATGAGATCAATTTGGCTCGCTGCGGCGAAATATCCTGAAATTCGTCGATTAACAGATACTTCCAAGGACTGATAAAGCGCCCTTTTTCAATCAGACCGCAGGCTTGCTCAAGTAAACTCGCAAAATCCACCGCCCCTTCCGCTTTTAAAGCCGCTTTCCAAGCTTTGACGATCGGTGCCATCAACTTAATCCGTTTCGAGAATAGCAGTCTCTCGTCTTCCTTAGCCTGTTCGATCATTTGTGCTTGAGTACCGCCGTGCATTCTGACCAATCCCAGCCACTTATCGAGTATGAGAGGGATCTTTTTCTGAATATCTGGCTGCTGCCAATAAGCGGTTTCCGTTAAAGTCCAACCTAAATCCTCTTCGAGACACTGTCGCCATTGGTTAGCCGCGGCTTTTTTCTGGCTGCACTGCTCTACCCACTGATCGAGTAATAATTTATGTCGCTCAGCAGTATTATTTTCTAACTCGGTAATGATGGGCTGTTTATTAGTGGCTTGCTGGATTATTGCCAAGGCTAGTCCATGAAACGTTTTCGCCGTCACATTGGATGCGCCAGTACGTAACGTTATTCGCTGATTAAGTTCTTCAGCGGCTTTGCGACCAAACGCTAAGACAACAATCTGTTCTGCTTGCGCCTGTTTACGCATCATTAACCATGCCGTTTTCGCGACTAATACCGACGTTTTACCGCTCCCGGCACCCGCCAAAACTAACACTGATTTTTCGTCATTCATCACGGCTTGACGCTGAGAAGCATTTAATGGAGAGCTTTCTACCGTTGCAAAGAACTCAGCGTAGCGCGATTCAAGTTGGGTCATCCATTGACGATTACGCAATTGGCGCTGTGATTCGGGCGCGGTTAACCATGCATGACAAAATTGCCAACGCGCGTAACTTTCAGGAAATGCTTGGAGACGCTCACTGGGTAACGGCAGAGCGGTTAACGTTTCGTGGATATGGGTTTGCATCCCCTGCAACGCTTCTTGTGTAAGCCAACGGTCTTTTTGCACTGCATCGAGAATAAATTGTTGCAGGTCAGTGAGCACTTGATCACTGATTACGACCATCTGTTGTGTCCAAGATTGCCAGGATTTCATCAGATATTGCCAAAATCGCTGCGTTTCAGACCATTCAGTGCCGTGTAAACGCACAACTTTGTCATCCGCTAATTGGAACTCAAGTTCTCCCCATACCACACCGCGCTTACAGCGAACCCCGATCAATTGATTGAAAGGGATGATGTATTCATGATGATCACCAGAGACTTCAACACCTGCAGCAAGCATTCGCACCCGATGATAGGGATGCTGTGCGAGCTTCTTTCCGATTGACGTTGCTTTTAGTTCCATGCACCTGGCCATTGATTTACACTATCTCTGTTTTCGATTTTAACTGCCAATAGGCTGAGCCTCCAGATAAATCTACCTCGATATAATCTTAAAAAGGGATAATCATTGCATGCGAAGTGTGCTTAATCTTTTGAATTTTTTCCTCGGCGGTTTCATTACTAGCTTTTCATGGCTAGTAGTCACTTTACTGACTGTCGTCTGTATTTTTACGCTTCCCCTCACCCGTTCATGCTGGGAGATCACTAAACTATCTTTCGTACCCTTCGGTAACGAGGCTATCCATGTCGATCTACTCAGACCCGAAAATAAAAACACCCTGATGAATTCAGGTGGCACCATAGTAAATGTCGTGTGGCTGATCCTGTTCGGTTGGTGGCTCTGTCTTTCCCATATTTCGATCGGAATTGCGCAGTGCTTAACCCTTATTGGCATTCCGACAGGGATAGCGCACTTTAAAATTGCCGTGATCGCATTATGGCCTGTAGGGCGTCGAGTCGTCAGCGTCGAGGAAGCCCAGATAGCGCGCGAGAATGCTGCGCGTCTACAATACGGTAAGTAATCATGGTCAGTCGCAGCGTGCTCCGTAAACACTGGCAACATTATATTCTGAACCGTTTATGGCAAGAACCCGTCCGAATTTTTGTTGCAATGAGCTGTGTCGCGCTCTTTGCGTGGCGCCATCATACGGTAATTTGGACCATCCCGTTGATTTTGGGGATTGTCGCCGCCGCGTTAACTGATATTGACGATCGGTTAACGGGTCGGCTTAAAAATATTGTGATCACGCTCGTCTGCTTTGCTATAGCCACCATTAGCGTTGAACTGCTCTTCCCGTATCCGCTACTATTTCTCGCTGGGTTAGGACTTTCAAGTTGGGCATTCATCATGCTGGGTGCCCTCGGTCAACGCTATGCCACCATTGCCTTTGGTGCCATTTTAACTGCGATTTATACCATGTTGGGGATTGGGTTATTCCCTAAATGGTATATTCAACCGTTATTTTTGTTAGCGGGTGCCGGCGTCTATTATCTTTTTACGATCATTAATCATTTACTCTTCCCTGCCCGCCCTGTTGAAGCACAATTGATTAATACTTATAGCTCGCTCGCAAAATACTTAGAGTCTAAAGCGACGCTGTTTGATCCGGACGGTACAGCCCATAACGATCGCCCTCTGTATAAGTTATCAATGGCAAATAGCCAATTGGTGCAGCAACTTAATCTTGTTAAAACAGCTATCCAGAGTCGGCTACGCGGTGACCGGGCGAGTAGCACCAGTCGACGAGCCTTACTTTATTACTTTGTGGCGCAAGAGATCCACGAGCGGGCTAATTCGTCCCATATCGACCATCTACGCTTACAAGATAATTGGCACTTCAATGAACTAATGTTTCGCTGCGAGCGTCTACTTCGACATCAGGCAATGGCGTGCCGAGAGATAGCCGAAAGCCTCCAAACCAAGCAAGACTACCAGCATAGTGGTCACTTCGAGCGTGCCCTCGCCAATGCAGACGTCGCATTAGAACGAGTCTCCCTTTTCGCAGAGAAGGAGACCTGTGAGCGTTTACGTTGGCTGCTCAAAAATTTACGTGCTGTTGATCAACAACTGGCTTCTGTCGCATCAGAACAACTGTCTAATACTGATTGGCAAAACATCGATACTGAGCTCTCCTTTGAGGGCCTGCAAGGTTGGCATGATATTAAATCACGCCTAAAAAGCCATCTTTCCCCCAAGTCACCTCTTTTTAGACACGCTGTTCGCGTGAGTCTGGTGCTCTGCTTAGGCTATCTTTTTATTCAATCCATAAGCTTGGAGCGAGGTTACTGGATCCTACTCACCTCACTTTTTGTTTGCCAACCCAACTATTCTGCCACTAAGCGACGCTTAGCATTGAGAGTTATCGGAACCTTGGCAGGAATATTAATTGGGCTGCCCCTGCTTTGGCTTATCCCCT
Source organism: Rosenbergiella nectarea (assembly GCF_900111105.1). Lineage (GTDB taxonomy): Bacteria > Pseudomonadota > Gammaproteobacteria > Enterobacterales > Enterobacteriaceae > Rosenbergiella > Rosenbergiella nectarea. The sequence continues at coordinate 214,157 of NZ_FOGC01000004.1, read as the reverse complement.
CTCTACCCGGACAGTTAGTCGCCATCGTTCTATTTGGCGTACTGTTCTTTTTGTTTAGGCAAGTTCAGTATGCGCAAGCCACGCTGTTTATCACGCTAATGGTGCTATTTTGCTTCAATTTACTGGGTGAAGGATTTAATGTCGCTTTCCCACGCATCGTTGATACGCTGGTGGGCTGTGGATTAGCTTGGCTGGCCGTAACCTTTATCTTTCCCGATTGGCACTATCGACAACTTTCAACGGTTATCAGTAAAGCCTACATGGCTAACGTACGTTATGTAAAGGCCGTGACCCAGCAGTATCAACACGGCAAGGATAATCGTGTGTCCTATCGTATTGCACGCAGGGATGCTCATAATGCCGATGCAGAGTTAGCCTCGGTCATTGCTTTAGGTGAAAATAAAGCCTGGTCTTCGCCAGATGCTAAAGAGGCTTCCTTCTCAATCCTCTGTACCAACCACAGTCTATTAAGCTACATCGCGGCATTGGGCTCCCATCGGCAGCACACGCACAACCCGCAATTAGTAAACCTGCTTTATGCGCTAACTGCTTGCATGGAGGACTATCAGACGTTGAGTAACGAAGAAGTCCTTCAAACACTCGCGGGGTTAACGGCACTGGCTGATTCGATAGAGATTGATGATGAACCTCAAAAAGCGCTCATCATTCAACAGGTCTCATTAATTATTCACACCTTACGTGAAATGAATAAAGTTAAAGAGCCGCTCTTAGCATCCTGATATTGTTGACTGGATTCTTCACACAACGGGTGGTGAACTCTTTATGCCAAGCCATTAATTCGTCCCGAATAGGATGGGGTATCACGGCATGATGTAGCCCCATAATGGCTCCTTGCAAATAAAAGAGTGTGAGGGGGCCTAAATGTTTATTGCGTTGATGCATTAATGTCCAACATTGCTTAACACCCGTTTGGCGGAGTTGCTCCTCCGTATGAATGCCCACTTCTCTCAATAAAGTTTCGAAGCGAATACCTAGATTCGGTAAATCCTTCAATCGGCGGTGCGCTTGCTTGTAAGTCCGACAATTTTGCGCATCCCGCCATGCCGCACGAGATAATTTCAGAAGATTGACGTCGTCCTGCCATAACGCGTCGTCAACCGTAAAGTAATTAAGTGAGATAGCGCTACCTCTTTTACAGAAAACGAAGGGAGCAAGTGGGTGTGTATCGAGATATTGAGACATTGCCTCGCTCCCCCGTAGGTAAAGCGTACCCTGCTTAACGAGGGCAAATACGGCATCATCCAGTGAAAGTGAATACCCTCCAAACTGGGTCTTAGAGGCGATGGCCCCGAGATGGAGAACTTTTTTCTTATATTGTGCAATGCGCTGTTGAGAACTATTCATTTCGATCCTCCTGATCACGAACAAGCTAACCTATTGATATAGATATCCTTATCATTTCATTAACCTTAAATAATTTATATTAGTTGTTCAATTAATAATTATAAAATGCTCGTGATGCATTCCAAATCTATCTCTGGGTGCAAGAAATGATTGATCTTTGGGTGAAGTAGATTTACTGTATATCCATACAGTAAACAGGAGCTAACCATGATCACACCCCATTCTGTTAATGATTTTTCAAAGCAAATGCATTCTATGCCAGAGGTAACCCCTTCATTGGGTGGTGTAAATCAAATTTGCTATGATAACGCCTCACCTACCCTGCTTAATTTACTGCTATTACCTGCAATAAAGCAGCTCGGGCAACAGGCAAAATGGATGCTGTGGTTAACTCCTGAAAATAAACTCGACCGTTCTTGGTTGGAACATTCAGGAATTTCGCTGAGTAAATCAGTACAAATCCCTATGCTCAATGATGAACAGAAGATGGATTCCATGATTCAGGCGATAAAATCCGGGAATTATAGTGTGATCACTGTATGGTTAGACAGTACCTTAACCGTAGACCAACAAAATAGCCTCGATTTTTTAGCTAAAGAATCTGATACCGTGGTATTCATTTTGCACAAAAATTCTCCTACCAATCGCTCGACCCGACACATAAGTCATCAAAAAATTCCCACTTTTGCATTTCTTTAGGTTTATTGAGAATTATCTGAAGAAAATTTTTATCAGGATTTGTGTATGCCCAATTATTTACCACTTTCAGGCGGGGCAACGTTTCCAAGGCTTATTCAGTTTTTTATAGCGAATGAAGTTCAGTTTTAAATGTAACCGAATGTGTATAAAATGCTGTTTTTTACTGTACATCGTTATATCTTACTTGTAAGTTTTTAAACACGTTGTAGACTTTAGGTCGCTAGGGTGCTCAAAAACCTCCAGTTTTAGCTGAGTATAAAACGAGCGAAAAAGACCCAGCGAAGAATTGCAACCCAGAGCAAATTTTATGCTCATTGCCAATTTTGGATGATAACGAGGCGCAAAATGAAAAAAACAGCTATCGCAATTGCAGTGGCACTAGCAGGTTTAGCAACTACCGTTGCTCAAGCTGCACCAAAAGATGACACTTGGTACGTTGGTGGTAAATTAGGTTGGTCTCAATACCACGACACTGGTTTCTCTGGTAACCACTACCAAGTGACTAACGAAGCGCGTGACAACCAACTGGGTGCTGGTGCATTCGTTGGTTATCAAGCAAACCCATACTTAGGTTTCGAAATGGGTTATGACTGGTTAGGCCGTATGAAATATACTGGTCAAAACCACGGCGCATTCATCGGTCAAGGTGTTCAACTTGCTGCTAAACTCAGCTACCCAATCACTGATGACTTAGACGTATACACTCGTTTAGGTGGCATGTTATGGCGTGTAGACGCTAAAGACACCCAAGGTCATCACAACATCGACACTGGTGTTTCTCCATTAGCCGCAGCTGGTTTCGAGTACGCTCTGAACAAAAACTGGGCAACTCGTTTAGAGTACCAATGGGTTAACAATATCGGTGACCGTAACACCACTGGCGCACGTCCTGACAACGGCATGCTGAGCCTTGGCTTATCTTACCGTTTCGGTCAAGATGATGCGGCTCCAGCACCTGCTCCAGCTCCAGCACCAGCTCCAGTTGTTGAAACTAAGCACTTCACTCTGAAATCAGACGTGCTGTTCACCTTCAACAAAGCTACGCTGAAAACTTCTGGTCAATCAGCTCTTGACCAACTGTACTCTCAGTTAAGCAACTTAGATCCTAAAGATGGTTCTGTTGTTGTTCTGGGCTTCACAGACCGTATCGGTTCTGACAGCTACAACCAAAACCTGTCTGAGAAACGTGCTCAATCAGTTGTGGATTACTTAGTCTCTAAAGGCATCCCTTCTAACAAGATCTCTGCACGCGGTATGGGTGAATCTAACCCAGTAACTGGTAACACCTGTGACAACGTTAAGAAACGTGCTGCTCTGATCGACTGCTTAGGTCCAGACCGTCGCGTAGAAATCGAAGTTAAAGGCGTTAAAGATGTTGTTTCTCAGCCACAAGGCTAAGATAACATTGTAAAAAACCCCGCTTAGGCGGGGTTTTTTTTATTCTTTTTTTGACCCTAGCATTGAGGCGAGGTCATCTTTTAAAGAACTCATCTGAGAGGCGTATTTTTCTTTACGCTCTGCGTCTTCAATCAATTGTACAATCGTTTCTGAAAGCGTACTGCTTCTTCGCTGGGCTAACCCTGCTAAACGCTGCCATACCAAATATTCCAGATCGATAGATTTCTTGCGGGTATGCTGTTGCTCAGCATTGAAATGACGCTTACGTCTTGCCCGAATCGTCTGACTCATCCTTATCGAAAGCTGGGGATTCATATGCTCCGTAATCCACCGCAAAATATTTTCAGGTTGATGCTCATAACTAACAAGCTGATTCACCGCCTCGTCTGCCGCAGATTGCTCAATATGGCGCGTGATCAATTCACCTTCTCGGTGTTTTTTTAGGAGATACTTCCATTTCCAGCCTGACTCGAGATTCTCTAACTGTAAATATTTCATCAGGTTCCTTAAGATTAATCACTTAATACTAGAATACCAGCTTTAGGGTTTTCTGCAGACAAATTTAAAGCGGTGGTCGTCGCCTATCGGTTACATGGTGTCGAGTGGCGAACTGCGGTACAATTGCTGTTTTACGTCCAAGGCAAAATAAGATTACTTTGACTAGCTCAACACTTTCATGGCAAGAACTTATACCCGACGCGCGGCGTTTAGCTCCGCTTTTTTCTCAGGGCTTATCATCCAGTGCGTCTGGCTTAGAATCATTGCAGCCGCGGTTGCTCAACGCGATTGATCAACTTGACCTTAATCCTGTTACGCCATTACTGTTGATTAAGCTTGAAGAGCATCCCACTAATGTGAAAGCACTCGCTCAAATCGTCGAGCAAAGATTGCCACGTAAAACTGTTGACCAGTGGGGTTATCATTCACCCGCTGCTAACCAATTTCAATTAGAGAAAGTGCCGGGTCATCCTACTCAATCTGCAGTTTATTATGCGGATTGGATTGAATCAGATCAATTATTTGGTTACCTCTGTGAACAGCAAGGCCTCTGGACGCCGGAATTGGGGCTATTACATAAAGCGAATGGCGGAACATTAATCCTTTCTGTCCACTGCCTTCTTTCCCAACCTTTAATGTGGTTGCGATTAAAAAAATTTATAAGCGAGCAGCGCATTGCTTGGTACGCGCCGGATCCTCGTCGCCCCATTCCCATCCATATTCCGGACTACCCTCTCTCTATAAACTTAATTTTAGTGGGTAGCCGAGAAAGTTTAGCCGAATTCAGTGATAGCGAGCCGGAGCTACACGCCAATGCAGTGTATACCGAAATAGAAGAAACCGCCGAAATCACGACTGATCAACAGCTTGTCGACTGGGCGAGTTGGGTTGCCTTACAGGCACAGGCTTTGGCGCTTCCTGAACCGGATGTTGGCTTTTTACTCCGCCTAACACGCGAAGCCTCACGCTATACCAATGAGCAGCAACGCTTCCCTATCAATCCAACGTGGTTACACAAGCAGCTTGGTGCCGCCTATGCTGCAGGTCAAAGCCTGACTGAAAGTAGTCTCAGCGATGCTCTGGCGCAACAGAAATGGCGTGAAAGTTATTTGCCTGAAACTTTACAGCGCGATTTAGCCGCCCCGCACAGCTTATTGGAAACAGACGGGGAAAGAATTGGACAGATTAATGGTTTATCCGTTCTCGATCTGCCGGGTCATCCTCGCCCGTGGGGGGAACCTGCGCGAATTAGTTGCTTAGCTCATTATGGCGACGGCGAAATTAATGATGTCGAACGTAAAGCTGAATTGTCTGGCAATATTCATGCTAAGGGGATGATGATCATTGAGGCATGGTTGATGGCGGAACTGGAGCTTGAACAACAGCTTCCTTTCTCCGCGTCGATGGTGTTCGAGCAATCCTATGCTGAAGTGGACGGCGACAGTGCTTCCTTAGCTGAACTAGCAGTGCTGATTAGCGCCCTCTCCCTCAAACCTCTGCAACAATCTTTTGCCGTCACGGGTTCCGTTGATCAATTTGGCAATGTCCAGCCTGTTGGTGGCCTCAATGAGAAGATCGAAGGCTTTTTCCATCTCTGTTCCCAACAAGGTCTAACGGGAAAACAAGGTGTTATTTTACCCGAACGGAATTGTTGTCACCTATCGTTGTCTGATGAGGTCATTGAGGCAGTCAAAAACCAGCAATTTCACCTATGGCCCGTCAGTTCAGTTGATCAAGCGCTTCAGCTGTTATTGTCGCTACCCTGGGTGACTGAGAATGATGACGAGTCTCTTCTGGGAATCATCCAACAACGTATTGATGAAGCCCAACAGCCAGTCAAAGCGCCGGGGGGATTTTTTTCTCCTTCGCGGTGGTTAAACTGGCTGAAGCGTGATTAACAACTCTTGCTCAGCGTACAAGTGTACGCTATTCTTCGGGCTTCAATTGAAAAAGGCTAAATGTAACTATGGTAGATAAACGCGAATCCTACAGCAAAGATGACCTTATCGCGTCAGGACAAGGAAAATTGTTTGGTGAAAATGGACCACCACTTCCTGCAGACAATATGTTAATGATGGACAGAGTTGTTCTCATGTCTGAAAGCGGTGGTCACTTTGATAAAGGCTTCGTCGAAGCTGAACTCGACATCAACCCAGAACTTTGGTTTTTCAAGTGTCACTTCGTCAACGATCCTGTTATGCCAGGATGCTTAGGCTTAGACGCTATGTGGCAGTTAGTAGGGTTTTATTTGGGCTGGTTAGGCGCAGAAGGTAAAGGCCGTGCGTTAGGCGTGGGTGAAGTAAAATTCACTGGGCAAGTGCTGCCAACCGCTAAAAAAGTCACTTATAAAATTCACTTCAAACGCGTCATCAATCGTAAATTAGTGATGGGCGTTGCCGATGGTGAAGTCTTTGTAGACGGTAAATTAATATACACCGCTACCGATCTGAAAGTGGGCCTGTTTAAAGATACTGAATCTTTCTAAATTAGGTCGCACAAAAAAAAAGCAGATTTCGTTAAATCTGCTTTTTTTATTTCTCGTCTTATGCGAAGGCTGAGCGCTCTTCAATTGCCTTACGCCAACCTCCTAACCAATGTGACCTTGAGTCTAACGTTTGATAGGGACAGAGTTCTTTCGATCGTCCGCTTTTTCCCGTTTTATACCCTAGTGAGTAAGCTCGTTCCAAACGATCGCGTTTTTGTCTCTTCATATCCGTTTACCCTCATAAAGATAGTTGGTTTAAAGAAGCGGTGATAAATTCATCACCTTCTCCTTTTTACCCTTCTCTCCTAACGAGATCAATGGCTATTTTTCGAACAACTTTGCAAGTTTTGAGCTAAGTCACCTTATCAGGTTATTGGCTACCATTAAGGACTAATCTGTGACGCCAACTGCTGCGCTTCCTGATACCATGCTTGCGAGAGCGCTTGTACCAACGCTGGATAGCCATCATCATTAAGTGGAACAATACGTTCAAAAGGACGACGCACCGCTTCATCTTGGTGCTGATAAAGCCAATAACCTTTCACCAACGCATGTCCATCCCAACGTCCTTGAAATGCGGTGACGGTGATAGCCAATGAGTCGGTATCTCCCTTCAACGACGTATTCGTCACTAACCAATTCGGCATCAAATTACTCAAGTTGGTGATCAACGTCTGTTGTAATTGTTGGTCGAGCGGACTCGCCCAAAGGTTTTTCTCCGCCAGTCGATATTCCACCTCAGACGTTTGAAAAGCAATTCCCGTATTCGCTAATGCGTCAGGCAAGTTGATAGAGTGTACCCATAGATGTTTCGGCTGCTGCCCGAAAGCAGTTGTCGAGGTCGCCACTGATGCAGCGCCTTGTGGCGTAGTCAGTTGATAATACTTTGTCGATTCGCTATTACTACAGGCTGTCAAGCAGACAGCCAGCAGTGCTATTAAGAGTTTTTTCACTATTTAGCCTTTTTAGGTTGTGGATCGTTACCTGGTGATGCCTCAAACACTAGGGCATTACTCTTGTTATTCAAGGTACGTAGCACAGGCTGTAACTCTGCGAGAACTTGATCCAAACGTTGAAGATTCCCGACTAGCTTATTATAAGCAGGTGAGCCTGGTTGTAAGCCCTTCATACTTTGATTCAATTCGCGCAAGGTCTGCTGCATATCTTGCGGCAGGGTTTTCATTGCTGGACTGTTGGTTATTTGATTAACATGATCCAACGTGATTTGCAGTTGTTGCATCGTTTTTTGGCTTTCTTTCAGAGAACCCGTCGCCTCAGTCAATAATGGGTTCAGCGGAAGCTTCTCAAACTTGTCGAGAATCGACATTACTTTTTGCTGCATCTGCGTTAGCCCGCCGTTCATCGTCGGGATGATATTATAGTGACCTATCTGCGTTGGACCTTTGTAAGCGCCGGCATCATTATTAAAATCTAAGTCAACGTACAGCGCACCGGTAATTAAGTTCGCGGTTTTTAGACTTGCTCTTAGCCCGTGTTGTAGACCATCGGCAAGACGTTGCTGCAGATTAAAGTCCGCCCCTAATTTTTTCGAGAAACGTTCCGGTTCAATCTTAATCAGTACCGGTATACGGTAGTCGCCGTTCAATTTCTTCAACATACTTGGAATGATAAAGGGCACCTGCGCAACCGTACCTAGGCGAATACCCCGGAATTCAACGGGAGCACCCTCTTGTAGGCCGCGAATTGACTCGTTAAAGAATAATAAGTAGTCCGTATGTTGCGTATAAAGCGAATCGGTAATACTACGCTGGTCATTAAAGAGATGGTAATGGGCTTTATTTTCCGCTGCTACGCCGCGATCCCAACCCTCTGGCACATCAAAGCTGACGCCACCGCTGAATAATGTCGCTAATGAGCCCATCTCAACGCGCATGCCAGAGGCTGACATATCGACCGCGATACCGCTGTCTTTCCAAAAACGAACATTACTGGTGACCAGACTGTCGTAAGGCGCTTGAATAAAGAGTTGATATTCCATTTGGCGCTGTTCTGCATCAAAACGGCTTTTTTCAACCGATCCAACACGGAACCCCCTAAATAGAACGGGATCACCGGCATTAAGTTGTCCAGCTTGCTCGCTATTTAGGCTAATGTGGATACCTTTTGCATCGGGTGAAGCAAGTGGAGGCGAATCCAGCAGGTTATACAGTGCCAATTCATCCCCTTTACTCCCCGCTTGCAGTTCGATATAGGAGCCTGACAGCAAGGTTCCGAGGCCTGTCACCCCTTCACGGCCGATTTGTGGCTTAACGGTCCAGAAAACACTATCTTTATGTAGCATCTTTTCCATACCGGTATTTAGCCGTGCTCGGATCTCGACGTGTTGTAAGTCATCGCTGAGCTTGGCGCTCTCGACCATACCAATATCGACACTGCGACTCTTTATCGCCGTTTTACCTGGGACAATGCCCTCAGCGTTACTGGTTACAAGGACCACTTCCGGCCCTTGATGGGAGAAATGATAATAAATTATCCATGAACCTATCAGGATGGTGATGATGGGTACGATCCACACCGGTGACCAGCGTTTGATTTGTTTAATCTTGGCTTCACCAAAATGATTATTACTCAATGGACTCTTCCTCACTCGTTTTGATAGCTTCTCGATCCCATAGCAAACGGGGATCGAAGGCTTGTGCTGAGAACATCGTTAAAATAACGACTAAGCAAAATAGCAATGCCCCCTCAGCCGGATACACATTCATTAATCCGCCCATGCGAACTAACGCTGAGAGTACAGCTATAACAAAGACGTCGACCATTGACCAACGCCCTACAACCTCAACGATTTCATAGATAATCTGCATACGGTGGTTATCGCGCGTGCCATAACCTCCCGCGTTCCAACTCAGCCAGCCAATCGCGAGGATCTTCATACTGGGTACGAGGATACTGGCTACAAAAATAATCATCGCGATCGGCCAAGACCCTTCATTCCACAGAAATATTACACCCGCCATGATATTGGATCCGGAAGCACTGCCTAAGGCATCAGTGACCATGATCGGCATGATGTTGGCGGGAATATATAAAATGATTGAGGTCACTAATAATGAAAGCGTCCACTGCAAGCTTTGCGGTTTACGCGCATGGCCGCGTTGATGACAACGAGGACAATAGCGATCATCCGCTGCCACTATCGCTGCACAACAGGGGCAACTGCGTAAATTTTGGTTCATTCCGCTAATGCCAGCGGTCGGCTCGATGGGTAAAGGGGGTACTGGACTAATTCGCTGCCAAATAACGTGACGCTCTAGACACTGAAATGCCCGTAATTGACAGAGGCAAAATAGGCACCATGGCCAGAAACCCAGTTCTAGCCCGATTTTACCGTAGGCCATTAATTTCACAAAACTGACTAAAACACCCGCCATAAAGATCTCAGCCATCCCCCAGTTCTTCATGTAGAACAGGCCTTTGGCAAGGGGTATTGTGAGTTGACGGGGTAAACGTCGGTTTAAAGTGAGAATTAATATACTGGCGAGGCAGGTCGCAGGGATAATCTGCACAAACAACAGGAATATCGTCGCTAAAAAACGATATTTATCGTCGACCATCGCTTGCGGAATTTGTAACAGACTGATTTGGTTAGTCATTCCCATTACGCTAATGCTAATAAAAGGGAAAAGATTCGCTAAAACTAACATGACTAAGGCTGAAAATGCATAGACCATTGGCCGACGTAGGGGTTCATGCCACGCGGTTGCCAAGGTACTTTCACAGCGCATACAGGTTGCCCGCGTACCCGGCACAAGGCCGGGCAGCTTAGTGGTCATATCACAGTGAGGGCATAGCACCCAGCGGTGAGTCTGATCCTGATGGCAATGGTTACTCATACTGCACCAATGCGTTATTCACCATTCTTAAGATTTTCCAAATATTCCCAACGTTCGAAGGCAGTATTAAATTCCTCTTCAACCGCCGCCAATTTGTCAATGATTGGCTGGGTCTCGTCGTGGGGGCGACTGAAAAAGGTTGCGTCCGCCATGGTGCTTTGTAGCTGAGCGATTTCAGCCTCTAAACTTTCCATCTTCTGCGGCAGCTGTTCGAGCTCACGAGTCAAATTATAGCTTAGTTTAGCGGGTGCTTTCTTAACGACCGGTGATTTATTCAGTTCCGCTACGGGTGCTTCAACCACGGGGGCTGGACGAGACTTACGCTGCGCACCCCGCGACGTACTGCGTTGATGTTGTGCATCATGATAGCCACCGACATAACGACCAATTTCCCCCTCGCCTTCGAAGATCCAACATTCCGTTACGGTATTATCAACGAATTGACGATCGTGACTGACCAGTAGTACTGACCCTTGATAACCATCGATTAATTCTTCGAGGAGCTCTAGGGTTTCTACATCCAAATCGTTGGTGGGTTCATCGAGAATTAACAGGTTACTCGGTTTCAGGAATAATTTAGCCAGCAATAAACGGTTTCTTTCTCCTCCTGATAGTGCCCTGACTGGGGTCATGGCACGTTTCGGATGGAAGAGGAAGTCCTGCAGATAACCGAGTACATGCCGAGGCTTACCGTTTACCAGTACCTCTTGCTTCCCTTCTGCCAAGTTATCCATTACTGTGCGATCTGGGTCTAATTCAGCGCGGTGTTGGTCAAAGTAAGCGACTTCTAATTTGGTTCCGATGTGAACACGACCTTGTTCGGCCTTGAGTTGACCCAGCATTAAACGCAGTAAAGTTGTCTTACCACAGCCGTTGGAACCAATCAGGGCAATTTTATCGCCACGCTGAACCTGCACGGAGAATTGATCCACCAGCGTTTTCCCGCCAGCGTGATAGACCACATCTTCCAGTTCGAAGACAATTTTACCCGAACGGCTTGCTTCACCGACCTGCATGTTGGCTTTGCCCATCACTTCACGACGCTCAGAACGCTCATTACGCAATGCTTTAAGCGCCCTCACCCGACCTTCGTTACGGGTTCTCCGCGCTTTGATGCCTTGACGGATCCACACTTCTTCTTGCGCTAACTTACGGTCAAACTCTGCATTCTGGAGTTCTTCCACTCGTAGCGCTTCCTCTTTGCCTAGCAGGTATTGGTCGTAATCGCCTGGCCAAGAGACTAATTTACCGCGATCGAGATCGACGATACGGGTTGCCATATTGCGAATAAAGGAACGGTCATGCGAGATAAAAATAATGCTGCCATTAAACGTCTTAAGAAAGCTTTCTAACCAGTGAATGGTCTCGATATCCAAGTGGTTAGTGGGTTCATCAAGCATCAATACCTTAGGATTTGCTACCAGCGCACGACCTAACGCAGCTTTACGTAACCACCCTCCTGACAGTGAAGAGAGTTCAGTATCGGCATCGAGTCCAATTTTTAACAATACATCATTAATACGGCTTTCAAGTTGCCAGAGATTCTGATGATCAAGCACGGCTTGCAAGCGAGCCATCTCATTAAGGTTTTTCTCACTAGGGTCCAGCATCACGGTATGAGAAATCGCATGGTAAGCTTTTAAATGCTGCGCTTGCTCCGCTACCCCTTCAGCAACGAAATCATAGACCGAACCGGCAATATTCCGCGGAGGATCTTGCTGTAAGCGGGCGATGACTAAATCTTGTTCATAGACGATACGGCCATCATCAAGAGGGACTTCCTGATTGATAATTTTCATCAGGGTCGATTTTCCCGCGCCATTCCGGCCAACGAGACAGACTCGCTCATTTTCTTCGATATGTAATTCAGCGTTATCCAGTAACGGTGCGTCGCTATAGGAGAGCCAAGCCCCATGAATGCTAATTAATGACATAATTTTATTCCTGACCTATACGCGTAACTAACCAGCAATTGTGGATATGTTTATTGCGAGAGAAATCTTGAGATTGTGTTTTAGCGGTAATATCCCGCGCTTGTAAACCGATAGCGGCAAGACCATCGTGATCCATCTTGAATCCACGTTTATTATTCGAAAACATTATTGTGCCACCGGTCCGTAATAGATACTGCAGATCGGTCAGCAGCGACAGGTGATCACGCTGTACGTCAAAGCTCTCTTCCATCCGTTTAGAGTTGGAGAAGGTGGGCGGATCGATAAAAATTACGTCGAAAGATTCCCGCGACTCTCTAATCCAGCTCAAACAATCTGCTTGGATCAAGCGGTGCGATTGCCCAGAAATATCGTTTAATTGGAAATTACGCTCCGCCCACTCTAAATAGGTCCGAGACATATCCACCGTGGTGGTCGATTTTGCGCCACCCAATGCCGCGTGAATGCTTGCTGTACCGGTATAAGCAAACAGGTTAAGGAAATCTTTATTTTTGCTCATTTCCCCCAGCATCTTACGCGCTAGCCGGTGGTCAATAAACAGGCCAGTATCCAGATAATCGGTTAAATTCACCCGGAAATGCGCACCAAACTCGCTAACCTCGAAGAAATCGTTCTTGGTCGCCAATTTTTGATATTGCTGCGTCCCTTTTTGGCGTTCGCGAGTTTTTAGGACTAATTTGTTAGCCGGTAATTCGAGTACCTGCAGGGTCACGCTAATCACATCGAACAAACGTTGCCTTGCTTTATGCGGCTCGACGGTTTTCGGTGGTGCGTACTCTTGAACCACGACACAGTCGGCATAACGGTCAATCGCGATATTGTAGTCAGGCAGATCAGCATCGTAGATACGATAACACTCGATCCCTTCCTGCTTCGCCCATTTATCCAACTTCTTGATATTTTTACGAAGACGGTTCGCAAAGTCCGGCGCTAACTCCCCGACAACCTGTCCTTCTACTGGTGCACGCAGTTTATAGTTTTTCTGAACGCAATCTAACGGACCGTTCTTAGCTTTAAATTGACGGTCTGCACGTAATTGTAAGCAGTCGAGCAGCTCCGGAGAACCGCTAAATAGCGATAGGTTCCACCCACCAAACTGAGCTTTAAGAATGCGCCCTAATTGGCTATGTAATGCAATCAAGGCAGGCTCGTTCTCAAGACGCTCACCATAAGGCGGGTTGCTAATCACAGTTCCTACTTCAGCTTCAGGCTGGGGGTTTTTAAGCTGGATCGCATCTTGGCGTTTGAAACTGATAAAGGGCGCGACCCCTGCACGGCGGGCGTTGGTTTGCGCACGCTCGATAACTTGGCCGTCTTTGTCGTAACCAAAGAAACGGATTTGCTTACTCTGCATACCCAAATTTGCGCGCTGCTGAGCATCAGCCACAACTTTATCCCATTCAGTTTGGTTGAACTTTTTCCAGGCATAGAAGCCCCAATGGTCACGCAATAGTCCAGGTGCACGATCTGCCGCCATCATTGCGGCTTCGATTAATAACGTGCCCGAACCACACATCGGATCGACCATCGGTGCCCCCGGTTTCCAGCCAGAACGCATTATAATCGCGGCAGCTAACGTCTCTTTAAGTGGCGCTTGACCGGTAGCATGACGATAATTACGTTGATGCAAGGCATCGCCACTTAAATCTAAGGAGATACTGACTTTATCGCGGTGTAGCCAAGCATTGATGCGGATATGCGGATAATCTCGGTCGACATTAGGACGAGGGAGATTTTTACGGGTAAAACTGTCGACAATGGCATCCTTGATCCGCAGCGCGCCAAATTGACTATTACGAATTTCGTCGTTAGTCCCTTGGAAATTAATCACAAAGGAGGATTCTGGCTCGAAGATCTCATCCCAAGCAATAGATTGTGCACCAACGTAGAGATCAAGGTCACTGAAAACGTTGAATTCTCCCAAGGGTAACAGGATCCGCGATGCGATCCGGCTCCAGAGTAAACTCCGGTACATCACTTCATCATTACCACTGTAGTGAACACCTCCCGGCACCAGTCGTATGTCTTGAGCACCAAAGCCCTCAAGTTCTGTTTTTAATAGTTCTTCCAGTCCACGACCGGTGCTGGCAAAAAGAGAATTCATAATAAAGTTCTTTAAATCGGAAAATTTGCGCTTAGTATAGCGAATCACAACGCTATGTCATAAAGTTACTGCAATTGTTACGTACGAAAGAGACACCTTTTAATGATTAGCCTCGCCAAACTGTTCACTTACCCCATAAAGTCGATGCAAGGTACTCAGCTTTCCCATGCACTGGTTCAGGACACGGGATTAACCTGGGACCGACATTTCATGGTGACCCTTGAAGATGGGACCTTCGTTACGGCGCGTAAGTATCCTGAAATGCTACTCTTCACCCCCACTTTGACGCAGCAGGGTCTCTACCTTCAAGCTCCCGATCATCAGCATGCGTTGATTACACTCGATGATTTTTCAGTGGTCAATTTTCCGACAGAAGTGTGGGGTAACCACTTTACGGCAAAGGTTGCACCCGATGCGGTCAATCAGTGGCTAAGTCAATATTTTCCACATCCTGTTCAATTACGTTGGATTGGCGAGATACCTCAACGGAAAATCAAGAAACGGCCTGAACATCCCCTCTCTTTTGCTGACGGTTACCCTTTTTTATTAGTCAACGAGGGTTCCTTACACGATCTACAAAATCGTTGTCCCGCTGGCGTCGCAATTGAACAATTCCGAGCGAACCTTGTCGTGTCGGGGGCCGAGCCTTGGCAAGAAGATCATTGGGCGGTGGTGCGTATAGGAGAGGTTATTTTCGATGTGGCCAAACCCTGCAGTCGGTGTATTCTCACCACGATTAATAGTCGCAATGCCCGTAAGCACCCGAATGGTGAACCGATGCGCACCTTAATTCAGTTTCGTGAGGCCGCTGATGGTAGCGGAGATATCGATTTCGGGCTTAATTTAATCGCCCGTCATAGCGGGATAATCCGAGTCGGTGACGACCTGTCAGTGCTACAAACCAAACCGCCGCGATTATATAATAAGAAATCTGTACAGGAAACACCCCACGTAACGAACCGTTTAGAGCCAGTAGAAAAAGCGATAGAGATTGAATTTGCAGGAAAGCGGTTTACGGGTAATAACCAGCAAATCTTGCTGGAACAATTAGAACAACAAGGACACTCTATTCCCTACTCGTGCCGCATGGGCAGTTGTGGCAGCTGTCGACTCACTAAACTATCAGGCTCGGTTAAAGCGTTAAATAGCCGCGCACTCTGCGAATCAACCCTATTAAGCTGTTGTTGTGTCCCTGAAGAAGGTCTTTTAAAGCTCGAGCTGAATTAACCGACTTTTTCCAATACTAAAACGTGTTCTGGCTGCCAAGCGGCTAAGCGATCATTCATAATCTTGATCGCATCACCAAGATAAAGCGATTTACCGCTGTTTAATAACAGCTCAGGTTGAGCGACCACACATAAGGAAGCCTGCTGATTAGTCTCAACAACCATCAGTAGCGCTTGTTCATTGTTGCTGGTGAGTTCAGTCAGAACCATTTCACCGACTTCAGGCTGAATCGCTTGACGGCGAGTGATAAAATGCCAACTTTTTGGCATTTGCGGTTTCAGGAACCGATACGCTATTAAGCCATTAATAATCAGTTGTCGAGATTGAGTTTCGTCCAGCGGCGCCTGATGGCAGCTTTCAGCAAATTGTTCGAAAAGCGTAGCATCTTCTACACAGAAGGGATGAGAAGAAAAAGCGTCAGGAATGAGCATCTTAGATGGGAATTGAGAAGTGAAGCTTGACCCATCGTTAAAATCTAACATGACGGAATCGTGTTCCGAGTCGTAGTGCCACTGCCAGCAATCGTCGGGTTTTAAATTCATAATTACCCCTAAATAGTCTTAAGCTTTAATAAAAATTTATTAAAAAAAGTGTTACTCATTACCAAATCTGAATGAAATATAAACGACATCGCACAAAAAATAAACCACTTTATCTGTGCGAGCCGATTATCGATTAAATACCCATCACAATATTTTTAATTAATTTTGGTCCGTGATAAATAAAACCTGAATAAACTTGTAATAATGTCGCCCCCGCAGCGCGTTTTTCCTTCGCCGCCATCAGTGAATCGATGCCGCCGACGCCAATAATAGGTAAGGCGCCTCGTAGTTCACTGTGTAGTTGTCTAATAATTTCGGTCGACTTCAATTGGACTGGACGCCCACTTAATCCCCCAGCTTCATTTGCGTAAGGAAGGCCTGTCACTAATGCGCGGTCTAAGGTGGTATTGGTAGCAATCACACCATCTATATTATGTCGGACCAAACTGTCTGCAACTTGAATCAATTCTTCAATTGAAAGATCCGGCGCGATCTTTACGACCACTGGCACATACTTTAAATGTCGTTGTTGTAGATCATGTTGTTTAGTTTTGATCGCTGCCAATAATTCATCCAGTGCTTCACCATATTGTAAAGATCGTAATCCTGGAGTGTTGGGGGAAGAAATATTAACGGTGATATAACTGGCGTGGGCATAGACTTTTTCCATGCAGAATAAATAATCATCGCTACCCTGTTCAACCGGCGTATCTTTATTTTTACCAATATTAATACCTAAAACGCCGCGGTAGCGAGAGGCCTTTACGTTTTCAACCAGTTGATCGACACCGTGATTATTGAAACCCATCCGGTTAATAATCCCTTCCGCCTGTTCTAGGCGAAATAACCTTGGCTTGTCGTTTCCAGCTTGTGCACGAGGCGTCACCGTACCGATCTCAATGAACCCAAAGCCCATTGCGGCGAAAGCATCAATACATTCGCCATTTTTATCAAGTCCCGCGGCTAAACCAACCGGGTTTGGGAAAGTAATGCCCATCGATTCGACCGGCTTATTGGCCAAGCGTTGAGTGATCAGCGCTTCAAAGGGCGTTCCGCTAACTTTTTTTAACGCATGAATCGTCTGTTCATGGATTTTTTCGGCATCAAACTGGAATAGCGCAGAACGAATTAATGGATACAACATTTCCCCTCCAAAGGCTGACAATAGTGATAGCGACGGACTTCAGTCAGGGGGGGATGGTAGCATTTTTGGGATGAAAGTAAATTTAACTCGCGTGGGTACGAGAAATAAGCTCTAGGCCTTGCGCCTAGAGCTTTATAGAGGGTGACTACGCAGCTAAAGCTTTGGTGATCTTCTCATAAAGATCCCGAGACAGATTATCCAACGTCAAGAGTTGCTCTAAGGCTGCACGCATCAGCTGTTGACGGCCTTCATCGTAACGCTTCAAGCGGATTAACGGTTCAATCATCCTTGCCGCAATTTGCGGGTTACGATGATTGAGATCCGTTAGCATCTCCACTAAGAATTGATACCCTGAACCGTCCTCAGCATGGAAAGCAGCTGGGTTTGCGGAACAGAAAGCGCCGATTAACGAGCGCACCCGGTTAGGGTTTTTCATGGTAAATGAACGATGCGTCAGTAGCTGACGGACGTTCTCGACCACATGCTCTCCAGGGCGCGTGGCTTGTAAGATAAACCACTTATCCATCACTAAACCGTCTTGATACCAACGCTCGTCCCATTGTGTAAGCAATTGTTCCGCTGCAGGAAGTTGCGCCGACACGGCACTGCTGATTGCGGCTAACGCATCGGTCATATTATTGGCCGATTGGTACTGGTTAACCGCTAATTGCTCACCTAGCTCAGCTTCTGCAAAGACTAAGTAAGACAGCGCAATATTCTTAAGCGCGCGTTTACCGATATCTTCTTCTTGAACGCGGTAATCTGCGCATTGATTACTGTCGTAGGCAACCTTCAATTCTTTTACTAGCGCCGTTGCTAACAGTTGTAATAGCGAGGCTCTTACCGCAGCAATGGCGGTAGGGTTAATGACCTCAAACCATTCAGCGATCTCGTTCTCAGAAGGCAGCGTAAAGATCTGCGCTTTAAGGGCCGGATCAATAGACTCATCCACCAGTACTGCACGGAACGCATCGACCACGTGACGAGGGACAGATAGCGGCTGTTGTTGTGCAAAACGCGCAACATTCAATTTCAAGTAGATGGCTAATAAGCTCTGTGCCGCGTCCCAGCGAGTGAAGGCATTACGCGCATGTTGCATTAAGAATGTAAGTTGTGCGTCACTCCATTGGTAATGCAATTTAACGGGCGCAGAAAACTCGCATAGTAGCGCTGGCGTGGGTTGAAACCAGACCTTATCGAAGACAAAAATTTGGGTCGATTCAGTGACGTTTAGGACCGGTTCGATCGCTTCACCCTTGTACTGCAGCGGGATAACCTGTCCTTCGTTATCGTATAACTCTATCGCCAAAGGGATGTGCAGTGGTTTTTTTTCAGCTTGGTCGGCCGTAGCAGGTGTTTCTTGGGTCACGGTCAGCGTATAGGTTTCGCTATTCGGATCATAATCGTCCTCAACCGTCAGTACCGGAGTACCTGATTGGCGGTACCATTGGCGGAATTGTGTGAGATCGATTCCCGAAGCATCTTCCATCGCTTTTACAAAGTCTTCGCAGGTCGCAGCGCTGCCATCATGACGTTGGAAATAGAGGGCGATACCGGCTTGGAACTTTTCTTCCCCCAGCAAGGTGTGGATCATACGGATGACTTCCGACCCTTTCTCGTATACGGTCAAGGTGTAGAAGTTGTTCATCTCCATCACTTGCTCAGGACGGATTGGGTGGGCCATAGGGCTCGCATCCTCGGCAAACTGTGCGCCACGCATCACGCGGACATTATCGATGCGATTAACCGCACGAGAGCCTAAATCGGAGCTGAATTCTTGATCGCGGAAAACGGTCAGCCCTTCTTTTAAGCTCAACTGGAACCAATCACGACAGGTGACACGGTTACCACTCCAGTTATGGAAATATTCATGACCGATCACCGCTTCAATGCCGAGATAGTCTTTATCGGTAGCAGTTTCTGGTTTAGCGAGAACATATTTCGAGTTGAAAATATTAAGACCTTTATTCTCCATTGCGCCCATATTGAAGAAGTCGACGGCAACGATCATGAAAATATCTAAGTCATATTCTAAATTAAAGCGTTCTTCATCCCACTTCATACTCTGTTTCAGCGAGGTCATCGCCCAGCCCGCACGGTCAAGGTTACCGTGGTCGACAAAGATTTCTAATGCGACATCGCGTCCGGATTGTGTGGTAAACGTATCGCGTAATACCTCAAAATCACCGGCCACTAGCGCGAAGAGATAACAAGGTTTTGGGAAGGGATCTTGCCATTTAATCCAATGCTGGCCATCGTCCAGTTCGCCGCCGTCAATGCGGTTGCCATTGGATAATAAATAAGGATAACGCTGTTTATCGGCATAGATCGTGGTGCTGAAACGCGCCAAGACGTCGGGGCGATCCAAATACCAGGTAATGTGATGGAAACCTTCAGCTTCACATTGAGTACAGAGTGCTTCACCCGATTTATAAAGACCTTCTAAGGCACTGTTTTGGTCTGGGTGGATCTCATTTTCAATTTCTAGCGTGAAGTGCTCAGGGACATTGCGTAACAGTAAGTTCCCGGATTCGATGGAATAGTCCTGCCATGGATTACCGTTTATGTTTACCTGGACGAGGACTAGCCCTTCTCCCTGTAACAGCAGATCTTTTGCAGACGCATCGCAACGCTTAACTTGGCTTACCGCGAGAACCTTAGTGGTCTTTTCATCTAGGTGAAACGTTAAATCGATATCGGTGATGGTAAATGCAGGCGCGGTGTAATCTTTGCGATATTTAACTTGTGGTTGCTGTGTCATGCCATGTCCATATCAATGATAGAGTGTTAACTCAAAGTCTAGGTGCTCTCTATACCAGATTCCAGTCCTTAACGGCAAGTCGACCTCCTCTAAGAACATAATTTTAACATTTAGCACAATTTATTCTCGATTTCGCTAATAATCTATGGTGTGATCCAATTCACTTTTTGGGACGACAAGTTATACTATTCCCTGATATAACGACTTTTTCTGCCGGGCTGCAGAGTGATAATGTCCAAAGGATGCCGATAAGCACTATGAAACCACTTGCTTCTCCGATACTGACCACGCTGCTTGATACAGATGCCTATAAATTGCATATGCAGCAAGCGGTGTTTCATCGCTATCGACATTTATCCGTCACCGCCGAGTTTCGGTGCCGAGGCGATGAGTTACTCGGATGTTATGCCGAGGAAATCCTCACGCAAATCAACCTAATGCAGCAACTGGCCTTAACGGACGAAGAGTACCGTTATTTAGCCTCCCTGCCCTTCTTCACCATCGATTACCTAAATTGGCTTAAGACTTTCCGCTTTACGCCGCAACAAGTTGAAGTCAGTAATCAGCAAGGCCAATTAGTGCTGACCATTACGGGTCCTTGGATCGAAGTGATTCTTTGGGAAGTGCCGCTATTAGCCTTGATCTCTGAAATTGTGCACCGTGATCGCTCCCCTGGCGTTACCGCTGCCGACGCGTTAACGCTGCTCAACACCAAATTAGCGAAATTTAAAGCCGACTCAGCTGACCTCGATATGTCACGTTTCAAATTAATGGATTTTGGGACTCGTCGACGCTTCTCTCAATCCGTGCAAGAATCTGTGGTGGCGGAGTTAGTCAGGGAAGTACCTTGGCTGGTCGGAACCAGTAATTACGATATTGCGCGGCGCCATCAGTTAGCCCCTGTTGGCACCCAAGCGCACGAATGGTTTCAAGCGCACCAACAGATCAGCTCCGAGTTAGCGCACAGTCAACGTGCCGCGCTGCAGGCGTGGTTAGAAGAGTATAATGATATGCTCGGTATCGCCTTAACTGACTGTATCGCCACCGATGCATTTTTACGCGACTTCGGATTTAACTTTGCCAACCGCTACCAAGGGGTTCGTCACGATTCGGGCGATCCCGTTGCATGGGGCGAGAAAATCATCAAGCATTACCTTTCCCTTGGGATTGACCCCCGAGAGAAAACCTTGGTTTTTTCCGACAGTCTAACCTTAGATAAGGCGCTAGAACTTTACCGCCACTTCGATCCACGCATCAATATTATTTTCGGTGTTGGCACACGCCTCACCTGCGATCTGCCTGGTGTAAGCCCACTGAACATTGTGATTAAGCTGACCCGCTGTGATGGCAAACCGGTGGCAAAATTGTCGGATAGTCCTGGCAAAACCATCTGCCAAGACGTTTCTTTTGTTAAAGCACTGGAAAAAGCGTTCGACTTACCGAAGATAAATTGTACAGGCTAACCCTAGGCCAGAGATAATCTGGCCTAATCCTTTTTTTTCTATCTATTTTGCTTGTTTACTTACCCTGCCTGAGTAACATATCCTACCTTATTCAATAGTGATCCCATCTAACAGAGAGAGTATTATGAGCATAGTGCCTGTCGTGGACGTGCTAGACGGTCGTGTAGCGGTAGAGTCAGAAGTTACCGTGCGTGGCTGGGTGCGTACCCGTAGAGATTCCAAAGCTGGTATTTCCTTTATCGCCATTTATGATGGCTCCTGCTTTAATCCTGTTCAGGCGGTTGTAAATAATTCGCTTAATAATTATCAAGATGAAGTGTTGCACCTGACGACTGGCTGCTCCGTCGAAGTTACCGGGACGGTGGTCGCTTCTCCAGGCCAAGGTCAATCTTTCGAAATTCAAGCGACGGCAGTCAAGGTCGTGGGTTGGGTCGAAGATCCTGATAGCTATCCAATGGCGGCTAAACGTCACAGCATCGAATATCTACGTGAAGTTGCCCACTTACGTCCGCGCACCAACTTAATTGGTGCCGTCGCACGCGTTCGTAATACTTTAGCTCAAGCGATTCACCGCTTCTTTAACGAGCAAGGCTATTTTTGGGTCTCGACGCCGTTGATCACGGCTTCGGATACCGAAGGTGCTGGCGAACTCTTCCGTGTCTCAACACTGGATATGGAAAATCTGCCTCGCAACGATCAAGGAAAAGTCGACTATAGCCAAGACTTCTTCGGTAAAGAAGCGTTCCTTACCGTATCGGGACAGCTAAACGGTGAGACTTATGCTAGCGCATTGTCCAAGATCTATACCTTTGGCCCGACGTTCCGTGCAGAAAACTCCAACACTAGCCGTCACCTAGCCGAATTTTGGATGGTCGAACCGGAAGTCGCGTTTGCTCACTTAGATGATGCCGCAGCCTTAGCAGAAGCGATGTTGAAATATTGCTTTAATGCAGTCTTAACCGAGCGTGCTGACGACCTCGCCTTCTTTGCAGAGCGCGTAGATAAGGAAGCGATTAGCCGTTTAGTAAAGTTCGTTAGCAGCGATTTTGCCCAAATCGATTACACCGATGCGATCGAGATTCTGCTTAACTCTGGTCAAACCTTCGAAAACCCCGTCGAATGGGGAATCGACCTCTCTTCGGAACACGAACGCTACTTAGCTGAAAAACATTTTGCTGCACCGGTGGTCGTGAAGAACTACCCGAAAGACATCAAAGCCTTCTATATGCGCTTGAATGATGATGGTAAGACCGTTGCGGCGATGGATGTGTTAGCCCCGGGGATTGGTGAAATTATTGGTGGCTCTGAGCGTGAGGAACGTTTAGACGTGCTGGACCAACGTTTAGCTGAAATGGGCCTAAATAAAGAAGACTACTGGTGGTATCGTGATTTGCGTCGCTACGGTACTGTGCCACACTCAGGTTTTGGCTTAGGCTTCGAACGCCTCGTCTCCTATGTTACCGGCGTACAAAATGTACGGGATGTCATCGCGTTCCCTCGAACCCCACGCAGTGCAAACTTCTAACATAAGACTCACTAATAAGAATCCGCTGCGGCGGATTTTTTTTGCCTGTTGATAGAGATCATTGCAAAAAAGAAAAAGTCACATTATGTTACCTTTTGATACCGCTATAAATGTGGTGTTTATCTTCCTTTTGTTTCAACACAGTTGTAAATATTACTAAAAATGCTATTCAATACGAGCCCGCACCGGGCTTTTGATCTCAAAAACATAAAAATAATTAACAATAATGCCAATGAGGGTATTAATGATGAAGCGTAAAATTCTTTCTCTCCTCGTTCCTAGTCTTTTAGTCCTCTCTTCAGCGCAGGCTGCAGAAATCTACAATAAAGACGGTAACAAGCTAGATTTGTATGGTAAGGCTGTCGGGTTACACTATTTTTCGAGTGATAACGGCAGTGATGGTGATTTCTCCTATGTGCGTTTTGGTTTCAAAGGTGAAACGCAAATCAATGAGAATATGACCGGTTACGGTCAATGGGAATACAACATCCAAACTAACAACAGTGAAGGGAGTGATGCGCAAAACGGTAATAAAACCCGCTTGGGATTCGCCGGTCTTCGTTTCGACCAATATGGCGCCATCGATTACGGCCGCAGCTATGCCATCGCTTATGATGCGTTGAGCTACACCGATATGCTGCCAGAATTTGGGGGTGACTTTGGTTACTCTGACTCTATGACTGGCCGTACCACGGGTGTTGCCACCTATCGTAATGCTAATTTCTTCGGATTAATTGAAGGATTAAATGTTGCCCTGCAGTATCAAGGTAAAAACGACCGCGATGATGCACTACGGTCGAATGGCGATGGCTGGGGCCTTTCTACCAGTTACGCACTGCCGTATAGCTTCGCTATTACAGGTGCTTATCAACAACAAAACCGGACCACGAAACAACATAATATGGATTACGGCAGTGGCGACACCGCCAGTGTGTGGGGTGTGGGTCTGAAATACGACAACGCCCCTGTCTATGTTGCCGTTACCTATGCAGAAGGACAAAACGCGACCCGTATCAGCAGTGATATCAACGGGGTGTCCAAATCTGGTTTTGCGAATAAAACGCAAAACTTTGAAGCCGTCGCGCAGTATCAGTTCCGCTTCGGTTTACGCCCATCTTTAGCATTCATCCAGCAAAAAGCGAAGGATGTTGAAGGGATTGGTGATGTTGATCTCGTGAAATATATCGATGTTGGGGCAAGCTACTACTTCAACAAAAATATGTCGACCTATGTTGATTACCGTATTAATCAGCTGAGTAATAACAATAAACTCGGTATTAACAACGACAACATCGTTGCGACGGGTCTTGTCTACCAATTCTAAGTTCTGTTAGTGACTACCTTGAGGGGTAGCCACTTCACACTTCACAATCCTCAGAATTTTCTTTCACTAAGCGTTGTACAGTACTCGACATACCGCTACCCTAACATTTACAACACGTCAATTCGGATATTATTATGTTTGAATCAATTCCTGCTGCGCCTGCTGATCCCATCTTAGGGTTAGCGGATTTATATAAGAATGATCTTCGTACTAATAAGATTAATTTAGGCATAGGGGTCTATAAAGATGAAACCGGCCATACCCCTGTGATGGTCAGTGTCAAAAAAGCTGAGCAGCAGTTAGTCGAAACCGAAACAAGTAAAAATTATCTCAGTATTGAAGGCTATAGCGACTATGCTCAGGCCAGCCAACGCTTACTTTTTGGCGCAGGCAACCCTATTCTCGACACTCAATGCCTCTATACCGCACAGACCCCTGGCGGAACGGGCGCCTTGCGTGTCGCCGC
The DNA here is from genome assembly GCF_900111105.1 of Rosenbergiella nectarea. Lineage (GTDB taxonomy): Bacteria > Pseudomonadota > Gammaproteobacteria > Enterobacterales > Enterobacteriaceae > Rosenbergiella > Rosenbergiella nectarea. The sequence continues at coordinate 189,347 of NZ_FOGC01000004.1, read as the reverse complement.
AGATTTTCTTGCGCAACATACCACAGCGAGACGTATTTGGGTCAGTAACCCCAGCTGGCCGAATCATCATAATATTTTTACCGCGAGTGGCTTAGAAGTCGCGACCTATAATTATTATCAGCCAGAGAGCCATACTCTAGACTTCTCGGCAATGCTCAATTCACTGGAGTCCGCGGAAGCTGGCGATGTCGTTTTACTTCATGGATGTTGCCATAATCCAACCGGCATCGACCCAACGCTGGAACAGTGGCAGCAACTTTCTGAACTATTACTCAGTAAATCGTTACTTCCGCTGTTCGACTTTGCCTATCAAGGACTCGGGCAAGGTTTAGATGAGGATGCGCAAGGCCTGCGTCTGTTCGCGCAATCTCATCAAGAGTTTATTGTTTGTAGCTCCTTCTCTAAAAACTTTGGTTTATACAACGAACGTACCGGGGCTTTCACGCTGAAAACCACCACGCCTCAATCAGGCAACGATGCGTTTAGCCAAGTCAAAGCCGTGATCCGCGCAAATTACTCCAATCCGCCTTCACATGGCGCAGCCGTCGTCACCACTATTCTGAATGACGACAGCCTAAGAGCGATTTGGGAGCAAGAGCTTTTAGAGGTACGCCAGCGTATTCAGCGTATGCGTCAGCTGTTCGTACAGACTTTACAAGATAAAGGTGCGACCCTAGACTTCTCGTTTATCAATAAACAGAATGGGATGTTTTCTTACAGCGGACTCACCAAAGAACAGGTGATGCGATTACGTGACGAGTTTGCCATCTACGCCGTTGCCTCAGGCCGGATCAATATTGCTGGGATGACACCGGAAAATATGTCACGTCTCTGCGAATCAATTATTAGTGTGACGCGATAAGGATAAATGCCCGGCAATGACCGGGCATTTATTAGCGCAGAAAAGGATTGGTCAAGCGTTCATGCCCAAGAGTCGAACGGGGGCCATGGCCTGGAATAAACGTGACGTCATCACCGAGCGGCAGTAACTTTTGTTCAATCGATGCAATCAATTGTTGCCCATTGCCACGGGGAAAATCACTGCGCCCCACTCCGCCTTTGAAAATCACATCGCCAGAGAATAATAATTGCTGCGCCGCTTGATAAAAGACGATATGCCCAGGTGTGTGACCTGGACAATGCAGGATGCTAAATTGCAATGCACCAACGTTGATGGACTCGCCTTCCTCTAACCATTGATTGGGATAAAACACCTCACAATGGGGAAAACCAAATATCGCGCTTTGCTGAGGCAAACTCTCAAAGAGAAAAAGATCATCGCGATGTGGGCCGATGAGTGGGACGTTAAACTGTTTCGCCAAAACCTTTGCCGCCCCCACATGATCTAAATGACCATGTGTCAGTAAAATTTTATCAATCTGGATAGCGTGTTGATGTAATAGTGCAGTGATCTTTTCAGCATCACCGCCGGGGTCAATTAACGCCGCGCCCCCCGTCTCAGTACAGATCACCAGGCTACAATTTTGTGCAAAAGCGGTGACGGGGATCAGTGTAAACTCTATAGCATTCATCGAGTTATTCATATCAGGACCAATGACGAACTGGACCGGTGTCGATATGGACAAAATTACTCTTAGGGTAATACCCCACCCCACCGGCGTTCATTTTCAGTGCGGCTTTACGGACATTACTCAGCGCAATGCCTTCGATATGGAAATCCATGGCCTGACCTAAGGTATGATAGCTGTGCTTGGCAACACCGCTGTGAGCACTTCTCCCACGTAGATGATTATTGGTGGCAATACTGCGGAAGCCTGAAACCAACTGAATAGGCTTGCGCGTTTCCAACATCAATTGGAGACGGTAGATATGTTCAAAGAGGTGTGGGTCTATGGCGTGAATTTTATCTGCGCGGTAATCACGGAAAAAATGATTAAGCCTTGCAAGCTCACTCGGGTTATAGGTTTTACCGTTAAAGAACTCTGCTTGTAAACTCTCACCGGTATTAATGTTATTCAACGTCAAAATTTTGGGTCGCGAGGTCGATAAAGAGGCTTGTGCATAGTGTGGTAGGCAAGAAAGACCGGCTGCAGCTGAGCCAAGTAAAAGCAGTTTACGGCGATGTGAATCAATTTTTTCCATGGGCATGACATCCGCGAGACAAGAGGACAAAAAAACAACAGATGAACCATACCCAGAGTGTTGCCCTTCGTCAAGACGCAGACATGAGAACGATCAATTTACTTACACTTAGCAATACATTCAGCTGGCTTATTCGCCAGCTGAACGGTGAGTCTATAATAAAAACTTCTCGGCGCTACTGATTGCGCTCCAACCTGAACGCGCCAATTGATCATAATTATAGATGTCGGTACGGAATTGTGCCTGTCCGTCCTCACTGACCCACGCCGTTAAGTAATAAAGATTGACGGGGATGCGATGGCGAATCGAAATTGGTCGTGTAGTGCGACTCTCCAGTGTCGCGTTAATGCGACTCTGATCCCAACCGACATCTTTTAGGAGCAAGCCGGCCAATTGCGACGCTTTATTCACCCGCACACAGCCTGAGCTAATGGCTCGGATGTCTTGCTGAAATAACCCATGGTTTGGCGTGTCGTGCAAATAGATTGCATCAGAACTCGGCATATTAAACTTATAGCGTCCCAAGGAGTTTTGCGGTCCCGGCGATTGCATTACGCGATAAGGGAAAGCCGAAGCTGAAACGGTCTGCCAGTTGACGCTCGATGGGTTTACCGCCGTAGCGTCAGCCCCCCATCCAGAATAGAGGGTAAAGTTATGCTTGGCCAGATAGCTAGGGTCCTTGCGGAGTTTTGGTACCAAATCTTCACGAATCAGGGTATTCGGCACCGTCCACGTTGGGTTGAGAACGACACTGTTCAAAGCACTGCGCATCAGGGGGGTTTTCCTTTCCGGACGACCCACGATAACGCGTGAAGAAAGAATAGTCTTACCATCAACATAATAGTTAAGGGAATAGTTCGCGATATTCACCATAATGCCATTATGCATATCATCAGGTAATAGGCGTAAACGTTGCATGTTCAACGCAAGCAACGTCGCACGTTGATGCGGAGTAATAGTTAACCATTCACGGGTTTTATAACCAATAATCCCGTCATCGGTTAATCCCTGCCAATGCTGGAATCGTTTTACTGCTGAAACCATGGCGTCGGAATAGATATCTTCAGCTGGCCCCGTGCTCGCTGGCGCGTTGCTGGTTGAAGCCGGAGCAGGAGATAACATTCTTTGCTGACTTGGCGCTGCGACAGTTTGCGGTGGCGCCGAGACCGCTTGATCGGGTTGAGTCGATGCGGGAATAGAGGCCTGAGCTTGCGCTTCTCTAAGCCAACCGGCGCGCACGAGTAACTGTCTCAATTGCGGAACGGCAGGATCACTGTCGCCAGGGCGGATAGTGTGGGTTAAATCGGTCTTTGGCCAGGGTTTGTTATCCGCTAATAATACCACCAGTGCTTTTTGCATCGGACGATATTGCGGGTGCTGAGGCATTAAGCCATCGATAAAGTGTTGGGTCGTACCGTGGTTGACGGCTTGTATCCAGCGTGCAACCAGTGCTGAACTGGGTGCTGTCAAGCGAAAACCAGTCGGGCCATAGAACCAGGTTTCTCCTTGCGCAGGTGCTGCGTTCACAAATTGTAAATACCCCAATAACGCATCGGAGAGTACGACATCGCGTGCCTCACCCGATAAATCATTACGGCTTAACACCGAGAGCCAGCGAGCAAACTGGGGTTGGACGCCAGATAACGCCACCTCAGAAAGCTGTTGCTCGAAGCTGTGAATCGCCGCTTCGTCCGTCCATAACGGTTGCTGATGCTGCTGACGATAGATCGAGGTTAACAAACTACCGTAATAGGGGGAAACACCGGAAGGTAACGCTTGATAGATAGAAGCAATACGCTGGCTAGGAGTATTAGTGTGAGTAATAGGTGAGCTCGCCTGTTCAGAGGCGGCTTGCGCGGCCATTGAACTGCCGATCGCTAACGACATACCGCCGATTAGCAATACCGGTTTGAGTTGAAAACACTTTAGAAACATCCCTGACTCCTTACCTTGTTTAGACACGCACCAAAAAGTTCAATGTTTTTTATTATTTTCTTCCTTTGAGTGTAATCGAAAAAACGACATTTGTTATAAACAAATGTCGTTTAATCAGGAATAATTGATAATTTGGGTTAATCTAATTCTGGTCAGCGAGAGATTCAGAGCTTGCCTGAGCGGGGGTGACTTCAGGGGAAAACCCTTTCAATCCAACCACATGCACATGTTCAATCTCATTAACAACTTTACGCATTAATTTATAGGTTGTGCCTTTTTCAGGACTAATATTTTCGGGTGCCGCAATGACTAATTGCATCTCAAGCCGCTCGCACAGCTCAAATAACGTGGCGATTGATCGCGCATCCAATCGTGCGGCTTCATCCAGAAACAGTAAGCGGCAGGGAGAAATATCTTTCCCTCTGAGACGACGCGATTCATCTTCCCAGCTTTGTACCACCATGACCAAAATGGACATCCCGGTACCGATCGCTTCACCTGTCGACAGCGCCCCGCTCTCGGCTCGTAACCAGCCATCAGAGCCACGATTGACTTCGACTTCCATCTCCAAGTAGTTACGATAATCCAATAACTCTTCACCGATAACCTGTGGAGTACGACTGCCTATGTCGATATGCGGATTAAGACGTTGGTACAGTTTGGCTAAGGCTTCAGAGAAGGTAAGCCGTTGACTGTTAAACAGGTCTTGATGTTGCTCGTGATCTTGAGCCAAGGTCTCCAGTAGTGTCGAGTGGGCCTCTCGCACATTGACATTCAAGCGCACGCTATTGACCTGACCGAATTTAACCGCTTGTAACCCTTGGTTTAATTGACGAATACGGGTTTGCTCGCGTTGAATCGTTTTACGGATAATATTCGCAGCACTGCGTGAACTGATCGCCAGCGTTTGTTCGCGGGAAGTCAGTTCTTCCGTTAAGCGGTTAAGCTCGATTTCCATCTGTTCGATAGCTTCGATCGGATCATCGGTACGGATAATGTCTTGACGGATCCGTTCACGGAGATGCTGATAAACGGCAATAAAGAAGCGAATTTTACGCTCTGGATAACGTGGATCTTCCGATAAGCGTAAAACGTCGCGTAGATGCTCATTGTCGGCCACCGCTAAACGTAATGCGCCTAGCGCTTTATCCGACATAGAACGGAGTTCATCGCCGCCTAAATAGGCCAGTTCACGACGATGTAAGCGTCTTTCCAAGCCATTCTCTTTGACTAACCGCAAGACCGTACACCAGCCCGCTTTCGCGGTCACCACTTGGTTACGGCTTTGGCTGTAATCCCGCTCGACTTTACGTAAACGTTTTTGTAAAGACTCCATCTCCGCTTCACAGAAGGTCAATTGTTTTTCCAATTGATGACGGCGGGCGCGGTTATGGCTTAACTGGTGATAAAGCGAGTCGCGTAATTCTTTTGCTTGTAACTCGGCATGGGGATCGGCTTTTGCCCCCAAGACTTGCATCTCTTGTTGCAACTCCGACAGCATATCGCGCTTCGCGTCATAGGAACTTTTTAGCGAGGCAAGCAGCTGGCTGCTTTGCGTTAATTGCTGCTGGTGCTGGCGTAAACGGTCACGTAACTCGGCACGTTCACCCTCAGCATGTTCTAACTGCTGACGTAATTTTTGGGTTAAATCGCTATTCCCATCGACCATTCCTTCCGCTTCAGAATAGTTGAAGTGCGCACGACGCTGAACCACTTCGGTAAGCGAGAAAGCTTGTTGGCGGTAATCACGCTGCTGTTGCTGAGCGGTACGGTAATCGTCCTGTAATTGTTGATGCTGTTCGGGATCACTTTGTAAAACACTAATCATCGGCTCTAGCTTGGCGAGCTTTTGCCCAAACTGATGTAAGAAGCGTGCCGCTTCTTGCGACTCCTCAACCTGCTCACGTAGCTCTTCGCTACGATCCGATAGGGTTTCGTCTAACAGCAAATTCACGCGTGGCAGGAGACGGTTGAGTAATGCCACCCCTTCTCGGGCCATTTCGAATTGCTGACGCTGCTGTTGAGTGTTCGCTTCATGTTGTGCCATCGCCCGTTCGATATCGGTACGGCGCGAGGTCAGTTGGCGGATTTGCACTTCGGGATCCTGTTCGAAGGCAATGGCCAGATGACTCCCGATGAAACGGCTAAAGGATTGGTGAAGACGCTGTGACTTCTGCACATCAAAGGAGAGAGTGGCATATTTTTCACTCAGTACATCACGCTCTTGCGAGAGCAGTTCCAGTTGATTTTCGCGGGCAGCCCGGCCAAAAAGAGGGATTTTCGGGAAACGGGAATAACGCCACTGACGATCAGCAATTTTCACCACTACAGCTTTGTTCAGTTCCTCGACACTGAATACGCTATCGTCGAAAGATTGAGGATCCCCTTCAATTAAATAGAGGTCTTCGGGGCAATCTTCAAGATCGGCTAACAGTGCTTGGACGGGGGCCAACTCCGGCACGACGATCGCATGTCGAGAAGGACCGTATAACGCCGAGAAGTATGGAGCGTCTTCTAGGGTAACGTCATCATAAATCTCAGATAACAGTACACCACCGAACTTTTCAGCTAAGTGATTTAAGCGACTGTCTTCCGCGCCACCCGGTTGGCTTAGGCGTTCGATTTGCTGTTCGACTTGGCGGCGACGGCTGGCCACCTCATCACGTTCAACGGTGGTCTCTCGCTCACGTTCCAGCAGATACTGCATATATTCTGTAACCTGACTGCTCTGCGTAAAGACTTGGCCGGTCTGCTCGCTCAACTGTGTCAGGATTTCTTGTGCCGCTAACCAATGAGGCGCACGGTTGGTCAGAGCGCTGATCTTTTCACGAATCTGATCCAACGACTGGCGATGGAGTAAACGCTGCTCACTGGCTTCGTCGACGCCTGCACTCAGCTGTTCGATGCGTGCTTCGTATTCGCGATGTAAGTCTTCGAGAACATCGGCTTCATACTGTTGGCCCTGCCGTTTACAAAACTCCGCTAACAGACGCTCTGCATCGTGCTGCTCGCGAAGCCGCTGTTCTAGCTCAGACAGACGCGAGCGCAATGAAGGGAGTTGATCCGCTAGGTGGCGTTGTTGTTGCGCTTCACGCAGTGCTTCACGTCCAACTTGCCAGGCTTCGGCACGATTCACCGGGCCACTGATTTGTTGAACCAGTTCTAATGCTTGATTAAATTGGCTGTGTGCTGCCTGCGCGACGCTGAGCTTCTGTTCCAAGTTAAGCAGTAAATTGGTTGCTTCCTCTTCACGCGCTTGGAAACGGGCCTGCCATTCTGCGGCGTTTTCAGAGGATAAATCCTCGATATGACACAGATCTTTGGCGCGCTGCAGCGCGTTAACCGCCTGCTGATATTGAATAGCACGCGTTTGCTGAACGTCTAGCGCCTGTTGGAAGTTGGCGAGCTGACTTTTCAGTTCATCCACTTCGATTTCGGAGGCTTCAACGTTCGCTTGATGCGCTTCATTGATCTCTTGAGCTTCAGCGACCACTTCTTGCTGCTCTTCTAGACGATAAGAGAGCTCTTCGATCTCGTTTTCATAACGCTCAATTTTTTCTTGCTGGCGCACCGCATTCTGTACCACGGTAAGGTGATCACTGGCAGCTTGATATTCGCTCTCCAAGTCCCCTTCTGCCCCAACGTGCTCCGACAGCTCGCGAGCCATCTCCACATGTCGGAACTGTTCAGTCTTCAACTGATGACGACCCGTGAGCAACTCTTGACGTAGCGCAATTGCGCCATCTAAATTAATACGGCGATCATTCGCATGACGCATATAGTCCGAGGCAACATATTGGGTTGCTTCGGTAATCAGGTGTTTGAATAGACTGCGATCGGCTTGGGTGACACGAATCGCTTCGAGCGTCATCCTGTTTTCTCGTAAGGCCCCTTCCATATCTTGGAAAGCCTTACGCACACCACCGTTTTCAGGTAATAAATAATCGCGTAGTGAACGAGTGATGGTACTCGAGATCCCGCCATAAAGTGAGGCTTCAATCAGGCGATAGAATTTGCTGCGGTCACTCTGGCTACGTAAACGACGGGGAACGATGCCATGATCAAACATCATGCTGTGATAATCGGTCACCGAACTGTACGATTTAAAGCTCATGACCTGTTGCGCATCCATTCGCTCTTTGACTTCACTCAGCGGGCGCACCTTGGCCTGACGACTGTTTAAGACTTCGGTTAAGAGATCCGTCGGTAAGGTATCTTCTGGGATATCGTGAATACTAAAGGACTTGATATCGACTTTTTTATCACGACCGGCCACTTGCTGAAGACGTACACCGACTAACGAGCGCTGGCCGCGGGAGTTGACGACATCTAAGGCCGCATAACACACACCTGGGCGCAGTTTACCGTGTAGGCCTTTATCCCGTGATCCGGTGGTCGCACCGGCTTCGGTGGTATTACGAAAGTGTAATAGGGTCAAATCAGGGATCAACGCGGTGATAAAGGCCGCCATTGTCGTCGATTTACCCGCGCCGTTCCCCCCTGATAGGGTCGTGACCAATTCATCCAGATCAAACGTCCGGGCAAAAAAACCATTCCAGTTTATCAGGGTAAGCGAACGAAATTTTCCACGTTCAATCATGCGTCATCACCTTCTTGTTGCCCTTCGGCCGCGTCATCGTCGGCACGCTCTTTTTCTTCATCTGTCAGGCCTGAACCGGTTTCGATTTCGACCGCTTCTCCGTCACGTATTAAGCGTAGTTGCGCCTCGCGGGGATCATCGCCGCTGCGGACTTCTGCACCGAAACGAAAGACTGACTCTTTAATTCTGAATTTACTGCTGTCGTTTGCCATAAACCACACCATACCTAAACGGCGTAAGCGGTTTAAGGAAGAACGTACTTTATCGAGCAGTTTCGCCCTGTCAACGTCTGACCCCGTGGAGCGTTGGTTAACAAAACGCAGTAATTTGCTCTCATCGGCCAAGCCCAACAATTCGTCATACAGCTCTTGAAAGGTGAAGATCCCCTCATTGGCTAAGCGTTCTGGACTGAGATAGAGGTAACATAGAATTTTACCGACCATCATATCCAACTCCGACAGCACCGAACGCGCGATCAGTGTCGTCGAACGTGGACGCAGGTAGAAGAAACCTTCTGGTGCGCGGACTAACTCTACATGATAACGGCCGTAAAATTCGGCGAGTTCGTGCTCGAAATCCATCAATAAAGCATGTTGGTCGAGATCTTCCAGACTGATATGGCGACCTGCACGTAATTGGCTGTCTAAGGCTGGAAATAATGGATTAGCAAGAGCTTGTGCCAATTTAACTGGCATCACTTGTTCAATATTTGTCGATGACATGTGCCTGCACCTTAGCGCCATATTCATTAATAGTGTGCCATTCTGCAGGTAATCCTGCTAAATCAGCTTCTGAAACCCCCAGTTGCACCGCTTGGTCAACCACAATGCGTGCGAGGTCGAAATGGCGTGCCCGAGGGTATTGTGCGAGGTAAAGTTTCATCACCTCGGCAAGATTGAGCGGCTTACCTTCACGACGGTAAGCCTGAAGAGCGTGTTCAATCATGGCGGCTAACTGCTCGCGAATTTCATTGAACTCTTCGAATTCGAGTTCTGGTGGAAGCTCACCCATCACATCGTCGTTGCGTAAGGTCATTTCGTCATCACGCGTGTCGTATAACCGCTCAGCACTGCTGTAGGTGAGCGCCCAAGGGGCTTCGAAATAGTGTTGAACCGATTGCCGTAAGCGCTGTGCGAAGACACGGTTTTTATCCAAGTCGATCGCAGTACGGATAAACTTATGCACATGGCGGTCATACCCTATCCATAAGTCGATAGCTTGTTGGCCCCAACTGATAATTCTGTCTAATTTATTTTGCAGTTCGAAGATCAATTTATCAATATAGGCAAGGTCTGGGATACCATAGATAGATTCTTGAATAACGAGTAGATGGGTTTGCAGTTTATCGCCTGCCGCTTCCAGCGTATCTTGCAGTTCACGCAAGGTTCCTGAAGTTTCTGACAGCAGGATCTCACAACTTGAGATAGCGGCTCGCCAATCTTTATTTAACAAGTCTGCAATCTCTTGTTTAATTTGCTGCTGCTGCTCGTCCATTTGGCGCTGTGTTAAATCGATGCTGTCGAAAATTTCAGCGACCGAATACTTTAGCGGTGCAAACACGTTACGGTGCCAATGGAATTGGTCGCCATCTTGGTGTGCATCGTCTGCCGCGCGCTTGAGTTCATTGCCCACAATCGATAACTGCATCGATAAACGTAGGGTGGAAAACTCTTTTTGCCGCACATAATAATCAGTAATGCCGATGGCTAACGGTGTTAAACGATAGATGGCATAGCCTTCAGCTTGCTCAGAGGTAAATCGGTTAAGAATGCGCTGTTTAACCATATCGTTAATCGCATTATTTCCCCTCAGCTCGACCGTTTCTGGGCTCTGTTCGAATACATTACTGACATGCTTAAAAGCATCGAATAACTCAGACTCCGTCAGCTCGCCTTCAATACGCTCGCCATTCAGCGTCGCGATGGCGAGCAGAAAAGCTAATCGCTCGACGGGAAGAGAGATTGCAAAATCACTTTTGCGGGCCCACGACACTAGCTCAGGTATGGTCTGGGTAAAATCACTCATAGCTCATCCTTTATTGCGGGCTTACGTGCCGTGACGTGAATATAACGCCCTAAACTCATAAAAGGTTCCTGACGACTGTAACGCCGTTCCATTTCAATAATCCCCTCTTCACCGTTTGCTGAAGGAGGCAGATCGCGGATGAAGTCACTAAACACTCGGATCCCCGCTTTACTTTCAATGTCAAAACCAACGTTCGTTAACCATTGGTCGACCTCTGCGGGAGCGCGCGGGTAATCGGGCGAAAGAGTCTTTTTCTTTCGCTTCTTCATGTGAGCCTTCAGATAACCGAAATTTCCCAAAGTTAAATTCTGCAGCGTCAAGCCATGAAGATTGTAAAACATCAATGATAACACGCCACCCGGCGATAGGGTGTCGAATAACGCCGCGAGCGTTTTTTCAGGCTCAGCCACCCATTCCAGTACCGCATGGAATAGAACGATATCGACAGGTTTTTCCAGTTGAGTGCCCACTTGTTGCGCACTCGTTTGGATAAACTTCATCTGCGACGCAACACCTTGCTCTTGTGCATGCTGCTTGGCACGGATCAACATCTGTTCAGAGACATCGCAAAACGTAATGTGATGACCACGCTGCGCTAAGCCAGAAGAGATCTGCCCAATACCTCCCCCCGCATCGAGAATGGATAAGCTCGCGTTGGGAAAGGTCGCCAATATCTGATCTAACTCTTCCCAAAGAATAATCTGTCGTATACGCCCCTTAAGGGTGCCATAGATGTTTTGAGCAAAACGTTCTGCCAAATCATCGAAATTTCGATCCATCATACTGATACTCCGCATAAACGACAGAGGAAATATGCTATTTTGTCACAGCTCTGATGGGAATGGAGCTATTGCCTGCAGAATCCTGTGTTGGCTGCTGTTTTTTCGTTCGATTCGGGGTTTAACGATGCTATTTACATTAAAAAAAATACTCGGTGGCTTATTGCTGCCACTGCCTTTTTTATTAGTCCTGATAGGCATTGGACTGTTTTTGTTATGGTTTAGCCAACGTCAACGCTTAGCAAAAGTCTGCCTGACCAGTGGTTGGTTACTCCTACTACTATTAAGTCTACAGCCGGTTGCCGATCGCTTATTAATGCCGCTAGAGAACCATTACCCGACGCTAAACCATCCCACACAGGTGGACGCGATTGTGGTGCTCGGCGGCGGTTACACTTATAACCCACAGTGGGCGCCCAGTTCCAACTTATTAGGGAACAGTTTGCCAAGGGTCACAGAAGGGGTCAGGCAATGGCGAATGAATCCGTCGGCAAAACTCATTTTTACCGGTGCCGCCGCAGCGCATAACCCGCGCAGTAGCGCGAGTGTGGCCGAAGAAGTTGCTGAGACGCTCGGCGTGCCCAGAGATAAAATGATAGCGTTGGAGTCACCTCGCGATACACATCAAGAAGCTATCGCCGTAAAACAATTGCTGGGCGATAAGCCCTTTATTTTGGTGACCTCGGCTAATCATCTGCCGAGAGCCTTACAATTTTTTGCAGAGCAGCAATTATCGCCCTTTCCGGCTCCTGCCAATCAGTTAGCTATCCACTCGCCGCTTAACGGTTGGGAGCGTGCCATCCCCTCACCCTATTGGTTAAGCCACAGTGAGCGCGCTTGGTATGAGGGGTTAGGTCGAGTATGGCAATGGATAACGCAAGGTTAGCCCAAGGGCTAACCAAGGTTTTACGCGAGAACTTCTCTTACTCTTGCGAGATCTTCTGCAGTATCCACCCCGACAGCCGGAATCGCTTCGGCCGTCGCGACGTGAATTTTTTCACCGTTCCATAATACGCGTAACTGCTCCAGCAATTCGCACTGCTCAAGCGGGCAAGGTGCCCAAGTGATATATTGGCGAATAAATCCTGCACGGTAGGCATAAATGCCGAGGTGGCGCTGGAACTGATCACCAATCGTTGCCTGAGACTGCGCAAAACGTTCACGATCCCAAGGAATAGTGGCCCTAGAAAAATACAAGGCATAGCCCTGTTTATCGGTGACGACTTTGACCGCATTGGGATTAAATGCTTCATGAGCGTCGGTAATGGGCGCGGATAACGTTGCCATACCACAGTCAGCGTGAGCTAAATTGGTCGCGACCTGTTTGATAATCACCGGAGGAATTAACGGCTCATCGCCTTGTACATTAACGATGATGGTCGAATCATCGAATCTGTATTTTTCGATGACTTCCGCTAAACGTTCAGTACCCGATTGATGATCGGCACGGGTCATACACACTTCGCCCCCCGCAGCATCGACCGCTGCCGCCACCTCAGCATGATCTGTGGCGACAATAACTCGGTCTGCGCCTGCAGCCCGAGCTTGGTTCAGGACATGAACAATCATCGGTTGCCCATGAATATCCGCTAACGGCTTACCGGGTAGCCGCGAGGAGGCATAACGTGCCGGGATAATCACCACAAAGCTCATTATTAGCGCTCGTCCGCAGTTAAGCTACGGGATTCATTTTCTAGCAAGACAGGAATCCCGTCTTGGATAGGAAAAGCTAAGCCATCAGGTTTACAAATTAACTCTTGTTCTTGAGGATGGTAGTCAAGCTTACCGTGACACACAGGGCAAGCGACGATGCCAGCTAAACGATGATCCATATGACCTCCAGATTGAAAAATCAGATAAACTGCTAAGGGGTTATCCCGTGATCAGCAGTCGGCAGCAATGCCAGTATTTTGTTTAGTAATATGTCTGCGTCAGGTTGCGGTAATTGCGCTTCCACAGGTAAATACCACCAGCTCTCTACAGCAAAAGGTCGACATTTTACCGCATCCTTTTCCGTCATCAGTAGCGCCTGATCACGGCTCGCTAAACCAGAAATATCCTCAACGCGATAAGCCTGGTGGTCGTCAAAAGCGACCTCGTGTTGCGGATGGATCCCCTGCGCGTGCAATGTCGCGAAGAAACGCGGCGGATAACCAATCCCGGCAAAGGCCACTGACGGCTTATCGACAAATGCGGTTAAGGGAAGTGTATGACCGGTAGCCAGATTAATCCACTGACGCGGCACCAAACGCATGGGAATTTCACCCGTATGCGCTTCGCCACCGTTAGTAATGACAGCGTCGACACTGGCTAAGCGTGAAGCACGTTCGCGCATTGGGCCTGCAGGAAGCCACCAACCATTGCCAAAACGTCTTTCGCCGTCTATGACGACAATCTCAATATCGCGCTGCAAAGCGTAATGCTGTAACCCGTCATCCGTAATAATCACCGAAATCTCTTTATTCGCCTGCAGTAAGGCTTTAATCGCCTCACTACGTTTAGGCGCGACCGCCACAGGCGCCCCAGTACGTTGATGAATCAGTACCGGCTCATCACCCGCTTGATCGGCGGGGGTCTGCGCATTGAGCAATAAAGGATAATGCGGCGCTTTACCACCATAACCGCGAGAGACTACCGCAGGAGTGAGGCCGCGTTGTTGAAGCTGCTCGACTAACCAGATCACGACAGGGGTTTTACCGTTGCCCCCTGCGGTAAGGTTACCGACCACGACAACCGGGATGGGCGCTTTCCAGCTTTTCTTAAGTCCACACCGATACGCTAAACGAATGCCAGCAGTGATGGCGCCATAAAGCCAAGAAAGAGGCAGGAGGAGTCGCCATCCTGCCGATTCACCGCTCCAAAAGCGCTCGATCATTGTCCGAACTGAATACGGTGAAGTTGCGCATAGGCGCCCGCTTGAGCGAGGAGTTCTTGGTGGGTACCCCGCTCAATGATTTGACCGTCTTCGACTACAACAATCATATCGGCCTTCTCAATCGTCGATAAGCGGTGCGCAATCACTAGCGAGGTACGATTACGCTGTAATTCGTCCAACGCTGATTGGATAGCGCGCTCAGATTCAGTGTCTAAGGCAGAGGTCGCTTCGTCTAAGATTAAAATTGGACAATCACGCAGCAGTGCGCGGGCAATGGCGATACGCTGACGTTGCCCCCCGGACAGCAGCACCCCATTCTCCCCAATCACGGTATCCAAGCCATTAGCCATACGCGAGATAAAGTCCATGGCATGCGCCATCTTTGCTACCTCTTCGATATCTTCGCGGCTGTATTGATCAGACCGAGCATAGGCGATATTGTTGGCGATAGTATCGTTAAACAGATGGACGTTCTGTGAGACTAACGCCACCTGATTACGCAGAGACTGCAGCGTATAGTCAGTGATTTCATGACCGTCCAATAGAATCTGACCCGACTGAATATCATAAAAGCGCGTGAGTAAACTGGCTAACGTCGATTTACCCGAGCCTGAGCGGCCAACTAAGGCGACCGTTTTCCCTGCGGGCAGTGTCAGATTAATATTTTTCAGCGCGGGGGTTTCACGTCCTGGATAAGTAAAAGTGACGTTACGGAATTCAATATCACCTTGGGCGCGTACGGTCGTACGTTGCCCGTTATCGACTTCCTGTTCAGCATCGAGAATACTAAACAGCGTCTGACAGGCTGCCATGCCGCGCTGGAACTGCGCATTAACGTTAGTTAATGACTTCAGGGGACGCATTAAGGCAATCATCGAAGAGAAGACCACGGTGATTGTGCCTGCCGTTAAGGTATCCATCACGGCCGGGAAGCTCGCGGCGTAAAGAATGAAGGCGAGCGCTAAAGACGCAATCAATTGAATGATAGGATCGGAAATGGATGACGCACTGACTAATTTCATGCCCTGTTGACGCATCCGATTACTCACCACCGCGAAGCGTTGTGACTCGATTTCTTGACCACCAAAAATAAGCACTTCTTTATGACCCTTGAGCATCTGCTCGGCACTGGTCGTCACTTCACCCATAGTGTTTTGCATGGATTTACTGATATTACGAAAACGCTTGGAGACCAGTCGAATCGTGAAAGAGACGATCGGCGCAAGTAAAATCAAAATCAGCGAAAGTTGCCAGCTATAATAAAACATCATAATAAATAAACCGATGATCGAGGCACCTTCTCTCACCACCGTCACCAGGGCGCTAGAGGATGAAGAGGCAACTTGCTCGGAGTCATAGGTTATTCTAGAAAGGAGCGTTCCCGTCGATTGCTGGTCAAAGAAGGAAACTGGCATACTCATCATATGGGAGAATAAACTGCGACGCATCCCCATCACTACATTACCCGATACCCAAGAGATACAGTAGCTGGAGGCATAACTGGTCACACCGCGGATTAACATTAAGCCAATTACCGCTAAGGGCATCCACAGCAAGACTGACTTATCCGCTTTCCCAAACCCATCATCTAGTAATGGTTTAAGAAGCGATAACATTAATGTATCCCCTGCCGCATTGATAATGAGGGCAACAGCAGCAATAAACAGTCCTGCTTTATGGGGGGCTATCATTGGCCAGAGACGACGAAACGTCTGCCACGTTGAGAGATCTTTGTCTAAGTGCATTATATCTTCACGTTTTTTAACATCGACGGGTAGTTTACCTGTAATCAGGTTTTACACCAAACCATTGATGGTACCATCGAGGGGAAATTTGGTCACGATATTGTAAAACCTCTGTTCCCCCCCTTCTTACGCGTATTGAAATCTGCCCCGCCTGAGCGGTATCAACCCAATCAATGCCTTGTGAACGGTAACGCTTTACCACGGGTTTCGCAGGTAACCGCCAAGCGTTATATCTGGCCACTGAGGCGAATGCGATGTCAGGATTCAGTTTCCTAAGAAATAATGATGAGGATGAGGTGCGACTACCGTGATGAGGTACCTGTAACCAAGTTATCGGAATCCCCCCCTTTTCGAGTTCAATTAAACGTTGTTCAGCCTCTTTTTCGATATCACCCGTGAGTAATAAATGGTGCTGCCCATCGCTGATATAGAGGACACAGGAGTCATTATTTTGTCCAGCCGTCTTAGCATTTTCAGGCCAAAGTACGCGGATGGATAACCGTCCCCATAGCCAACGCTCTCCTCGTTGACAAGGTAAGCTTCTGGGATAGCGGTAGGAGGTTCTTACTGGAAGTGTTGGCCACCTTTTTTTGATACTTTGCAATCCACCCGAATGGTCACTGTGGCGATGGCTAATAATTGCCGCCACCGGAGTAATTCGCTGGGCACCTAGCCAGGGGATAATAATTCGTTCTCCCGCATCGCCCACTTGCCAGCGATTACCGGTATCATAAATAATTCCCTCACCCTGCTGACTGATCACCACTGCTAAGCCATGCCCCACGTCTAACATATCAATTCGCCACAATAAGTCCGCGGGCTGAACACGCCAACTTAGTAAACTGACGACCATTGCGCCAAGGCTGAGAGGAAATTGACGCCACCAATAAAAACGCCCGGCAATAAGTCCTCCCCACACGACACCAGCGATCCACGGAGCGTTGGTGAGAACAACCCATCCCCCCCCCTGTCGGGTTAATAGTGTGAACAGTAGTGTGTACAGCCCATCATGAACAAAGAGTAATGCGCGGTAAGCAAGATCTGGCCAAGGCACCACTAATAATAACGCTATCGGTAAAATTCCAACGCTGACAAGCGGTATAGCGACCAAATTAGCGCCCAACGCGGTCAGGCTTATCCCTTGAAAGAAAAAAATCTGAATGGGGAGTAAGAGAATCATTAACCCCATCTGTAAATGCAGTAATCGAAAGATAAAATATCTTTTACCTTGACGATAGACCGGCGGCAGCGGAAACCACCGGTACCACAGTAGTAGCGCAAGGACGGCTAACGCCGATAACCACAAGCTATCTGAAAGCACCCTTAACGGATTGATCGCTAATAGACTGGCGACACAAAGTATCAGAATATGAATACTCGAGAGGTTTACCGCATAGCGCTTGGCAATCAGCCAGAATGTCAGCGCAAACATGGCACGCATTGCTGAAGGTTGCATCCCAGAGAGATAACAATAACTGCCACTGAATAACCACCCCCCTAATTCTCGCCAACCTGATTCGATTGGCAAAAGGCGGCAGAGCCTCGCAGCGATACCCCAACCGCGATGAGTGAGCCAGAAAACCAGACCAATATGCATACCTGAAATGGCCATTAAGTGGCCAATCCCTGTTTCACGGAACAGTCGATTCGTGGTGTCCGAAATCCGATCACGTAACCCAAATACCAATGCGCGAGAGATCCCTTGCCAAGGTGAACTTAAGGTATTCTGCATGAAAAGCTGTTCGAGTTGAAAACGTATTGAGCAAGAAGCCTTAAGCAGATTTTCTGAAATAATTTTACCGGTGAACAGCGCATCTTTCGCTAGCGCATTACGCTGGCTATCGTAGCCGCCTTCATTAAGCAAGCTATGTACTGGACGTAATCGCAATGTCATTAACCAACGTTGACCGGGACAATAGTCATCGCTTTCTACTTGATGGATCCACACCCTATAAGCAGGGAATTGCCAATGGCCGTTTACTTTGTTCACACTGACTTGCATTTTCTGCCGCTGTCTATGCAGTTCACTGATCGTCACTTCTGCGCTAAGGGTCTGCTCACTCAATGAGGAAAGGGTATGACTGATAGAATGTGCGGTTAATAGGCCAAACCCACCAAACAGTATCAAGATCCCGAGATAATGCTGCGCGCGCGATGGGCGTTGGATCAGGTATAGGGCCGCCACCATCCCGCACAACACCCACAACCTATCAGGTAACACCGAAATAAAGCAGAGCGGTAAGCATGCGAGGATGATAAGTAGAGCATAAGGAATACAGTGCATAATATCGGTCCCCAAAGCGAGTCACTTTACGCCGATGAAGCGCAATCAATATTAGCAATGGTAGGAGGTGCGAGATTAGAAACAGAATATTGCGAGGAATAAGAGAGACAACAAAAAATTTGAGAGGGATGATAAACAAAAACGATATCTTGCGATACCGTCTTTTTAAAACTGCTTTTTAGCTTGGAAGATTAGCTCTATCGCGAAGCTCTTTACCCGGTTTAAAGTGTGGCACATACTTGCCTTCCAACTCTACTTTTTCGCCCGTTTTAGGATTTCGACCGACACGTGGCGCACGATAGTGTAAGGAGAAGCTCCCGAAACCACGAATTTCGATACGATCTCCCTGCGCTAGGGTAGAAGCCATATATTCCAGCATCTCTTTAACAGCATCTTCAACAGCTTTTGCAGGGATTTGAGTCTGCTGGGCTGCGAGGCGTTCAATCAGTTCAGATTTAGTCATTAATCCTCCGGAAATATCCTGTAAAGAAAGACAGTTTTAAAAAAAGCCAAGAGTGCGAACACCCTTGGCTAGTTAGGGGGATGTCACCACCCCCCTGTCGGCAATTACTCGCCTTTAGCTGCTTTGAATGCTTCAGCCATTGCGTTAGAGAAGTTGCCTTCATCTTGTTGCTTGTTGTTCACAGCAGCAACAGCATCTTTCTCATCAGCTTCGTCTTTAGCACGTACAGACAGCGTTACAACACGGTTTTTACGGTCAACGCCGGTGAATTTCGCTTCAACGTCATCACCAACATTCAGAACCAGAGTTGCATCTTCAACGCGATCACGTGAAGCTTCTGAAGCGCGTAAGTAACCTTCAACACCGTCAGCCAGCTCAACAGTTGCGCCTTTAGCGTCGACTGCAGTCACTTTACCGTTAACGATAACGCCTTTCTTGTTCAGCGCAACGTAGTTGTTGAATGGATCTTCAGCCAGTTGTTTCACGCCTAAAGAGATACGCTCACGCTCAGCATCAACTTGCAGAACTACTGCAGCAATTTCGTCGCCTTTCTTGTATTCACGAACGGCTTCTTCGCCAGTTGCGTTCCAAGAAATGTCAGACAGGTGAACCAGACCATCGATTCCGCCGTCAAGACCGATGAAGATACCAAAGTCAGTGATTGACTTGATTTTACCTTCAACGCGATCGCCTTTGTTGTGAGTTTCTGCGAAGTGCTGCCATGGATTAGATTTACATTGCTTCAGACCCAGGGAGATACGACGACGCTCTTCGTCAATGTCCAGAACCATGACTTCAACCACATCACCTACGTTAACAACTTTAGATGGGTGGATGTTTTTGTTGGTCCAATCCATTTCAGAAACGTGTACCAGGCCTTCAACGCCTTCTTCGATTTCTACGAAGCAGCCGTAATCAGTCAGGTTAGTCACACGACCCGTCAGCTTGGTGCTTTCTGGGTAGCGCTTAGCGATAGCAACCCATGGATCTTCGCCCAGTTGTTTCAGACCTAATGATACGCGAGTACGCTCACGGTCAAACTTCAGGACTTTAACATTGATTTCGTCACCAACATTCACGATCTCGCTTGGGTGCTTAACGCGTTTCCAAGCCATATCAGTGATGTGCAGCAGGCCGTCAACACCGCCCAGATCAACGAATGCACCGTAGTCAGTCAGGTTCTTAACGATACCTTTAACTTCCATGCCTTCTTGCAGGTTTTCCAGCAATTGATCACGTTCTGCACTGTTCTCAGACTCGATCACCGCGCGGCGAGAAACCACGACGTTGTTACGCTTCTGATCCAGTTTGATGACTTTAAATTCTAACTCTTTGCCTTCAAGGTGCAGAGTGTCGCGAACCGGACGAACGTCAACCAGTGAACCTGGTAGGAACGCACGAATACCGTTTAGCTCAACAGTGAAGCCGCCCTTGACTTTGCCGTTGATAACACCGGTAACAGTTTCAGCATCTTCGTAAGCTTTTTCCAGCGTGATCCAAGCTTCGTGACGCTTAGCTTTCTCACGGGACAGCAGGGTTTCACCGAAGCCGTCTTCTACTGCGTCCAGCGCAACATCAACTTCGTCGCCTACCTGGATTTCCAGTTCGCCAGCTGCGTTTTTGAATTGCTCTGCAGGAATTGCAGATTCAGATTTCAGGCCCGCATCAACTAGAACGACGTCTTTGTCGATAGAGACAACAACGCCACGAACGATGGAACCCGGACGGGTTTCGATTTCTTTCAGGGACTCTTCAAAGAGTTGAGCAAAAGATTCAGTCATATTGATAATCTTAGGATTCTTCAATTTAACGTCCATTGGACTTCATGTCTAATGGGGTTGTTTAACATTCTTCACACCATCCATGGAATGAAGCTACAGCATTATTTTTAGTTTAGCACAATTATGCGCCGAAGTTAGGCAATTTTTTTCGAATATATTCAAGGGCTATTGCGGTCACTTTTTCTATATTAATTCCTGTAGAATCAACAAGTAACGCATCATCAGCGGGAGCTAGGGGGGCAACAGCACGATTTCGGTCGCGATCATCACGCTCTACCGTCTCGGCTAAAAGGCGCTCGAAGTTAACCTCAAGGCCTGCTTGCTCCAACTGCTGACGGCGACGCTCCGCACGCTCTTCTGCGCTGGCATCAAGGAAAATTTTCACTGGCGCGTCAGGGAAAACGACTGTCCCCATATCGCGCCCGTCGGCAATCAGACCGGGCAGCTCGCGAAAATTACGCTGCCTGCGTAATAAGGCTTCCCTGACTCGGGGAAATGCCGCGACCTTAGACGCTGTATTGCTGACCTCTTGCGTACGGATTGCTGCAGTCACCTCTTCGCCTTCGAGAATGACTTGGCTACGGTGCTGTTCAACAACGAATTTAACGTCAAGATGCGCCGCCAGCGGGACTAAGGCTTCTTCTAGAGCAATATCAACTTGATGATGTAATGCGGCTAGGGCTAAGACGCGATAAATCGCACCAGAATCGAGCAAATGCCATGATAACTGTTCAGCCAAGGCTTTACTTAGTGTGCCTTTACCTGCACCGCTTGGACCATCGATGGTAATGACGGGAATGTTAGCCATTCCTAACTCCTTCCTGCTTGGCAATGAATCCCACCATTATACCTGATTCATCAGGTAAACAGTACCCTCTGTCAGCAAGGCGACTTGCACAACGTACAAGTTTGTCTACACTTAGAATTGTGAAAAACAAACGATAATCATAGAGATAAGCTATCTAGGAGGCGAGTTATGGCAGGTCATCCCCCGTATCCCCGTAAAGCATGGATTATTGAGGTATCTGATGGTCAAGGTGAAGAGAAAGTGGGTCACTACGAACTACGCGCTGACCATCCCTACCCTGACACCCTAATCAGCCAATATCGCACCCGCCAAGAGGCTGAGGATGCGAAAGAGCGCTATGTAGGCGAAGACAAGGAATAAAAGAGAGGCCATGGTGACAATCACCATGGCCTTTTTTTATTAATGCTTGCGAATATACATGTCCTGCGTTTTATAGAAACCTAACCGGCTGACTGACACGCCGCCTACCCAAGGTTTTACTAAAATGTTTTGAACATAGTAATAAAGCGGTACGGCCGGCACATCATGACTTAAAATATCTAACGCTTGTTGATAATCCGATTTGGCTTTTACCGGATCAACCTCTGCGGCCGCCGCATTGACGAGCTTGTCATAATCCGCGTTATGGTATTTGCCATCATTCTGCGTATTGCCAGTCATAAAGTTATTTAAGAATGTTGGTGGCGCGTCATAATCTGCGAGCCAAGATTGACGGATCAGTTGGAAATCGCCGCTATGCTGAGTCTGAATTAGCGTCTTCCACTCTTGATTACGCATGGTGATCTGTGCGCCCAACTTCTTTTTCCACATGGAGCTTAAGGCAATCGCAATCTTTAAATGATCTTGAGAGGTATTATAAAGCAGCTCTGCTTTCAACGGCTTATCGGCGCTAAAGCCCGCTTCGGCCAATAATTTCTTCGCTTGCGCGATACGCTGTGCGGGTGTCCATTTCGCAATCTCAGTCGGTTGGTAGGTTTCTCCACCAATCTGCAGTGGCATCAGAGTCCATGCCGGTTTTTGGCCCATTCCTAAAATCTTATCCGTGATGATCGATTTATCTACCGCTAGGTTGAGCGCCATGCGAACCCGCGTATCGTTAAACGGCGGCTTATTCATATTGAACCAATATTCATAGACGCCGAGCAAAGGCGTTTGTTTAATTTGTTCAGGGATCGTTTTCTTAATTGGCGCAAAGTTAACGGTTGGAATGGTATCAGTAATATCAATTTCTCCACTTTGATAGCGGTTTAACGTGGCAGAAGGCTCAGCGATAGGCAAATAGGTGACTTGATTAATGACGGTCGCCTTATTATTCCAGTAGTGCGGATTACGTACGGAGACGAAGCGTTCGTTTATCACCCACTTATTCGGTTTAAAGGCACCACTGACCACAATATTGGCGGGTTGGGTCCATTGATCACCAAATTTAGCGACGACCTGCTTATTCACTGGGAAGAAACTGGGTGAGGCTGCGGCCTGTAAAAACCATGAAACCGGCTGGGAAAGGGTGACTTGGAAAGTCTGCGGGTCGATTGCTTTCACGCCTAAGGCTGAAGGGGGAAGCTTGCCACTCATTACCGCATCAGCATTAAGCAGATGAACCGCACTGATATAGGATTGATAAGGCGATGCCGTTTTCGGATCCGCTAGCCGCTGCCAGCTATACACCAGATCGTCGGCCGTAATCGGCTGGCCATTCGACCATGTAAGCCCTGGGCGCAGATGGAAGGTCCATACCTTATTATCTTGATTGTCCCACTTTTCCGCTAATTCTGGATGCACCTTCCCTTCGCTATCTAAGGCCACGACTCCCGCAAAGCTATCGAGAATAATATTAAAGGCTTCGTTACTCTCGGCCAGTTGCGGATCGAGCGTAGCAGGATCCGAACCATTTCCCCGCGTAATCTGTTGTTGATCGGCAAGTGTCGTACCCGCCGGGACCACCGCCGCTTGGGCCATGGTTAACGAGCCTAATCCCAGTAGTGCCATGATTGACATAGAGAGCATTTTACGTTGCATCATTAACCTCATCACCTGTAAGCAAAAAAAAGCGAGCTTAAAGGCTCGCTTGAATAATTATGAGAACTGGCTGATCGACTTGAGTCGATCAAAATAATCAGGGAACGTCTTCGCCGTACAACCGGGATCAAGAATGGTCACTGGCGTATCGGATAACGCGACCAATGAGAAGCACATCGCCATACGATGATCGTTATAAGTCCCAATTTCAGCGTGCTGTAATTGAGGCGGAGGAGTGATAGAGATGTAATCCTCACCTTCAATCACTTCTGCACCGACTTTACGCAATTCTGTCGCCATCGCAAAGAGACGGTCGGTTTCTTTGACCCGCCAGTTATAGATATTAGTCATGGTGGTGGTGCCTTGCGCGAAAAGCGCTGCCGTGGCAATGGTCATTGCCGCATCGGGGATATGGTTCATATCCATCGTCACCGCCTTTAGGGGGGCGCCCGTGCACGCAATGAAGTCATCTCCCCATTCGACGGTTGCCCCCATTTTCTCAAGCACCTGCGCGAACTTCACATCACCCTGTACACTGTTACGGCCAATACCGGTCACTTTCACCGTTCCGCCACGGATCGCGGCAGCCGCTAAGAAATAGGAAGCCGAAGAGGCATCGCCTTCTACCAAAAGTTCACCCGGTGCTTGATACTGCTGCTGACCTTGTACGATAAAGCGTTGGTAGTGATGGTTGTCGACGGTCACGCCGAACGAGGCCATTAAGGCTAGCGTAATATCGATGTAAGGTTTAGAGACTAACTCACCCTTAATGGTAATCACCGTTTCACCTTCTGTTAACGGTGCAGCCATCAGCAATGAGGTCAAAAACTGACTGGAAACTGAACCATCAACACTCAAATGTCCGCCCTTAAAGCCGCCCTGTAGACGGATAGGGGGATAATGCTCATTTTCCAGATAAGTAATGGTCGCGCCGCCTTCACGTAGGGAATCGACCAAGTGACCAATTGGCCGCTCTTTCATCCTTGGCTCGCCGGTCAACACAATATCGTTCTCAGCAAGGGAGAGCGCTGCCGCTAAAGGGCGGATCGCGGTGCCGGCATTGCCTAAGAACAGTTCCAGTGATTCATGGCTCTGCAGTGGACCGCCGATCCCGGTCACTGTACAGACGGTGCGGTCTTCTGAGAGCTGATAGTCCACCCCCAGTGCGGTCAAGGCCGTGAGCATATGACGGATATCGTCACTGTCCAGCAAGTTAGTGAGACGTGTCGTGCCTCGTGCCATCGCGGCCAGAAGCAGGGCACGGTTTGAGACGCTTTTGGAGCCCGGAAGATTTACTGTTCCACTAACGTGGGAGATAGGTTGTAAAGTCAAAGATTGCATTAAGATACTCATATAACCACTTTCCCTGCCTAGGCAAGGAAAGTGTGATGGTGAAAATTAACCGTGACGCTGTGCAAAGTCTTGCATAAAGGCAGTCAACACTTGAACGCCTTCGAGCGGCATTGCATTGTAAATCGATGCGCGCATCCCGCCGACCGCACGGTGCCCTTTCAGAGCGTGTAAGCCCGCGGCGAGTGACTCTTCTAAGAACAATTTATCAAGATTAGCATCGGCTAGCTGGAAGGGAGCGTTCATTTTAGAACGGTTACGCGCAATCACATTGTTACGGTAGAAATCACTGCGATCGATGGTCCCATAAAGCAAATCGGCCTTAGCTTGGTTCTGCTTCGCCATCGCCTCAATACCGCCCTGCGCTTTCAACCATTTAAAGACCAGACCCGATAAATACCATGCGAAGGTCGGCGGAGTATTAAACATTGAATCGTTGTCCGCCAAGGTTTTAAAGTCTAGTACCGAGGGGAATTGTTGGAAGGTGTTGCCCAACAGATCCTCACGGACAATGACTAGTGTTAATCCTGCTGGACCGATATTTTTTTGAGCGCCCGCATAGATGACACCATAGCGGCTGATGTCTAGTGGACGAGAAAGAATGGTTGATGAAAGATCGGCAACCACCACACGATCGCCAAAATCCGGTTCTTCATCAATCGCGGTACCGTCGATGGTTTCATTCGGGCAGTAATGTACATAGGCCGCTTGATCGGATAACTGCCATTGATTCATCGGCAGTAGTGCAACCTTACCCTTTTCCGTGGTTTTGATATCGATAACATTTGGGGTGCAGAATTTCTCTGCTTCGTTGATCGCACTGTGCGCCCAGTAGCCGCCGTCGATATAATCAGCCTGTTGAGAGGAACCTAACAGGTTCGCAGGGATGGCCGCAAATTGTGCCCGTGCGCCGCCCTGACAAAATAAAACTTTATAGTTAGCAGGAATGGAAAGTAAATCACGAAGATCTTGTTCTGCTGTCTCGGCAACAGCAATAAATTCTTTACTGCGGTGGCTGATTTCCATTACTGAGGTTCCCAGCCCTTGCCAATCGAGCAGTTCTGCTTGAACTTGTTCTAACACTGCTTTTGGTAACATAGCGGGACCGGAACTAAAATTGAACACCTGCGTCATTGACCTTCACCCTTTATTATTCTGTCAAAGAATTTGTGCTGAGCCTTCGGTTTTATCACTGCCAGATTATTGCTGCAATAGATAATCTCTCCAAGGACAAAGATTGCTGGAAAACCCTGCACAACGATAGCCGCTCGCGGCGAAAAAACGTATGATAGCCGTTATCATTTCTAGATTAACCAGAGAGCGCCACGATGACGCAAACCTTTATCCCCGGCAAAGATGCCGCCCTTGAAGATTCAATCAGTCGTTTTCAAGATAAACTTCAGCAGCTTGGCTTCACTATCGAAGAAGCTTCATGGCTAAACCCTGTTCCTAATGTCTGGTCGGTACACGTCCGTGATAAAGATTGCGCGCTATGCTTTACTAACGGTAAAGGGGCAACGAAGAAAGCTGCACTCGCGTCCGCGCTGGGCGAGTATTTCGAGCGTTTATCAACGAACTACTTCTTTGCCGACTTCTGGCTGGGCGATGACGTGGCGAACGGTCCTTTTGTACACTATCCAAATGAAAAGTGGTTTCCGTTAAGCGACGATGATTCACTACCCGATGGCATCCTCGATACTCACCTACATCAGTTTTATGACCCCGAAAATGAACTCAGTGGATCTGATTTAATTGACCTGCAATCCGGTAATCATGAGCGCGGGATTTGTGCCCTACCCTTCACTCGTCAATCTGATCTGCAGACCGTCTATATTCCTATGAACATTATTGGCAACCTCTATGTCTCTAATGGAATGTCGGCAGGTAACACCGCAAATGAAGCACGCGTTCAAGGGTTATCCGAAGTCTTTGAGCGTTATGTGAAGAATAAAATTATCGCCGAATCGATCAGCCTGCCTGAAATCCCGGCTGACGTACTAGCACGCTGCCCTAGCGTGACCGAAGCCATTGCCCGTCTCGAAGCAGAAGGCTTTCCGATCCTTTCTTACGATGCGTCACTCGGTGGTCAATATCCGGTGATTTGTGTCGTGTTGTTTAACCCGAGCAATGGCACCTGTTTCGCCTCCTTTGGTGCGCACCCCGATTTCGGCGTAGCATTAGAACGTACCGTGACCGAGCTGCTACAAGGTCGGGGCTTAAAAGATCTCGATGTCTTCACTCCCCCAACCTTCGACGATGAAGAAGTGGCAGAACACACTAACCTCGAAACCCACTTTATTGATTCCAGCGGGTTAATTTCTTGGGATATGTTTAAAGATGGTGGCGATTATCCGTTCGTTGATTGGTCATTCTCTGGCTCCACCGAGCAAGAATTCACCACCTTGATGACGATTTTCCAACAGGCACAGCAAGAAGTGTATATCGCCGATTACGAGCATCTAGGCGTCTATGCCTGCCGTATCATCGTGCCAGGCATGTCAGATATCTATCCTGCCGAAGACCTATTGTTAGCCAATAACAATATGGGTGCCGACTTACGCCAGATCATCCTGTCATTGCCTGGCTCTGAATGGGAACCGGAAGAGTACTTAGCGCTTATTTCTACACTCGACGACCATGGCTTAGATGACTTTACCCGCGTGCGTGAGCTGTTGGGCATTGCCACCGGTAAAGATAATGGATGGTCTACGTTGCGCGTGGGCGAATTAAAATCGATGCTGGCCTTAGCTGGTGGGGATATTGATCAAGCACTCACTTGGGCGGAATGGACTATCGAATTTAATGGTTCGGTATTCAGTGCTGAACGTGCGAATTATTATCGTTGCCTCCAGACCCTACTGCTGCTGGCATTAGAAGATGAACGCCACGCTGTCGACTATCTCAATGCCTTTAATAAAATGTATGGTGCAGAAACGGTCGAGGCAGCCTCAGCCGCCGTCAGCGGTGAAGCGCCGTTTTATGGATTACAACAGGTCGATGCGGCATTGACTGCTTTCCCTGCGCATCAATCGTTGTTAGCGGCTTATGAGAAATTACAAGCGGCCAAGCGTCAACCTGCGCAAGGCTAACGTCGTATAATTAAAAGGCCTCAATAGAGGCCTTTTTTTTATGCGTGAGCGATGGGCGTCGCTTGCTGATCAGTTTTACGCAGCAGCATCATTAAATAAACGAATGAAACAATGGCAATCATCACGAACAAGATGTTGTCTGACCAGGTTTCCATTAGCAATGACGTAATCGCCGGCCCCGCTAGGCTCCCTGCGGTATAACTCAACAGTAATGCCTGATTCATCGGGATAAGCTCGCTCTTACTTACCTTTTCGCAGGCCCAAGCCATCGCCACCGGATAGAGGGTGAACCCTGCACTACCGAGAATGAATAATCCGGCTACGAGTGAAGCATTCATTAGCATGGCAATGGCCGCAAGGATCACCACAAACACTTGAACACGTAACACCAAAAGACGTCCGTACCGATCAGCTAATTTCCCCAATGGCCACTGGGCAATAATGCCTGCACTGATTAATAACGCCATCCAATAGCCCACATTGCTGTCACTCATGCCCTTATGGGAAAGATAGAGCGGCATAAGTCCATAGAGTGATCCCAATACCACACCGGAGATAATACAGCCGTTAATCCCTAAACGAGATTGACGGCGAAAAAACATCTTCATGACACCCGGTTGTTTCGGGGTTTCTAACGCCTCTTCTGCTTCTCCCGCCGTGACCGCGACAAACAATAGCGGGATAATCGCTAGCATCATCAGGGTCACTAACGCAGGGACGAGTGCGGTCACCGAGAGTGGCATTGCGCTGATAAAGAGTTGCCCAAAGACAGTGCCAAGGTAGTAAACAATCATATACGCCGCGAGCAGGCGTCCGCGATTCGTAAGGGTACCTGAGCAGAGTAATGCGCTCTCCACGATTACCCAGAGTAAGGCGCAGCCATTACCCGCGATGAAACGCCAAAAAGCCCAGCTCTCAAAAGAATGACTCAATACCAGGACTAAGGTGGCTATCGCAAAAATCGCCGTGGCTAAGTAGTAACTACGGTTAAACCCCAGACGGTTAATCAGTTTACCGGCAAACAAGGTCCCGGTTAAATTTCCGGTAAAGAATGCTGAACTGATTAATCCTATTTGCAAGGTAGACCAGGACTCATGGGAGAGCCATAGCGGGATCTGTGTATTAAGCACAGCAATGCAAACCGTTAAAAGGAGTAAGCCACTTAATAGCAGAATAACTGGACGTGATAGCGCCGACATGATGGTTGGGATAGCTCAGAAGAAAAAAAAGTGAGCGAATAATGGCAGGGATTACGGCAAAGTCAATCGAGTAAAATCGTCGAAGGCACTTTTTGTTTCAGGGCTAAAAAAAGCCCCATCATTGACGATGGAGCTTCTCGAGAGTCGCGAGGATTAGCCGATAAATTCAAGACCTTTCATATAGGGTTTTAACACCTCTGGAACCTGAATTCGACCGTCTGCCAGTTGATAATTTTCCAGCACCGCAACCAGTGTACGCCCCACTGCTAAGCCCGAACCATTAAGGGTATGGACTAAGCGCGTTTTACGGTCGCTCTTGGAACGGCAACGCGCTTGCATACGACGCGCTTGGAAATCACCCATATTAGAACAAGAAGAGATTTCACGGTACGTCTCTTGCGCCGGTAGCCATACTTCCAGGTCGTAAGTCTTACAAGCGCTAAAACCAATGTCTCCGGTACACAGTAATACTTTACGATAGGGCAGTTCTAATAGTTGCAGTACCTTTTCAGCATGACCCGTCAACGACTCTAACGCCTCCATTGACTGTTCAGGTGCCACGACTTGTACCATCTCGACTTTATCGAACTGGTGCATACGGATTAAGCCGCGAGTATCCCGGCCATAAGAACCGGCTTCTGAACGGAAACATGGCGTGTGGGCAGTATACTTGAGCGGTAAGGCGTCTTCGTCGATGATCTCGTCACGTACCAGATTGGTCACCGGTACTTCCGCGGTTGGGATAAGCGCATATTGGCTATTGCCTGCTTCTTCATCCAGTGGACGGGTGTGGAACAGATCGTTACCGAATTTTGGTAATTGCCCGGTACCAAACAGCGAATCGTGGTTCACCAGGTAAGGCACGTAGAGTTCAGTGTAGTCGTGTTGTTCGGTGTGCAGATCTAACATAAATTGCGCCAACGCACGGTGCATCTTGGCAATCTGCCCCTTAAGGACAACAAACCGCGAACCGGTTAACTTCACCGCAGACGCGAAGTCGATACCCCCGCTTAATTCACCTAAATCGACGTGATCTTTAACAGCGAAATCATACTGCTTCGGCGTTCCCCAGCGTAACACCTCTAGATTTTCAGTGTCATCTTTACCGTCGGGCACGACATCATCGGGAATGTTAGGAAGGGTCAAGGCAAGTTGACGGATGTCGTTAAGTAGCGTGTCCAGATCGGCTTTAGCCTGATCCAACTTCTCCCCCAACCTATTCACTTCTTGACGCAATGGCTCGATATCTTCCCCACGCGCTTTTGCTTGACCGATCGATTTCGATCGCGCGTTGCGTTCGGCTTGCAACGTTTCCGTTTCAACTTGTAGCACTTTACGACGTTCTTCAAGAGCGCGTAGCGTTTCTACATCTAAAGTGAATCCTCGGCGTGCCAGTTTTTCTGCAACTGCGTCTGGCTCGTTACGCAGCAGATTGGGATCGAGCATGCTAATCCTGTTTATGTAAGTGAAAAAACTTGTCGTGGTTGACGACGATGATAAGTATCAGATTACCGGAATGTTAATTGCTGCGGTAGCGTTTTGTCGGACTATTATGATCCTGTTCAGTAAGCCAGGCGAGTTTTTCGGCAATTTTGGCCTCTAACCCTCGCGATGTCGGCTGGTAGTACTGTCTATCCGCCATTTCTGGCGGAAAATAGTTCTCACCTGCCGCATAGGCGTGGGGTTCATCGTGAGCATAGCGATACTCTTTTTTTAGCCCCATTTCTTTCATCAACGCCGTCGGCGCATTACGCAGATGATCGGGAACATCGTAGTCTGCTGAGTGACGGGCGTCCTGCATCGCTTGGTTAAAGGCGTTATAGACGGCATTACTCTTCGGCGCGCAGGCCAAATATACCAGCGCTTGGGCAATAGCCCTCTCCCCCTCAGCTGGCCCTACCCGGGTATAACAATCCCACGCCGCTAACGCCACTTGCATCCCCCGCGGGTCTGCATTGCCTACATCCTCGGACGCTATGGCTAATAAACGCCGCGCCACATAGAGCGGATCGCCACCGGCGGTGATAATGCGGGCGTACCAATACAGCGCTGCATCAGGGGAGGACCCACGTACTGACTTATGTAAGGCAGAAATTAAATCGTAGAAACGATCACCCTTATTATCAAACCGCGCGCTGCGTTCGCCCGCGATTTCCGTAAGCAGTTCGGGCGAGAGAAGCCGTTGGCCTTGAGTCGATTCTTCCGCCATATCGGCCATCATCTCTAAAGTGTTGAGTGCGCGACGCGCATCGCCATTGACTAGCTCCGCAATCATTTTACGGGTAGACTCCGGTAGATGGAGGTTCAGTCCCGCCAGACCGCGTGATGTGTCGGCCATCGCGTGATCAAGGATTGTCTCGACCTCTGGAAGCGTCAGCGATTTCAGTAAATAAACCCGCGCACGCGATAAGAGTGCCGAATTTAATTCGAACGAAGGATTTTCCGTTGTCGCGCCAATAAAGGTGATGGTGCCATCTTCAATATGCGGTAAAAACGCATCCTGTTGGCTTTTGTTAAATCGGTGGACCTCGTCGACAAAAAGAATGGTGCGCTGACCAGATTGACGATTAATACGGGCGAGTTCGATCGCCTCACGGATTTCCTTGATACCAGAAGTCACCGCTGAGACTCGCGAAACTTGCGCCTGCGCGTAAAACGCCATAATTTCCGCCAAGGTGGTCTTCCCTGTGCCGGGAGGTCCCCAGAGGATCATCGAGTGAAGCTGACCTGCTTTGATGGCTTTCGCCAAGGGTTTACCGGGAGCGAGGATATGCTGCTGTCCCACATAATCATCAAGCGTGGTCGGACGCATACGCGCCGCAAGGGGTTGGAATTCAGCAGGCGCAAAATCTAAGGATAAATTACTCACGGTAAACCTTACTCATTTATTGACGTTGATCGTCCACCGTCACGCCTTTCGGCGGAGTGAACTGGAATTTAGCAGGATCGATAGCACCATTTTTCTGGCTTTGCAGTTGATAACTACTGCGTTGGCCATCTTGTTCGATCGCGCTGAACTGATTGATCGTCCCTTCTGGGGAGACATCAATAGTAAATTGTTTCAGATTGCCGCCACCATTTTTAGGGGTTAACGCAAAGTGATCGCCCTGCTGTGTCACATTGTAGTTTTTCCAATCGGATCGTTGGTTACGGGCAATGAGCATAAACGGTGTATTGCTGGTCGCGTTTTTTAGCCACGTAGCACTGACTTGCTCGACGAAAGGATTATAGAACCAGAGCGTTTTACCATCTGAAATGATAGTGCTTTCATCGGGTGCTGTCATATGCCAGTTAAAAAGACTGGGACGCTTAACCCATAATTCGCCTTGTCCTTGCTGCACGTTCGCACCAGAACCGTCGGTTACCTTTTGGGTAAAGCTTGCATGGAAGCTATTCACTTTATTAAGGCGTGATTGCAGCGCCGAAGTATCGTCGGCAAAAGCCTGTGCAGAAAGTAAGCCCGCCATTAATCCTGTGGCAACGATCATCTTTTTCATCACTGGTAATTCCTTATAAATTCTTGCTCGAGGTTGAATAACTTTAGCTACTACTTTGCCGATCGAACAGCAGAATGGGTGTAAAGTTGATATGGGGGCACTCTTTGCATAAACAATAGGCCAGAGTGAACTCTGGCCTATTTCTTAACACGAGTGTGTGATTACATTTCGTGAGGAGGGGGTGAGAGAACCTCTCGATTACCGTTATTTCCTGGCTCAGAGACGATACCCTGTGCTTCCATCTGCTCAATAATCCGTGCAGCCCGGTTATAACCAATACGGAATTGACGCTGAACGCCTGAAATAGAGGCACGGCGTTTTTCCACCACGAAGGCTACCGCTTGATCGAACAGCGGGTCGAGATCTTCGCCATTGCCGTCGAGTCCCCCGGCACCATTTTCGCTCTCATCGCCTGCGGTAATACTCTCAATATATTGAGGACGGCCACGGGCTTTCCAATCTTGAACCACGGCATGCACTTCTTGGTCACGCACGAAGGCACCATGTACCCGTACTGGCATTGATGAGTTTGGCGGCATATAAAGCATATCCCCCATTCCAAGCAAGGACTCAGCACCACCTTGATCCAGGATGGTCCGCGAGTCGATTTTACTTGAGACCGTAAAGGCGATCCGTGTCGGGATGTTGGCTTTAATCAAGCCAGTAATCACATCTACCGATGGACGCTGCGTAGCGAGTACCAAGTGAATACCGGCCGCACGCGCTTTCTGCGCGAGTCGGGCGATAAGTTCTTCAACTTTTTTACCGACTGCCATCATTAGGTCGGCAAATTCGTCGACCATTACCACGATATAAGGCAGTTTCTCCAATACTGGCGGCTGAGTATCCATACTATCACCCGGCTTCCAGAATGGATCGGGGATAGGTCGTCCCATGGCTTCTGCTTGTTCAATTTTCTCGTTGTAACCAGCTAGGTTACGAACGCCAAGCGCCGACATTAATTTATAGCGACGCTCCATCTCCATCACGCTCCAACGCAAGGCATTGGCAGCATCCTTCATATCGGTAACCACTTCGGTTAACAGATGCGGGATCCCTTCATACACCGATAACTCCAACATTTTCGGGTCGATCATGATAAAGCGCACTTCATCAGGCGTGGCTTTATACAAGATACTGAGGATCATCGCGTTGACGCCGACCGATTTACCCGACCCGGTCGTACCGGCGACCAGTAAGTGCGGCATTTTACCTAAGTCAGCCACGACCGGATCGCCGGAGATATCTTTTCCGAGTACCACACTTAACGGTGAAGGGTTATCACGGAACGCAGGGCAATCCAGCACTTCTCGAAGATAAACGGTTTGACGATGCTGGTTTGGCAGTTCAAGACCCACATAAGGTTTACCCGGAATGACTTCCACCACCCGCACTGCAATAGCAGAAAGCGAACGGGCGAGGTCACGGGATAAGTTCGAGATGCGAGCGGCTTTCACGCCAGGCGCGAGATCTAACTCGAATCGGGTGATCACCGGGCCTGGCGAAATTCCTACGACATCCGCTTTGATACGGAAATCGGCCAATCTCGCTTCCACCAGTTGCCCTGTCTGCTCTAACGCGAACATATCGACTGGCTCTTCTTCCGCCGGCGGGGCCGTCAATAAATCCAGCATCGGTAACGGGGTTGTCGGTTTGGCTAAAGGCTGTTCATGTCTCACCAAGAATGGGTGGAATAAGCTGTCTTTTGCCGCACTGTGGCTTTCGACTTCAACCGGTGTTTGGCGTTCAGCCGTCTGCGCTGCCGTCTCACTATATTCCGGCTCCGGCGTCGCAGGCTCTGGCTGTGGGGAGACTGACGGCTCGGAAGGCGTAAGCGTGAAGAGCGGCTCACTCGGTGACTCGGTCACTAACTCTTCCATCGGCGAGAAGCTAAAATCGGCTAGGTCTAACAGCGGAGATTTTTGGGCCGTATCGCGGGTTTCAGGCTGCTCATAACGCTGTTGTTGCGCCGCATGAAATTGCCGAGCCAGCTCTTCTTGTTCTGCCTGCTCTTCAGGGTCTGGCTCAGTAATGTCAGCAGAGCCAACCTCAGCATAACGTTGCGTTTGCTGTGCGGAGAATTGTGCGGCAAGTTCAGCGTTATGCATGGCTTGCTCATCATCATGACGCTCTTCCTGATCGGCCACTGCATCACGTTGACGAAGCTTCTCTTCAGCTTGTCGTTGCGACGGGAGTTTGATGCCATAAGAAGCTAGCTCACGGCGCGTTGGGATACGAACTGGATTAGGACGAGGCAATTCCGGGCCTATCCCCTGTTTGACTTGAGCGCTGTTCCCCGACTCTTTAAGTTTTTGACCCGATAAATCAGGGGTCGTCAATTTGCCCATACTGGCAGCCGCCGCAAAAGGCGACAACGGTTTAGCGCTCGACGCGGCTGTCGCTGCGGCGACGGTCGCTGTACTCGCCGCCGTTGTAGACGCTTGTGGCGACTCTACTGCAGGATAGCTGGCTGGCGGCGCGACCGTCGGCGTTACCGCCTCGGCCTGGGTCGTTTGCTGCGAGGTAGATTGATACTCGCGACTTTCCGCTGGGATCTCAAAATGATATACCGGCTGAGACAGCGGTTCAGCTACCGATACCGTATGCTCTGGCATCTGCGCCGGAGGGGCTGAGGATTCAGTATGAAGACTGTCAGACATCATCGACGCAGGGCGCTGTGCCATGTCATGGACTGGTTGAACCACCACAGCCTCGACACTTGGCGTCTGATCAATGGCCGAGGGGGTAAACGCCACCGGTTGGTTCGTTGATTGCTCAGGCTTAACCGCGGGGTTCGCGGGAGTGGGTTGATAATCCAATAACGGATCATAATCCAACAGCGGATCATAGTCGTCTTGCGTAGCAGATGTTGGGGTGGCAGGACGGGGCGCCAATAAAGGATCTTCATGGTCCGCAAACGCCGTAGCAGATGATTGCTTATTCCCGAAGCGGCGGAATACGCTTCTGCTACCTTTCGGTGCTGAAGCCTCTGCATGAGTCGTGGTTTCTACAGCAGGCTGTTCAACCTCTTCCTCTTCTTCCCAGTACTCTTCTCCCCGACGATGGCTAGCAAAGGTTGCTATACGCATCACGGTATTACCGATTTTTTCGGCAATCGTCAGCCAAGACCAACCGGTATAAAGCGTGATACCCGCAGCCCAGATAAAGAGCAAAATCAGCGTGCCTAAGGCTGGAGCAAAATACTGCGACATGGCACTACTCACTAAACTCCCAATAACCCCCCCCGAGGCGAAGTACCAGATATCATCGGCATTAAGCGAGGCTAAGCCGCAAGTCGTCACGACAAGGCTTAACACGCCAATTAGACGCAGTCCAATCGCGAAAAAGTCGATGTAATGTTGGTCTTTGAAGCGGTAGCGATGCGCAATCCAACATAATCCCAGGATAACGACAGGGATAGCGTAGGCCATCATCCCGAAGATGAAGAGCAACGTATCCGCCAGCCAGGCACCGATTCCACCGCCCAAATTATGGATAGGTTCGTGCCAAGCCGTTTGCGACCAACTTGGATCAGAAGGGTTAAAACTCACTAATGAGATCATCAAATAGACGGCAAACAGCGCAACCAGAATCAATAATGCTTCTAATAGACGACGTCCGCTACTCATTGGGGTTAGTGCAATATCTTTATCTTCAATGTATTCCTGGCTCAAGAGTACTCTCCAGGTGCCTGTCTAGGGAGGAAGGAACAACGCTTATTACGTTGTCCCTGTATGCATTTACAGGAGTGTACCGAAAAATTTCAGCCTTTGCACCTGTCAGATTTAGCGAGTTTTGATCACTAAACGATTACTTTGCTTAACTTCTTCCATCACGACATAGGTTCTAGTGTCGTTCACACCGGGTAACCGTAACAGTGTTTCGCCAAGCAGTTTACGGTAGGCAGACATATCAGGAACGCGGGTTTTAAGGAGATAATCAAAATCGCCAGAGACTAAATGACACTCTTGGGTTTCTTCTAACTTCTGAACTGCAGCGTTGAACTGTTCGAAGACGTCAGGGGCGCCACGATTCAGAGTTATCTCAACAAAGACGAGTAAAGAAGCATCTAAATAATGAGGATTCAATAGCGCAGTGTACCCCAAGATGAATCCTTGACGTTCTAAACGGCGCACACGTTCTAAGCAAGGTGTTGGCGATAGACCGACTCGCTTTGACAGTTCGACGTTAGAAATTCGTCCATCCTTCTGTAATTCATTAAGTATATTACGATCGATACGATCGAGGTCCTTACTAGGACGCTTTTTGTTATCTACCATTTTTGATTATCTCTTTTATTCCGAGCTTAAATGCAAAGCCCGCCCCTGTGCCCGGGGATTGTTTGGCCCGCTTATGTTGTGTCGTAGCTTGAAGCCGTTATGTTGAGGCGATTAACGGCCTCCCCTGTTTTCGCAAAACAATAGCGGATTGTCAAAGCAAAACATCTTTTTTCAGTACAACATTCGGTATTTTTTTTATTTTTATCCGTGAAGCTTGATTATTCTAGAAAAAAAAACGGGTTTTGCCCGACTTTTCGCCCAATTACCTCAGAATTTTTCATTTACATCCCTCTTACCTATCGCAGTAATAGAGAACAAAATTAGCGGATGCTTTTTTTCGTGATGAAGTTTCCCTACAATCAACGAAATTATGATTTAACACTGAGGAATAAAAATGGCCAAACACAGCAAACTCTTAATCCTAGGATCAGGTCCTGCGGGTTATACCGCTGCGGTGTATGCTGCACGTGCCAACCTTAACCCCGTTTTAATTACCGGGGTAGAAAAAGGGGGGCAATTGACCACGACGACGGAAGTCGAAAACTGGCCGGGTGATGCAAACGACCTGACTGGCCCTCTCCTCATGGACCGTATGCACGAACATGCCGTTAAATTTAATACCGAGATTATTCTCGACCATATTAACCGTGTCGATTTACAACAGCGTCCATTCCGTCTTTTCGGTGACAGCGAAGAGTACACTGCAGATGCGCTCATCATTGCTACGGGGGCATCGGCGCGTTATATCGGCCTGCCTTCTGAAGAAGCGTTTAAAGGTCGTGGCGTTTCAGCCTGTGCGACCTGTGATGGTTTCTTCTATCGTAAACAAAAAGTCGCGGTAGTCGGTGGCGGGAATACTGCGGTTGAAGAAGCGCTCTATCTATCAAATATCGCTGCAGAAGTTCACCTCATTCACCGCCGGGATAATTTCCGTGCAGAGAAGATTCTCATTGACCGACTCATGGATAAAGTGAGCAGCGGCAATATCATCCTTCACACCGACCGTACTTTAGAAGAAGTGGTTGGTGATGAGATGGGGGTCACCGGTGTGAAACTAAAATCGACTCACGATGGCAGTATTGACCAGTTAGCGGTTGCCGGTGTGTTTATCGCGATTGGGCATAAACCCAACACGGCTATTTTTGCAGAGCAATTGACCCTTCAAGATGGCTACATTGTTGTGCAATCAGGTTTAGCGGGCAACGCGACGCAAACCAGCATTCCTGGTGTATTCGCCGCAGGGGATGTGATGGATCATAACTACCGTCAAGCGATCACCTCAGCGGGTACCGGTTGTATGGCCGCCCTAGATGCTGAACGTTATCTGGATGGATTAGTTAGCGAAAATAACTAACTTGTTAATTATATGATCTAGGTTAATCCCGGCGACAGGTTATCTGTCGCCTTTTTTATGTTCCACGTGCTAGAGTTGTCGAAAATTTAAGATAGTCGATGTTCAATTCCAACAGGTCAGTGACTCTCCCGTGGATAAATCAAGACAAAAACAGCTCACCCTCTGGCTCAAAGCGCAGCGTTTCCATGCTAAACGTTGGCTTAAACTTTCGGTCATTTTGGGAACCTGCAGCGCGCTCACTATTTTTCTACAGGCCTACTGTTTAGCAGAACTTC
Source organism: Rosenbergiella nectarea (assembly GCF_900111105.1). Classification (GTDB taxonomy): domain Bacteria; phylum Pseudomonadota; class Gammaproteobacteria; order Enterobacterales; family Enterobacteriaceae; genus Rosenbergiella; species Rosenbergiella nectarea. The sequence continues at coordinate 150,886 of NZ_FOGC01000004.1, read as the reverse complement.
TGCAACGTGCCTTAATCGATCATCAGCCACTCCCGCATCTTTATCATTGGTTAGCGCTTCTGGTTGGCTGTTTCGCGCTGCGCTCGGTGCTGCACTACACCCGTGAAAAAGTCGGCGTGAAAGCGGGCGAGGCGCTGCGTCAAGCTATTCGCCAAATAGTCTTAGACCGTTTGGAAGGGTTAGGACCCGTTTGGGTCGCTTCTCGACCTGTCGGAAGTTGGACCACGTTGCTGCATGAACAGATTGAAAAAATGCACGACTATTACGCCCGTTATCTGCCGCAGATGACTTTAGCCGCCGTCATCCCGCTACTGATCCTGATTACCCTGTTTCCCGTAAACTGGGCAGCTGCGACAATCTTGTTCCTCACGGCCCCACTCATCCCAATCTTTATGGCAATGGTCGGTATGGGGGCAGCTGATGCAAACCGCCGTAATTTTGCTGCGCTTGCTCGGTTAAGTGGCGATTTTCTCGATCGTTTACGCGGCCTAGACACCCTGCGCCTCTTTCATCGACGCCAAGCGGAAGAGCAGGCGATTGCGGAAAGTACAGAGCAGTTCCGTTTACGGACGATGGAAGTCCTGCGTATCGCCTTCCTCTCTTCAGCCGTACTAGAATTTTTCGCATCAGTCTCCATCGCGATTGTTGCGGTCTATTTTGGTTTTTCGTATCTCGGTGTTTTCCACTTTGGTAGCTATGGTGGTGCCGTCACCTTATTTGCTGGCTTTATCGCATTGATTCTAGCCCCAGAGTTTTTCCAACCTCTGCGTGATTTAGGCAGTTTTTACCATGCCAAAGCGCAAGCAGCGGGTGCCGCCGATGAGATAGAAAGCTTTCTTGCTGAGACGGAAAATTTACTCCCTACTGCTCAGGGTGAAAGCCTTACCACGGATCGGTCTGCTCCCCTAACGATTGAAGCCCGTGATTGGGTTATTACGTCAATCGAAGGCGTAAAGCTCGTCGGTCCACTGAATTTCCATTTTAACGCCGCTCAACGTTTGGCGTTGGTAGGACCCAGTGGTTCCGGCAAAAGTACGCTGCTGAATGCGCTACTTGGCTTCCTGCCTTATCAAGGGTCGCTACTGATCAATGGCCAAGAACTCAACACGCTTTCGCGTGAAGAGTGGTTGAAATCGGTGAGCTGGGTGGGGCAACATCCTCGCTTATTCCCCTGCTCTATCGAGGAGAATATTTCTCCACAAGGAAAACTCAGCGAACAAACGCTGAATGCGATCGTCGCACAAACCGGTATCGATGAGTTTCTCGAACGCTTACCGCAGGGTCTAGCCACCGAGGTGAGCGAAGAGAGTCAGAATTTATCGGTTGGCCAAGCGCAGCGCATTGCGGTTGCCCGTGCCTTAGCGAAGCAGGCTCAACTCTTACTCCTCGATGAACCGACTGCCAGTTTAGATCGCCATCATGAGCAAAGGATCATGCACAGCCTACAACAGGCGAGCCACCAGCAAATGACCGTCATGGTCACGCATCAGCTCGATCAATTGACCGACTGGCCGACCATAATCGTTATGGCAGAAGGAAAAATTGTCCAGATGGGCGATTTTAGCTCGCTTGCGGCTGAGAATGGCCTGTTTCAACGGTTGTTAAGTCATCGTTCTGGGGAGATTGAATAATGAAAGCATTATTCCCTTTTTTAGCGCTGTGGCGTAGGCATCGTTGGCAGTTAGTGCTAGGCGTATTATTAGCGACGATCACCCTACTTGCCAGTGTCGGGCTGTTGAGCCTGTCGGGCTGGTTCCTCGCAGCCTCTGCGATGGCCGGTAGTGCCGGTATTTATACGTTTAACTATATGCTGCCAGCGGCAGGGGTTCGCGGTTCGGCCATCCTTCGTACGGTCGCACGTTATCTAGAGCGTCTCGTCAGTCATGACGCAACGTTCAAGGTGCTAAAACATCTGCGCGTCACGATATTCAGTAAGATTTATCCTCTCGCGCCGGCAGGCACTCATCAATTCCGTCAGGGTGATTTACTTAACCGTTTTGTCGGCGATGTCGAGACACTGGATCACTTATACTTACGAGTTATCTCGCCGATGGTCGGCGCCCTGCTTGTGACACTGGTCGTAGGCGTGGGGTTAAGCTATATCAACCACCATGCTGCGCTGGTCGTCGCTGGCGTGATGTTCGGCGTTATCCTTCTTTTCCCGCCCCTCTTCTACCGTGTGGGCAAACCGGCCGGTGAACAGATTGCGGCCTTGAGTAGTGCCTATCGCCAACAACTGACCACACATCTTAGCGCAATGTCTGAACTCTTACTGTTCCCGCCGCAACACGATTGGCGAACAGAGCTTGGACTGACTGAGAAAAAGTGGCTGGCAACCCAAGCGCGACAACAGAACCTCAATGCCTTGGCGCAAAGTATGATTATCTTGCTGACTGGCTTAACCATTGTTGCAGTCTTCATTATCATGTCCCGCCATCAGCTAGCGCAAATCGCGACGGCCGATAGTGCGTTGTTAGTCTTCTGTGTGCTGGCGGCGTTTGAATCGCTGGGTCCAGTGGCCACTGCCTTCTTGCATTTGTCTGAAGTCTCGATTGCTGCCGATCGCCTAAACCAATTATTCACGCAACAGCCTACGGTAACCTTTCCCGCTAAGCCCCTAACCATCGATGACCGCGCGGCTGAACTCTCGATAAAGGCGGTGGATTTCTCCTATAGCGCTACCGGACCTAAGGTGTTAGATCACCTAACGCTTACTCTTGCCGCGCACCAGAAAGTGGCGTTGCTGGGTAGCACGGGATGTGGGAAAACCACGTTATTACAGTTACTCACTCGAGCTTGGGACCCGTTAGCCGGTGAGATTCGCATTAATAACCAACCCTTGACGGCCTATTCGGAACCCCAGCTTCGGGCTATGATTACGGTGGTCAGCCAGCGCGTCGCCATTTTTAATCAGACGTTACGTGAGAATTTAATGCTTGCTCAACCGCTGGCGGACGATGCACAACTGATTGAAAGCCTTACAGTAGTCGGATTGTCGGCTCTGCTGGAAGGTGCCGGATTAGACAGCTGGTTAGGAGAAGGGGGGCGGCCTCTTTCCGGTGGAGAGCGTCGCCGGTTAGCCATAGCCCGTGCATTATTACATAACGCGCCGATTTGGTTACTGGATGAGCCTCTTGAGGGGTTGGATGGCCAAACCGAGCACCTGATTATGCAACTTCTGCTTAAGGTAACGGAACAGAAAACCGTATTAATGGTCACTCACCGCCTTACCGGCATTGAAGCGGTAGATAAAATCTGCGTGATGGAGCAAGGTCATATCATTGAGGAAGGGACCCATCAGCAGCTTATGGCGCAAAAAGCGCGCTATCACGCCTTCCGTCAGCGCCAGCAAGGCCAATACGGACGATGAGTGCTATCTATCTTCCCTGCCTAGAGGGGCAGCCGAACGGGCAATTTCCATCTCCAGATTGTGCGTTGGCGTCTCCACAAGGACTGCTCGCTTACGGCGGTGATCTGCTTCCAGGACGGTTAATTGCTGCCTATCAGCAGGGGATTTTCCCGTGGTTCTCAGAGGAGGACCCCATTTTATGGTGGAGTCCCGATCCGCGCGCAGTGCTACCGATTGATGCCTTTCATCTCAGTCGCAGTATGCAACGCTTTTTACGACACTGTCCCTATCACGTCACGCTTAATCACAATTTCCGAGCCGTTATCGAAGGCTGTGCCAGCACGCATTTCGACGGCACTTGGATCACTGAAGAAGTGATTACGGCATGGTGTAATCTAGCGGCGATGGGCCACGCGCATTCGCTCGAAGTGTGGTGTGAGAATGAGCTGGTTGGCGGCATTTATGGGATGGCGTTAGGCGGAATTTTCTGCGGAGAGTCGATGTTCAGTCGTCAACCTAACGCCTCAAAACTGGCGCTATTCCAACTTTGCCACCATTTTTCTGCTTACGGCGGTGAACTGATCGATTGTCAAATACTGAATCCCCATACCCATTCGTTGGGTGCGCGCGAAATTTCCCGCCAACAGTTTCTAACGCAATTAGCAGACCTTCAGAAAAGAATTATCCCGTCGGAATGCTGGGCTAAAAAACGGTTATTTTAAATCAGGGTGAATGTTTAACAGGCTTTTTTTATAAAAAGGTAGTATAATACTGGCGCTTGTTATGCAGGTGGCGGTTTAGTTAACACTCTATTTTCTTTTTACCCCACGCTTTCCTTGCGGAATAACGCGATAGTAGATGGCCAATGCCCTACTCAAACGTGTTCCTCAAACGACATAACACCCAAATTCACGTAAAGATCGCTCGCTTGACGCCAAGCACTGACCTAATTGGTCGCCTTTTCTTTACACAGGTATAAGACTTCGGCATTATTCTGTCGAGTAAACATTTAGTTAGTCCATTCAGAGGATTCGATGGCCAAAGAAGACAATATTGAAATGCAGGGCACCGTATTAGATACGTTACCCAACACCATGTTCCGTGTAGAACTCGAAAATGGGCACGTTGTTACTGCTCATATCTCAGGTAAAATGCGTAAAAACTACATTCGTATTCTTACCGGTGATAAAGTCACCGTTGAACTGACCCCCTACGATTTAACGAAAGGTCGCATTGTCTTCCGTAGTCGTTAATCTATCGTTTAATGACTGCCATAAAAAAGGCCGGATATTCCGGCCTTTTTATTATCTAGTGAACGGTCCCTGCAGCTTTCTGTCTCGCCGCACTTTCAAAATGGTAGGTCAACTGGTCTTTGCTACGATCTAAACCAACTGAAACTGACCCCCCTTCGACTAATGACCCAAACAGCAATTCGTTAGCTAAAGGTTTCTTCAAGTTTTCTTGCACGGCTCTGGCCATAGGACGAGCACCCATCGCTTTATCGTAGCCTTTCTCTGCTAGCCATTCTCGGGCTTCATCACTCACTTCTAATGACACACCCTTCGGATCTAACTGCGCTTGTAGTTCGACGATAAATTTATCCACGACTTGATGGATCACCGCTGTGGAGAGATGTTCGAACCAGATAATGTTATCAAGACGGTTACGAAACTCTGGGGTAAAGATTTTCTTAATCTCTTCCAGTGCATCGGTACTATTGTCTTGTTGGATCAAACCGATGGTTTTACGTTCCGTCTCACGGACTCCCGCATTGGTGGTCATCACTAAGATCACGTTACGGAAATCAGCCTTACGACCATTATTATCGGTTAAGGTCCCGTTATCCATGACTTGCAACAGGAGGTTAAACACATCTGGGTGCGCTTTTTCAATTTCGTCCAGCAACACGACAGAGTGAGGATGTTTAATGACCGCGTCGGTTAACAGACCACCTTGTTCGTAACCCACATAACCTGGAGGTGCACCTATTAGACGGCTGACCGTATGACGTTCCATATATTCGGACATATCAAAACGTAATAGCTCAATGCCCAGAGCTTTCGCCAGCTGTGCGGTAACCTCTGTTTTACCCACACCGGTAGGCCCCGCGAACAAGAATGATCCGACAGGTTTGTGCTCATTGCCCAAGCCCGCACGACTCATTTTGATCGCTTCCGATAATGCATTAATCGCTTTATCTTGACCAAATACCAACATTTTCAAGCGCTCATCGAGACTGCGTAACGTATCGCGGTCGGTCGCTGAAACACTTTTTTCAGGGATCCGCGCAATGCGCGCAACAACGGTTTCGATATCTTGAATATTGAGCGTTTTTTTACGTTTGCTATTCGGCAATAGACGCGCTCGAGCACCCGCCTCGTCGATCACATCAATGGCCTTGTCCGGCAAATGGCGATCGTTGATGTATTTTACTGATAATTCCACGGCAGCGCGAATAGCTTTAGCGGTGTAGCGGACATCGTGGTGCTTCTCGTATTTCGGTTTTAAACCCGTAAGGATTTTTATTGTTTCGTCCAAGGTAGGTTCGACAATATCAATTTTTTGGAATCGGCGCGCTAAGGCACGATCTTTTTCAAAGATTGAGCTGTATTCTTGATACGTGGTGGAACCCATCACGCGGATTTTACCGCTAGAGAGCAGTGGCTTAATCAGATTAGCCGCATCGACTTGCCCACCCGAGGCAGCACCCGCTCCGATGATGGTGTGGATCTCATCGATAAACAGAATACTGTTCTCATCCTGTTCAAGCTGTTTTAGCAACGCTTTAAAACGCTTTTCAAAGTCACCACGGTACTTTGTCCCCGCGAGCAGCGAGCCAATGTCGAGCGAGTAAATCACGCACTCTTTCATTACATCGGGTACATCGCCTTGCTCGATACGCCATGCAAGGCCTTCCGCGATAGCCGTTTTCCCGACGCCTGACTCACCCACTAACAGCGGGTTATTTTTACGGCGACGGCAGAAGACTTGAACCGTTCTTTCTAACTCTTTCTCGCGGCCAATCAATGGGTCGATGCCCCCTACGCGAGCGAGCTGGTTAAGATTGGTCGTGAAGCTATCAATGCGTTCCTCGCTGGAACTGCTCGCGGCTTCGTCTGAAGAAGACGGATTGTCAGACGGTTTATCTTCAGCACTGTCGTCTTTACGTGTGCCGTGAGAGAGATAATTAACAATATCCAATCGGCTTACTTCGTGTTTCCTTAATAGGTACGCCGCTTGTGATTCTTGTTCACTGAATATTGCCACCAGTACATTAGCACCGGTGACTTCGCTACGTCCGGACGATTGAACGTGGAAGACCGCACGTTGTAGAACACGTTGAAAACTTAACGTGGGTTGCGTTTCGCGCTCTTCATCCGCTTCGGGTAACACTGGCGTCGTTTTCTGAATAAACGTCTCCAGCTCTGTGCGCAGCGCAGCGAGATCGACCGAGCAGGCTTCTAACGCTTCGCGCGCAGCAGGATTGCTGATTAGCGCGAGGAGCAGATGCTCGACGGTCATAAATTCGTGATGGTGCTCACGCGCTCTGGCGAAAGCCATATTTAAACTGAGTTCCAGTTCCTGATTGAGCATTAGGCACCTCCGATCGGTTAACGCTTAGGTCTCAGCCTAGATATAGGGGCTGATTAGATTTTTTCCAGCATACATAGCAACGGATGCTCATTTTCCTTCGCGTAACGATTCACTTGCATGACTTTCGTTTCAGCCACCTCGGCGGTAAATTCACCGCAAATCGCCTTCCCTTCATAATGCACTGTAAGCATCAGTTGCGTTGCACGCTCAATATCCAGCGAGAAGAATTTTTGTAAAACTTCGATCACAAACTCCATAGGAGTGTAATCGTCATTCAATAGCACAACTTTATACTTTGACGGCGGTTGTAACGCCTCATCAAGATGACTCTCTAAAAGTTGTTCGAAGTCGAAACCATGATCCGTGTTAGCCATAATTACCCAGCAATACTTGAATGAAAAGCTCAATTTTACTGTCAGTTTATCATGAACCCTGGCATTTAGCAGAACCGACCTTATTTCAGTCTAGCCCTTCTGGCACAATACAACTAAAAAAAACCTTATGACAAGCCATTCGGCCACTTTTCTTTATAGGACCGCATTCAAGGTTTATCCCTTCTCATCAAACTGTGAGAAATGTTGAACTACAATTAACGCATATAACGTGAATCTAATGGGAGTGGTACATGGAAAAGACAGTCGCGGCATTACTGGTAGAAACCTTAACAGAGGTAGGCGTCAAACATATATGGGGGGTCACCGGTGATTCGCTTAATGGGATTAGCGATAGTCTAAATAAGCAATCAGCAATTACTTGGATGTCAACGCGCCATGAAGAGGCGGCGGCTTTTGCTGCCGGTGCCGAAGCACAAGTCACTAATGAATTGGCTGTTTGCGCAGGCTCCTGTGGCCCAGGTAACTTACATTTAATCAACGGTCTGTTTGATTGCCATCGAAACCATCAACCGGTCCTCGCTATCGCGGCGCATATCCCTTCTAGTGAAATTGGCAGTAACTACTTCCAAGAAACCCATCCTCAAGAGCTGTTTAAGGAGTGTAGCCACTATTGTGAACTGGTGAGTAACCCCGAACAGTTCCCACAAATTCTGGCGATTGCCTTACGCACGGCGATTATAAAACGTGGTGTCGCGGTCATCGTCCTGCCTGGGGATATCGCCTTACAAAGTATTAAGGTTCCCGATAACCTCGAGTGGTACCCGCCGTCGCTGCCTGAGGTAAAACCGGTTACCTCGGAACTCGAACAACTGGCAGAAGTGTTGAATAGCGCTCACAACATTACGCTGATGTGTGGCAGCGGCTGCGCAGGGGCGCATGATGAAGTGGTGGCCCTGGCTGAAAAACTCCAGGCACCGATTCGATTGTGCATGCACTGCGTGGTAAAGAACATATCGAGTACGACAACCCCTATGATGTCGGCATGACCGGACTGATTGGATTCTCGTCGGGGTATCACGCCATGCTCGATGCCGATACACTGGTATTATTAGGAACGCAATTCCCTTACCGTGCGTTCTATCCCGAGTCGGCGAAGATTATTCAAATCGATATCAACCCCTCAAGCATCGGTTCGCACTGCCATGTTAACTTCCCGCTAATTGGGGATATCAAAGCGACAGTCAAGGAGTTGCTGCCATTACTTAGCGCTTCTCATGATCCCGCTCACCTCGAAAAGTCCGTTAAACACTATCAAAAAAGCCGCCAACAATTAGACGATTTAGCCGTGGCCAATGATGAACGCCCTATTCACCCACAGTATCTCGCCCAACAAATTGACCGACTCGCCACTGACGAGACGATTTTTACCTGTGATGTCGGCACGCCAACGGTTTGGGCGGCGCGTTATCTCACCATGAACGGTAAAAGACGTTTACTGGGATCGTTTAACCATGGGTCGATGGCGAATGCTATGCCTCAAGCCATGGGCGCTCAGTCCGTCGATAAGTCGCGTCAAGTCGTGGCGCTATGCGGTGACGGTGGATTTGCCATGCTAATGGGCGACTTATTGACGATTGCTCAACATCAATTACCGGTAAAACTGGTCATCTTTAATAATAGTGTGTTGGGTTTTGTGGCGATGGAAATGAAAGCCGGGGGGTATCTGACTAATGGTACCGAATTGGATAACCCTGATTTTGCCGCCATCGCTAAGGCCTGCAATATTGAAGGCTTCAGCGTGCAAAAGGCTTCAGAGCTAAGCGATGTCTTACAGCAGGCATTTGACCATCCTGGCCCGGCACTGATTGATGTGACGACAGCGAAAGATGAGTTAGCGATGCCGCCACAGATAAAACTCGAGCAGGCCAAGGGATTTAGCTTGTATATGTTGAAAGCGATTATCAATGGCCAAGGCAGCGAGATCATCGACTTAGCGAAAACCAACCTGTTCCGCTAGCCCATCCCCCTGTTAGCCCCTCGTTGAGGGGCTACTCATTTTGCTTCTGTAAATTTTACTAAGATCTCTATCGCATAGCTCCTGCTTTCTTCGCGATTTCACCGTAATCATGTTCGTCGCACTGCGCCTGTTGCAAACAGTCGATCAGGCCTGTACGGTAAAGGGTTGCTGCTTGCCCAGCACAGTCAGGACTGCACCGCCAATTTCATTGCAAATATTCTGGCTATCACTGTGTTCAAAATGAGTTGTCATCATGGCCTCGCGGATTGCCGGTTAAGGGGGGTAAGGGGGTACGTCGTGACTCCTCCTACTCTGCATGATTATTCATCTTCACCCTCTCACTATCGTTGAAAGTGATGTGCAGTGATTAGCGCTGCCAAGGGTACTGCAAGAGAAGTGCCTGTAATCGCGCAAGAGTAAGTTGATCGCCATACCCACTGCTATTTTCTGGCTGAAAGTGCATTTGAAACGCGCGTATCAATTGCTGCTGTTCATCAGGTGTCGCATGGGCGCTGATGGCATAGCCATAGTGTTTCAGTAGCGGTAGCAATACTGCATTGGCAACCGGTGCATCAGGCGCTCGCCCGGCTAATAACTTATTCACTAATTTCTGATCAGGCCACGCCCCTAGCCCGTGTTCAGCCAGCTGTTGCCAAGGAAAACAGGGGCCCGGATCCACTTTTCTTAACGGCGCAATATCGCTATGCCCAATAATATTTTCAGGCTCTATACCGTAGCGGTGGGCAATTTGACTCACCAGTTGAATTAATACTCCAATCTGTTGCGGCGGATACCTTTCACACTGCCCAAAATGCTGGCCGGAGGGTTCGATAACCCCTTTATTCACTAACTCGATGCCTATCGACGTTTTATTAAGATTATAGGTACCTCGCCACGCACTGAGCCCCGCATGCCAAGCGGCCTGATCTTCAGGAACGAGCTGATAGATTTCTGGTGACGACTGATTGCCCTTAGGGTGTTGAGCAATCAGATAATGACTACTGACTTGCTTACCCGTAAGGAGCGCTAAAGCTCGCTGCTCATCCGCCACCGTGTAGTGGATGACTATAGCGTTGATTCTTGGTTGATGGCTTATCGCGACATAGGTTGTGTTGACGGCCTGCTGACTCGTCGTCGGGGCAGGCTTTGTGGCCTGGCACCCCGACAACAACGCCAGCATAATGAGAAATCCCTTTTTCAATTTTTACCCCTTTACCGAGTGACGCTCTACTTTACCCCTGTTCGGTCAATTGACCAAACAGGTTAAGAATGAGATAAGAAAAAGTCTGCATCATAATTGCATACTTATGCATAATGGATTAGTATCTGGGCAAATACACTCTTATAAAAGTCAGATTTATCGCATGAGCATTCATTTAGAAGGCGTAAATTGTTTCTACGGCGGTCAACAGGCCCTGTACGATATTACTTTGAATTGTGCCCAAGGGGAGACGCTAGTGCTGCTCGGCCCGAGCGGTGCAGGGAAGAGCTCATTGCTGCGTGTATTAAATTTATTAGAAGTTCCGCGTTCTGGCCAGTTATCCATTGCCAATCAACAGTTCGATTTTAAGGATCGCCCTTCTGCTACGGCGATTCGAACATTGCGCCAAGATGTGGGGATGGTTTTCCAACAATATAATTTATGGCCACACCTCACCGTTGAACAAAATCTTATTCAAGCCCCTTGTAAAGTATTGGGCTTAAGCCGTGCCGAGGCTCAAACCCGTGCCAAAAAATATTTGGAACGGTTACGCTTGACTGATTACGCCCAACGCTACCCTCTGCACCTTTCAGGTGGACAGCAACAACGGGTGGCGATTGCCCGCGCGCTGATGATGGAACCGCAAGTCTTACTGTTTGATGAACCCACTGCGGCCCTTGATCCTGAAATTACCGGACAAGTGGTACAGATAATTAACGAACTCTCGGCGACCAATATCACACAAGTGATTGTGACACACGAAGTCGAAGTCGCAAAAAAAACCGCTTCACATATTGTCTATATGGAAAATGGACGTATTGTTGAGCAAGGAAAAGCTGATCGTTTCACACATCCTCAAACACGCGAATTTGCGAACTATCTTTCACATTAAGGACAGGATCATCATGAAAAAAATTCTTATCGCTGCACTCCTCACCAGCCTGTCAGCCTCTGCATTCGCGGCCCAAACGCTCCGTTTCGGGACAGAAGCCTCTTATCCTCCCTTCGAATTTGTCGGCAGTGATAACAAAATCCAAGGATTTGATGTGGATTTGGCGATGGCAGTGTGTAAGCAAATCGATGCAAGCTGTAGCTTTACGAATCAATCATTCGACAGCTTAATCCCTAGCCTGAAATTCCGTCGTATCGATGCGGCAATGGCAGGAATGGACATTACCCCAGAGCGTCAGAAGCAGGTGTTATTCAGTACCCCTTACTACCTTAACTCTGCGCTATTTGTCTCAGAAAAAGGTAAAGTAGCCAGTTTAGCCACGTTGAAAGGCAAAAAAGTCGGCGTACAAAATGGGACGACTCACCAGAAATACCTCGCGGATAAACATAGCGAAATTAAGGCCGTCCCTTACGATAGCTACCAAAACGCGATTCTTGACTTAAAAAATGGCCGCGTCGATGCCGTATTTGGTGATACTGCAGTCATCAACGAGTCGTTGAAAAATAATCCGTCATTGGCACCCGTCGGCGATAAAGTGACCGATAAAGATTACTTTAGTACGGGTGTCGCGATTGCCGTGCGCCAAGGAAATAGCGCTTTGCAGCAGCAATTTAACCAAGGTCTAGCGAAAGTAAAAGCCGACGGTGAATACCAAAAAATTTACGACAAGTGGTTCAAGAAATAATCGCTGATGAATGAATTACCTTATCTCTTGAATGCCGGCGGCTTGACCGTCGGCCTTGCGCTTTGCGCACTTGTCGTCGGCTTAATGCTGGCGATGATTTTCGCCAGTTGGGAATCCCTTTCCTGTAAACCTTTAGCTTGGCTAGGCAGCCTACTGGTGATGCTCATCCGTGGCTTGCCGGAAATCTTAGTCGTGTTAGGAATTTATTATGGTTCCTCACAATTACTGCTCACCTTATCTGATGGCTTTACCCTGCCGTTAGGCTTCACAACGTTACATTTGCAACTGCAGATCGAAAACTTCGAAGTGAGCCCGTTTTTATGTGGTGTGATTGCCCTTGCGCTGTTGTATTCAGCCTATGCGTCGCAAACCCTGCGCGGTGCATTACGAGCGGTTCCTCAAGGACAGAGGGAGTCTGCCTACTCCCTAGGCATGAGTAAATCGACCGTGTTTTTTACTATTGTTATGCCGCAGATGTGGCGTCACGCCCTACCCGGACTAGGGAACCAGTGGTTAGTGCTGTTGAAAGATACTGCATTAGTCTCGCTAATCAGTGTTAATGATTTAATGTTACAGACTAAAGGCATTGCCACGCGAACCGAACAGCCCTTTACTTGGTACCTCGTTGCGGCGGCTATCTATCTGATTATTACCTTGTTGAGCCAAGCAATCCTAAAATTTGCTGAGCGCCGTGTCACACGCTTTGAGTTGGAGCAACAATGATGGGCGACTATTTACTGAAGCTCAGCGCTGGCTTACCGGTCAGTCTAGGTCTCACCGTCAGTGCGGTGCTTATTGCCCTGCTGATCGCGGTGACCCTCACCATTCTTTTAGCGCTACGTAACCCGATCACCAACGCAATGATCCACTGTTACTTAACGCTATTTACCGGTACGCCGTTACTGGTTCAAATCTTCTTAATCTATTATGGGCCGGGGCAGTTCCCGATATTACAGCAGTACCCCGCCCTATGGTCGATTCTCTCTGAACCTGGGTTTTGTGCAGTGGTGGCGTTATCGTTAAACAGTGCCGCTTATACGACGCAGCTATTGTATGGGGCGGTGAAGGCCATCCCAGCGGGTCAATGGCAATCCTGTTACGCCTTGGGGATGACGCGTGGGGAGACGCTGAAAGTATTGCTTCCTTATGCATGTAAACGGGCTCTCTCTTCTTACTCTAATGAAGTCGTGTTGGTGTTTAAGAGCACGTCGTTAGCCTATACCATTACCCTGATGGACGTGATGGGATTGAGTCAGCAACTGTATGGCGGGACTTATGACGTCAATGTGTTTGTCGCCGCAGGGATTATCTATCTCTGTATTAATGGCCTATTGACCTTACTGATGCGGTCTATCGAAGCCTATGCCCTACGCTTTGAGCAACGTGCTTAACCAATAAGTTGCCTGCGGGCAACTTGTTACTCGCGAATCAATAAAGAGAGCACTTCGCTGTGAGCGGTATGAGGGAAAAGATCGAATAACTGAACGCGTTCGAGCCGATAGCCCTGTAATCGCGTAATATCTTTTGCCAAGGTTTCTGGATTACAGCTCGAATAGAGGATGGCCGCAGGCTTAACACTGACAATAAATTCACAGAGTTCCTGACCAATTCCCCGTCGAGGTGGATTAACTAACAGCAAATCCGGTGCAGAAGTCTCATTCAGAGCGTAATGCGTGGCATCTAACGCTCGGAATTGGGTATTCTTCAAGCCAAGTTTGGTCGCGGAATCTTGTGCGCAGGCAATCGCCTCAGCGGAGATTTCGATCCCTGTCAATTGTGTCTCGGCTCTCGCGCAATGTAGCCCAAAGCCCCCCACCCCACAGAACAAATCCCACAGAGTGTCAAGCTTAAGCCCTTGCGTCCATTCCCGCGCTGTCAGATAGAGTTTGGCGGCAACCTCAGGATTGGTTTGAAAGAAGCTTTGCGGGCGGATCCACAGGGGAATATGGTTAAATGACTCGGCTAATGCGGAGGCATCGCTCAACATAATCTCCTGCTCTCCCTCCATAATCGCCATATGGACTGGCTGAATATTGACTGAAATCACGGTCAATTGCGGTAAGCATTGCTGAAGTTCAGGCAGTACTTTCTTAAGCTGAGCTAACTTTTTATCCGAACGTAAGACAAAGCGAAGCATCATCCCGCCTTGCGTACTCTCTGTCAGCAGCAAGTATTTTAATTCACCTTTGCGTCGTGCAATATGATAAGGCGTTAGACCTGCTTTAGCGATGAAGGGTAAGAGTTGGCGAAAAACCGGTGCAAAGGTATCTGGATAGAGTGGACAGTCGATCAGGTCGACACCTTCGCCCTCGGTATTGACGATCCCCAAAATCGGCCGTTCCACCGAGCCACTGACGACCATTTTTGCCTTATTACGAAACCGCCTTTGCGCCGACGGCACAGGCGGACGCCACTCCGCAACCGGGATGTCGGTTAATAAGTGTTCGATCCTCGCCTGTTTATCAGCAAGTTGCGTGACGTATTCTTTGGGGAGCCATTGACAAGAGCGACACTGACCCGCGTCATAGCGAGGGCAAAACATAGGTTACCTGTGGACGATAGTGAATTGGGGCGCGGCAGTATAGCATTGAAGCGGGATGAAATCCTATTGCTCTCATCCCGCGGCGGCGGTTAGCGCGTGATCCATCCTTGCTGCTGAAGGAAGGCTAGCATATGAGGGCGACTCTCTTTAGTGATCATTCTTTCCACCATTTCACTCCAGGTTTCATGGCGATTGGCACTGCTACGATGTTGGTAATAATCCAAAAGATGCTCATCGTAAGCGGCAAGCGTTTCGGTCTCAATCGGTTGATAGCCATTTTCATGAACGAGCATCGAGAGAGGCATGCGAGGCTTTAGCTCGGGCTTGTCCGTTGGCCAGCCGAGGCAGAGTCCAAATAGCGGGAGCACAAATTTAGGCAGATTGAGTAACTCACTTACTGCCTGCGGTTGATTACGTAGCCCTCCAATAAAGACTCCGCCCAAGCCGATCGATTCAGCCGCCACCATCGCATTCTGGGCTAACAGTGCAGTATCAACGCAGCCTAAGATCAGTTGTTCGGCATAGCCTAATTCTGCTTGCTCACTGATTTGCTTATGTCGATTAAAATCGGCACAGAGTACCCAAAATTCGGCGGCCTCAACCACCCAACGTTGATCACCGGCAAGTTCCGCCAGACGCTGGCGTTTACATTTATCAGTAATCCGTACTACCGACGCACATTGTAGCAAGCTGGAGGTAGAGGCAGATTGTGCTGCTAACAGGATCGCTTCTCGTTGTTCTGCACTAATAGGCTCATCACTGAAATGGCGAATAGAACGGTGCTGGCGAAGAAGATCGATGGTCGGTGTCATGACGGGCTCCAAAAAATTTTGTAAAGAGTAAAGTGTAGCCATTACTCAACCGTCTAGCATCCCTATCGACTCACCGAATGTGCGGAATCAGTATTCAGGCCTCTTATCGACTTCCAATCTGTCTGCTGCCAAGGCATGATAAATCGTTCATTTTTCAAAGGAGCTATTATGTTTGTGGTAATTTTTGGTCGCCCTGGCTGTCCCTATTGTGTCCGCGCAAAAGAGTTAGCGGATAAATTAACTGACGAGCGTGATGATTTTAGCTATCGCTACGTGGATATTCACGCCGAAGGGATCAGCAAAGACGATCTATCGAAAAGCGCAGGAAAGACGGTGGAAACTGTTCCACAGATCTTTATCGACGAATCGCACGTCGGCGGTTTCACCGAATTTGAAGCCTATGCCAAGCAACATCTCGGATTATACCAATAATCCCTTCGGGTACTGACTTCATCAGTACCCGCCCTCCCCCTGAGTAAAATCATTTTTTCCCTCAATCAGTCATAGCAGTTGGGCAAGTGAACGATTAGAATGAGTCGGTTTTTTTAGAACCGTCAGTGCTAGTCTACAGTTGGCTGATGGAATCGCTTCTTCGACTTTTTAAATGAAAATTGACTCGTGAATATAAACGTTGCAAATTTGCTCAGCGCCAATGATGTCTTGCTTCTTTTCGTAGTGCTCTCTCTCGGTCTATGCCTAGGAAAAATTCGGCTTGGAAGTATCCAACTTGGTAGCTCAATCGGGGTACTGGTGGTCTCTCTACTGTTAGGCGAACAACATTACTCTATTAACACTAATGCACTGAGCTTAGGTTTCATGCTGTTTATATTCTGCGTGGGCATTGAAGCCGGGCCTAACTTCTTTTCAATCTTTTTCCGTGATGGAAAAAACTATTTAATGTTGGCACTGGTGATGGTTGGCAGTGCATTGCTGATCGTGTTGGGCTTAGGCAAATTTTTTCACTGGGATATCGGTCTATCCGCTGGCATATTAGCAGGGTCGATGACCTCCACGCCGGTACTTGTCGGGGCCGGTGATACACTCCGGCAAGTGATTACCGACCCTCAACAGCTCGCTCTCCTCCAAGATAATCTCAGTCTAGGCTATGCCCTGACCTATTTGGTCGGTTTAGTCAGCTTGATCTTCGCGGCACGCTATCTTCCGCGACTACAGCACCAAGACCTGCCAACCAGTGCGCAACAAATCGCACGTGAACGCGGCTTGGATGCCGATAGCCAGCGTAAGGTTTTTTTACCGGTTATCCGCGCCTACCGGGTGGGGAAAGAGCTCGTCGAGTGGAGTGGCGGTAAAAATCTACGTGAGTTAGGGATTTATCGTCACACTGGATGCTATATCGAGCGTATCCGACGTAACGGCATCTTGGCTAGCCCAGACGGCGATGCGGTGTTGCAAGAAGGCGATGATATTTCCCTGGTCGGCTATCCGGATGCGCATGCGCGCTTAGATCCCAGTTTCCGACATGGGAAAGAGGTGTTCGACCGTGATCTGTTGGATATGCGGATAGTTACCGAAGAGATCGTGGTAAAAAACCATAACGCGGTCAATAAGCGTCTAGGTAAATTACGGTTGACCGATCATGGATGCTTTCTTAACCGCGTGATCCGTAACCAGATTGAGATGCCGATCGACGACGATATCTTATTAAATAAAGGAGATATCTTACAGATCAGTGGTGAAACAAGGCGGGTGAAGAGTATCGCTGATCGTATCGGTTTTGTGGCCATTCATAGTCAAATGACCGACCTGCTCGCCTTCTGTTCCTTCTTTATCGTTGGATTGATGATCGGTATGGTGACGTTTCAATTCAGTAATTTTGGTTTTGGGATTGGTAATGCCGCAGGACTGCTTTTCGCGGGGATCATGCTGGGTTTCTTACGCGCCAACCACCCGACCTTTGGGTATATCCCGCAAGGGGCACTGACCATGGTGAAAGAATTTGGATTACTGGTCTTTATGGCGGGTGTCGGCTTAAGCGCAGGCAGTGGGTTACACCATGGATTAGGTGAAAATGGGATCTCCATGCTGTTATGTGGCGTACTTGTCAGTCTTCTGCCGGTAGTGATCTGTTACTGTTTTGGCGCTTATGTATTACGGATGAACCGAGCGATGTTGTTCGGGGCATTGATGGGGGCACGTACCTGTGCACCGGCGCTTGAAATTATTAGCGATACCGCACGCAGCAGTATCCCCGCGTTGGGTTATGCTGGCACCTATGCGATTGCCAACGTCATATTGACTCTCGCCGGAACACTCGTTGTGATGTTGTGGCCAGGCGGTTAGTCTTTGACTTATGGGGTGAAAAGATAAGACTTTTCACCCTAGCCGCAAAACATTAATTATACTAATATTGGAAATTAACAATTAATGCTACCCGCCCTCAAGGAGAACATCTCTATTATGGAGCAGTTGAACACCCAGCTTTTTTTATGGCTTAATGCGACTCCAGATTCTCCCCATTGGCTGATTAATTTCGCCACCATTTTAGCTAAAGATGTTATCGGTATCGTTCCGTTGCTGGTGGTCGGTCTATGGCTCTGGTCACCGAAACAGTGCCTCGACTCACGCCGTGAACTGGTTCTTAAAACAGCTACCGCTTTGCTCTATGCTACCCTGTTCTCCTTCGTGATAGGTGTGGTGTTTCCGCATCCTCGCCCCTTCGCTATTGGCCTGGGCTATCATTGGTTAAACCACTCTGCGGATACTTCCTTCCCAAGTGACCACGGTACCTTTATCTTTACGTTCAGCTTAGCCTTCCTATTTTGGCATCGGGCGTGGTCTGGTATAGCCTTGCTTACGATCGGCGTATTAATCGCTTGGTCACGCATTTATCTTGGCGTGCATTGGCCGCTCGATATGGTTGGTGGGCTGTTAGTGGGTATGATTGGCTGTCTTACTGCAGAGCTCGGTTGGACATTTTATGGTAAGGCACTCTTAACCTTTGCCCATAAAGTTTATCGTCAACTTTTTGCCTTGCCGATCCGTTGGGGTTGGACACAACATTAATTATTGTGGAGTTAACAAAAGCCAGGTGATGAAGTGACCCTGGCTTTTTTATGTTTACTACCTGAGAACGATTAGAACCATTTGGCAAACAATGAAGAGATATGGAGCCAAATATAGTCAACTAAACGACTGAATAATCCGCCCTCTTTAACCTCTTCCAAGACCACTAGGGGTTTTTGATCGACGACTTTTCCATTGATTTGGAAATTCACCTGACCGACAACTTGTCCTTTAGTGAGCGGTGCAGAAAGCTGGTTTTGGCTTAAGGTATAGTCTGCCTTCAAAGCAGTAACTTGACCTTTAGGAACAGTGACGGAGGCATTATCCATTACCCCAAGTGCAACCTGCTTAGACTCACCAAACCAGACTCGAGTTTGCACGAAAGGTTTACCCGCTTTAATCGGTGACAGCGTTTCGAAGTTCTGGAAGCCCCAATTCAATAACTTCTCGCTTTCACGAAAACGGATAGCGTCAGTACTTGCCCCTAGCACCACTGAGATTAAGCGCATATTACCTGCCGTTGCCGAGGCAACTAAATTATTACCCGCGCCTGAGGTATATCCGGTTTTGATCCCATCAACATTCAGTGATGAACTCCACAGCAGACGGTTACGGTTAGGTTGACGAATATTATTGAAGCTAAACTCTTTTTCTTTATTGAGCGCGTATTCTTCGGGTACATCGCGGATCAAGGCTTGACCAATCAGTGCCATATCCCGTGCGGTACTATATTGGCCAGGCTCATCTAGCCCATGCACTGTCGTGAAATGTGTATTGGTAAGACCGAGTTTTTGACTGTAATTATTCATTAAGCCAATAAAGGTATCTTGGCTACCCGCGACATAATCGGCGAGCGCGATGCAGGCATCATTACCCGACTGGATGACGATTCCGCGATTAAGATCCGCCACCGAGACCTGCGAACCAGGTTTAAGGAACATTACCGAGGAACCACGTAATTTAGGGTTACCGGTTGCCCACGCGTCTTGACCAATGGTCACCCTATCCGTTGACTTAATTTTTCCACTTTTCAACGCTTGACCCACCACATAGCTGGTCATCATTTTCGTTAAGCTCGCGGGATCCAGTCGATCATCGGCGTGAGATTCAGTCAGTACTTTCCCACTATCATAGTCCATAAGGATCCATGCTTTGGCATCAACCTGAGGGGCATTGGGTTGAGGATCTGCGAAACTCACGCTAGGGGCAATAATCAATACGGCTAGTAACGCTGGGCGAAGCGAGGTCGACATCTTTAATGGGCGCATTATATTTACTCAATCCTGATTAACTCGTTGAAAACGAGAATATCCTGCCAGAGTGCCAGTATCTACCGTCGTGTTAAAAGATTTACAATTTTTTTTCATCGGCGAGTAAATCATCTCATCGCGATGAGGCGAGTTAGCGCCTTACTATCCTCGTAATTTTAGTAAACGTTGCATTACCTCATCCGGGCTCTTCTCTCTGATCCTCTCGATAAGAGGGGTAATTATCATGACCTGCCACTTACGATCCGTCACTAACGTGTTACCCTGTAATGAATTCCCAAATTGAATGAGATTGAGATGGAACCGTTCACCGCAGACCTACTCTCCGTAGAAGATGCTCAGGCACTTTTGCTACGGGACTTATCCCCACTCACTGAATCACGAACCCTGAATATTAATGAAGCCTTAGGTTGGGTAACGGCTGAGCCGATTATCTCACCGATAAATGTGCCTAATTTCGATAATTCAGCGATGGATGGCTATGCCTTACACCTGGCCGATATTGACGCCGGATATACCTTACCCATTACGGGTCAAGCGTTCGCGGGTAAGCCCTATTCTGGCCCCCTATCCGCGGGACACGTTATTCAAATTATGACGGGCGCGCCGGTACCGGAAGGCTGCGAAGCCGTGGTGATGCAAGAGCAGACGAAAAGAACAGATCAAGGCATTCAACTGACTGCAGCCGTGAACGCTGGCCAAAATATTCGCCGAATCGGTGAGGATATTCGTCAAGGACAAGTCGTGCTGGACGCCGGTGTTCGCCTCAAAGTGAAAGATCTTCCGCTTTTGGCGTCTTTAGGAATACAGCAAGTTAAGGTCACACGCCAACTAAGCGTGGCGGTTTTTTCTACCGGCGATGAACTCGTCACACCCGGAGCCCCCCTTGCTGTCGGGCAAATTTACGATACAAATCGCTTTGCGATTGCGCTTATGCTGCAACGCCTAGGCTGTAACGTGATTGATCTGGGCATCATCCCAGATAATAAAGTTTCGCTTACAGAAGCTTTTCACCGCGCTGACCAACAAGCCGATCTGGTGATCAGCACTGGCGGCGTGTCAGTAGGGGCTGCTGACTATACCAAGGATGTCTTACTAGAATGCGGAGATATCACGTTCTGGAAGTTGGCGATGAAACCCGGAAAGCCTTTCGCGTTTGGTCGATTACGTGAGAGCCTATTTTGTGGGTTACCCGGCAATCCGGTCTCTGCGGTAGTGACTTTTTGTCAACTGGTATACCCAATGATCCTGCGTTTACAGGGGATCACCGCAGCGCCTTTCGCTCCCTTCCCTGCAGTCTTGACCGCCTCGATCACTAAGCAACCAGGTCGAACTGAATTTCAACGTGGGTATTTTTCTTCTCATCATGGAGAGCTTCGCGTAACGGCGGATGATAAACAGGGCTCCCATATGTTTAGTACCTTTACTCATGCCAACTGTTTTATCTGCTTACCGCGTGAATCAGGTTCAATAGCGTCGGGTGAGACGGTAACGCTTCAACCTTTCCCTGATTTCTTAGACGGTGCATAATGTCTTTATCTGATCACGCTTTATTACGCTATGACCGCCAAATAGCCCTAAAAGATTTCGATATTGATAAGCAGCAACAGCTTGCCGCAGCGAAAGTGATAATAGTGGGAATGGGAGGTTTGGGCTGTGTCGTGGCGACTTATCTGGCCTCAAGTGGTATCGGCCAACTGACATTAGTTGATCCCGATACCGTCAGCCTCTCTAATCTTCCTCGACAGATATTGTTCACTGAGACCGACTGTGGCAAAGCAAAAGTTGAGGTCGCGAAACAGCAACTCGCCTTACGTAACCCAGACTGTCAGGTCATTATTTCACAGCAAGCCTTCGGCAAATCGAGCGAATGGCTCGCGCGCTGCGCTGAACATAATATGGTTATAGATTGCACCGATCAACTTTCTAGCCGCCAGCAGATAAATCATCTGTGCTTCACGACCTCAACCCCACTGGTTTCTGGGGCAGCTATTCGTATGGAGGGCTGTGTGATCAGCTTTACTTGGCAGAAAGACGAGCCCTGCTACGAATGCCTGAGCCATTTCTTTGGCGAACCTGTCGGGAGCTGTGTAGAAAACGGGGTGATGGCGCCGCTGACCGGGATAATCGGGAGTCTACAGGCTATGGAAGCGATTAGACATTTAACGCAGTATGGCAGTGAAACAAAAGGCCGCTACTTACTTTACGATGCGATGAATTTCAGCTTTACCCCGTTAAAAGTAAAGCGAAATCCAGACTGTAGGCTCTGTGCCTAACCCCCACGCTGGCTAGGCACACTATTCACTAGTTAATACCTTGAGAATTTAAATAATCTTCATAATTACCGGTGAAGTCGCTGACTTTACCTGGTTTAATTTCCAGAACGCGGGTCGCTAAAGAGCTTACAAATTCACGATCATGTGAAACGAAGATGAGTGTCCCTTCGAACATTTCCAGCGCCATATTTAAAGATTCGATGGATTCCATATCTAAGTGGTTAGTTGGCTCATCCATTATCAGAATATTAGGTTTCTGCATCATTAATTTACCAAATAGCATCCGCCCTTTCTCACCCCCTGATAGCACTTTGGCGGGTTTTTTAATATCGTCTTGGCTAAAGAGTAATCGACCTAATACACTTCTTACTGCTTGCTCATCATCACCCGCCTGTTTCCATTGGCTGATCCAATCGAAAACCGTTAGATCGTTAGCAAATTCGTATTCATGGTCCTGGGCGTAATAACCGATAGAGGCATTTTCAGACCATTTTACATTGCCACCTTCCGGCGCTAAATCACCAACCAAGGTTTTAAGTAACGTTGTTTTACCGATACCGTTAGCACCAATAATTGCTAATTTCTCACCGACTTCGAGCAGAAGACTGAGTTTTGAAAATAGTGGGCCGTTATCAAATCCTTTCGTCAACGCTTCAACTTCTAACGCGTTACGGAATAATTTTTTATCTTGTTCAAAACGAATAAATGGATTTTGACGACTTGAGGCTTTGACTTCATCTAATTTAATTTTGTCGATCTGTTTAGCCCGCGAGGTCGCTTGACGAGACTTCGACGCATTGGCACTAAAACGGCTAACAAAGGATTGTAGCTCCGCAATTTGCGCTTTCTTTTTAGCGTTATCAGAAAGTAGACGCTCACGAGATTGCGTGGCAGCAGTCATGTATTCATCGTAATTCCCTGGATAGACGCGAATTTCGCCATAATCCAAATCCGCCATATGCGTACAGACCATATTCAGGAAGTGACGGTCGTGCGAAATAATAACCATCGTACTGTCACGCTCATTTAGGGTTTGTTCTAACCAGCGGATCGTATCAATATCCAAGTTGTTCGTCGGTTCGTCTAATAGCAGAATATCAGGATTTGAGAAAAGCGCTTGCGCAAGCAACACACGCAGCTTCCAACCCGGAGCAACTTCGCTCATTGGCCCATAATGCAGGTCAACGTCGATCCCAACACCCAATAGCAGTTCACCCGCTCGGGCTTCTGCGCTGTAACCATCCATCTCACCGTACAGGACTTCAAGATCAGCGACCTTATAGCCCTCTTCTTCACTCATCTCAGGTAATGCGTAAATACGGTCTCTTTCTTGCTTAATTTGCCATAACTCATCATGGCCCATGATCACCGTATCCAACACAGTAAAGGCTTCAAAGGCGAACTGGTCTTGGCGCAGTTTACCGATACGCTCGTTCGTATCTAACGCTACGTTACCCGCCGTTGGTTGTAAATCACGTCCTAAAATTTTCATAAAGGTTGATTTGCCGCTACCATTTGCGCCAATTAACCCGTAGCGGTTGCCCCCGCCAAATTTCACAGAAATATTTTCAAATAGTGGTTTACTACCAAATTGCATGGTTACGTTATTGGTTACTAACACGATTAAGCCTTTTAATTAATGGGATTGGGCACTGATTGAGTATGACTTGACAGAATTTACCGCTGTAGCTGTATAAGCACGACACAAGGAAGTGATTATAACTCATCTGGAAAATTTCTCTGAATACTACAGAAAGAAAACAATAAAAAAACCAGCGCGTACGCTGGTTATTAAGTAGCACTGAGCTTAGATCAAGAAGCTGTCGAGTGACTTGCCTTCATCCAGTGCTTTTTTGATAGCGGCTGGAGTACGACCTTGGCCAGTCCAAGATTTTTTCTCGCCGTTTTCGTCAGTATAAGCATACTTAGCAGGACGAGGTGCGCGTTTAGCACGTTTTTTACTGGTCTCAGTCGCGCCTAATAATTCGCTTGGGTCAATGCCTTCGGCAGCTAATAATTCGCGGTATTTAGAAAGTTTTTCCGCTTTCTCGCGGTTTAATGCTTCTTCAGCTTCAATTTCTTCACGGCGTTCTGTCACGACAGTCGTTAATTTTTCTAAAATTTCTTCTAGGTCAGTTAACTCAACTTCGCGAGCTTGCGCACGCAGTGTACGGATATTGTTCAGTAGTTTAAAAACATCGCTCATTATTTTTCCCTTTCTGTAAACTTAAAAAATCACATTAATGCCAAGGTTACCGAAATTAGTTTAGAAAATAAATAGAAAATTAGAAATATTAAGTCTAAAAAATAAATATTATTACAAGGTTAAGAGATCTGACACCTTCATTACAAATTCATTACTTCTGAAATTGCTAGATCATTAAACGCTTTTAATCTAACAACTAAATTTCTTTTATTCAGTAAAAACCCGTTTCAGATAATTCTGGTACTGATTCCATTCACTCATTGTGTCCATTACATTCTCTGATAGTGTAAGAGAATTTTGATTAATTAACCTAATTTTCAGAAAAAAATAATGCACGCATATACTAAGTGTCAATAATGTTAAAACAGTGACCGAAATCGCGAAGGGAATAAAAGTAATGTTCACTGTTTATTCCCTACTATTTACAAGGAAAATGACGGGAACAGCGTAGTTAATACTAGGGATTATGTTTATTTTTTGCGATAAAAGTTTTAAATACCGCTAAGGTTTCATCACTAACATGGTGTTCGATTCCTTCAGCATCACAATGAGCGACTTCAGGAGATATGCCTAAACTCAATAAAAATTCTTCAACAATAGCATGACGTTCGCGGCTCTGTTGAGCCAGGCTTTCACCTTCTTGGGTAAGAAAAACACCACGATAAGGGATTTGCTGGATAAGTCTGGCAGCAGCTAGACGTTTCAGCATTTTCGCCACAGTAGGTTGTGAAACACCTAGTCGTGCAGCCATATCCACTTGACGGACTTCGCCAAACTCATGAATAAGATCAGAAATTAGTTCGAGGTAATCATCGATCAGTTCGCGCCGGTGCGCTTCTCTCACCTGTTTAAAACCTTCAACATGGTTTTCTAGATCTTTAATCGGGCCAATTGTTGGCTTTACACGAGTATTAGGGTGATTCATCGAAATTCCTTACAAAGGCCAATGTCGACATTGCCGACCATGCTCACTATCTTAAACGAGATGAGATCAAGCTCAACTCTTTTCTCACATAGCAATGGCTAAACAATATAGCCTGTGCTATAAATTATGAACGTTGACACTTTTTTGTCATCATTGTTGAGGAGGACGGGCCATGCGTGACAATAAAGAACACTCTCGAGAACTAAGCGGTTCCCACCACTCGCCTGTTCAAATTTCCTTTTATGGTTACGCAACACTTTCTCCTTTCCAATTACGTCTTTACCTTTTAAAACGTTTAGTACGCATTTTCTTTAGGTAAAAAAAAACGACCCAAAAGGGTCGTTTTTTAGGAACTGTACAATTAGAAGCTGTAACCAACACCAGCGATCCAAGTACCAACGTCTACGCTACGGATACGGCTTTGCTCGTAACCAACGTCAAGCGCAACGTTTTCCCATGGGTTGAATTGCAGGCCAGCACCGTAAGCAACGCCGACATCGCTGTTGCTCTTGCTGTTGTAACCTGCAGCACCGTGACCTTCCGCATTGTTTTGAACGCGACCGATACCGATACCGACAACACCGTAGATGCTCGCCCAGTCATTTAGACGGTAAGCTGGACCTGCAGTAACGCCGTAGTACTGACCTTTACGGTAGTCGTTGACGTTTTTGTTTGAATCTTTTTCGGTGTAAGTGAATGATGCGATCCAACCTAATGGGTTAGACTCATCTTCGTAACGGTATTTTAAGTTGAAACCGTTAGCTTTGTTTAAAACACCTTGGTAATCGCTTTGTGCGTAACCACCAGTAACGGTGCTTTTAGCCATTGCAGAACCTGCAGAAACGGCGAGTAAACAAGCTAAAGCTGAAAGACATGCAATTTTTTTCATAATAACCTCAATGTGAAATTACTTTTATTTTTACTGACAACAGATGAAATATAACAAAAAAAAGTAAGAAACTCTGCTCGAATTTTGTTGTCCAACCCCTAGTAACATGTAACATAACGTGTACAGTAGCACCTATATTACTGATAAACCTGGTTAAATAGCTCAAAAAAAGCGCCATAATTTTTTTCTAAAATAACAAATCTTTAAGCATATTCTGAATCTCTATAGCTATTTTTTCACGTTTCAATACAATTCATCCCTACCATTCATCCAATTCGAGCTCTTCCTATGGCCACTCCACAAAAAGGGTCTGCGTCGGTATTGTATCCGCTCGGCCTGCTGTTAATTGCCATGTTTACCTTACAAGGCGCAGCGTCTTTGGCTAAGTCACTATTCTCTGAGGTGGGCGCCCCAGGAGTCGCAGCACTACGGTTGGGCCTCTCCACCATTATGTTGTGGATAATGTTTAAACCTTGGCGTTTAACGTTCGCTCCAGAACAGCGTCGGCCGCTAATTTTTTATGGCCTTGCATTGGGAGGGATGAATTTTCTCTTTTACATGGCATTGCGAACTATCCCTTTAGGAATTGGTGTCGCCCTTGAATTCGTTGGGCCGCTAACGCTTGCGTTAGCAAATTCTCGTAAACTTACCGATTTTTTGTGGATCATTATTGCCGTCAGCGGCCTATGGATGTTGCTTCCAGTACACGGTGGTGCAAATAATATTGACCCACTGGGGGCATTTTTTGCCTTAGCCGCGGGAGCCTGTTGGGCCATTTATATTATCTTTGGCCAAAAAGCCGGGGCTGAGCATGGTGCGGCAACGGTGGCGGTTGGATCACTGATTGCCTCGAGTGTTTTTGTTCCCACCGGACTGGTGATGGCGGAACCAGGCATTTGGCATTGGTCAATTATCCCTGTCGGGCTGTTAGTCGCCTTGTTATCGAACGCGATACCTTACTCACTTGAAATGATGGCTTTGACACGTTTACCTGCCAGAGTATTCGGTACCTTAATGAGCATGGAACCCGCCGTTGCCGCCTTCTCAGGCTTTTTATTCCTCAATGAACACTTAACGCTCATCCAACTTGCAGGGCTAATGGCGATAGTGTTGGCCTCAGCAGGATCGGCGTTAACCATGAAACCTAAAACCAATCGAATCAAACGAATTAAGACTAAAAAGAAAAATCATTCTCATTAGAGTTAAATTATTCAGTCTATCTCACTAATAGGCCAGACCTTGCTGCAGTTTCACGATGCACTGCTATACTGGTTTCAGTTGATTTCAATAGGTTCATAACAAGAAGGAATTTTTCATGAGTACTGCAAAACTTGTTAAAACAAACAATACTGAACTGCTTTATACCCGCAATGATGTGTCGGATGAAGATAAAGCCGCGACGATTCAAGTCTTAAACAAAATCGTGGTTGAACTGATTGATCTATCTCTCATCACTAAGCAAGCGCACTGGAATATGCGTGGCGCAAACTTCATGGCAGTCCATGAAATGCTGGACGGATTCCGTACCGCTATCACTGAACACCAAGACAGTGTGGCTGAACGTGCAGTGCAACTCGGTGGCGTTGCCTTAGGAACCACACAGGTGGTTAACGATAAAACGCCTCTGAAAAGCTACCCGCTGAACATTCATAATGTTCAGGAACATCTGGTAGCGCTTGCTGAGCGTTATGCACTCGTGGCGAACGATGTGCGTAAAGCTATTAGCGATGTGAATGACGAAGACACCGCCGACATCTTTACTGCAGCGTCTCGTGATTTAGATAAATTCTTATGGTTTATCGAAGCTAATATCGAGTAATGGCTCTCGAAGCCAGCTTAGGCTGGCTTCACCAATGCCTTCCTCTCCCGTTTATTATGAAAGCTCCACACTAATAGCCGACTTTTTTTATTGCCCTGCCCCATCTCGATCTCTCTTATTACCGGCACAGACTTTTCCTTCAATACTTTTCTTAGCGGCACTAAACTTTGTTGCTTGGCTACCAATGTGGTAAACCACAATACTTGGTGTCTAAATAACAGACTCTCTTCGATCATCTGCGTAATAAAGCCAATTTCTCCACCCAGGCACCATAATTCGTGGTGACGTCCCGCAAAATTGAGCTGCTGTTCCGCGATGCCTAGATGATTATTTTTACGCGCGGTACCTTGCGCCGCAGCCTGTTCCGAGGTATGAAACGGAGGATTGCATAAGGTAGCGTGATAGAACTCATTGTGCTGGATAATACCGTCGAAAATTTTCCGCTGATCTTTTTGCCGTCTTAATCGAATCGAACGCGTTAATCCTGCATTCATTGCTAACAATTGTTGAGCCGCGCAAATAGATTCGGGCTGACAATCACTGCCAGTGAAACGCCAACCGTATTCAGCGTTACCGATTAACGGGTAAACACAATTCGCTCCACAACCAATATCCAAGACTGAAATCTGGGGACCTCGATGGATTGGTAAATCCTCTGCAAGACAATCCGCTAAGTGGTGGAGGTAATCGGCTCGCCCCGGTATGGGCGGACATAAATGGTCGTCTGATAACGTCCACTCCAGGTGGTACCACTGTTTCAAAAGCGCTTTATTTAATAGCTTAACCGCTTCAGGTTCACTGAAGTTAAGGCTCACTTTGCCAGCCGGGGTGAGGGTTGACCAGTTTTTAAGGCTTGGCTC
Source organism: Rosenbergiella nectarea (assembly GCF_900111105.1). Taxonomy (GTDB): domain Bacteria; phylum Pseudomonadota; class Gammaproteobacteria; order Enterobacterales; family Enterobacteriaceae; genus Rosenbergiella; species Rosenbergiella nectarea. Next base: position 122,132 of record NZ_FOGC01000004.1, on the reverse strand, counting down.
CACTCTAAACAGTGCCACGAGGTCATAATGGCCTTGATAACGATTTCTGGGATGCATCAGTAACCTTGCTCCGTGAGCCATGAATCCGCTTCACTCTGCGTAGAAAAACGCTCGCAGACGACGAGACAACTGATAATTTGCTCGCGAAGCGGAACAGGAATAGGACATTTTTGACTTAACACGGCCTGCATCCACTCCACTGTCGTCGCAATCTCTTTATTCGCGGCTAGCGGCGTTTGTGCGGGAATCCCCCGAGGTAAGATTTCTGAGGTATCACTCCCCTCATTATTCACATAGTGTATCGCGGAAGGTCGTTGCGGATTGAGATACACCTCACCCTCACACCCATTAGATACCAGAGCCTTAGCGTGAATATCGCGGAAAAATTGTATGACTTTCGGTAAATATTCAGGATGCGACACACTGCTAAGCCTTACCCCAGCGTGCGCCACAAAAGGCGAAATGAGCTTGGCCAACGTATGGGCGCTATTACGTAGCCCTAGATGCCACCGCAGGTCGAGTTGTTTTGCTAACGGGGGACAAAGCGTATCTATGGTCATAAACGAGAAACCTGTCGCCAACATTTGTTGATGGCTTTCAGCAATATCGCGCGCCGGTTTGATATCCATTGCCGCGAAGATCTCTGCGCTAGTAAACCGCGTCGGGTCGCAATGAATACCGTGTAGAAAGACATTCACTCCACACTTATGCAGTAATAAAGCTAACAGTGGCGTCATATTTGCCTGGCGACGCGCGCCATTATAACTCGGGATAATTAAGGTATTCGGTAGGGCTGGCCATTGCGGTAGAAAATCCTCCAGCCCACGGTAGAAACCGAGGAGTTCTTCTTCACCCTCACCTTTAATTCGGAGAGCGATGAGGATCGCCCCCAAAGAGAGATCATCGACCTCATCGCTTAACATTGCGCGATAAAGGGCCGTCGCGGTGTCTTCGTCAAGATGGCGTGCATGCAGTTTGCCACGGCCAATCTCTTTAATTATTTGCTTACTGTCCATCATTTCTCTACTTACGCGATGCGCGACGACGAATGGTTTTCTTTTTTAAGTCTGAAGGTACTACGCTGACGTCACTTGGCGCAAATTTTGGCTGTTCAATTGGAAATATCGGTAACGACGCCAAGAGTCGACTTCCGTAATGACGTGTGATCAATCGACGGTCGTAAATAATAATCTCGCCATGGCAATGATGACTCCGTATTAATCTCCCGACTTGCTGAATTAACGTGAAGGAGGCCGTGGGTAAGCTCTGACTTTCAAAAGGATAACGTTGCTTACTCTTCAGCCACTCTCCTTCCGTTACAATAACTGGACTGTCGATGGGCGCAAACGCAATTTTATGGATATGGACTGCCGTCAACAACTCCCCTTTTAAATCCAGCCCTTCAGCAAAAGATTGCAAACCAATAAGGATACTTTGTTTCCCGGCCAGCACCCGCTCGCGATGGAGTTCAATAAGTCGAGTGCGCGGTTGGTCGCCTTGTACCAACATCGCCAAACGTTTATCACTCATCAGTGTCACAAATTGCTGTAATGCGCGCATGCTGGAGAATAGGACTAAGATCCCCTTATGCTCAGATTCGACCAACGTCTGACGAAAAATACCCGCCATCTCAGCAAGGTGTAACGCTTCGTGCTGGAAGTCAGGCTCATACTGCATCTGCGGTATAATCAACTTACCCTGCTCAGCATGATTAAAGGGACTCTCGAGACACACAAAACGGTCGGTCGATTTTTCGCTTAACCCAGAAAGTTCCTGGAAACGACTGAAAGTATTGAGGCTGCGCAGAGTAGCCGAGGTTAAAATGGTATGCGGTACTTTTGACCAAAGAATATTCTCTAACTGAGTACTAACGCGGATCCCGGCGCAATGTAACCATAGTTGGGGTTTTTCTTCCGCTGTTTCTAAGGTTGCCCATTTCGATACGGGCGCTCCAGACAGTTGTCGTAACGCCGCTAAACGCCATAACTTTGACTGGGCTTCGAAATGACCAAAAAAACGATTGAGTTGCAGCATACCGCGGTGGATCCGCACCATATCCGCTTTCCCTGTCTGTTCGCCAAGGAAGTTCAATAACGTCTCAGCCGCTGCACGCAATCCGTCATAAAGTTTATAAAGCTGTTCACATTGTTCTCTTAGCGCATCCGGCAGCTCCCCCATCACAAATCGATAACTCTGCTCCGGCGCGGCCTTGACCTGAGGTAACACTGCCTGAGTAAACGCCGAGACTAACTCATCAATGGTCTCTCGATGGGTGGCCAATCGTTCGGGCTTCGCCAGTGCCGGGGGGGATTTAAGCGTAAATTGCGCGGTGATCTGCGCAATGGTTTTGGCGAAAAGATCGAGTTGGAAAGCTAAACTACTCGGGGTTATCTCCGCGCTGATCTCTAAGGCATCGCGCGCAACATCAGGAAGGTGATGCCCTTCATCCATGATCAGCAATAACTCTTTCGCGGGGGGTAATACGGAATCGCTCTCTAGGGCAGCCATCACCAAAGCATGGTTGGTAATCACCACGTCGACATTATCGATATCACGCCGTGCCGAAAAGAACGGACACTCCTTGTACCATTGGCAATGGTGTGCCAAACAGTGCGCTTTATCGGTTGATAAACGCGCCCATAAGCGATCGCTAATATTCTCTGGATAGTGATCCCGCACGCCATCCCAATTGCCCTTATCAAGCACCTGCTGTAGCTGTTCACATTGTTGCTGTTCAAGCGGCGTAATAACGCCAGGCGCTTGACTGCTTAATGAATCATCATCCAATAAATAGAGCAGATCGGGCTGACTATTATCGCCCGTAAAATAGAGGTTTCGCGGACAGACATAGCGCCGCCGACCAAATGCGGTGGTATAAGTGAGATCGGGGATAAAACGTTTGAGTAACGGAAGATCTTTACCATAAATTTGATCTTGTAACGCGACATTGGCGGTACTGATGACGAGGGTTTTACTCTCTTCACGACTGACCGCGATACCGGGGATGAGATAAGAGAGCGTTTTCCCCACCCCAGTGGGCGCCTCGATGGCCAAGTGCCGTCCCGATTCGCCGGTCAAGGTTTTGGCTACTTCCGCCATCATCTGACGCTGTGCCAGCCGAGGAATAAAATCGTCAACATTCCGCTGAAGTTTTTTATACCAATCGCTGATTTGCGCTTTTACTGCTGAAGTGAGTGCCATAACAAGCCATTATCGAGTGAAACAGCCTGTATTTTTACACAGTATCTATTCAACGTCAGTAATTGTGAGCAATATTTTTCACTGTCGAGTCAAAAGTAAAAACATCACGGTTGTCGCTTGGTATTCCCCGGTGGTCGACAGCGCATAGCGCGGAATTTCTCCTGCCACGATCCAGCCTAAGGACTGATAAAATGTAACGGTAAAATCGTTAGTGCGTGTGTCGAGCACTAATAATTTTAACCCTGCTTGTGTTGCACTGTCGACGGCTGTTTGCATCAGTTTTTTTGCTATCCCCTGACGACGCCATGCCTGACCGACGATTAATTTAAAGACTTCACCCCGATGCGTCCCGTTATATTTTCCGCAAGGCTCTAAACCAATGATGCCGACTATTTGCTGTTCGATGCGGGCACAAAAAAATTGCACGTCACCTTGCGTAAGGGCACTACTCTGCCGTTGCCAGTAGCGAGACATTGCCTCAACCTGCTTAGTCGCATCGGTATAGCCAATACTGGCGCCCAAGCTGACCGCTTCTTGCATCAATGCCGTCAACTGACTCAGTTCTTCACCCGTGATGGGTGCAGTCAGACGAGAAATATTCATCGCTATCTCCTTTAAAGACGACCTTACCCGAACTACGCCTTTATAGGTCATAGCATTTTCTTATCAAGGCTTAAGGTTTCGCACGTCTTTATTGATCTGCCTGTTAGGAGTATCATCCCCCTAAAATATCTTCGAGACTCTGTAGATGAACATCAAAAAATTTTTTTTTATTATTCTATTCATATTGATGGCGTTAGGGGGGATTGGTGGCGTGGCGCTAATGGGATACTCGATTGTTATCGGCAAATAACCTCTCCACTGGGGGGGAAATTAATCCCCCGCCCGTAACTGCTTGGCCAGCATCGGAAAAGTTGTTTTAAACCAGGGTGTGAAATGTTCAGGCGAAGAGACCAACTCTTGCTCAATCTCAGATAACGAGGCAAAACGATAGTTTTCGGCCTCTTCGGGATTGAGTCGCGGTAACTGATCGGTATAACCGGTAAAAATATGCCCAAACTCATGTTCAACCAAGCCGTCCGTCACCGGCAAATTATAATACGTTTGCGTGATTTTCTTCAGTGGCAGCTTTAATCCCATCTCCTCATCAAGCCGCCGTTCGGCAGCCTGCTGCGTGCTCTCGTTAGGAAAAGGGTGACCACAGCACGTATTACTCCATAGCCCACCACAGTGGTATTTGCTGAATGCCCGCTGCTGCAGCATCAGCTGCTGCTCAGTATTAAAGATATACACGGTGATGGCACGATGAAGGCGACCTTGACGGTGCGCTTCTAATTTTTCCATCTGGCCTAGTGGGTTATCGTGTTCGTCCACCAGTATAACGTCGATATTTTCCATGCTCTCACCACATTTTGTCATGCTCGAAGCATAAGTGTAGCAGCCTTATAAAAAAAAAAGCTGCCTTATCACAAGGCAGCGGTATTCACTCGGTAATCCTTAAGGGTTGGTAAATGATTTCGCGTCGGTATGTACCGAGTCAATGCCGATCATCACCACGAATTCTCCCGGTTCAACTTGCCATTTCATCTGTTGGTTCCAGAACCCTAAGTCGTTCTTGCTGAGTGTGAAGGTCACCTTTTTCGACTCACCCGGTTGTAATTGAACCTTTTGAAATGCCTTCAGCTCTTTAACCGGACGACTGATGGAAGCAACAGGATCACGTAAGTACAGCTGCACGATCGTTCCCCCCGCCCGTTTACCGCTATTCGTTACAGTTACCGATGCCATTTTCACCCCCTCTGCCGAACCTGCAGAGGAGAGCGTAACCGGTGACAAGGTAAACTCGGTATAGCTCAAACCAAATCCAAACGGATAGAGCGGGCTATTATTAATATCAAAATAGTGCGACGTATATTTATTCGGATGCGTAAAGTCGTAAGGGCGTCCGGTGGGCAGATGATTATAATAAAGCGGTAATTGTCCAACTGAGCGCGGGAACGTCACGGGCAACTTACCGGATGGGTTTACATCACCAAATAATACATCGCTGATCGCATGCCCACCTTCTGTTCCACTAAACCACGTCTCTAAAATCCCATCGGCTTGTTGATCTTGCCGAGTAATATCCAGCGCACGACCATTCATCAACACCAGCACGAGGGGTTTACCCGTGGCCTTAATCGCAGTAATAAGATCACGCTGCGCCTTGGGCAAGCGGATATCACTACGACTGGAAGCCTCGTGCGCCATGCCTTGAGACTCCCCAACCGCCATCACGACCACATCGGCCTTTTTAGCGGTGGCAATCGCTTCATCACGAAGCTGCTGCGGGCTACGTTTATCAACGTCTACTGCAGGCTCGTAGAGGTTTAGGAAGGCCTGCACCTTGGTATTATCCGTAATATTCGATCCTTTGGCATAAAGCAGTGTTGCTTTATTCGCCACAGCCTCACGCATCCCTTGTAATAACGTCACCGATTGTTTGGCCACGCCGGCTGCTGACCAGCTCCCCATAATATCTCGCTGACTGTCGGCCAACGGGCCAATCAAGGCAATGGTACCCTGCTTCTTAAGCGGTAGAATTTGCTGCCAGTTTTTGAGCAGTACTAAACTTTGCGCCGCCACCTCTCGGGCTTGAGCGCGATGTAAACGATCTTCCGCATTGGTATCTTGAGGATCGCTCCCTGCCGGACCTAAATGGCTGTAAGCATCGCGAAACAGTCCCATATCGTATTTTACATTCAGCACATGCCGTGCGGCATTATCAACTTCCGCAACGCTCACCGCGCCGCTTTTTACCAGTCCTGGTAAATATTGGCTGTAGTATTGATCGCTCATGCTCATATCAATACCGGCCTTGATCGCAACACGCACCGCATCGGCTGGATCGCTGGCGACACCATGATTAATCAGTTCTTTAATCGCGCCATGATCGCTGATAGTAATGCCCTTAAAGTGCCATTGGTGGCGCAGAAGGTCGGTAAGCAGCCAACGATTCGCAGTAGCCGGTACCCCATTGATGGAATTCAGCGAAACCATTACCCCGCCACTGCCCGCTTGTAATGCCGCCTGGTAAGGTGGGAGGTAGTGTTGGAACATCTGCTGAGGGCTCATATCAACACTGTTGTATTCTCTGCCCCCCTCCACCGCACCGTATAAAGCGAAATGCTTCACACTGGTCATGACCGCATTGCGGTCGGCAGGATTAGGTCCTTGCATCGCTTCAACCATGGTTTTACCCATTATTGAGGTGAGATAAGTGTCTTCTCCAAATCCTTCAGAGCTTCGCCCCCAGCGGGGTTCATGGCTGACATCCACCATCGGTGCCCAGGTCATATTCAATCCATCCTGCGCCGCTTCAAGAGCGGAGATGCGGCCAACGGTTGCTATGGCTTGAGTATCCCAACTTGCTGCTAAGCCGAGAGGGATGGGGAAAATGGTGCGCTGACCATGCACAACATCATAAGCAAAAAATAAGGGGATTTTCAGTCGACTGAGCTGCATGACTTGGTCTTGCATGACGCGAATATCGGGACGCGTGACCGTATTGAAAATAGCCCCCACTTGCCCCTTTTCAATCATTTGTTTAATGGTTTGCTTAGGCGTTTCTGGGCCGACAGTGATCAGCCGTAACTGGCCAATTTTTTCATCCAGGGTCATTTTCTTTAACAGCGCGGAGACAAAGTGATCACGCTGAGTCTCATTTGACGCCTGAAGTGGCGCTGGCTCGGCAAAGGGGGTGGCAGAGAAAAATGCTAGGGGTAAGACAACAGCCAGTGAAAACATCGATTTCATTAACAACTCTCTTTGAGATAACCCCCGCCACTCACGCGCTTATGGGAGAAGATGATTGAGTCATGATAATGTCAGAATCCGGTAAAAAAGAGAAAATAAATTAATGGAAGGCACGACGACGTCCGCCGTGCCAGCGTGACACTTAAGGTTGTTCGATGGATTGCGCCTGTTCTAACGCTTTCTGCTCAATCACCATAGTTTGTGGCGAGGAGAGCGCGACATTGGCCGTTCGTAATCTCACTAATACCTCGAACAATAATTCACTGCGGGTGGCTGAGATTAATCGTTGTGAATTCACATTACCCGTTACGCTCAAGAGAATACCTTGAGCAGAGAGATCTTTAAAACTTACCGACGGTGCCGGATTGTCCAAGATTTTCTCATTATCATTAAACGCTGCGAGTAAAATATTTTTGACCTGTACCGGATCGATATCTAATGGGAAGGTCAATGGAATCGTGACGACACCTTGGGCGTTGCCCATGGTGGCATTACGAACATTTTGCGAGATAAATTGCGAGTTAGGGACAATCACTGTCGACTTATCGGTTAATAATATCTCGGTGGCACGCACGTTTATACGACGAATATCGCCTTCAATGCCACTGATTGTCACTAAATCGCCAACCTTAACCGGGCGTTCGGTGAGTAAGATTAGGCCTGAGATAAAGTTTTTAACGATCTCTTGTAAGCCAAAACCGATACCGACAGATAATGCACTGACGATCCACGCTAATTTATTCCACTGCACCCCAATCGCCGATAGGGTCATCAGCAATACTAAAACGAATCCAATATTGCTGAACAAGGTCACTAGCGACACTCGCATCCCAGCGTCCATCGAGGTCTGCGGGAGGAAATCATTATCCAGCCAGTTACGCACTGAACGCAGGACATATATTCCTGCAATCAGGGTCACGAGGGCCATTACGACGTGTGACGGAATGAGATTCAGTTTCTCTAAACCACGGCCCGCGAAGAAATCGACAATACGGCTCAGGATCTCGGCGGGACTGGAGGAAGAGATTGTGCCGTTCATCAATAATAAAATCAGCAAAATGATCAGTGCAGATTTTAATAAGCCAGAAAAGAGGCTTCCTAATTGCAGTAACGTTTTCTTATTCAGATTCAGAGAACGGGTAACTAATTTGCCGGGCCCGCTATCGGTGGAGAATAGGACTTGGCAACCATCAATGGCTAAGGCATTAAGGAAGTAGAAAGTACTTAATAAAATCCCTACCCAAATCACTTCGTAACTTAAATAACGAGCCAACCCAACATAGCCAATCACCAGACAGATAAGAATCGTAATGCCGGTCAGGATCAGGGCGATATCGACTAAGCCGGCAATACGCGAGCGTTCAACTTCATGGCCAGCGATGTCTAATTTCCGACGAATCCGGCGAGTCCGAGTGACCATAAGTAAACAGAGTAAACCAATCAGGATGGCGGTGAGGCCGTTACCAAAAATGGTGGTATTGACATTGGTTTCAATCGCCCGGTTAAAGGCTTCGAGTCCTTGGAAGATAAAGACCAAGGTCGCAATCACAATGGGGAAAGGTTTTAACGCCTTAGCTAATTCATCATTGATCACCGGTAAGCGCCAGCTTGGACGCCGGGTCGAAAGAAATGCTCGACCAAGGCCGGCAATAAGCCCCGCCAAGAGACTCTGAATGCCTAAGCTCGAGACCAGATCACGAACATCATCGGCCACATCGGGATGACGGGAGAAAGCCAAGGCAAGGAAGTTACAGCATAGGGTTATCGCGAGCAGCGTGGTAATCGCTATCGCACAAGCGAGAAAACTGCGTCGTAGCCGCCCTTCGGAGAGTTTATTAATACTGACCCAAGCCAGAAACTCTTCCATATAACGGCGGCCTATTACCATGACCAGGATCGCGGCACTAAACCACAGTGTCGTCCCCAAACCGTAACCGGGTGAGAAGGAGAGTTGCACACTCTGTTTAAGGTCTTGTGCGAAGGTGATAATCTTGGGCCCATCGACGGGATTATTATAGAGAGGCTGCCAAAATTTCGCCGCCAGCACACTGCCGGTGTTTAGGCTTACTTGATTTTTTAAGCGATCACGTCGGTAATTTAAAATTTGTGACGACAACACCGATGCGCCTTTTTGTAACGCATTCGCTTGTTTAATCTGATCATCCAAGCGTGACTTTTGTGCCAGTAAATGGCGACGCTGGCTCGTGACGTCAGCAGTTTCTTTAACGCCACTGCCTGCTTCAGGAGCTGGGCCTAATACTGCAAGCTGCGTATCAATTTGTTGACTTTGTGGAACCAAGTTTTGCGAAAGCGTACTCGCATTCTCACCCAGTTCGACCGCCATATCATTCAATTGAGCCAGTTGCGACTCGTCCGAGGCACTCGATACTTGCCCTTTAATTTTATCAAGAATAACTTGCATTTTCGGCAGTTCGACCGAGGCATCAACCTTAGGTGCTGCCGTGTCACTGCTTTGATCAGTACTTTCATCAGCCAGTACCGAGGTCATCGGTGCCGCTAAAGTAAAGAGCATACAGAGCGTCAAGATGACTTTTTGTAAACGACTCATACACATTCCTAAATTCCTTCCCTATCGCTACGATTAAGTATAGGGAGTTGTAAAAAATCTGCCTATCAGAAGGTGGCTGCAAAAGGCTTACTGCTTATTTCGCCGTCACTCTATAGGCCAAGGCCGCGGCCGGAACCGGCGCAGCCTTTCCAGTTTCTAACCAACTGCGGATCCGATTGGCATCGGCAAAATGGGTATATTTGCCGAAAGCATCCAGTACCACCAAGGCCACTGGACGGCCCTTAATAACGGTACGCATCGCTAAGCAGTGCCCCGCTTCATCGGTGTAGCCAGTTTTCGTGAGTGCTATTTGCCAAGTTTTGTTGTAGACCAAATGGTTAGTATTACGGAAGGGTAAGGTGTAACGCGGGTTTTCGAAGGAGGCCGTGGTCTCTTGCGTCGTGCTCAATTGTCCCATCAACGGATAAGCACGGGTCGCTTTCAGTAATTTCACTAAATCTTCGGCATCTGAAACATTATGGATAGACAGTCCCGTCGGCTCAACATAATGGGTATGCGTCATGCCTAGTGCACGCGCCTTATTGTTCATCGCTTGAATAAATGCGTTATAGCCGCCCTTATAATTCGCCGCTAGGCTGGCTGCCGCACGGTTTTCTGAAGACATGAGTGCAAGCAACATCATGTCGCGGCGACTAATATGACTGTTGACTTTGACTCGCGAGAATACGCCACGCATCTCAGAGGTTTGATGAATATCTACGGGTAATAGCTCGTCCAATGGCTGTTTAGCATCCAAGGCAACCATCACCGTCATCAGTTTGGTGATCGAGGCGATAGGTCTTACACGTTCCGGGTGGAGCGAAAAGATGACTTTATTCGTCGTGAGGTCGACAACCAATGCACTGCCGGAGGCAATCGTCGGTTGTATTAATCGATTCTCTTGGCTTGCACTATACTTAGCCGGAGTCACTTTCGGGGACACGGAAAAACAACAACATAACAGGAGAGCTAGGATACAATGATGGCGTTTTACTGGCATTTTTCGTCTAATATGGTCAAAGTCAATTTTCTGTATTGGATACAGGCTGCCCTCCTCCGAAAGGGAGAAACGCTGGCGACAGCATCATACGCGTGTCGAGTCAGAAAAAGCTAAGTCTCTTTACGGATTTAGCCTGGTATTTGTAAAAAAATCTGTCAATTCAATGTTTCGTGTGCCATTGCTCGCACACATGATGATAAAACGATCATTTACTTACTTCAGGACCCTATTTTGTCTATCGATATTCATTCACTGATCTCACATTATGGTTATCTCGCACTGGTCATCGGTTGTATGGCCGAAGGCGAAACCTTTGTTCTGCTTGGCGGTATTGCGGCGCATGAAGGGTTACTTCACCTCTACTGGGTAATCGCTGCCGCCATGGTGGGCGGTATTATCGGTGACCAGATTCTGTTCTTTTTGGGTTGGCGTTATGGCACCAAATTTTTAACCCGCTTCGAGAAGCAGCAAAGTAAAATTGATAAGGCGAATACGCTGATCCATCGCCATCCAGCCCTGTTTGTGATTGGGGCGAGATTTATGTACGGTTTTCGGATTATTGGGCCGATTATTATCGGTTCGAGCGGATTACATCCCTGGTTGTTCGTGTTATTAAATATTATTGGTGCGGCACTATGGGCCGGTATTTTTGCGAGCCTCGGATTTTATGCAGGCAAGATCATCACCCCATGGTTAAATCGCATCGAAGGTTACCTTGAACCCTTATTTTGGGTAGCGGTTGCGGCGCTAGTTATTTGGGGAATGTGGAAATTGATCCAATGGCTTAGAACCCGAAACTCCCCACAGTGATATCCAGAAATATCAGATTCTTGTATTGAAAGTAAAAAGCAGATGTTCATTCATCACGTCTGCACATATACTAAGCATAAGGCTGAGTCAGATTCGGCCTATTACCTTGTTCACACTACCGTTAATCAGGTTTAAGCCATACATTACTATGAAAAAAAGCATCCGCGCGCTGATCTCTGCTGCCATGACTGTTGCAGCCTTTTCTCAGACTGCACATGCGGTGGTATATCCACTTCCGGCAGCCAACAGTAGCATTACTGGTGAGAACCTCGAAGTTTCTATCCCTACTAACAGCAGATTACCGCTGGAAGCTTTTGCTGCACAATATGAGATGGGGCTAAGTAATCTGTTAGAAGCCAATCCGGGTATTGATGTCTATTTACCGAAAGCCGGCTCTAAACTGATTATTCCACAACAGCTGATTTTGCCTGATGCGCCCCGCGAAGGGATCGTCATCAACAGTGCTGAAATGCGTCTTTACTACTATCCGAAAGGCGGACATACCGTTGTCGTCCTCCCTATCGGTATTGGACAGTTAGGTAAAGATACGCCGCTCAATTGGGTCACTAAGGTGGAAAGTAAACGCCCTAACCCAACCTGGACGCCGACCGCGAAAATGCATAGCGAATATGCCGATGAGGGTAAAAATTTACCGACCATCTTCCCTGCGGGTCCAGATAATCCAATGGGCCTCTACGCGCTTTATATCGGTAAAATGTATGCGGTTCATGGCACCAATGCTGATTTCGGTATTGGACTGCGTGTAAGTCACGGCTGTGTTCGCCTGCGTGGTGACGATATTAAGTGGCTATTTGAGCATGTACCGGTCGGCACCCGTGTACAATTTGTCAACCAACCGGTCAAAGCGTCAGTCGAAGCTGACGGGTCACGCTACCTAGAGGTGCATAACCCGCTGTCGACGACCGAAGAACAATTTACGAGCAATGCGGTGGTCCCAGTTAACTTACCGCAATCTGTAAGCAAAGTGCTTTCTGATTCTAGCGTTAATCAAGACGTGGTTAATCAAGTACTGAAAAATCGTTCAGGGATGCCAGTAAAAGTGAATGGTGTGGCAGAAGCCCATGCTAATACGCCGCAACCCGTCTCTGAGCAGAGCGATGCGCAACCGACTGAAGCACCAGACTCTACCTTCTCCGCTCAAGGGGCAAGTGTTTCCGTGACTCAGCCACCACCGGTTGAAGAGTAAGCTTTTCTAAGGCCACAACCTAAGTTGTGGCCACCTTAGCTTACTGTTGGTCGGCGACTCCTGACCAGTAATGTTCCCACCAGTAACGCCCCTAAACAGACCATAACGGCTGCTGCCAAGTATATTGACCGTATCCCACTTTGGTTCATCAGTAATCCCGCCACAGGTCCAGTTAAGCCCAATGCTAAATCCAAGAATGCTGAATAGGTGCCCAGTGCCGACCCTTTACTCTGCTCGCTAACCTGCCGAACCGCTTCGACGCCCAATGCGGGAAAGACCAATGAAAAGCCTGCGCCGGTCAGCAATGCCCCAATATCGGCCCATAATACGGTTTCTGCCTGCCAGAGCATAAACAAACCGACGGCCTCAGTGAGTAGACACCCAAGAGATACGGCTAGCCCCCCGAAACGTGTGATCATATTACTAAAGAGAAAACGCGATAACACAAAACCTAAGCTATAGAGGCTTAATGTCGTGGCTGCACCCTGCCATCCACGACTGGAGAAGTAGAGGGTGATAAAGGTCGCGATCACACCGAACCCGAGCGTGCCTAAAGCTAAGCCTACTCCATAAGGGCTGACCAACCCTAACACTTGGCGAAAAGGTAAATGTGGTGCGCTGAGCGAGAGTGTGATACTGGCTTTGTTACGGGCCAGCACAAAACCCACTACGCCCATTAGCGTAATCAGCCCCGCAAAGCCACTGATCCCAAACCATTGGTTAAGCGCCACGCCAAATGGTGCCCCGACAGCCATCGCAAAGTAAGTCGCCACGCCATTCCATGAAATAACCCGTGCGGTATGGACTGATCCAACCAAGTTCATCCCCCATAATGTTGCCCCTGTACTACTAAAACTTTCACCAATGCCTAAGCAGAGTCGACCCAATGCAAGCAGCAGTAAACTACTGATTGGGTGGCTGGCAGATAAGCCTGCTATCACCGTCATCCCCCCGCTCAGCCCACAGAGTACCATCCCCAACATCACCACTTTTTTCGGCCCAAAGCGATCAGCCAGTCGGCCACTGTGTGGGCGACTCATTAATGTCGAGAAATATTGTAGACTAATGATCAGTCCGGCGATGAAGGGCGAGTACCCTAATTGGTGATGAACGAAACCAGGTAGTACGGCCAAAGGTAGGCCTACCGAGAGATAGCAAAAGAAGGTAAATATCATCACCGACAAAATACGCTTATTGAGTTGACCACGCGTCGGTTCACTGTGCTGAGGCATACGCATACCAGGATAAAAAGAGGGATAACCTCAGCATAGCATATCAGTGAGTAGAGGTTGCTTTACAAGGTTGGTATTAGGTTAATTTTATTAACTCTTTGTTAATGGCTTGAGCAATTACGGAGGAGTGCGTCATCGGCCGGATCTGACTGAACAGTTCGTCAGCCTGAGGGTACGATTTTCGCAGATAGCCTAACCATTGTTTGATCCGCGCAACATGATACATTCCAGTATCACCCTGTTTTTCAAGATGACAATAATCCTCTAACAACGCCACCACTTCTGGCCACGGCATCGCCGGATGATTGTATTTAATCATCTTACTAAGATTAGGAATATGCAGCGCCCCTCTTCCGACCATCAGATCATTGCAACCTGTGGTGGCCAGACACGCTTGTGCTGAAGCCCAATCCCAAATTTCACCATTCGCAATCACGGGAATCGTCAGCCGCTCACGAATTGCGGCTATCGCCGACCAATTCATCGCCTCAGCACGGTAGCCATCTTGTTTAGTTCGGCCATGGACGACAATCTCCGTCGCGCCGGCCTGCTCTACCGCATCGGCAATCTCAACACTGTGATCGAGGGAATCCCATCCTAAACGGACTTTCACGGTGACGGGAAGGGAAGAAGGGACTGCCTGACGCATCGCTTTCGCCGCATGGTAGATGAGTTGCGGATCTTTTAATAACGATGCCCCGCCGCCACTGCCATTAACTGTTTTGGAAGGACAACCACAGTTAAGATCGACTCCCCAAGATCCCAGCTCCACCGCGCGATGCGCATTTTCAGCTAACCACTGCGGGTGTTGACCCAGCAATTGGACCCTAACAAGTGTTCCTGTCGGCGTTCGACTTTGATCCGCTAATTCTGGGCACAAGCGATAAAAGGATTTTTTGGGTAATAACTGGTCAACGACTCTCAAAAATTCTGTGACGCAGAGATCGTAGTCGTTGACCTTAGTCAGGAGTTCCCTGACTAAGGCATCCAGCACACCTTCCATTGGTGCTAATAACACACGCATGGGACTAGCGATTGCCCTGCGGTTTCTTAGCGGCAGGCTTAGTCGACGTGGCAGAGCTATTACGCGTGCGAGGACGTGAGGCATTTTCTCCTTGAGGACGCCCCTGACCGCGCGAAGCACTGTGGTCAGAACGTCCACCACGGGCGGCACCGCGGCCGCCTTGGCGTCCGTTTTGAATCGGCTCAGCTTTAATCGAAGGATCCGGCTCGTAACCGGGTATAGCCAAACGTGGAATCTCTTTTTTCAGCAGTTTTTCGATGTCACGCAGTAACTTGTGCTCATCGACACACACCAGTGAGAGTGCTGAACCACTGGCTGCTGCACGTCCTGTACGGCCGATACGGTGAACATAGTCTTCCGCCACATTCGGTAGCTCGTAGTTTACGACGTGAGGCAGTTCTTCAATATCGATGCCGCGTGCCGCAATATCTGTCGCGACTAATACGCGCACTTCACCGGTCTTAAAGTGCTCCAGGGCACGTGTTCGCGCACCTTGGCTTTTATTACCGTGAATCGCGGCTGCCGTGATCCCATCTTTATTGAGCTGCTCCGCAAGATGGTTAGCGCCGTGTTTGGTCCGGGTGAAGACCAAAACCTGCTGCCAATTTTCTTTACCAATCAAATAAGACAACAATTCCCGCTTACGTTTTTTATCAACAAAATGCACCTGCTGAGAAACTTGCTCGGAGGCCGTGTTACGGCGAGCCACTTCCACTAATTTAGGGCGGTCTAATAATTTTTCAGCCAGTGCTTTGATCTCGTCAGAGAAGGTCGCAGAGAACAGTAAATTTTGACGACGAGTCGGTAATTTAGCCAAGATACGACGGATATCATGGATAAAGCCCATATCTAACATACGATCGGCTTCATCCAACACTAAGATTTCGATATTCGACAATTGCACGGCATTCTGATGCACTAAATCGAGTAAACGCCCCGGTGTGGCAACCAATACATCGACACCGCCGCGTAATTTCATCATTTGCGGGTTAATGCTCACGCCGCCAAATACCACCATCGAACGTAATTTAAGATAACGACTGTAGCTTTGAACGTTCTCGCCGACCTGTGCAGCCAGTTCCCGGGTAGGCGTTAAAATTAATGCTCGTACCGGCCTGCGCCCATTAATGGGCTTCTCAGTCGCGGCAAGGCGGTGTAACAGTGGCAGGGTGAAGCCCGCGGTTTTACCGGTACCAGTTTGCGCGCTGGCTAATAAGTCATCACCCGCCAACACGATAGGGATAGCTTGTTGTTGGATAGGCGTAGGGGTGGTATAGCCCTGTTCGTTAACAGCACGCAAAATCTCGGCATGTAAACCGAGTGAATCGAAAGTCATGGGGTATTGCTCCAGAGACGCCCTGACCGTCTTTTCACGGTGCAGTTTTCAGGGGGGACAGTGTCACTAATTTGAGAGAGATCAACGCAAACTACAATGCGATAAGTGCGAAGGAGTGTATCAGACTTTGCGCAGGACTGCGAGGATGTTAAAAAGGCCAGTCGAATGACTGGCCTTGAAGGTATTAGCTGCGTTTTTTCTCGACTCGTTGACCAGGACCTTTGGCGAACAATGAGAAAAGTGCGGGCCCGATAAGCATCGCCACACCTACTCCACAAATCAGTAGCGGATTGTGCAATACGCGAGAGAATAAGAAGAGTGACAACATCGCCGCACCAAAATA
Source organism: Rosenbergiella nectarea (assembly GCF_900111105.1). Classification (GTDB taxonomy): domain Bacteria; phylum Pseudomonadota; class Gammaproteobacteria; order Enterobacterales; family Enterobacteriaceae; genus Rosenbergiella; species Rosenbergiella nectarea. Next base: position 105,615 of record NZ_FOGC01000004.1, on the reverse strand, counting down.
ATAGGTGGTAGAGGCTTCTTCTAAATAATCTCCCACTGCGCGTAAGCGCGAGACGTTTTGCGTAATTAGCATAGCAACCAGCAAAACGACATAACTTGCGACCAATCCGGCACTGACTTCAACTAACAACTTGTGTTTAAAACCCCAAATTAATGAAGCTACGATGGTTAAGTGCATCGCAATATGAAAACACGTTTGCCCAGTGACAATCTGAACACGGTTAGACCATTTCATAGTTATCTCCTAGTAATACTCGCGGTAAAGCAAAACACCTTAACGCCAGTAAATGTCCTTCGAGAGTAATCGAAATAACTCGGCTGACTACAACTCTATGCTGCAATTGTGATAAGACCGACGTTTCTTCGGATAATTCTCTAAGAAGACGCGCTCAGTTTGCCACAAGTTAGGAGAAATATCATATTTTGTTTTAAACCCGCAATTTAATCAGCAGAAAATACTGCAATAAAGCCGAAAATTAAAATTTATCAGAAGAATGTATCAAAACGCCCCGCAGCGATTAAAAATCAATCAATTACCGATCTCGGTAATTAAATTAATCTAAAAAACAATGGCTTGAGCTAGACAGCCCATTTACCCTATTTGTAACTTAGGATATTTCTGGTGTTTTTTTGCGCAAAAAAAAGAGGGGTAAATCCCCTCTTTTCACGATCTTCTGCTGTTTCCCTATCGTCTGTCACCAAAAATTCTTAGTAACATCATGAAAAGGTTAATGAAATCTAAATACAGCGTGAGTGCACCGACGATACTGTAGCGACGAAAATTCGCTTTATCCGAAGCATCGATATTCTCGCCTAATTGACGAAGTTTTTGGGTATCGTAGGCCGTTAAGCCAACAAAAACCACAACGCCGATGTAAGTAATCGCCCACATTAATGCGGTGCTTTTAAGCCAATAATTGACCAGAGAGGCGATCAATATGCCGATTAACGCCATAAACAGTAAACTTCCCAATTTACTCAGGTCGCGCTTGGTCACCGCGCCATAGACCGTCATCGCACCAAACATCGCCGCCGTTACCACAAAGGTGCTGGCAATCGACGAATACGTAAAGGCGAGAAAAATACTGGCCATGGTGAGTCCGGTCAGCACCGAGTACAGCATGAAGAGGCCAGTGGCCAGTGCCGCGCTCATTTTATGTACCATGCCTGAAAGCACGAATACCACGGCGAGTTGCGCAATGATTAACCCGAAGAAGGTAATACGGCTGGAGAAGATCGCTTCCATTACCGCAGGCGTTCTTGCGGCAAACCAGCTCACGAAAGCTGTTAATAATAAGCCAGTGGTCATCCAACCATAAACTTGGGTCATGTACGCTTGCACGCGACTGCCCGACGAGGTGTGTCCTAACGATGAAGGACGTTGATAATTTTCCATTACTCCTCCCTAGCTTGAAGTAAACAGTGTTGATAACGTTGATTGACGCGTTGTGCAAACCACGCAGTAGTCAAATTACGAGAAATTTTGGGACTTTCTAACGTGATCCCTGGTAACCGCTCGTGTGGCCAAGCCTGCCCCCGCTTTTTGTCGGCAGCAGAAAAGACTTTTTTCCAAAGTTGGCTTTGTTCAAATTCCAGTGATTCACCTTGTGACAATTGTTGATGAATCGCTGAGTCACTCAGCTGCAGTGTAGAGCGAATTGACCTAATCGCCAACTCGGTCCGACTCGGAGCATCGTTCTGATATTGAAGTAAATCGCCATCTAAAGCCAATTTTTGTCCGCTTAAATAGGAGACTGCCGCTTGGAAGGCGGCATTACGACTCGCGTACCACCCTGCATTATAGTCAGCAAAACGGTATAAAGGCACCGAATAATGGGTTGGATAGCCAAGCAGATGAAGCGTACCAAAGTATATCCCGCCGCGCTGCGTGAGCACTTCTTTACGGATACTCTTTTCTACCTTGTAAGGATAGTTCTCTGCGTGCTGTTCGGCAAAAGCGATACTGACCTGCATCGGTCCGCCAGTATGGATGGGATTGAATCGACCAAATAGTCGTTGGCCTAAGGGAACGGAATCGATTAAATCGTCAAAAATATCACTCAGTTCGCGCTCACTGCGCACAGTATCTAACCGCTCAGTATAGCTTTTGCCATTGGTCGAAGGAATTTTCAACGCGGTGCGCACCACGAATTCAGGAATATGCAGCGAGCCGGCTCGACGATAAATCTCCTGCCAAGCAATCTGCGGTAGCCCTTTTACCGGCGCTTCGGCATTGAAAGTCGTCTCTTGTCCCGCGACAGCAATGACTGCACACAGATTACTAACATTGGGATCGATCTGTTGATGTAAAAATGCTTGGTAGATATCTTCTGACCACTGAGTTTTATTCGAGACATAACTCGGCAGCAACTGCTTAACTTGGGTGGTTACCGCGACTTTGGGCCGTGCAGGGGCTTTAGGTTTCTCTGACGCACAACTCGCCAGAAGTAGTGCCATGATACCCAACGTCGTCATTTTTAGAACTGTTGGTCGAGTCACTCTCATTACTCCTTATTCATCCATTTTTCTGGCGCAGTACTGTCTTGTAGCGTGGGAGATAACCACCTTGCACCCTCTTCTGTGACTTCCCGCTTCCAAAATGGCGCTTGGCTTTTCAATAAATCCATAATGAATTCTGTTGCCATAAAAGCAGCATGCCGGTGAATGGCGCTCACAATCACCAATACGATCTCTTCTCCCAATGAGAAAGTCCCCACGCGATGAATAATAGTGATATTGTTCACCGCAAAGCGCGCTCTAGCTTGATCCGCCAAACCATATAACACCCGTTCTGTCATTCCTGGGTAGTGCTCTAAGGTCAGCTGATTCACCGCGTGCCCTTGATTCATATCACGCACTTTGCCCACGAAAAAGACGATAGCGCCATCTTGATGATGGCTGGCAGCAAGCCGGTACTCATGGTCTACGCAGAAAGGAGCTGGGGTGACCTGGATACGGGTCAGAGCATGCATGATTATCCCCCTGTGACGGGTGGGAAAAAAGCCACTTCATCACCTGACTGTAAAGGCTGTGAAAAGTCGCAAATTTCCTGGTTTACGGCGACCAGCAATCGCCCATCAGCCAGTGCCAACCGCCAGCGTTTACCACGCTGTACGAGGGCGGATCGGAGTTGTTCAACATTATTAAAATCGGCCGGCAGCACCAGCTTTTCACACTCCACCAGCTCACGCGTTTGCGCAAAAAAAAGCACTTTAATCATGCCATCTACCCTGATAATCACCGGATTTCCCGCCCTGTTTTTCCACCAGACGAATGCACTCAATCACCATATCTTTCTGCACCGCCTTACACATGTCATATAAGGTCAATGCCGCAACCGACGCTGCCGTCAGCGCCTCCATCTCCACGCCTGTTTGCCCGCTTAAACGGCAGAGTGTTTGAATATGAATACGACAGGGATCGCGTAGCGGCGTCAACACCACTTCCACTTTACTCAGCATTAAAGGATGGCACAGCGGGATCAGATCCCACGTCTTTTTCGCCGCTTGGATCCCGGCGATCCGCGCAACGGCAAAGACATCCCCTTTGGGGTGTTTTCCTTCGGTGATTAACCGTAGAGTGTGCTCATTTAATTGGAGATAAGCTTCGGCACGGGCTTGGCGTAATGTCACGGCTTTATCGCTGACATCCACCATATTCGCCTCGCCCGCGTGATTGAGGTGAGATAACTGATTCATTTATCGACTTTCTTGAGTTGTGAGACGAAATTACAGGGCTTAGTGTGACGATCTAATTGTGCATCGATAATCTGTTCCCATGCCAAATGACATGCCGAGGTGGATCCGGGAAAGGCGAAAATCACCGTGTTATTGGCCAGCCCCGCAACAGCACGAGATTGCAACGTTGCCTGCTGGATCTGCTCAAAAGATAACATTCTAAACAGTTCACCAAACCCGGTGATCGCTTTATCGAATAACGGCACTATCGCTTCGGGTGTCGAATTTTGTTCGTGGAACCCGGTTCCGCCATTGATTAACACCACTTGAATATCCTGGCTAGCAATCGCTTGTGACACGATGGCCCGGATCGTATAGCGGTTATCAGGGCAAATTGTCCGCTGTACGACGTGATGTCCGGCTAGCTCGACTGCCTGTTGCAGGTAGTCGCCCGAGGGATCATTTTCCTCAGTACGATGGTTCGAGATCGTTAACACAGCAACATTCAGTGAATCTGTGTTACCTAGTGGATGATCCATTTCAATTCCTCGCCTTAACCACCAATGTAAGAGAGATTACGTGCCATGCCCGTCATCCCTTGGTGGAGAAAATGTGTCTGTTTCTTATTTGCCAAGCTCGACTGAATTCGCGCTTGTAGCAACGGTTGTTGATCATCAGCGTGCAGTAAATCGCGTAAATCAATCCCCTGTTCACCGAATAAACAGAGGTGTAACTTGCCGATAGCCGAGACGCGTAATCGGTTACAGCTGTCACAAAAATCTTTGTCATAAGGCATGATCAACCCAATTTGCCCTTGATAATCAGGATGACTAAAGAGTTGAGCAGGCCCAGCATCAGGCGCTCGGGCAACTAATTGCCAGCCTTGATCCACTAATTGACGGCGCAGGTGTTCGCCGGAAAGGTGATGTTTAGCGAAGTAATCGTTGCCCTCCCCCGTTTCCATTAACTCGATAAAACGAAGCTGGAGCGGGCGATGCTTGATCCAATCTAAAAATTCGGGAAGCTGTTGGGTAAGGTGTTTCATCAATACCACGTTTATTTTGACTACTGGAAAGCCCGCTTCCAAACTGGCATCGATTCCAGCCATCACTTCGGTAAATTTATTCTGTCCGGTGATTTGATGGAATTGACGCGCATCCAGACTATCTAGGCTCACATTTACCGCACTTAGCCCCGCCGCTCGCCAGTTCGCCGCCTCTTTGGCTAAGCGATAGCCATTAGTGGTCATGGCAATCTGTTTAATCGCAGGTTGCTGATGAATGGCAGCGATAATATCGCTAAAATCACGACGCATTGAAGGTTCGCCGCCCGTTAAGCGAATTTTCGTCGTGCCTAATTGACCAAAGGCTTGTGCCACCCGGGCTATCTCGTCGACAGACAAGAATGAATCTCGGTCCTTATTCGGCCGATAACCATCAGGCAAACAGTACGTACAGCGAAAGTTACAGACATCCGTAATTGAAAGTCGTAAGTAATAAAATTTGCGCTGAAATGTATCGGTCAAGGGTAACAAATAAGGACCTCGTTAAAGGTGATGCAACAAAACATTCATCCACTCCAAGATGAGTGTAATGAAAAACCGGAGGAATGATGACATTATCCTAGCTTGAATAGGAATAGGTGTCATGTTTGGCTCGGCAATTCTTCGACATTTTTCAAATTTGTCATAGGCAATACGTAGAGAACAGCAGATAATACGCACCCGTGCTTGCCGTAAAAAAATCGACCCTTTAAGGATGATGCCTCTAATGAACCGTACCTTAGCAGATCTAGACAGAGTCGTTGCCATCGGTGGCGGCCACGGCTTAGGACGCGTGATGTCCTCGCTCTCTTCCCTCGGTTCCCGTCTTACCGGAATTGTCACCACGACCGATAATGGCGGGTCGACGGGTCGTATACGTCGCTCAGAGGGCGGGATTGCGTGGGGAGACACGCGTAACTGCTTAAATCAGCTCATTACTCAGCCTAGTGTCGCGTCAGCGATGTTTGAATATCGCTTTTCTGGACAAGGAGAATTAGCGGGGCATAATTTAGGGAATTTAATGCTACGTGCCCTCGATAGCCTAAGCGTTCGCCCGCTTGAGGCCATCAACCTTATTCGCAATGTATTAAAAGTCGATGCCTTTTTGATCCCGATGTCTGAACAACCTGTCGACTTGGTCGCGACCGATGCACGCGGTACCCTAATTCATGGCGAGACTGAGATCGATGCCATGACAGAGTGGCCCAGTAGTTTGGACCTCTCGGCTCCAGTTAAAGCTACCCGAGAAGCGATCGAGGCTATTCTCGATGCCGACCTGATTATTTTGGGACCTGGCAGTTTCTATACCAGCATCATGCCGGTTATTTTAGTGAAAGAAATCAGCCAAGCGTTACGTCGTACCCCGGCAAAGATGTTGTTTATCGATAATTTAGGGACTGAACTGAGCCCGGCGGGACATCTCTCCGTGGCCGAGAAGCTTACGATGATTGAAAGTGAGATTGGCCGTCGCGTGATAGACGGCGTTATTTTAGGCTTGACGGCGGATAGCAGTGGGGTTACACAGCGATTACGCATCCAGCGGCCACTGGATGCCAGCGATGTGGGATACCGCCATGATCGACAACTGCTCCGTCGAGCGCTAGAAGATGCCTTCCAGGCCTTGCATTGAGATGCCTGCAGCACGACACGCTGTCCGTAACGTGCTGTGGCCGCCCCGCCCCCTACATTGCAATAAGCAGTAGATCCCGGAGTTGATGTAGCTCATCACGTAAACGTGCGGCCTCTTCAAATTCGAGGTTCTGCGCATGTTTCTGCATGGTCCGCTCGTATTCCGAAATCTTCTTCTGTAATTCTGGCGCGGTCATTAGTGAGTATTCCGCCGCCGTTTCCGCGGCTTTTAGCTCAATATAACCTTTCGATGGACTCGCTTTTTTGCCGGAACCGGATGCACCGCCAATCTCAAGAATATCCGTGATTTTCTTGTTCAATTTGGTTGGGGTAATACCGTGCTCTTTGTTCCAAGCTTCTTGCTTCTCGCGACGACGCTCAGTCTCTTCAATCGCGCGGGCCATGGATGGCGTGATCTTATCCGCATAAAGAATCGCTTTACCGCTGACATTTCGAGCGGCCCTTCCGATAGTCTGGATCAATGACCGATCTGAACGGAGGAACCCTTCTTTATCCGCATCCAAAATTGCCACCAGCGAGACTTCTGGCATATCCAGACCTTCTCGGAGTAAGTTGATCCCGACCAATACATCAAACTTACCAAGACGTAGGTCGCGAATAATTTCCATACGTTCGACCGTGTCGATATCCGAGTGCAGATAGCGGACTTTCTCACCATGCTCTTCTAAATATTCGGTCAGATCTTCTGCCATGCGTTTGGTTAATACGGTCACCAACACCCTTTCATTTATTTCGACGCGTTGGCGAATCTCAGACAATAAGTCATCCACTTGCGTCGCCACCGGCCTAATTTCCAAGATCGGATCCAGCAGTCCAGTCGGACGAACCACTTGATCGATCACTTCATCACCGGATTTTTCTAGTTCGTATTTGCCTGGGGTCGCTGAAACATAAATCGTTTGTGGGGCGAGCGCTTCAAACTCCTCAAACTTCATCGGACGGTTATCCAGAGCAGAAGGAAGGCGGAAGCCATATTCGACAAGGTTTTCCTTGCGTGCTCGGTCACCCTTGTACATCCCTCCAATCTGCGGAATTGTCACGTGTGACTCATCCACCACCAGTAGCCCATCGGCGGGCAGATAGTCAAATAAGGTTGGCGGAGCCTGACCTGGACCACGTCCCGATAAATAGCGTGAGTAGTTTTCAATACCTGAGCAGTAACCCAATTCGTTCATCATTTCGAGATCAAATTGTGTGCGCTGAGTGATGCGCTGCTCTTCAAGCAACTTGTTATTGTCTAAAAGAACTTTTTTACGATCAGCGAGCTCGACTTTAATCTCTTCCATCGCTTGCAAAATCCGCTCACGTGGCGTGACATAGTGTGTTTTGGGATAAATAGTGAAGCGGGCGACAGATTGCTCAATTTGCCCCGTTAACGGGTCAAAGAGCGAGAGTTTCTCGACCTCTTCATCAAAGAGTTCCACGCGCAGCGCTAAATCGTCCGATTCCGCTGGGAAAATATCAATCACATCCCCCCGCACTCGAAACGTTGCACGCTGAAAGGCTTGGTCATTTCGCGCGTACTGCAGCTCTGACAGTCGGCGTAAAATACTGCGCTGGTCGATAATCATGCCACGAGTGAGATGCAGCATCATTTTTAAGTAGGCATCGGGGTCGCCTAGCCCATAGATGGCAGAGACTGATGCCACGACGATGACATCCTTACGCTCGAGCAATGCTTTGGTGGCTGAGAGACGCATCTGCTCGATGTGTTCATTCACCGAGGCATCTTTTTCAATAAAGGTGTCGGAACTTGGGACATAGGCTTCCGGCTGATAGTAATCGTAGTAAGACACGAAATACTCGACGGCATTTTCGGGAAAAAAGGCCTTCATCTCACCGTAAAGTTGCGCGGCCAGCGTCTTATTCGGTGCCATAATCATGGTCGGACGGTTAGAATCGGCAATAACGTTAGCGATAGTAAAGGTCTTCCCTGAACCGGTTACGCCAAGTAAGGTTTGATGGGCTAGACCATCGTCTAACCCTTCCTCTAATTTTTTAATCGCTTCAGGCTGATCACCAGAAGGCTTAAATTCCGAGTGTAAGGTAAACACTTTACTCATAATCATTGGTTCCGGTTAGTCAGTATCAGGATGAGGGGTGATTTTACTCCTTAGCGCTAAGAAGTACAGATTTACTGGATAGATATCCAGCTCAGCAGCACTAACATCGCCAAAAGGGCCAGGCGCTGAATAAAAGTCAGCCAGTCAACCTTTTTTTTAGGTTATCCACCGTCTGCCGCCGATAATTTATTTTTGTCAAGCATTAGTCGAAAAGTTCTCGGCGCGCCTTGTGGGCTATCGCTTATGCTATTGCTTTTGCGTAACGTATTGATTTTGAATTTATATAAAAATAAGTGTAGTTTACAACCACTCCAATGCCAACCCGCATCATTCATCGGCTAGCATCAGTTTTCAGAGGGTAATACACATGGTTATCCACAGGAATGGTGGATAACTGCTGGCAGGCCAGTCACCGTGGGCTGTGTATAATTTTTCAGAAAGATGACAAACGAATAAAAAAAATTTTTTTTAAATCATGGCACTTTTTTACTTCGTTAGAAAACGCGCAGAATCGTTTTAGAAGGCTTAACTAAATGGTTAAAGTCAATACTTGTCGCGATAAATAATTGCCGTTTTATGAGTCGTTATGCACCAAATAAGCTCATCTTTTCACGCGATACCCCACCCCCGCGTCTCTCCCTAGTGATGCCTAGCGTCGCAAAAGCTGGCGCGCTTTTTGCTTAACAACTTTATTACATAGCGTGCTAATGGATTGGGGGATAACACCATGCTTCAACTTAGAGAGATTAATCAAGCCTACGACGACCACCATACGCTCTGGGATATCAATCTTGAAGTGAGTCAAAATAGTTGCTCAGCCATTGTCGGACAGCAAGGCACCGGTAAAACAACGCTTTTCCATTGTATTTTGGGGTTCCTTCCCATCATGAGTGGCGAGATGACTTGGCAGCCGAAAAATACGCTACCTTGTAGTTTGATCTCGCTTCCTAGCCAGCACCGCTCGCAATTAGGCATTACTTATGTTCCACAAGGTAGTCCGATTTTTTCACAACTCAGTGTGGAGGAAAATTTATTGATTGCGCTGAAAGCGGGCCATCCTAGAAGCTTACCTGTCACCTTGCCTAGGTTAATCAGTGAGCTTTTTCCAATCTTGCTCAGCAAGCGCCATCAACGCAGCGGGGTTTTGGCAAAAGGATTACAATACCAGTTGGCGCTGGCGCGAGCGGTGATCACTCATCCGAAATTAATTTTACTGGACGAGCCTTCGGAAGGATTAACCGCTAGCGAGGCTGATCACCTAGTCGCGATAATTGCCGCACTAACTAAGGACTATAATATCAGCGTGTTATTGATGGACAACAATTTAGCTTTTGTGACGCGGGTCGCCGATAAGTTCACCTTGCTCCATCATGGTCGCAGTGTCATGTCGGGGACGGCCGCCGATTTAATGCGCTTCAGCGGCTCGGAGAAGTGGAGTAATGGGTCGTCACCGACTAGGGTAATGTAAGATAGTGTCCAATATTATCCAATTGGTTAGCATCGCTAAGGAAGGGGATTTCGCCCAGTAACGGCGCGCTAATCTGGTCAGTCAAGTAGGCACAATAGGCCGCATACTCGTGCGGCTCAGGACTAAGGCTATTGGCCACCCAGCCTGCTAGGGTGAGCCCAGCTTGCTGGATAGCCGCTTGCGTTAACAACGCATGGTTGATACAACCCAACTTCATTCCCACCACCAAGATAACCGGTAGTTGCTGCGCACTTACCCATTCACCATAGTGTTGCTGTGCCGATAACGGGGTAAACCAGCCCCCTGCTCCTTCAACCAGCACCCAATCCGCCAGAGCTTGTAATGCCGCGAGGCCCGCATCGAGCAGTGGGAAACTAATGGGTTGGCCCTCGCGTTGACTCGCAATATGCGGAGAGGTCGGTTGTTCGAAGGTTAAGGGGTTGACCGAAGCATAGGGTAAATTAACATTACTATAGCGCTGTAAAATCAATGCATCACGATTGCGTAACCCTTCTACTGTCCACTCTGAGCCTGATGCGACAGGTTTATAGCCAGCAGTGGTATAGCCAGAACGCCCCGCGGCTTGAAGTAATGCCGCCGACACGAGGGTTTTGCCAACATCCGTATCCGTTCCGGTTAAGAAATAAGTGTGACTCATCGAGTGACTCCAAAAACGATTTGATAGGTGAGACGAAAACCGTGTTCATCTCGCGGCCAATGGTCGGCCAGTTGGTGGAAAAATTCACGTCCTCCCAGTCCGGATTGGCGGCCAGCATGCAAGTGTGAAGCACCGATACCTTTCAACGACCAGAGTGCATCGAGGGGGGACGGAAAATGGCAGACGACAGGGGCCTGCCAGGCAGTTAGGCCAAGAGACTCCGCGGTGGAGAGCAGTGATTCGGCACTGGACCAGCGATTGATCGGTGCCGAGCGCCCCATTCGCTGCCAGACCTGTTCAATTTCCGGTAGGGAACCTGCCGCTAAGGTCGAGACAGCGAGTTTACCGTGCGACGTGAGCGAGCGTTGAAACTGCTGCACGGTATGATGGAAGTCACTGCACCACTGAAGCGCGAGGTTACTCCATAAGTAATCAATACTTTGCGGATGAAAGGGAAAAGCCTCCAGATCGCCACGAACATAGTAGTCAGCCGAGTGCTGCTGGGCTGCGTGCTGTAGCATGCCGCTGGACAGATCAAAGGCCGTCACGCAGTGCCCTTGTTCGCGAAAATAACGACTAAACCAGCCTGAACCCGCCCCGGCGTCAACCACTACACCCGGCTTATGCCAGTCGCAATGTGCCATCAGTTGCTCACCGACTGTGCGTTGGAACGCAGCGAAGTGATCATACTGTTTGGCTGCACGACTAAATGCCTGCGCAAGCGCCTTTTTATCGATTTGGCTAACGGTATTAGAGGGCATGATGCAAGGCCTCAACCAAACCAATGATCTGCTCTGTACTGTGCGCAGCACTCAGGGTGATTCTTAATCGAGCGCTGCCTACGGGTACCGTCGGCGGGCGGATCGCCTGTACCCAGTATCCAGCAGACTGCAGGCTTTGGGCAACGGCCAGCGCTCGATGATTATCGCCAATAATCACCGGTTGAATCGCCGTCAGGGAATCGGTCAGCGCAATCCCCTGCTGCAAACACAGGGTCCTGAAATCGCTGATATTTTGGGCCAGTTTTAACCGATATTCCGGTTGCTGGCGGACAATATCAATACTGGTTAAGACGGCCTCGGCTTGAGCCGCAGGTAATGCCGTGCTGTAAATCAGATGACGAGCGGATTGTTCCAAGTATTCGGCCACAGCGTTTGAACAGAGTATTGCCGCACCGCTCACACCGAGGGCTTTACCAAAGGTGACGACCAATATATCCGGTTTAATTTGCTGCTGCGCACAGCTTCCTCGCCCCTCATCGCCAAGCACTCCCACTCCATGTGCATCATCGACCATTAACCATGCTTGGTGTTCACGACACATTTCACTGATGGCGGCTAAGGGAGCTTGGTCACCATCCATACTGAAGACGCCCTCGGTGATCACCAGACGGTTCTTTGTCTCGGTCGCCCCTAATTGCCGCGCAAGGCCGTCTAACGAGTTGTGAGGGAAACGGCGATAACGGGCTGGGGATAGCGTCGCCGCTTCCTGTAACGAGGCATGCATTAATTTATCGGCGATAAGCGTGTCACTGGACTCAGCGAGGGCAAAAATTAAGGCTTGGTTAGCGGCAAATCCAGAGCTTAACAATATGGCTCGAGGAAATCCTAACCACTCGGCCAATGTCTGCTCAAGAAGTTGATGGCAAGGTGAATAACCTGTCACATGTCCCGATGCGCCCGCCCCCGTCCCCCATTTTTGCGCCCCTTTACACCACGCATCAATCACCGCAGGGTGATGACTTAATCCTAGATAGTCATTACTGGAAAAATGTGTGAAGTGTTGCTCGCCCAGAGCTAAGCTGGCATGCGGGGAGACGCTGACGGCTAACCGCCGCCGCAGCAATCCTTGCTGCTGGCGATGGTGTAAGGTTTGTTCGATGCGTTGTTGCCAAGACATTAGACAGCCGCGTTATAAAAGAGTGACGTATCCGCATTGGTGATCTGCTGATGAAGCATTTCAGACTCAGATTCCACCCCAAGTTCAGTGTGCGCATGCGCAGGTTTCAACCCAAGCTTACGGAAGAGTTGCACGTCGCTGTCTTCCTCAGGGTTTTCAGTGGTTAGCAATTTACAGCCATAGAAAATTGAGTTGGCACCCGCCATAAAACACATCGCCTGGGTTTGTTCACTCATCTGTTCGCGGCCCGCAGAAAGACGCACATACGAACTCGGCATTAATACCCGTGCTACGGCAATGGTGCGGATAAAATCGAAGGGATCGACATCGTCGTTATCGGCCAGTGGTGTCCCTTTTACTTTCACTAACATATTAACGGGCACGCTTTCTGGTGGCGTAGGAAGATTCGCTAATTGCATCAAGAGTCCCGCGCGATCATCAATCGTTTCCCCTAATCCAACAATCCCACCCGAACAGACCTTAATTCCCGCCCCCCGAACATGCGACAGCGTATCTAGACGTTCTTGATAACTACGCGTGGTAATGATGTTGCCGTAAAACTCAGGCGAGGTGTCTAAGTTATGGTTGTAATAATCTAATCCTGCGGTGGCTAACTCATCGGCCTGATCAGGAGAGAGCGTCCCAAGCGTCATACAGGTTTCTAAGCCCATCGACTTGACGCCTTCGACCATTTTCTTGAGATAAGGCATATCACGCGCATGGGGATTTTTCCACGCTGCACCCATACAAAAACGCCCCGAGCCCGCCGCCTTGGCTTTCCGTGCAGAAGTCAACACTTCTTCGACTTCCATTAATTTTTCAGATTCTAAACCGGTTTTATAGCGCGCGCTCTGCGGGCAATATTTGCAATCCTCTGGGCACGCGCCCGTTTTGATGGAGAGTAAGGTGCTGACTTGTACTTTGGCAGGGTCAAAATTTTCACGGTGGATCTGCTGGGCCTTAAACATTAGCTCTAAAAATGGCATCTCAAACAGTTCAGTAACTTGCTGACGAGTCCAACGTTGTGACATGGCTTGCTCCATAACTTTAAACATCCGGTTATTGTGGTTATACTTGTAAACTAAATTTATCGAAAATAGTTTACAACAATTATGTTCCCGACAAAAGATAGTGAATTCGATCGTTATCACCTTTGGCATCCCTATACCTCAATGCTTAATCCTCTTCCTTGTTACCCCGTCGCCTCTGCCCAAGGCTGCTGTATTACCTTAGAAGAGGGTCAAGAGTTAGTGGAGGGGATGTCTTCGTGGTGGGCCGCGATTCACGGTTATAATCACCCGCGATTGAATCGCGCGATGACGGATCAAATTACCAAGATGTCTCACGTCATGTTCGGCGGCTTGACCCATCGCCCAGCGGTGGAACTTGGGCGTGAATTATTGGCGATTGTGCCGACTGGGCTAACTAAAGTCTTTTTAGCCGATTCGGGATCGGTCGCGGTCGAAGTGGCAATGAAAATGGCGGTGCAATACTGGAGTGGGACATCGCAGAACAAGCAAAAATTTTTAACGCTACGCGGCGGCTATCATGGCGATACCTATGCGGCGATGTCGGTGTGTGATCCCGAAAACTCGATGCACTCACTTTGGCAGGGTTACTTACCCGAGCACCTATTTGTCCCTGTTCCGCAGTGTGCGTTTGGCCAGGCATGGGAGGAAAGTGAAGCGGATGCGCTCCGGGCCGCCTTTACCGAACATCATCATACTTTAGCCGCTGTGATTTTGGAGCCTATTGTGCAAGGAGCCGGAGGGATGCGCTTCTATCATCCTCAACTCCTTAAGCGAGTACGGGAACTCTGTGATCAGTACGATGTACTGTTAATTGCCGATGAAATTGCCACTGGCTTCGGGCGAACAGGTAAGATGTTCGCCTGCGAACACGCTCATATCTCGCCAGATATCCTTTGTGTAGGTAAAGGCCTAACAGGTGGCACGATGACACTTGCCGCGACCCTGACCACCGATCGTGTGGCAGAAGGCATTAGCCGTAGCCCTGCTGGCTGTTTTATGCATGGCCCGACGTTTATGGGGAATCCCCTCGCCTGCGCCGTAGCGGCCGAGAGTTTAAAAATCTTAGCCGAAGGCGCGTGGCAGCAGCAAGTAAGCAGTATTGAACAACAACTTAACGCTGGACTCGGTCCGTTAATCCATCATAGAAACGTTAAAGATGTCCGGGTATTAGGCGCTATCGGTGTAGTTGAGTGTCACCGCGCAGTTTCGATGGCGGAAATTCAAGCTTTCTTCGTTGAAGCAGGCGTGTGGATAAGACCTTTCGGAAAACTGATTTACCTTATGCCCCCCTATCTGATCACTGAACAGCAACTCGCGCAATTAGTGGCGGCAATCGCGGCAGCGGTAGAGCAGGACGCACTATTTCGGTAATCGGTGGGGGAATAACATAGGTCGACACTTGGCTGACTTTCTACTCAGTTGCTGCAAAAAAGTGCCACCTCGGTGGCACCTTTCGCTTTATGCAGGCGTATGGGCAATCGCCCACATCGGTCCCTGACCTGCCGCATAACGGCCCAAGTCGGTCAGCTGTCCGCTTTGCTGGTCAATACGGTAAACCGCGACATGATGAGATTTTTGGCCCGTTGCGATTAAGAACTGCCCTGCTTTATCCAGGGTAAAACCCCGTGGTTGGGTTTCTGTCGGGTGGAAGCCCACTAGAGTCAAGGAGTCACCTTGCGCAGAGACAGCGAAGATAGTCAGTAAACTACTGGTACGATCGCAGGTATAAAGGAACTTACCATCCGGCGTGAGATGAATATCCGCCGCCCATGGCGTGCCCGTGAAATCATCAGGTTGAGTCGGCAGTGTCTGCACGACCTTGTCATTGCCTTGACCTAAGGCGATCACCATAACCGTACTGTCGAGTTCATTGATAGTGTAGGCAAACTGGCCTTGGGGATGGAAAGCCATATGGCGCGGGCCAGCCCCTGCCGCAGACTCGATTTGCGTAGCGTTAGCGTCATCTAAACTTTTGTCTTCACGCAAAGGATATACACAAATACGGTCTTGTTTTAACGCGGGCACGTAAAGCTGGTTATTGGCTAAGTTGATATTGGCGGAGTGACAACCGTCTAACCCTTTCAAGACTTGGGAAGGTGAGGTAGGTTGACCTTCAGCGCCGAGCTTACCATAACTGACGAAGCCATCATGGTAATAGCCAATATACAGAGCCTCTCCCTCGCGATCCGTAGCAAGATAGGTCGCACTCCCCGGCAGCGCCGCTTCATCTAACCAAGTCAGTGACCCCGTTGCGCCGATTTTCCACGCCGCCACACGGAAGTCAGGCTTTACGCCCGCATATAAAACTTGCTGGCGAGGGTTAATGGCTAACGGCTGCGGTTGGCCAGGTGCGTTAACCGTTTGCAGTAACGACAGCTCTCCCTGTTCAGACAGTTGCCATACATGGATCTCTTCACTTTCTGGGCTAGCAGTATAAATAACTTGTTTCATGCGCTCTCCTTAACGTTTGTTAGATCTAGTTTGCACCAATTCTATAATTGTAACAGTGATTTTGTGCGGGATTTGCTGCTTCGCTCGATTCGGGTGTAGACTTTTTTTAGACATCATACAATTAGGTGACGCTATTATGGATTATCGAGTAATCGCAGTAGATTTAGATGGAACCCTCTTAACCAGTCAGAAACAGGTACTTCCAGAGTCGATTGAAGCCCTAACCCGTGCAAAAGCGGCGGGCTATCGAGTATTAATTGTGACAGGTCGCCACCATAGCGCAATTCATCCCATTTATCAGGCCTTAGCACTAACAGATCCCGCCATTTGTTGTAATGGCACCTACTCTTATGATTACCAAAAACGTTCGGTAATTAATAGTGACCCGCTTCCCGCTGAAGATACTGAGATTGTGATCGAGGCTCTGCGCCAAGCGAAAATCAAGGGGTTACTGTATGCGGGTGATGCCATGTATTACGAGCAACCCACCGCACATGTCATCCGTATGCAGGCTTGGGCGGAACAGTATCCGGCAGAATTACGCCCGGTATTTCGTCAAGTTAATGACCTTAGATCGGTGATAGAAAGTGGTGAACCCTTATGGAAATTTGCATTAGCCCACGCTGACTTGGCGCAATTACACAGCTTTGCAGACCGTGTGGAAGCTGCCGCACAGGTGGTATGTGAGTGGTCATGGACAGATCAGATTGATATTGCTAAACGCGGTAACAGTAAGGGTAAGAGACTTGCAGAATGGGTGAGCGCACAACAGCTCTCGATGGATCAAGTCGTCGCCTTTGGCGATAACAATAACG
Source organism: Rosenbergiella nectarea (assembly GCF_900111105.1). Lineage (GTDB taxonomy): Bacteria > Pseudomonadota > Gammaproteobacteria > Enterobacterales > Enterobacteriaceae > Rosenbergiella > Rosenbergiella nectarea. The sequence continues at coordinate 88,862 of NZ_FOGC01000004.1, read as the reverse complement.
ACTTAAGTATGTTAGAGCGTGCGGGAATTGGGGTAGCGATGCAAGAAGCGAAACAGGAAATTAAGGATCGCTGTCAGGTGGTGATAGGGAGTAACGATGCGCCATCTATCGCGCAATTTATTGAGTCGAGGCTTCTATAAGAATTCTGCCTATGCCGAACAGGCATAGGCGACACATCAGGCTGAGTTTTTTTCGTTTTTCGTTCCAGAAATTAGGTTGAATAGCTCACCCAATCCCCAAATTAAACCCAAAATAACGGCCATCAGTACAGGTACCATGATGATCGCCATCAGCAAACTTTTCAGCAGTTCCAGCATAGTCTTATCCCTTCGGCGTCTAAAACCCTTATTTTAACGAGACTCGAGCAGCGTGGATACCGCTTTTTGTGCCTTTATTCTGTTAAGCCCCTACCAAGCAAGGATTGACAAGGCCGGAGCGGGCCGCTAAAACTAAGGTAAATGCACAATACGGAACAAAATATGAAAATATTGCATATTTCGCAATGTACGTTTCATCGAGGGGAACACTGGTCGTTGCATATTGACACGCTCCATTTAACAGCCGGCGAGAGTATCGCTCTAGTGGGCACCAATGGCAGTGGTAAATCTTCACTCGCTTTAGCGTTACAAGGGGAACTCCCTAAGGCTAAGGGAACCTTCGAAAATCACTTTACCTCACCGACGCGACTTTCCTTCGAACAGCTTTCCGCATTTGTCAACCAAGAGTGGCAACGCAATAATAGCGATCTGTTTAGCGAGGGGGAGAATAGTGATGGAAAACTCACGCGGGATGTTATTCAAGAAGCTCACCAAGATAGCGCACGCTGCGAAGCTTTAGCCGAGCGCTTTGGTATCACATCACTGCTTAATCGCCCGTTTAAAGTACTGTCGACGGGGGAAACGCGTAAGACATTATTGTGCCAAGCCTTAATGGGCGAACCGGATCTCTTAATTCTCGATGAGCCTTTCGATGGGCTGGATGTCGAATCGCGTGCCGCCCTGCAACAGCTCTTGCTAGCGTTACAGCAACAGGGGCTTACGTTGGTTTTCGTGATTAATCGCTTCGAAGATATCCCGCCATTTGTTGACCGAGTCGGGTTACTGATTGAAGGCGACTTACAGCCTTTAGCAGCGCGTGAGCAAGTGTTAGCGGATAATGTCGTGGCACAACTTCACCATCTCGAGCAGTTGTCAGCCATACAACTTCCTGAGCGCGACACGCCTGTTACCGTTCCAGCGCAGCCCTCTTCTACGCCATTAATACGCTTAGTGTCTGGCCGTGTCTCATGGGATGATAATGTGATCATCAATAACCTCACCTGGCAAGTGAATCCTGGAGAACATTGGCAGATCACGGGACCTAACGGTGCGGGGAAATCGACGTTACTCAGCTTAGTGACTGGCGACCACCCACAGGGCTACAGCAACGATCTGACGCTATTCGGCATTCGTCGAGGCAGTGGTGAGACCTTGTGGGATATTAAGAAGCATATTGGATATGTCAGCAGCAGCTTACACCTTGAGTACCGCGTCAGCGCCTCAGTCCGTACCGTTGTCCTCTCTGGCTATTTCGATTCCATTGGCCTCTACCAAGTTCCAGGCGACCGCCAACAGGCACTCGCTGATCAATGGCTCGCGTTGATCGGGATCGCCGCTGACCAGGCACACCTCCCCTTCCATGACCTATCGTGGGGCCAACAACGGTTAGTGCTGATTGTACGGGCCTTGGTGAAACATCCTCAATTACTTATTCTTGATGAGCCTTTGCAAGGATTGGATGCGCTCAATCGTCAGCTGATCAAACAATTTGTCTCGATGCTGATCGACCAAGGTACCACACAGCTACTCTTTGTTTCTCATCATGCAGAAGATGCCCCGCGCTGTATCACTCACCGTTTGCGCTTTGTCGCAAATGGGCGCGGGGGTTATGATACTTTACAGGATAGTCTTTAGATTGACGTTACCCACTGTTCAGGCAGTGGGTTCTATCACTGAAATAATTGCTGACGGTATTCTTAGACGATGAAAGTGATAGGCTAAGGGAGCCATGAATTCGACACGTTCAAAGAGACAGTCCTGGTTTTGACAGCTACTACGCTGATACCTCATAGAGGATATCTATAAGCCCCGCCAGATCCTTACCGTCTCCTTAACCTACCGTTCAATAATCCCCCTATTTCACGTTGGGGAACCTTTAAGGTTACATTGCCCTTAACCCCACACGCCTACCCCATACTCTACTTAACGCGATGACAGTATCTTCGAACTAAGATGTAACCGATTACACATAATATTATTTTCTAGACATATAATCGCCTTATAGCCTTTAATATTCAGTGTAAACGCTTCCATAATTACTAGCATGATCACAAAAATAAGGCCGTGCTCATGCTACGCTTGATTCATTACGGCTTAATCATTACGAGACGACTATGCAAACCTTTGATCCCCTCGACCATCCCCATCGCCGGTTTAACCCTCTTACCGGTGAGTGGGTATTAGTTTCCCCCCATCGCGCGAAGCGGCCATGGCAAGGTGCTGAGGAGACGGTGAGTCCTCAACAGTTACCGCAACATGACCCAGAATGCTACCTTTGTCCGGGGAACACGCGAATTAATGGCGAGTTGAATCCTAATTACGATGCACCTTTCGTCTTCACTAACGATTTCTCGGCTTTATTACCCGATACGCCCTCCTCGGAAGAGTGTGAAGACGAATTATTCCAATTAGAAAGTGCGCGTGGGATCAGTCGAGTTATCTGCTTCTCCCCCGATCACAGTAAAACGCTGCCAGAATTACCACTTTCCGCTATCAGCCAAGTCATTCAGGTATGGCAAGCGCAGCTGACAGAGCTGGGAAACACTTACCCATGGGTACAGGTTTTCGAAAATAAAGGAGCAGCAATGGGTTGCTCAAACCCTCATCCTCATGGCCAGGTGTGGGCAAATAGCTTTATTCCTAATCAAATCGCTACCGAAGACCGCCAGCAACGTGACTATTATCAACGCCATCAGCGTCCTCTTTTATGGGACTATGCTCAGAAAGAGCTGCAGCAAAAAGAGCGGCTGGTCGTTGAAACTGAACATTGGATCGCCGTCGTTCCTTGGTGGGCGGTGTGGCCATTCGAGACCCTATTATTACCTAAAGCCAAAGTGGCTCGTTTGACCGAGATCTCTACGGCACAGCGCGATGATCTTGCCCTAGCCCTAAAACAGCTAACCAGTCGCTACGATAACCTATTCCAGTGTTCTTTCCCCTACTCTATGGGCTGGCATGGTGCACCTTTTACCGATGAAGAGAGTACGCACTGGCAGTTACATGCTCATTTTTACCCACCACTCCTGCGCTCCGCGACCGTGCGTAAATTTATGGTGGGGTATGAAATGTTAGCAGAAGTCCAGCGCGACCTTACCCCTGAACAAGCCGCGGAACGCCTACGGTCCGTGAGTGACCGCCACTTTCGAGAGACTCCACAATGATGACTGAACTCAAACAGCGCTGTGAACAGCGTTTTCAGCAGTATTTCGGCTATGCGCCAACCGATTTTTTCCAAGCGCCGGGGCGCGTTAATCTTATTGGTGAGCATACCGATTATAACCAAGGCTTTGTGCTGCCTTGTGCCATTGATTACCAAACCGTCATCAGCTGTGCCAAACGTCAAGATAACCAAGTACGAGTGATTGCCGCCGATTACGACGATCAATTGGACGAATTCTCTTTGGATGCGCCAATCGAATTTCATCAGTCTGCGATGTGGGCAAATTATCTGCGTGGAGTAGTCAAACATTTACGCCAGATTAATGACCAGTTTCAAGGAATGGATATGGTAATCAGTGGTAACGTACCACAAGGTGCTGGGTTGAGTTCCTCTGCTTCCTTAGAGGTTGCCATTGGTACCGCTATCAAACATTTATGGCAACTGCCCATCACCCCTGTCGACATTGCGTTGAATGGCCAAGCGGCCGAGAACCAGTTCGTCGGCTGTAATTGTGGCATTATGGATCAGATGATTTCGGCAATGGGTCAGGCTGACCATGCCTTGTTACTCGATTGCCAGTCGCTTGAAACAAAATCGGTTTCAATGCCAAACGACATTGCGGTATTGATTGTGAATTCCAATTTCCGACGGACACTGGTAGGCAGTGAATATAATCTGCGTCGCGAGCAGTGTCAGCAAGGGGCCGCCTTTTTCGGCCAGCAATCATTACGTGAGGTTGCATTGGAGACCTTTTACGCCCGCGAAGCAGAAATGGACCCTACCGTTGCAAGACGCGTCCGCCATATTTTAACGGAAAATAAACGCACTTTAGAGGCTACAGAAGCGCTGAATCGAGGTGACTTAACACGAATGGGGCAGTTGATGGCCGAGTCACACAACTCCATGCGCGATGACTTCGCAATAACCGTTCCACAGATCGATCGTTTAGTTGAGTTATTGCAAGCAGCGATCGGTGAGGAAGGCGGCGCGCGTATGACCGGTGGCGGCTTCGGCGGCTGTGTCGTTGCGCTGTTACCCTCACACAAAGTCGAGGCAGTTAAAGCCGCCATGGCCGATCATTACTTTGCCGCAACGGGAATCAAGGAAACTTATTATCTCTGTCACGCTTCACAAGGAGCTAGCCCATGTTAACCTCAATGGCCCTCGCGCCCGACGGTCAACCCTTTAACCTCGCCGAACTGCGCAATGCACAAGGAATGGTTGTACGCTTTATGGACTGGGGAGCAACCTGGCTGAGTGCGCAAATTCCACAAACGGATGGCCGCTTTCGTGAGGCACTCCTTAGCTGTGGCTCACCTGAGCGTTATCTGCAACAATCCGCTTATCTTGGTGCAACGGTGGGACGATATGCTAATCGTATTCGTAATGCTTATTTATCCCCCCTCAATTGTCAGCTAGCAACGAATCAAGGTCCTCATCAACTTCACGGTGGGCCAGTTGGATTGAGTCATCGTCGCTGGCAACAGGTTAGTCAGACAGAGAATACCTTGGTCTATCGTTTGCATTCTGCCGAGGGCGACCAAGGGTTTCCCGGTAATCTCGATATCGAGTTAACCTTAACGCTGAATGACGATAATCGTCTCGATTTCAGTTTTAGTGCACACTCAGATGCCCTCACCCCGCTATCGTTAACCAACCATGCCTATTTCAATCTTGATGGAATACAAGGCGATATTCGAGCACACCACCTTGCCCTGTACGGCTCATCTTTCCAACCGGTCGATGCTGACGGTCTTCCTGATGGCGACTGTTTACCTGTCGCCGACACTGCATTCGATTTTCGCTCGCCTAAAGCGCTCGCCCAAGACTTTTTAGCGGACCGTTATCAACAGATAACAGGCGGTTATGATCACGCTTTCGTCGTCGATCCTCATGAGGCAGACCAGCCCGTTGCGACGCTCAGCGCCGCTGATGGCCAGTTACAGATGAATCTGTTCAGTAGCGAACCCGCGTTACAGCTCTATACCGGGAACTACCTGTCAGGAACGCCTTCCCCTCAAGGGGAATACCAAAACTATCAAGGTATTGCGTTAGAACCAGGTTATCGTCCTGACGCGGCGAACGACACGCCACTGGCGGGATGTTGGTTACCGGCAGGAGAAATCCGACAGATTCGTTTTGGATATCACTTTATCAGTGCTTAAAAAGCCACCGCAAAGGTGGTCAGAGACTTACGCGACGCGCCCTTTTCCGCTATGGTAGTGGCAGTAGTGTCTCTTGACCGAGCAGTAATCGCGGTGAGAACCATTTTTACAGTGAATGATTAATCATTGAAGGAGCTTTACGATGGCAGTAACTAAGCTTGTACTGGTCCGCCACGGCGAAAGCCAGTGGAACCAAGAAAACCGCTTCACCGGTTGGTATGACGTTGACCTTTCTGAAAAAGGACGTGGAGAAGCGCAAGCTGCGGGCAAACTTCTCAAGCAAGAGGGGTTCACATTTGACTTCGCTTACACCTCTGTTCTCAAACGTGCCATTCATACGCTCTGGTCTGTGTTAGATGAGCTTGACCAAGCTTGGCTCCCTGTTGAAAAAAGCTGGCGTCTGAATGAACGTCACTACGGTGCGCTGCAAGGTCTGAACAAAGCAGAAACCGCAGAAAAATACGGTGACGAGCAAGTTAAACAATGGCGTCGTGGCTTTGCCGTCACACCACCAGAATTAGAGCGTTCTGACGAGCGTTTCCCGGGCCATGACCCACGCTATGCGTCACTGAGCGCTGAAGAGCTGCCAGTCACCGAAAGCTTAGCAACCACCATCGAGCGCGTTATTCCCTACTGGAATGAGACCATCCTGCCGCGTATTAAGAGCGGTGAGAAAGTGATTATCGCCGCACATGGTAACTCCCTGCGTGCAATGGTTAAATATCTTGAAGGTCTTTCGGAAGACGAGATCTTAGAACTGAATATCCCGACTGGCGTGCCATTAGTTTATGAGTTCGACGAGAATTTCAAACCCCTGAAACGCTACTATTTAGGTGATGCCGAGGAAGTGGCTGCCCGTGCCGCGGCGGTCGCGAACCAAGGTAAAGCGAAATAAATAAATAAAAAAGGCCGGAGTATCCGGCCTTTTTTTAGGCTTGACGACGTGCTCGTACTGCCTCGGCTAATTGTTTCAACACTTGCTCGGTAGCAGGCCAACCGATACAAGCATCCGTGACGCTCTGACCATAGGTTAGGGGCTGTCCGCTTTCTAAACTCTGGTTACCCTCTACTAAGTGGCTTTCAATCATTACGCCCATAATAGCGTTATCGCCCTGCGCGATCTGCCCAGCAACATCCGTCGCAACGTCCATCTGCTTTTGATACTGCTTGGAGCTGTTGGCATGACTAAAATCTATCATCACCTGCGCCGGTAAACCTGCTTGGATCAGGCCTGCCTTTACTGCGGCAACATCTTCCGCGCTGTAATTAGGCGTTTTGCCGCCTCGAAGAATAATATGGCAATCTTTATTCCCTGCGGTCTCCACGATCGCCGAGTGGCCATATTTGGTTACCGATAAGAAGCAGTGTCCAGCAGAGGCTGCATTGATGGCATCAATCGCCACTTTGATGGTGCCGTCGGTACCATTTTTAAAACCAACGGGGCAAGAAAGACCAGACGCCAATTCACGGTGTACCTGTGATTCGGTGGTACGGGCACCAATCGCCCCCCAGCTCATCAAGTCGGCCAGGTATTGAGGGGTGATCATATCGAGAAACTCACCCGCGGTCGGCATACCTAGGTCATTAATATCCAGAAGTAGCTTACGGCCGAGTCGTAATCCTTCATTGATATCAAAGCTACCGTCCATATACGGATCGTTGATCATTCCTTTCCAACCCACGGTCGTGCGTGGTTTTTCAAAGTAGACACGCATAACGATTTCTAACTCACCTTTTAATTCATCCCTTAAGGCGAATAGACGTTGTGCGTACTCCATGGCGGCAGTTGTATCATGAATCGAGCAAGGGCCAATGACGACAAGCAATCTATCGTCTTGTTGCTGCAAGACCTGCTGAATAGCTTGACGGCTTCTCGCCACTGTTTCAGCGGCACGATCCGTTGCAGGAAATTTCTCTAGTAATGCCACTGGCGGTAAAAGTTCTTTAATGTCGGTGATCCGTAAATCGTCGTTTTTATAGCTCATTATTATTCCATCACGATAAGTGTGCTGTTGTCCTAGCGATACTCTAACGTGCCGCTGTCAAACTGCAAACCCTAATTACGACTTTTTCCCTTAGGGGATCAAGAAGTGTGTGGACCGTTATTCTGGGCGGCTTTGCTCGACCAGAGTCGGACACCGTTAATCGCGATCAGCGTGAGGATCATATATTCAATCGACATGGCATAAACCCCTTGTAGAGTAAAGATTGCCACGCTGATGAGGTTGATCACTACCCAAAGTATCCAGTTTTCTACCCATTTACGTGTCATGAAAATCATCGCTACGACCGATAAGATCGTCATACAGGCATCCCAGAAGGGATAGGCATCGGGTTGCAATACGGGAAGCTGAGCCTCTAGCCCAAATTGATTGAGAAGAATGACGGTAAGTCGAGCAAATTGGCCAAAAATAGTATCAATAAAGAATGTCATCACCAGAATAGCGATGATCGAGACCGCCAACCAAGCCGTCCGCGCCCGCGCGCCCAGCCAACGAATCTGCAGTTCTGCCTGCTGTGAAGCCGTTTGTCTAGTCCAAGCATACCAGCCGTAGACATTGGCCAGTAAGAAAAATATTTGTAGAAGGAGGCTGGAATAGAGCTGAATCTGATAAAAAATGACCGCAAACAATAAAACATTAATAATACCGAAGAGATAATTGATGACTTTCTCTTTGCTTGCCAACCCGATACAGAGTAATCCACACAGGGTGCCCACCGCTTCTATCCACGAGAGATCGTAGCCCTGCTTACCCAAAGGAATATGCACTAACAATGTATTGATACTGAAAAAATTCATCGCGGAACCTCATGTTTAGTATACTAAACAACATACCTGAAGTGAGAAGGTTTGTCTTTTAATTCCTTAATTTTACCTACGCCCCCAAGATAAGTTGTGTTTCCGTGATGGCTTCCTACACTTTACCTTACCTACATCCGATTAAGGGAGCATGATTATTCTTATGCTACGTCGATGCCTACTCGCCTATGTCATCATAGCGCTGTTAGCGTTACTCGCCAGCTACCTCACCGACAGGGCGGCTAATCGTCCAGTCGCGGGAGACAGCTGGACCACAGCACGTCGAGACTCTGCACAACTGTTAGCTGACCCGAGGTCGATAAAGGATCGCGCTCTGGTCGCGGTATTCGCAGCAAAGACCTATGGCTGGCGCGGGCACTTTGCCGTGCACACGTGGCTAGTCTTCAAACGTCGTGGGGAGACCCACTATACGCGTTATGACGTTATTGGCTGGCGAAGCAGTGATCTGATCAGGAAAGACTATACCCTTGCCGATGGCTATTGGTATGGGGCCCGTCCACATATCCTGGTCGCGCATTCTGGACAAGCCGCTGAGGCCATGATCCCGCGCCTTGAAGAGGCTGTTCGCAGTTACCCCTACCCGCATACCTATCATGCTTGGCCTGGCCCGAACAGCAATACCTTTATTGCTCACATCGGCCGTCAAGTTCCCGCACTTCAATTGAATATGCCCGCCAATGCGATAGGTAAGGATTATCGCCCCTTAACCCATCCAATCGGTCGCCCGCCTTCGGGTAAAGGGGTACAACTGTCGATATTAGGGCTATTGGGAATCAATCTTGGCGAACAAGAAGGGATTGAATTCAACTTATTGGGGATGGATCTAGGGGTAAACGTCTCACCGTTGCAAGTTCGACTCCCCTTCATCGGCAACTTACCCGCAGAACACAGTGAGCCTTAACGAGTTTATTTGAGATAAAAAAAAACCGCGTCAGCATTCACTGGCGCGGTCATTACAAGAGACTTGGCTCGTGTAAGAATTTGGTGGGTCGTGCAGGATAACTCGCTACGCTCGCCCTACGGGTCGTTGCCAAGGGCAACGCTGTCTCACTGCGTTCGACTCGAACCTGCTGCAGGTTCTCATCCTTCACGGTTTAACACTGAGCGTTGGAACGAAAAAAAAGCACCGGAAGGTGCTTTTTTACTAAATTTGGTGGGTCGTGCAGGATGACTCGCTACGCTCGCCCTACGGGTCGTTGCCCGTGGCAACGCTGTCTCACTGCGTTCGACTCGAACCTGCTGCAGGTTCTCATCCTTCACGATTTAACACTGAGCGTTTGGAACGAAAAAAAAAACCCGGAAGGTGCTTTTTTACTAAATTTGGTGGGTCGTGCAGGATTCGAACCTGCGACCAATTGATTAAAAGTCAACTGCTCTACCAACTGAGCTAACGACCCATCTTAAATCATTCTGGAAAATCAGTCCCCACTTAAGTGGTGGGTCGTGCAGGATTCGAACCTGCGACCAATTGATTAAAAGTCAACTGCTCTACCAACTGAGCTAACGACCCAATTTTCCTTGCCTAAAACACTGTTTAAGTTTGTCTCGGCAACGGCGGCATATATTACTGATTTACCGAGACAGCGCAACCATTAATTCAAAATAAATCATCAGTTGCTTACCTTTACAGCGACACGGACACTATTCAGCCAGAAATTGCTGAAAAAATCTTAACATTACTCCGCTAAGGCTTTTTGCGCCGCTTTCGCCGAAGGCGTATTAGGATAGAGCTGAATCACCTGTTGCCAAACCGATTTGGCTTTATCCAGCTGATTTTTATCCTTCATGATTGTACCGATCTTCAACAAGGCTTCTGCCGATTTCGGAGATTTAGGATATTTTTTCACTACCGTCGCAAAATAGTAAGCGGCATCGTCTTTCTGCCCCTTATTATAATAGAGCTGCCCTAACCAATAGTTAGCATTTGGCTGGTAAGTGGAGTCTGGATATTTCTTAACCCAAGCCTGTAATGCAGCCATCGCATCGTCAGGCTTGTTCTGTTTCAACGCCAAGTCGACCGCCGCGTTGTAATCTTTATTTACATCGCCCGTCTGGGTTCCCACCTGACCTGCAGAGTCGCTAGCAGATGAGTCGCTAGAAGCCGCCTGTTGACTGCTCTGCGTCGAATCGGAAGTGGAAGCAGAGGCAGCCGCCCCACGACTACTTAGGGTGTCGATTTGTTGATAGAGCTGTTTTTGCCGTTCAACCACTTGATTCAGTTGATAGCTATTTTGTTGGATCTCGCCACGCAGCGTATCAATATCACTTTGGGTATCGTTCAACTGCTGTTGCAATTGTTGGAGAAGTTGAGATTGTGCGTTAGAGATTCGTTCGAGGGTGGTGACACGGTCTTCGGTAGATCCCGAGCCAGCGCTACTGATTGACGCCTGGGCATGAGCGGCCGGAACGGCCGCTACGCCAATCAGTAACGACAGACCCAATGTATGAAGTCTGAAGTTACTAATCATAGTTTTCTCTTAGTATACCAATACAGCACGACGGTTTTTAGACCATGCAGCTTGGTCGTGACCTAAGACTGCTGGTTTCTCTTTACCGTAAGAGACGATAGACATTTGGTCTTCGCCTACGCCTTTACCTTGCAGGTACATTTTAACTGCGTTAGCACGACGCTCGCCTAATGCGATGTTGTATTCTGGCGTACCGCGCTCATCCGCATGACCTTCGATAGTCACTTTGTAAGATGGGTTGCTACGTAAGAAGTTAGCGTGTTGATCTAACATCTGTGCAAACTCAGGCAGGATGTCGTACTTGTCCAGACCAAAGTAAACAATGTTGTTTTGTTGCAGCTGTTGCATCTGCAGACGAGCTTGCTCATCTGAAGACATATTACCGTTGCTGCCGTTGCCAGACATGCCGTTACCGTAAGCGCTATCTGCACCAGTGGTAGAGCCTGATTGGTCATTGTTGTTCTTATGAGAAGAACATGCAGCAACCGCTAACACTGGCAGAGCCAGCAGTAAACCTTTCAGCACTTTATTGAATTGCATTTCGAAAATCCTATTATAGTTTGCCATACATATTTACACATGCATCACAGATACGGCGACCAGGCAGGGAATTTTACCTGTCCATCAGTCGTCGGAAGACGCGCTTTGAAACGCCCGTCGGTCGAAACCAACTGCAATACGGAACCATAACCCTGTGTGGAGCTATAGATCACCATCGTGCCGTTAGGTGCTAGACTTGGCGTCTCATCCAGATAAGAGCTAGACAATGTTTGTACTGCTCCTGACTCTAGATCTTGTCGAGCGATGTGTTGCGCACCACCTGCAGTGCTTACCATCACCATTGATTTACCATCGGTTGCCACATCAGCGTCTTGGTTTTGACCACCTTGCCAAGTGATACGCTGTGGTGCGCCACCGTTGATATTTAATTTATAAATCTGCGGCAGTCCACCTTGGTCAGACGTGTAAGCAATGTTCTGACTATCAGGGAACCACGTCGGTTCTGTACTATTATAACGGCCATTAGTAATTTGACTAATTTGGCCTGATCCTAAATCCATCACATAAAGATTTAAGCTACCGCTTTTAGACAACGCAAATGCCAATTTAGTCCCATCGGGCGAGAAGGAAGGCGCACCGTTGTGGCGTGGGAAAGAGGCAATTTGACGAATACTGCTGTTCGATAATGTTTGTACCACTAGAGCCGAACGACCACTTTCAAATGTCACATACGCGACTTTGCTACCATCTGGCGACCAGGCTGGAGACATCAATGGTTCGCTTGAACGATGTACCACAAATTGATTATAACCGTCATAATCTGACACGCGCAGTTCGTAACGGAATTGGCCACCATTGGTTTGGACCACATAAGCGATGCGCGTACGGAAAGCACCCTTAATGCCGGTTAACTTTTGGAAGACTTCGTCACTTGCTGTGTGAGCGGCATAACGTAACCATTGCTTGGTGACTTTATACGAGTTCTGAGACAACACGGTACCCGGTGCGCCCGCAGTATCAACAAGTTGATAGCTAATTTGATAACTTCCATCAGCATTGCCTTTAACTTGTCCTACAACTACTGCATCAATACCCAACGCTGACCATGCTGCAGGTTGTACCTCTTGAGCACTCGTCGGTTGTTGTGGGAGTCGAGAACGATCTAGAGGGTTAAACTTACCGCTATTACGTAAATCTGCCGCGACGATACCGCCGATATCTTCAGGGCCTGAACCACCGCCACTCCATTGGAAGGGAACAACACCAATAGGACGAGCCGTATTTACCCCTTGAGTAATTTCAATATGTACTTCTGCTTGCGCGACAGCCGCCCACACTAGCAAAAAAAAGCTCAACGTTATTCGTAATGCCTGTTTCATTTAATCTCCCATATCTGAGTAGTGGCTCATGATAAGTAGTTTCCTAATATCTAAAGATCGCTAATGCGATACTCCAGCCTTCCCTGTCGCCACAGGTCGTGTTACAACAAACTCATTGACCCGGTTTAAAGGTAATAGTTGCTTCTTTCACCGCCGCCCAGACCTCTTGACTCGGCGGTTTCGGAATATGGGCCAAACGCGAAGCGGTAAGTGCCGCTTGGCATAGCGCCAGATCGCCTCCTGCCGAGGTTGCAGAGATTAATAATCCATCGGGCGCTAATTTTATGTGTACAGAACATTGTTTACCGGCATAGTTATCTGCATCATAAAATTTACTCTGAATCGCACTTTGTACTTGACCAAGATAGCTCTGAATCGCTGCACCGGAAGCCCCTGATTTTTTCTGATTCCCCTCTCCGGAAGCACCACCTCTTTCAGCAGATTTCGGCGCATTTTTTCCGGACGATAACCCCCCAAGCAGATCATCAAGTGCTGCATCACTTTTCGCAGCTTTCGCTTTTGCGTCTGCGGCGGCCTTCGCTTTAGCATCGGCTTTCGCCTCAGCAGCCGCTTGAGCTTTAGCCTCTTGAGCGGCTTTCGCTTTCGCCTCAGCAGCGGCTTTAGCCTTAGCTTCTTGAGCGGCTTTCGCTTTTGCCTCAGCAGCCGCTTGAGCTTTAGCCTCTTGAGCGGCTTTCGCTTTTACCTCAGCGGCAGCTTGAGCTTTAGCCTCTTGAGCGGCTTTCGCTTTTGCTTCAGCGGCAGCTTGAGCTTTAGCCTCTTGAGCGGCTTTCGCTTTTGCCTCAGCGGCAGCTTGAGCCTTGGCCTCTTGAGCGGCTTTCGCTTTTGCCTCAGCGGCAGCTTGAGCCTTGGCCTCTTGTGCGGCCTCAGTTTTTGCTTGCGCAGCAGCTTGCTTGGCTTGTTCAGCCGCTTCGGCTTTCGCTTGCGCAGCCGCTTGCTTGGCCTGTTCAGCCGCGTCGGCTTTTGCTTGGGCAGCCGCTTGCTTAGCTTGTTCAGCCGCGTCGGCTTTCGCTTGCGCAGCAGCCTGCTTAGCTTGTTCAGCCGCTTCAGCTTTCGCTTGGGCAGCCGCTTGCTTCGCTTGTTCAGCCGCGTCGGCTTTCGCTTGCGCAGCAGCCTGCTTAGCTTGTTCTGCCGCCTCGGCTTTGGCTTGCGCAGCGTCTTGCTTCGCTTGCTCTGCGGCCTCGGCTTTCGCTTTAGCAGCCGCTTGCTTAGCTTCTTCGGCCGCTTCCTTTGCCTGCTCCGCCGCCTCAGCTTTGGCTTGGGCTGCGGCTTGCTTCGCTTGTTCAGGCTTGGACTCGCGCTGACTCTGCTTAGATGCGTTATATTGTTCGACTACAGCACCAGGATCGACCATCACGGCGTCAATGTCACTGCCGCCACCGCCACCAGAGCTTGTTTCGATATGTTCATTCATTGAGCTAATGATCAGTATAGCGATTAACACAATGTGCAGCGCTATAGAGATGATTACCGCTCTTTTCAACTTATCGTTTTGTTCCGTTAACTTCGACACTCACGATTCCCGATATGATTCGCTATTAAATGGGTTGTGTCATCAAGCCCACTGATTTTACTCCTGCTTGATGCAGTAGATTCAGTGCCTTAATAATTTCGTCGTACGGTACTTCCTTCGCCCCACCAATTAGGAAAACCGTTTTAGGGTTTTGTGCCAACTGACGCTGCGCTTCATTAACTACCTGTTCAGGAGGTAGTTGTGACATACGGTTGTGATCCACAACAATACTGTATTGACCGACCCCTGCAACTTCGACGATTACCGGAGGGTTATCGTCGCTCGAAACCGTTTTAGAGTCTGTTGCATCGGGCAGGTCTACTTCAACGCTTTGCGTAATAATCGGTGCCGTAGCCATAAATATCAGTAATAGAACAAGTAATACGTCCAATAACGGTACGATATTAATTTCTGATTTTAAGTCACGACGTCCGCGACCGCGCAATCTAGCCATGAGTCAACCCCTGATTACTTAGTCATTTCGCTGTTATAAGCCTGACGGTGCAAAATGGCAGTAAATTCTTCTGCGAAATTGTCGTAACCTTGCTCAAGCTTATTCACGCGCTGAGTCAAACGGTTATAAGCCATGACGGCAGGAATCGCCGCAAAAAGACCGATAGCGGTAGCAATAAGGGCTTCCGCAATACCTGGCGCAACCATTTGTAACGTCGCTTGTTTGACCGCGCCTAATGAAATGAAGGCATGCATGATACCCCAAACAGTACCAAATAGACCGATATAAGGGCTGATAGAACCGACAGTGCCTAAGAAAGGAATGTGCGCCTCTAAGGTTTCCAACTCACGATTGGTCGAGATACGCATAGCACGAGTCGCCCCTTCCACCACCGCATCAGGAACTGGGCTATTAATTTTATGCAAGCGTGCAAATTCTTTAAAGCCAGAGTAGAAAATCTGTTCGGTACCCATTAACTCGTCACGACGAGTCAGGCTTTCTTGGTATAACTTGGAGAGGTCAACACCAGACCAAAATTTCTCTTCAAACTCGACAACTTCACGAGATGCCGCATTGAGAATCCGAGTACGTTGAATAATAATAGCCCATGAAACAACGGAAAAAGCTATTAAAATCAACATGATGAATTTGACCAAAAGGCTAGCCTTAAGGAACAAATCAAGAATATTCATGTCAGTCACTGCGTAAACTCCGCGACAATAAACGTAGGAAGCGCTATTGGCTTCATCTGGTGTAAATTAATGCAGGCAATCAACACCTCTGCTTCATTAATTACTTTTCCTTTAGCGTCTAAAATACGTTGCAGAAAAGTAATGGTAGCGCGTGTCATCTTGACGATTTCAGTCGTCACCTCAAGCATATCGTCTAAACGCGCAGCCGCCCGATAATCGACACTCATTCTTCGAACGACAAAACCCACTTGTTTTTCGAGAAGAAATTGTTGATTAATCTCTTTAGCACGTAACATTTCTGTTCTCGCACGTTCGTAAAACGCAATATAGCTAGCATGATAAACCACGCCTCCGGCATCAGTGTCTTCATAGTAAACTCTGATTGGCCAACGAAACAGCATTTGACTCACTCCACATCCCTATAATGGTGTAAACTCCGCTACTATACGCAAGAGCATTGAGCTTGGGAATGGGGCAAAGTCTGCTTAATAAAATAATTATTTTTCTTTACGTTTTGATGTTGCAAAGCTAAAACCCTAATAAATAATTACAGTTATTTATCAACGAGTTAATAACCATCATAAAAAAACCCTTCTGCCGGGTAACAGAAGGGTTAACGCAAAATACTAACAAATTAATTTAATCAATCAGGATCAAGAATTAGGTGTTTTCTCTTTTTCACTATTTTCTAGCGCTAAGGCTGTCATAACACCAAAAGAACAGGCAAGTAATGTGCCTAAGATCCAAGCGAAATACCACATAAGTCTTACCTCTTAATATAGTGAGTGAGTGTTCTTTTCAATGTCTTGGTGTGTGATCCGACCAAACATCTTGTAATAGCACCAGATGGTATAGGCCAAAACAATGGGAACGAAGATCATTGCTGCGAATGTCATAATAGTCAGAGTGAGCTGACTTGAGGTCGCGTCCCACATTGTCAAACTATTATTGATGACGGTGCTCGATGGCATGATAAAAGGAAACATTGCCACACCCACTGTCATAATGACGCATGCAATGGTCAATGATGAACTCAAGAACGCCCACCCTCCTCGCTGCAACGAAGCCAAAAGAAAGGTTGCTAAGGCAAAAATCAGTCCACCTATTGGAAAAAGCCATAGGCTTGGTGTGAGGGAGAAATTCTCAAGCCACAAACCTACACCAGTCACCACCTCTTTACCCATCGGATTAGATTCGGCAGCATGATTGAGGGTAGACGCTAACTGATACCCCTCTATCCCATTCGCCAACCACACTCCGGCTAAGGCAAAACAGACAAACATCACTGCGCTACTGATTTGGCTACAACGCTGACTTCTTTTCAATAGCACTGAATCGGTGCGCATCATAAGATAAGTCGCACCTTGCGTCAGGATCATGGTGAGACTGACCACTCCCGTTAATAATGCAAACGGATTGAGTAACTGGAAAAAGTTGCCGGTGTAAAATAAGCGCAAATCATTATCAAAGTGGAAAGGGACCCCTTGCAGTAGGTTGCCAAATGCCACCCCAATCACTAGAGGCGGTACAAAGCTACCAATGAAAATTCCCCAATCCCACATGCCCCGCCATTTGGGATTTTCCAGTTTAGATCGGTAGTCAAAACCAATCGGACGGAAGAACAGTGAGGCCAGCACCAGCATCATCGCCACATAAAATCCCGAGAATGCCGCAGCATAAACCATTGGCCACGCAGCGAATAGCGCTCCGCCTGCCGTAATCAGCCAGACCTGATTACCATCCCAGTGGGGAGCAATGCTGTTAATCATAATACGGCGCTCTGTATCGGTACGACCAATCAAGCGCCCCAACATCCCAACGCCCATATCGAAACCATCTGTCACCGCAAAGCCGATAAAAAGGATGCCGATGAGCAGCCACCACACAAAGCGTAATACTTCGTAATCAAACATGAATGCGTCCTCGATTATTTACACTGAAGCGTTATCTGTAGATTGCTCATGATGGTAACGACCCGTTTTCAAACTCGACGGTCCTAAACGCGCGAACTTAATCATTAAATACATCTCAGCAATGATGAATAAGGTATAGAGCCCTAGTATTAAGCCCATCGAGAAAAGTAGATCGCCTACAGATAAGGATGAGTGCGCGACGGCGGTCGGGAGTACTTCGCCGATCGCCCAAGGCTGACGTCCGTACTCCGCCACAAACCAACCCGATTCGACCGCAATCCAAGGCAAAGGGAGTGCGCACACGGCGGCTTTCAATATAAATCGATTTTTTCCAATACGATTCCGTACTACCGTAATGAACGACGCGGCAATCACTAAGAACATCAGCACGCCGCAAAGCACCATAATCCGGAAAGAAAAATACAGCGGGGCAACACTTGGAATAGAGTCTTTCGTCGCTTGTTGAATTTGTGCTTCGGTCGCGTCGCTGACATTAGGTGTATAACGTTTCAGCAGTAATCCGTACCCTAAATCCTTTTTATGACTCTCAAAAGCTTCACGCACCGCCCTATCTTGATTGCCACTCCGTAACTCGGTTAATAAGGCATAGGCTTTCATCCCATTACGAATACGAATTTCGTGTTCAACCAATAGATCCTTCAATCCTAGGACGGGCTTATCGGTGGATCGGGTGGCAATTAATCCGAGTAAGTAGGGAACCTGAACCGCATAATGGTTTTTCTCAGCCTGTTGGTCGGGGAGACCAAACAGTGTAAAGGCGGCTGGCGCAGGTTGTGTTTCCCACTCCGCCTCTATCGCTGCCAGTTTAGTCTTTTGCACATCGCCCATTTCGTAACCGGATTCATCACCGAGAACGATGACAGAAAGTATCGCCGCAATACCAAAGCTCGCTGCAATAGCAAACGAACGTTTCGCAAAGGCAATATCACGCCCTTTTAATAAATACCAAGCACTGATCGCCAGAACAAAAATCGCGCCAGTGGTATAACCCGAAGCCACAGTGTGCACAAATTTAACTTGCGCGACAGGGTTAAGGACTAATTCAGAGAAGCTCACCATCTCCATACGCATGGTTTCAAAATTAAATTCTGATGCCACAGGATTTTGCATCCAACCATTAGCCACTAGTATCCATAGCGCGGATAAGTTCGATCCCAACGCCACTAACCAGGTCACCGCTAAATGTTGAACTTTACTTAAACGATCCCAGCCAAAGAAAAATAGCCCGACAAAGGTTGATTCTAAAAAGAAGGC
This sequence comes from Rosenbergiella nectarea, assembly GCF_900111105.1. Classification (GTDB taxonomy): domain Bacteria; phylum Pseudomonadota; class Gammaproteobacteria; order Enterobacterales; family Enterobacteriaceae; genus Rosenbergiella; species Rosenbergiella nectarea. The sequence continues at coordinate 70,186 of NZ_FOGC01000004.1, read as the reverse complement.
CATTAATCCTTCAATGGCTAAAGGCGCGCCAAAAATATCCCCAACATAATGGGAATAATAAGACCAGTTGGTCCCGAATTGGAATTCCATCGTTAACCCGGTAGCAACCCCAAGGGCAAAATTGATCCCAAACAATTTTCCCCAAAACTTGGTCATATCTTTATAAATTTGCTTACCGGTAAAAACATAGACCGTTTCCATAATGGCTAATAAGAATGCCATGCCGAGCGTTAGCGGGACAAAGAGGAAATGGTACATTGCGGTTAACGCAAACTGTAAGCGAGAGAGTTCGACGATATCAAACATTCTTACTCCTTGTTTCACACTATTTTTCACCAATTACTGGAAATGACTTCAATATACTTAATGAAAATTAATGAGATGATGTTAATAATCCAGCTTAATAGTAATAAGAGGTATCATGATTAAGCTGCTTATTATCTGCCGATGCCTAGCGCTATCTTTTCAGTAAAGATAGTCTTCCACTTCATTAAACGATCTCAGTGGAGTGAGGTGATTACGGTGATAGTGGAAGATAATGTAATCTTAGTGATTAATTATTTCTAGAAACTAACAGGAGGTTATTTGATCTCGATCTAGATTATTATAAGTATATTTTCGGAAAATTATTTTGTTAGATTTAATCACTATCATTGTTTTAATTTTTAATAAAAAAAGCCACCGAATCGTCAGTGGCTTAATTAATGCTACGGATAACTTAGCGTGCAGGCAGAACGGCTTTCACTGCATCACCGATATCGGCAAGGCTGCGCACGGTTTTAACACCAGCAGCTTCCAATGCCGCAAATTTCTCATCAGCCGTTCCTTTACCCCCCGCAATGATGGCACCAGCGTGTCCCATGCGTTTGCCTTTAGGGGCGGTTACACCAGCAATATAACTCACGACAGGTTTCGTGACATGCGCTTTGATATAAGCAGCCGCTTCTTCTTCCGCACTCCCCCCAATTTCACCGATCATGACGATCGCTTCAGTTTGCGGATCTTTCTCGAATAACTCGAGGATGTCGATGAAGCTTGAACCCGGAATAGGATCGCCACCGATGCCGACGCAAGTCGATTGGCCATAGCCAATATCGGTTGTTTGCTTGACCGCTTCATAAGTCAGAGTGCCTGAACGTGAAACAATCCCGACACGGCCTGGTTGGTGAATGTGCCCAGGCATAATACCAATTTTACATTCGCCAGGCGTAATAACGCCTGGGCAGTTGGGACCGATCATCCGCACACCCGCTTGGTCCAGTTTCACCTTCACGGTGAGCATATCCAGTGTAGGGATACCCTCAGTGATGGTGATGATCAGTTTAATGCCTGCATCAATCGCTTCTAAAATACTGTCTTTACAGAATGGCGCGGGAACGTAGATCACAGAGGCTGTCGCTCCTGTGGCTTCAACCGCTTCACGCACGGTATTGAATACGGGCAGGCCTAGGTGCGTTGTTCCGCCTTTACCTGGGGTGACCCCACCGACCATTTGCGTGCCATAAGCGATCGCTTGTTCTGAGTGGAATGTGCCTTGGCCACCGGTGAAGCCTTGGCAAATGACTTTAGTATTCTTATCAATCAAAATAGACATTATTTACCCTCCGCCGCAGCAACAACTTGCTGGGCAGCGTCAGTCAAACTGGTCGCTGCGATGATATTGAGACCACTTTCTGCTAAACGTTGTGCGCCTAATTCAGCATTATTCCCCTCAAGGCGAACGACAACGGGAACATTCACCCCAACCTCTTCAACTGCGCCAATGATACCGTCAGCAATCAGGTCACAGCGGACAATCCCACCGAAGATATTGACGAGGACCGCTTTCACCGCGTCGTCTGAGAGAATAATTTTAAAGGCTTCAGTCACGCGCTCTTTGGTTGCCCCGCCGCCAACATCAAGGAAGTTAGCCGGTTGTCCACCATGGTGTTTAACGATATCCATGGTTCCCATCGCTAGGCCTGCACCATTTACCATACAGCCGATGTTACCTTCTAAGGCAACGTAATTGAGTTCCCATTGTGCCGCATGCGCTTCACGAGAATCTTCTTGGCTTGGGTCATGCATTTCGCGCAGTTCAGGTTGACGGAACATCGCGTTGCTATCAGCACCTAGTTTGCCGTCTAGGCAGATTAAGTCGCCTTCAGTGGTGATCACTAACGGGTTAATTTCAACTAATGCCAGATCACGCTCTAAGAATAGCTTGGCTAAGCCCATGAAAATTTTCGCGAATTGGCTAACTTGCTTACCTTCCAGCCCTAATTTAAATGCGAGTTCACGGCCTTGGTAAGGCATTGGGCCGGTCAATGGATCCAGTGCCATTTTATGAATCAAGTGTGGTGTCTCTTCAGCCACTTTCTCAATTTCAACACCGCCTTCGGTAGAGGCCATAAACACTACACGGCGCGTACTGCGATCAACCACGGCTCCCAGATAAAGCTCTTTATCAATATCAGTCGCGGCTTCGACCAGAATTTGATTAACCGGCTGACCTTGCGCATCAGTTTGGTAAGTCACTAAATTCTTGCCCAGCCAGCCTTCAGCAAAGCTGCGGATCTCTTCTTTACTTTTCACGACTTTCACGCCGCCCGCTTTACCACGGCCGCCCGCATGAACTTGGCATTTTACTACCCAAGGTCCACTACCAATTTTTGATGCTGCTTCTTCAGCTTCACGAGGCGTAGTACAAGCATAACCAGACGGCGCAGGTAAGCCATAACGTGCAAAGAGCTGTTTCGCCTGATATTCATGTAAATTCATAGGGTATTATCCATTCAGGTCAAAAAATAGGCGTGCAGAGCACACGCCACTGTAAATTAGACATCCAGCAGCAGACGTGCAGGATCTTCAAGTAGATCTTTAATTGCCACGAGGTAGCCCACTGATTCGCGACCATCGATTAGACGGTGGTCATAAGAAAGTGCGAGATACATCATAGGCAGGATTTCAACTTGGCCATTCACCGCCATAGGACGATCCTTGATAGCGTGCATACCTAAGATCGCGCTTTGTGGTGGGTTGATGATTGGCGTCGACATCAGCGATCCAAATACCCCCCCATTGGTGATGGTAAAGTTACCACCGGTCAATTCTTCAACCGTTAACTTACCGTCACGCCCTTTGATCGCTAGTTCTTTAATTTTCTTCTCAATGTCAGCCATGCTAAGCGCATCAACGTCTTTTAGTACTGGCGTCACTAAGCCTCGTGGCGTCGATACCGCAATGCTGACATCGAAATAGTTGTGGTACACCACGTCATCGCCATCAATTGACGCATTCACTTCTGGGTAGCGCTTAAGGGCTTCAACCACGGCTTTAATATAGAAAGACATGAAGCCTAAACGAACGCCATGACGTTTCTCGAATGCTTCGCCATATTGCTTACGTATTTGCATGATTGGCTTCATGTTGACCTCGTTAAAGGTGGTCAACATTGCCGTGCTGTTTTTAGCTTCTAATAAACGCTCTGCAACACGTTTACGTAAACGCGTCATCGGCACACGTTTCTCGCTACGGTTTGAAAGCGGTGCTGACGTAGACGTTGTAGCGGTCTCGGTTTTCGGCGCTGATTTCGTCGCAGCAAGGTGTTTTTCAACGTCTTCACGAGTGATACGCCCACCCACACCCGTCCCTTTGATTTGGGTTGCATCTAAGGTATGTTCTGCGATTAGGCGGCGAATGGCAGGTGTTAAGAAGTCATTGGACTCGTCACTACTTTGCTCAGTCGCCGTTGCAGAGTCTGAGGTTGACACTGGAGCAGGCGTAGCCGTGCTCTCTTTACCCGCACTATTGCCCTCTTTAAGACGGCCTAGCAACTGACGAGAAACGACTGTCGCGCCTTCTGCTTCAACAATGGCCTCTAAAATACCGTCGGCCGCCGCAGGCACTTCTAAGATCACTTTATCGGTTTCAATTTCTACCAGCACTTCATCGCGCTGGACGCTGTCACCAGGCTGTTTGTGCCAGGTTGCAACCGTGGCATCGGCAACAGATTCCGGTAAATCGGGAACGAAAATTTCTAAGCTACTCATTGTCTTTCCTTTTTATCAATCAACGTTCAGCGCATCATTAACTAATTCTTGCTGCTGCTTTTGGTGAACAGACATATATCCCACAGCTGGAGAAGCGGAAGCCGCCCGGCCAGCGTAGCGTAATTTAGCCCCTGCAGGGACAACATCATGGAAGTTATGTTGGCAACAATACCAAGCACCTTGGTTTAACGGCTCTTCTTGGCACCAGACGAAATCGGTCACGTGGCGATAAGCACTGATCGCCTGTTGAACCGCTTTGTGTGGGAACGGGTAAAGCTGCTCAATACGGATAATCGCGACATTATCTTGCTCGTTTTTACGACGTTGCTCTAATAAGTCGTAATAGACCTTACCGGAACAGAGCACTACGCGTTTGACCTTCTGCGCATCCAGCGCATCGATTTCTGGGATGGCGGGCATAAATTCGCCTTGCGCCAGTTCATCCATTGTCGAGATCGCTAACGGGTGGCGTAACAGGGATTTAGGAGACATCACCACCAGTGGCCGGCGCATACCGCGTAAAGCCTGACGGCGTAACATGTGATAAACCTGTGCGGGCGTTGACGGCACACAGACCTGCATGTTTTGATCGGCGCAGAGCTGTAGATAACGCTCAAGACGCGCAGAGGAGTGTTCTGGGCCTTGGCCTTCGTAACCATGTGGCAGTAACATCACTAATCCACACATCCGACCCCATTTTTGCTCACCTGAACTGATGAACTGGTCAATTACCACCTGAGCACCATTCGCGAAGTCACCGAACTGCGCTTCCCAAATCGTCAAGGTGCGCGGTTCAGCCGTCGCGTAACCATATTCAAAGGCCAGAACGGCTTCTTCGGATAACACAGAATCCCAAACTTTAAACACACCTTGTCCTTTACGGACATGGTGGAGCGGGGTAAAGGTCGAGCCATTACTTTGGTTGTGGATCACTGCATGGCGATGGAAGAAGGTCCCGCGTCCTGAATCTTCACCCGATAAGCGCACTGAAACGCCTTCATCGACTAAGGTAGCATAGGCTAAGTTCTCAGCCCCGCCCCAATCGAATGCTTTATTCCCTTCCGCCATTTCATGACGATCATTGTAGATTTTCTTCACACGTGACTGTGCTTCGATCTCAGCAGGAATTTGACTTAAGTTAACCGCCATCTGTTTGAGTCGTGTCTGATCAACCGTCGCAGGATAGGCTTCATCCCACTCGTGATTTAAATAAGGTGACCAAGTACAGGAGTTCAGCGACATTGGGCGCCACTCTTCGACCACACACTCTCCCGCATCCAGCGCATCGCGATAGAGATTGACCAATTCCGTCACTTCACCTGCACTGACAACATTCGCAGCCGTTAATTTATCCGCATAAATTTTACGAGGTGTCGGATGTTGCTTAATTTTTTTGTACATTACTGGCTGTGTCGCGCTCGGCTCATCCGCTTCGTTATGGCCATGACGGCGATAACAGACCAGATCGATAAAGACGTCACGTTTAAACGTATTACGGTAATCCAAGGCTAAACGCGTCACGAAGGCGACGGCTTCAGGATCATCGGCATTAACGTGGAAAATAGGCGTCTGAATCATCTTACCGATGTCAGTACAATAGGGGGTAGAGCGCGCATCTTTCGGATTCGAAGTCGTGAAACCAACTTGGTTATTGATCACGATACGCACGGTACCGCCTACCATATAACCGCGTGCTTGAGACATATTCAACGTCTCTTGTACCACGCCTTGGCCGATTACCGCCGCATCACCGTGAATGGTAATTGGCAGAACCTTATTAATGGCGGAAGGCTCATCAAGGCGGTCGAGTCGTGCCCGCACAGACCCCATGACGACTGGGCTGACTATTTCTAAGTGAGAAGGGTTAAACGCCAAGGCTAAATGAACTAAGCCCCCTTCTGTTTCCAGATCTGAGGAGAAGCCCATATGGTATTTCACATCACCTGCACCCAAGTGCTCATGATGTTTACCCGCGAATTCATCGAAGAGATCTTGTGTTTTTTTACCCAGAACGTTGATAAGCACGTTAAGTCGGCCACGGTGTGCCATCCCCAGAACGACTTCTTGCGTGCCTTGTTTACCGGCATGGCGGATCATCTCACGAAGCATTGGGATTAGCGCATCCCCACCTTCAAGGGAGAAGCGTTTAGCACCAGGGAATTTAGCGCCTAGATACTTTTCCATTCCTTCTGCAGCAGTCAGCTCTTTTAAGAATTTTTTCTTCTCTTCTGCACTAAAGGTGGCTTGACCGGCGACCGATTCGATACGTTGCTGAATCCAACGTTTCTCTTCAGTGTTGGTGATATGCATGTACTCCGCGCCGATTGACCCGCAGTAGGCCTGCTTCAATGCGTCAAAAATTTCGGAAAGTTTCATTGTCTCTTTGCCTGAGGCAAAAGACCCAACATTGAAGCTCTCGTTGAAATCGCTGGCACTTAAGCCGTGAAAGGCAGGATCGAGGTCGGGCACATCTTCTTGCTGCCATAACCCTAATGGATCGAGGTTGGCTTTTTGATGACCGCGGAAACGAAAAGCATTGATGAGCTGCAGTACCTTAACCTGTTTAGAGTTGGTCTCAGGGTCACTCACCGAGGTGGTGTAACGCGTGGCATCTTTGGCCAGCCGCCGAAAGTACTCTCGCGTTGTGGAATGGTATTGATCAGGTCGTAGTGCGTCCGCGGGGAATTGTGCGAACCTTTCACGCCAGACACTATCTACCGAGTCAGGATCGGTGAGGTAATCCTCATACAACTGCTCGATGTAGGACTGGTTCGCGCCGGCCAGCCAGGATGAGTCTAGCCAGGATTTCATTGCGCTATTCTGCATAGTGATCCCTTAAGCAATGCTATGCTTTTCGTAATATTATTCACCGTTAAACGGAGATACCCGAACAGATGACCGCTCTGTTCTATCGGTTCAGCGATACGAGTGCAAAAAGTACTGCCCCCGCAGGGAACCTTTGGCAATTTGACTTAGTCACGAGTCAAATTGCCAAAGATACCTTTACAACAACGGGGAGTCGCCCTCCCCGCTCGATGAAGCTATGCGCCACGCTTCAGTAGCATGGATTTGATGTGGCCAATCGCCTTAGTCGGATTTAGACCTTTAGGGCAGACATTGACACAGTTCATAATGCTATGACAACGGAATACGCTAAAAGCATCGTCCAAATTATCCAAACGTGACTCTGTCTCGGTATCACGGCTATCAATTAGGAAACGATAGGCCGCGAGTAATCCTGCAGGACCGATAAATTTGTCCGGGTTCCACCAGAACGATGGGCAGGATGTCGAGCAGCATGCACAGAGAATACATTCATACAGTCCGTCAAGATGTGCGCGGTCTTCCGGCGATTGTAAAAATTCACGTGCAGGTGGATTTTTATTATCATTGAGTAAGAACGGCTTAATCTTTTCATACTGGGTATAAAACTGCGCCATATCGACCACCAAGTCACGAATTACCGGTAATCCTGGTAGAGGACGAATAACGATTTTCCCTTTACCCGAAAGTGCAGAGACCGGTGTGACACAGGCTAAGCCATTTTTCCCATTCATGTTAATGCCGTCAGACCCGCAAACTCCTTCGCGGCAAGAACGACGAAACGCTAAAGTAGGATCTTGCTCTTTAAGTTTGATTAGCGCGTCTAATAACATCATGTCGCGCCCTTCTTCCGCTTCAAGCGTATAATCTTGCATACGCGGAGCATCATCGACTTCTGGGTTATAGCGATATACAGAAAATTCGAGTTTCATTGGTCTCTCCGCCTATTAATAAGTACGCACTTTAGGAGGGAACGCTTCGCGCAGCGTTGGCTGCATGTTCACCTCACGTCGGGTCATACTCTCACTCTGTGGCAGATAGAGGCTATGACATAACCATTTCTCGTCGTCCCGCTCTGGGTAATCGAAACGGCTGTGTGCACCACGGCTTTCTGTACGATAGTTTGCCGCCACCGCCGTTGCAAAGGCAGTTTCCATCAGGTTATCAAGCTCCAAACATTCAATACGTTGGGTATTAAAGTCAGGAGAACGATCATCAAGACGCGCATTGTGTAAACGCTGACGGATCGATTTCAGCTCTTCAAGGCCTTTGGCCATAGCATCGCCTTCACGGAATACCGAGAAGTTGTGTTGCATACAGGTTTGTAGCGCTTTACGGATCTCGGCAGGGTCTTCACCTTCACGGTTATTTTCCCAGCGTTGATAACGGCTCATGGCCTGCGCGATCTCTTCTTCGGTGGCCTCGCGTAATGGCCCTTGCGAGGCGATAGATTCTTGTAAATGTAAGCCCGCTGCACGGCCAAACACCACGAGGTCGAGTAGGGAGTTGCCCCCTAAACGGTTAGCACCATGTACCGATACGCAGGCAATTTCACCGACAGCAAAGAGACCTGGTACCACAACGTCGTTACCTTGATCATCTACGGTTAAGGCTTGACCCGACACTCTAGTCGGGATACCGCCCATCATGTAATGACAAGTCGGGATGACCGGGATCGGCTCTTTAATTGGGTCTACGTGTGCAAAAGTCCGAGACAGTTCTAAGATCCCCGGTAAGCGCGACTCCAAAACTTCGCTTCCCAAGTGATCGAGTTTCAACTTAAGGTGTGGACCCCAAGGACCATCACAGCCACGACCTTCACGAATTTCGATCATCATTGAACGGGCAACAACGTCACGACCCGCAAGGTCTTTAGCATTAGGCGCATAACGTTCCATAAAACGCTCGCCATGCTTATTCAATAAATAACCACCTTCGCCACGGCATCCTTCAGTCACCAGCACGCCTGCACCGGCGATACCGGTTGGGTGAAATTGCCACATTTCCATATCTTGTACCGGCACGCCAGCACGGAGTGCCATGCCCACGCCGTCACCCGTGTTGATGTGCGCATTGGTCGTAGATTGATAGATACGTCCTGCTCCACCCGTCGCCAATACAGTTGCCTGAGCTTTAAAGTAGACGACTTCACCCGTCTCAATACAAATTGCCGTACAGCCTACTACTGCTCCATCGGCATTTTTGACCAAATCTAAAGCGTACCACTCGGAAAATATGGTGGTGTGGTTTTTTAAATTCTGCTGGTAAAGGGTATGCAGCAAGGCATGTCCAGTACGGTCGGCCGCTGCCGCCGTTCGTGCAGCTTGCTCTCCCCCGAAGTTCTTAGACTGACCGCCAAAAGGACGTTGGTAAACGGTGCCGTCTTCTAAACGCGAGAAAGGCAACCCCATGTGTTCAAGTTCTAAAATCGCTTCAGGGCCGGTTTTACACATATATTCGATCGCGTCTTGGTCACCGATATAATCGGAGCCTTTGACGGTGTCATACATATGCCATTCCCAGTTGTCTTCATGGGTGTTACCTAACGCAACCGTAATACCCCCTTGAGCGGAAACTGTATGGGAGCGTGTCGGAAAGACTTTTGATAATAACGCACAACTTTGACCAGACTGTGAAATTTGTAGTGCTGCGCGCATACCCGCGCCGCCCGCACCAATCACAATCGCATCGAATTCTCTAACAGGCAGTTTCATTACGCACCCCATACCACAAATGTGCCATAAATCGCATAACTTGCTAATGCGATAATAATAATCAGTTGCACGACCAGACGGAGGGCAAGGTTTTTGACGTAATCAGTCAATACCTGCCACATGCCAATCCAACCGTGAATGAGGATGGATAACAGCGTGAGGAGCGTAAATACCTTGGTAAAAGGCATTGCAAAGAAGCCGCGCCACATATCGTAAGTAAGTGGGCCACTGACAACAAAAAAACCCAGAATATAGACGACATAGAGTGCAATAAGGATTGCTGCGGCACGCAGTAATAACCAGTCGTGCACACCATTTCTTCCGAGTGCGGAAACATTGTTTACCATACGAGAACCCCCGCTAAAATCGACAGTATGGCGGCAATGATAAAGGAGGCCACAGCGCTCCGTTTACCTGCCACCATGGTTTCTTCCATAAAGCCAAAGTCCGCGAGCAGATGGCGGATCCCCCCGACAATGTGGTAAGCCAGCGCGGTTAAGATTGCCCATAGGATAAATTTCACAAAGAAACTTCCCATGATGGCCGCAGCTTGGTTGAAACCTTCTGGAGATGAGAGAGAGAGCCCTAGCAGCCACAGTAAAATTCCCAACGCGACAAAGGTAATCACGCCAGATACACGGTGGAGAATGGATGCTATTGCAGTAACGGGAAACCGGATCGTCGAGAGATCCAAGTTGACAGGTCTTTGTTTATTCACGGTTTTGCCCACACAGCTCTTTTTTATTATGTCTCCTCCGGCCCTGCTGCTTGCCAACTTCTGGTGAAGCTCACTTACAGAACAGTCACATCCAGTGTTAGACGAAAAAAACGCTGGGTGCCTCCTGAAACAGGTAAATCCGGAGACCTAGCAGGGATTATAGAGAGATCACAATCTTATTACAATTACTCTACAATTTCTTTGTGTAAATTAAAACAAATCAGTGATCTAACTCACCATTACTGACATTTATTTATCGCTAATCCACTGATTTGATGCAAATAAAGGCTTTATTTTACATTTAGACACAATAAAGACGAACATTACTAAATGTTATAGTTAATCTGTATTTTGATAACTATAGATTATGAAACAATCACCTGAATGACAAAAATTTTTTTTTTTTACGAAAGATTTATGTTGTGACATAGTGGCTAAAATTATTTTAAAACAAAGGCATCCTATAGACCTTTCATCCTATTGTACGATTTTTAAGCGCATTACAGCGGATGAACGCTATACTGCTTGACTCAATTTTGATATAAATTAATGACATAATTTTAACAAATTCGCGAATCAGTCGTTGGATATCGTTCCAATCGTTCTTTTTGGAGGCAGTAAATGACAGATAAAAAGGTGACACTCACGCTCGACTCGAATGAGTCAGCCGTCGACCTGAATGTACTTAAAGGAACATTAGGCCAAGACGTTGTCGATGTGCGCGGGTTAGGATCTCATGGCGTTTTTACTTTTGACCCTGGCTTCACTTCGACAGCGTCCTGCGAATCCAAAATCACCTATATTGACGGTGAGGAAGGTATTCTGCTGCATCGCGGATTTCCGATCGCTGAATTAGCCACGAAATCAGATTACCTTGAAGTCTGCTACATTCTTTTAAATGGCGAAGTTCCGACAGCAGAACAGTACCAACAATTTAAAACGCAAGTGACTCGTCATACCATGATCCATGAACAGATCACCCGACTGTTCCACGGATTCCGTCGCGATTCACATCCCATGGCGGTAATGTGTGGCGTAACCGGTGCTCTCGCTGCCTTCTACCATGACTCGATGGACGTTAATAACCCCCGCCACCGTGAAATTGCAGCCTTCCGCCTACTGTCGAAGATGCCTACCGTTGCCGCCATGTGTTATAAGTATTCCATTGGCCAACCCTTTGTCTACCCGCGTAACGACCTTTCTTATGCCGGTAACTTCCTGCACATGATGTTTGCGACCCCGTGCGAAGAATACAAAATCAATCCCGTGCTAGAACGTGCTATGGACCGTATTCTAATTTTGCATGCTGACCATGAGCAAAATGCGTCAACCTCAACAGTCAGAACGGCCGGTTCTTCCGGAGCAAACCCTTTTGCCTGTATCGCAGCAGGTATTGCTTCATTATGGGGACCCGCTCACGGTGGGGCCAACGAAGCGACATTGCATATGCTCGAAGAGATCAGCAGTGTCGAGCATATTCCAGAATTTGTACGCAGAGCGAAAGATAAAAACGACTCATTCCGTCTGATGGGCTTTGGTCACCGGGTCTACAAAAATTATGACCCACGTGCCACGGTGATGCGTGAAACTTGCCATGAAGTGTTAGAAGAATTAGGGATGAAAGATGATTTGCTCGAAGTTGCTATGCAATTAGAACATATCGCGTTGAACGACCCCTACTTCATCGAACGTAAACTCTACCCTAATGTTGATTTCTACTCAGGCTTAATCTTAAAAGCGATGGGTATTCCTACCTCGATGTTTACCGTGATCTTTGCGATGGCGCGTACCGTCGGTTGGATTTCTCACTGGATTGAGATGCACGAAGAGGGGATGAAAATCGCGCGTCCGCGTCAGCTTTACACCGGTTATACCGAACGTAAATTTGAATCCAAGCGCTAAATATAATGTATTGATTGAGGAGAGCCTAGCTCTCCCCTTTCATTTATTTAGCGTTAAAAATCTCTTCTAACGAGGCCTTCATCGGCGCACGATCGACCTTCTTGCCAAACCAGTTATAGACGTTCTGTGCACCTTGGTTGACTAACATATTTAAACCATTCAATGTGGTACATCCCTTTTTGGCGGCTTCGCGCAGTAACTTTGTCTCCGGAGGATTAGGGATCACATCTGCCACAATCATCGCTTTTTCGATAGACGCGAGATCAATATCAGGGATGGCTTTTGCATCATTCAGACCGATTGAGGTGGCATTGACCAGAATTTCAGTTTGGCTATCAATCGCCACTTGCTGGGTCCATTGAGTGAACGATGCCTTCGCCTCGGTGTTGTCTTCAATCAGCTTAACTAAGGCTTGGCCACGCTCTTCGTTACGGTTAATCAGAGTAATATGTTTTGCGCCGGCTAAGGCAGCTTCAACGGCGATAGCGCGCGCAGCACCGCCCGCACCGAGTAGCGTAATATGCTTGCCTTTTACCGAGGTGATCTCGCTCAGCGCTTCGATAAAGCCCTGACCGTCAGTATTGTAGCCAGTAAGTTTGCCCTCTTTAATGACGACACAGTTCACCGCACCAATGACTTGCGCCGAGGTGTCGAGCTCATCAAGATATTGAATCACTTCTTGCTTGTTGGGCAGCGAACAACTAAAACCTTTCCACCCCATCGCTATCGCGCCTTTAATCGATTGCTCTAGCTTCTCAGGGCCCACTTCGCAGGTAATGAAGCGCGCGTTCATGCCTTCTTTCTGATAGCCCGCTTCGATCATGCGAACCGTCGGGTTTTCGCTACAAGGCGAAGAAAAAGAACCCGTCAGATCACTCAGGAAGTTAATGTTATTTGCCACGTGAAGCTCCTTATCATTTTAAAAATGGAACCGGTACCTTTGTGGTGCGGTTTTTCTAACGTGTTCAAATAAGTGTAGTCAATCTGCGCCAACATAAACAGTCTCCAGCTGAAGAGTCGTTGATATTCGCACTGAAAAAACGTAAAAAGATTTTACCTAATGCAGTCATTTTCATGGCTGTCGAGTCAGGCCCCACTCGATCATATTCAATACCTGCTGCTGAGCGAGCGAGGCCTCACGAGCTTGCGCTAAGGTACAAAAGAGAAAATGCAGCGGATCTCGAGGACGTAACTGCGCCAGATGATAAAGGTCGCACTCGATCACTTGTCCAATCCGCGCATATCCCCCCGTGGTCTGTGCATCGGCTAATAAAATGACGGGTTGGCCACTAGGTGGAACTTGTATTGTTCCGGGTAAGACGCCATGGGACAACAACTCTTCCTGATGAGCCAATTTCAACACCCTACCCTGTAAACGATGACCCATTCGATTGCTTTGGGGGGTGAGTGTCCAGCCGGTGCGCCATAGAGCTTGCTGAGACTCAGTGGTGAACTGCTTGAATTCGGGGCCCGGGATCACCCGTACTCGGTTACCCCAGAGAAGCTGTCTTACCCCTACTGAGCGCTCAAAGTGTTGTGGGGCCGGTCCAAAGGGCAAGCTGTCGCCACTTTGCAAGAAACGGCCTTTAAATCCGCCGAACCCCGCCGTCAGATCAGTACTTCGCGACCCCATCACCACGGGCAGATCAAAACCGCCACTGACAGCCAAATAACTGCGCATTCCTCTTAAAGGTGATTGTAGCTGTAACGTTTGGCCGGCTTTTGCAAAATAGCGCCAGCCTGTCACCACGCTCTTTCCTGCTAAAAGGCTCTGGCAGCCTGCCCCGGTTAGCGCAAACCAGCACGATTGTTCGAAACGGAATATCGCATTGCCTTGAGTAATTTCCATAACTGCGAGGTTTTTGTCATTGCCTACCAGCATATTAGCCGTTTGCATAGCGGGGCGATCTAATACCCCACCTCGGCCGACACCATATTGCGCTAACCCAAAGCGCCCGCCATCTTGTAAGGAACTGGCCAAGCCAGCTTTCACTACTGTCAGCATAGTCCATCCTTATGCGGGATAAAACGCACCGTATCCCCAGGACGCAACAAGAATGGCGCTTCACGGGTCTCATCGAATAACAGGTATGAGGTCTGGCCGATAATTTGCCAGCCCCCTGGGGAGGTCAAGGGATAAATACCGGTTTGGCTTCCCGCAATGCCAACACTGCCGGCGGGTACAGACAGGCGGGGAGTCTTATGACGTGGGCAGGCTAAGCTTGGGGATAATCCAGAGAGATAAGGAAAACCAGGTTGAAAGCCAATAAAAAATACGGTGTAACGTTCAGCACTATGGGCTTCGACCACCTGTTTGGGGGTTAGGCCAACCTTTTCAGCGAGCGAGCGTAAATCAGGTCCTGCCGCGTTGCCGTAGATCACTGGGATCTCGATGTTCCTTGACTCCGGAACAAATGACTTTGCGGCTTGCCACCATGCCTTAAGTTGAGCTATCGCCGACTGTTGCGAAGGTGGAATAGCGTGCAGTTGGATGGTGAGGTTATTCATTCCGGGAATGACTTCTGCCACCCCCGGTTCGTGGACAACCTGTTGAGCTAATCCCCAAATACGCTGTTGAACTGAAAGCGACACGGGGGGGCGTGACTCAATGACCAGTGTTCTTTCACCCAACATGTAATAACGCATCTCTGACAAAGCTCACTCCCTAGTGGTGAACACAATAGGTCCATGAAACGTTAGATTAACTTATCAGTTATTGGCGGTAGCGGTAAGGGATAAAAACCTGTTTTATTGAGTATTTAACACAGTAACTCACACCGGATTGTCAATATCGATAAAGGTGACGTCGACACCATGCGTACGCGTTAACCACTCACCCAAGGCCTGGATCCCTCCCCGCTCGGTAGCATGGTGTCCGGCACTGAAGAAGTGTATCCCACGTTCACGAGCGATATGTGCCGTTCTTTCAGAGACTTCTCCCGTAATAAAAGCATCGACGCCCGCATCAGCCGCCTGCTCGATGAAATCTTGCGCCCCCCCCGTACACCATGCAACGCGTGTAATCATTCCTTTCTCGTCAGGGCCACAATACAAGGGTTGACGTTGTAAGCGCTCAGCAAGCCGTTGTGACAGTTGCTGCGCACTCAGCGGCTGCTCAAAATGACCTTCAAGCAAATAGGTGTCAATTTCTCCGTTGACCATGATCCCCAGCAATTTTGCTAGCTGCACGTTGTTGCCTACCTCTGGATGAGCATCTAGGGGTAAATGCCATCCATACAGGTTAATATCATTGGTTAACAGGGTTTTGAGACGCTGACGCTTCATATTTTTAATCACTACTGGCTCATTTTTCCAAAAATAACCATGGTGGACAATAATCGCATCAGCCTTTAGTTCCACCGCTCGGTCCAGTAATGCTTGGCAAGCAGTCACTCCCGTCACAATTTTTTGTACCGTCTCACGTCCTTCTACTTGTAAGCCATTAGGCGCGTAGTCTTTAAATTGAGAACTGTTTAAGTAACGGTCAATGTGCTGTTCTAAGAGCGTGTTTTTCATACGTTATCCTACGTTAACGATTATCGATATTTTCGCGCCTGTTCGAATGCCTGCAGGGTCGCTTCCCGAGCCTGGCGATGTTCCACAATTGGGCGTGAGTAATCAAGTTTCTTATTCTGTTTATCCGCCCACAACCAGGGTTCATGGATATTTTTTTCAGGCACTTCTTCTAATTCAGGAAGCCATTGGCGAATGAACGCGCCTTTGGGGTCGAAACGCTCCCCCTGCCGAGTGGGGTTAAAAATTCTAAAATAAGGTGCAGCATCTGTGCCTGTTGAGGCTGCCCATTGCCAGCCGCCATTATTGGCCGCTAAGTCCCCGTCAATCAGCTGTTCGGAAAAGTACCGCTCTCCCCATCGCCAATCGACCAGTAGATCCTTCACTAAGAAGCTCGCGCAGACCATTCTTAAACGGTTATGCATCCAACCCGTTTGATTCAGTTGACGCATTCCCGCATCGACGATGGGAAAACCAGTGTTGCCTTCACACCAGGCAGAAAAATGCTGTTTATTATTCTGCCAGCGGATATGGTCGGTCCAGGTTTGGAAAGGCTGATAACGACAAAGCTGCGGTTCGGCGACTAACAGATGACGATAGAAGTCTCGCCAAATCAATTCGTTCACCCACGTCGCCGCTCCGCCTGCCTGTTCCAAGGCATGAGGGTGGTCAGCGAGTATACGTTTCACACACTGTTTCGCAGAGAGCAGTCCAATCGCTAACGCTGCGGATAGACGGCTCGTATCGTCTTCGGCAGGTAAGTCGCGCTGCTCAGCATAACCCTCAACCCCATTTTTCGAAAATTCGCGTAGCCTTGTTAACGCGGCGTCATGCCCAACTGGAAATCTTTTCGTGTCATATTCACCCGCTTTGGTCGAAAAGTTAGGTAATGTCGACGATTTGACGGCGGAAGGATGCTTGCGTTGATGAGGGAGCGCACTGCACTCTATTTCTTCCGTACTCAACTTTTTGAGTACCGCCCGGGAAAACGGCGTGAAGACATGATACATCTTGCCCTGGCCCGTCAGTACCGATCCCGGAGAAAAGAGAGTCGAATCGGTAAATCCTTGGCACACAATGTCTTGCTGGTGGCACAGCGCTTCAATCTGCTGATCGCGCTGACGCTCGTTGATTTCATATTGGTAGTTATAGAACACCTTATCTATTTTATGTTTTTCACATAATTGCATGAATTCTTTTTCAAGCGTTTTATAGGTAGGAGTATTAATGATTACCAGCGGGATCCCTCTCTCCTTCAAATCCTGCTGGAGTATACCTAATGCGTCGTATTGATAGTTGAGCTGCCGGGCAGAGACATTGTGCTGTGTCCATTGTTCTGGTGTGACGCACCATAGAGCAATGACCTCAGCCTCGTTATCGATACAGGCGGCGGAAAGCGCAGGATTATCCCTTAAGCGTAAATCGTGACGAAACCAAACTAGATGCTGCTGCGACATATCATTCTGCCTATAAATCGTAGTCAATAAACCAAGGGTAAAGATAACGTTGCTGGGCCAGCCACTTATGCGGTGCAGCAGACTGCAATGTGCGTAGCGTTGCCTTTACCCCACCTAAAGAGGCTTCCCCCAATCGATATTGGTGGATAAGCGCGGTAAGTTGTTGACGAGCCTCATCATCGACTTTTTTACGGAAATAGCCTTGTAAATGCATCACCACGTTGGTGTGATTTTGTACCGTCGCAGGGTAGCGCAGTAACCGCATAAAACGCTGACGATACTGATGCGCAAACTCATATAAGGAGGGTTCGTGCTTAATATTTGCCACGAGGGGACCAAGCTGCCGATAAGCGGGTTGGGAGTGCGCCAAAAATTGCATTTTGTAACGTGTATGAAATTCAATAAGTTTGTGAGTCGACAGGGCTTCGCCGAGCAACTGATTAAACTCGTGCAAAACACTCATCTGTTCCACAAAATGATCCCACTGTGATGCATCGGCCAAATCAATCTTATTGATTACTGGCACTACATCGAGTTCTTCAGCCAGTAAACTAAAGACCCTTCTGATTTTAGAGCTGTCGGGATGGTCCGGCGGGTAGTAGTTGTCAATAATGACGCCACACAACGTATCGAGGTATAAGCCCTGTCCATGGAACCATTTCTCTAAATGAAAAGGCGGAGTGAGGAGTTCGTCGATGCTTTTATGCGTTAAGGGAATATCAATGATGGAGACGCTCACTGGCCCCGCTTCGCTCTGAAAAACCGGAGGGAAATTAAGCGGATCGACTATTGCCTCGGCAGGCCAATAAAATCGGGCAAGTATGAGCTTCATTCATTGTCATCCTTTTCAATCGACAGGCTAAAGGGTTACCCTCCAGCAGTAATTAACATCCATGAAGTGTAGCCAATAAATAAAAAAGGCGCCATTCAGGCGCCTATTCACATCAGAGTTATTACGCGTTTTTCAGCACTTCACTAACAATCTCTACGGCTTCTTTTTCGATACGTTGGCGATGTTCCGCCCCGAGGAAACTTTCACAATAGATCTTGTAGGCGTCTTCTGTCCCAGAAGGACGGGCCGCGAACCAACCGTTCTCTGTCATCACTTTCAAACCACCGATCGCGGCATCATTACCCGGGGCACGGGTAAGGCGAGCAATGATCGGATCCCCTGCTAAGGTATCCGCGCTAACCATTTCCGGTGAAAGCTTAGATAACGCACTCTTCTGTGCAGAACTTGCTGCGGCTTGAAGGCGGTTATAGCTTGGAGAACCAAATTTTTCGGCCAGTTCATCGTAATGTTGCTGTGGATTTTTCCCCGTTACGGCGGTAATTTCCGCCGCTAGCAGACACATGATGATGCCATCTTTATCCGTAGACCAAGCCGTTCCATCGAAACGTAAGAATGAGGCACCCGCGCTCTCTTCACCGCCAAAACCGAGCGTGCCCTCATAAAGACCGTCTACAAACCACTTAAAGCCGACGGGCACTTCAATCAGTTTACGCCCAATACTCTTCACTACCCGATCAATCATCGCGCTGGAAACTAATGTTTTACCCACTGCGACGTCTTGTCCCCATTGTGGACGATGTTGGAACAGATAGTTAATCGCAACAGCGAGATAATGGTTAGGGTTCATCAGTCCCGCAGGCGTGACAATGCCGTGACGGTCATAATCTGGGTCGTTACCAAACGCCAGATCAAATTGCTCGCGGTAAGCTAATAATCCCGCCATCGCGCATTCTGAAGAGCAGTCCATACGCACAGCGCCATCTTTATCAAGGTGCATAAAGCGGAAGGTTTGATCGACATGATCATTAACCAGTGTAATATCTAACTGATAGTGCTCGGCGATACGCTTCCAGTACTCAATACCGCTGCCGCCAAGCGGATCGACGCCCAGATGTAGGCCGGCTTTCTTGATTGCCGCAAAATCGATAACGTCTGCGAGACCTTCCACATAAGGTTGGATAAGGTCAATCTGCTTCAGCAATGGGCAGGCGTTAACTTCTGTAATTGAAAGACGCTTAACCCCTTCTAAGCCTTGTTGGATTAAGGCGTTCGCACGGTCTTCGACCACTTTAGTGATATTGGTATCAGCAGGTCCACCGTTAGGCGGATTATATTTAATGCCACCATCTTCCGGCGGGTTATGTGAGGGAGTAATTACAATCCCATCAGCCTGAGGACCGGATTTCTTATTGTGTTCTAAGATAGCATTAGAGATAGCAGGAGTTGGTGTATAGCCGTTATCACTTTGGATAATCACTTCAACACCATTTGCGAGAAGGACTTCGAGTACCGAAATCATGGCTGGTTCTGATAACGCGTGAGTATCTTTACCCACGTAGCAAGGACCGGTGATCCCTTGCTTTTGACGCTCTTCAGCAATAGCTTGGGCAATGGCTAAGATATGAGCTTCGTTGAAGCTCTGACGTGCCGCGCTGCCGCGATGCCCAGAGGTGCCAAACTTTACCGCGTGTTCCGTGCTAGCTAAATCTGGCGTCAATACATAATACTGTGCCGTCAACTGCGCCACGTTAATCAGATCGTTTTGCCCAGCGGGTTGCCCTGCTCTAGGGTGAGTTGCCATGAGTCCTTCTCCGGTACAAGTTATAATATTAGAGCGTTCCGCAAACCTTCTCTGTCAGTTCCTGCGGTAACTTCATTGTTTGCATAATATGTTCAACCATACTGCACTTACGTCCAGTATTGGTATTGGTGATAACCCAATAAGGTGTGCCCGAAATGTGCTTAGGCTTGGTGTGGTTACCACTTTGTAATAACGTTAACTCATCGCCTGCAAAATAGAGACGAGTCCGCCCTTGCATGGATTGGGTCGCTTGGGCAAACGCTTCGGCGTCCAGCTGATAGAGGGTTGACAGGATTAACATGAACCGATTAACGGCACGCTTTTGCTCGGCGTACTCATCGGAGAGCAATAACTCTCGCACGGCACGAACACGATCGGCAGGCTTCTTATCAATTGACGCTTTAGCCTTAGGTAATGCCTCAGGTGCAACGGCTGCGCAGTCTGCTTCCTGCAACGCTTGGTCAGTGACTTTTAACATTCTGCGTAAAATCTCAGACGCACTTTCGCCAATATGCTGTGTATGGCTGGCGATAAAGCGATAAAGGTCGTCATCTATTTCAATCGTTTTCATTGTAGTCCGTGCAAAAATTTTGAGACTTAAGACGTTTGAATGAGATAAGCCATTCATAAGCATTAAGTTGGTGTGATTATAAATTCAAAGTGGCGTTGACCAACAGATTTTAACTGTTCTTCGCCAAAACTCAGATAATGCCTTAAGCTTTCGCTAAATAAGCGTCAAGGTTAATTTCATGATACCTTAACTTTCCCTATTAACAGTAAGATCTTTAACGATGATTTTAAATAACCGCCTGCATTCTGCACAATTTGCCGCCCATCACCCTGCAATACTTCTTATCCATGGCTTATTTGGAAGTTTAGATAATCTCGGGATCCTTGCGCGTGATCTTCGTCACACCCATACCGTGCTGCAAGTCGATGTCCGCAACCACGGATTATCGCCGCGTAGCGAGCACATGGATTATGCGTCAATGGCGCAAGATATGTTTGATACCCTTGACTCGCATCAGCTTACAGACGTTATTGTTATTGGGCATTCTATGGGCGGTAAAATTGCCATGGCAATGACGGCACTCTCCCCCGCTCGCATTAAGCAACTCGTGATCATTGATATTGCTCCCGTGAATTACACGACCCGTCGCCATGACAGTATGTTTGCTGCGATGAACGCTGTCACTCAAGCCGGAGTGACGGAACGCTCCGAAGCAAAAAGCATCATGGAACGTACCCTTGATGAACCAGACGTTATTCAGTTTCTTTTAAAATCATTTCACCACGGTGAGTGGCGCTTTGCTATTCCGACACTTTGGAACAATTACGCCACGATTTCTGGCTGGGAAACACTTCCCGCGTGGAATGGCCCCGTTCTTTTTATTCGTGGTAAAAACTCAGCCTATCTTGATGAGCGCTATCAGGCGCCACTGATTGCGCAATTTCCACAAGCGAAAGCCTACGTTATCGCTGGAGCGGGACACTGGGTTCATGCCGAAAAACCCCAAGCAGTACAACGGGCCGTGCAACGTTTTTTATCCGTTACAGGATAAAAAACCCTTCAGCTTCGATTTTCGATGGCGCTGTGCGGTGCGGTAGAGTATTATTGCGCGCTCATTTTTAGCAGGCATCAACGACCTATTTCATGATGCAGCAAAGGCTTAATCCTAAGACGTTCTGCAGGTACTCATTTTCTCATCATGGCAAAAGAACACACTGATCGAACAACCCTAGACTTGTTTGCAGAAGAGCGCCGACCTGGCCGCCCCAAAACAAGTCCTTTGACACGCGATGAGCAGTTACGTATTAATAAGCGTAATCAGTTAAGACGAGATAAAGACAAGGGCTTACAGCGTGTTGAACTGAAAATGCCCAGTGAAATAGTCGAAGCACTGAATATGCTGGCAGACCAACACAATATGAGCCGAAGTGAATTAATTGAGACGATGATCGCTTCACAACTCGCACTGAGCCGTGGGTAATTCGCACTCACGGATAAATCTGTAGACTTTACAAGTTCCGCAAGATTTTCAGGTCTGTTATCATCGTCGCAATCATTATTCACCCTATTTAGAACATAGATTCAAGAGGTAAAGCTCCCCATGGCAATCGTAGGCATCTTTTTCGGTAGTGATACCGGCAATACTGAAAATATCTCAAAAATGATCCAGAAGCAGCTTGGAAAAGAGGTTGCTGACGTTCACGATATTGCAAAATGTGCCAAAGAGGACATAGAAGCTTATGATATCCTGCTACTCGGTATCCCTACTTGGTATTACGGTGAAGCGCAATGCGATTGGGATGACTTTTTCCCAACACTCGAAGAGATTGATTTCGCTGGTAAATTAGTCGCGCTTTTCGGCTGTGGTGATCAAGAAGATTATTCAGAATACTTTTGTGATGCCTTAGGCACTATCCGCGATATTATCGAGCCTAAAGGTGCGGTCATTGTTGGGCACTGGCCAACAGAGGGTTACCATTTCGAAGAGTCCAAAGGACTTGCGGATGATAAACACTTCTTAGGCTTGGCAATCGATGAAGACCGTCAACCCGAACTCACCAATGACCGTGTAACAAGCTGGGTGCAGCAGATTTCCGATGAGATGCAGCTAAAAGAAATCCTTAATGCTTGATGGGGTTTTCAAACCAATTGTGTTACTGTAATAGGCGAATTTAAATATAAGAGGGGCTGCCCAATGTCCCTTTTAATAAAGCAACAGGACAATATTGCATGACTGATAACAACTCTGCACTGAAAAAAGCTGGTCTGAAGGTCACGCTGCCAAGATTGAAAATTTTGGAAGTGCTTCAAGAACCAGAATGTCACCACGTCAGTGCGGAAGATTTGTATAAGCGGCTTATTGATATGGGTGAAGAAATTGGTTTAGCGACCGTTTATCGCGTACTTAACCAATTTGACGATGCCGGCATCGTTACCCGCCATAATTTCGAAGGTGGAAAATCAGTTTTCGAATTGACCCAGCAGCAGCATCATGACCATCTGATTTGCTTAGACTGTGGTCGTGTCATTGAGTTTTCAGACGAATTTATTGAGACTCGTCAACGCGATATCGCAAAACGCTTTGGGATTAAATTGACTAACCATAGCTTATATCTTTACGGTCACTGTACCGATGGCGATTGTCGTAAAGACGACACGCTACACGAAGAGCGTTAAGTTAACGAGTTAAAAAAACCCCACGCTAGCGTGGGGTTTTTTATGCCTGTCACTTATTTTACTGCTGCCATTGGTTCGCTAATCCCTTTAAGCCGTACCCT
Organism: Rosenbergiella nectarea; assembly: GCF_900111105.1. Lineage (GTDB taxonomy): Bacteria > Pseudomonadota > Gammaproteobacteria > Enterobacterales > Enterobacteriaceae > Rosenbergiella > Rosenbergiella nectarea. The sequence goes on along the minus strand of NZ_FOGC01000004.1, from coordinate 47,146 downwards.
CTTTCTGACACTTTCACGTAAAGGGTAAGGCGACGCATTCGAACGGAGCTGTTGGGCAAAAACTTGCACTGCTTGACTGATCTCAGGTTTGAACGCATTGGGAGAATCGACAAGTTGACCATTCTCCAAATCATAACAAAGCTCCCCGCTTTCATTCGCCTCCACGAAGATGACCTGTCGGATATCTCGCTGTTGCTCTGCGAAGTAAGTCAGTTTCTGCTGTTGAGTCATCATCCAACGCTCACTAAGATGGCTTTGATGAAGAGTCGTCAGGAAAGGCGTGATGTCGACAGCCGCTTTATTAAGAAGGAAAAAACCTTGATTAACCATCACGTACAGCCGGTTCATCGCTAACCGATAACGTTGATACTCACTAAACTGTTGTCTTAATGAGCCTCGACTCGCCACTTTTTCTTCACACGCCGTCAGTAAGGTTGCCAGGGAAGTCGCTTCTTCGAACCAAGTATCAAGTCCAGCAGATAATGAAAGATCGCCGTCGACAAAAGTGCGGTATCTATCGAAACTCTCCGTCTTATTGTAAAGAGTCGCGGCCAAATAGAGGCCTTGTTCGCTCGTGGCGATGGTGGCAGTCGCTAACATAATCTGTTGCCCTATGGCCACTAAGACATCAGACAAATGTTGCTGAACTAAAGCTTGCTTCCCACTCTGCGCATTTTTACTGAGTCGTTGAGCGCTCAAGCGTAAAGGCGAATGGACGAAAGGATCGTTGGCGGGTCGATGTAAATAATGGCCCTTCGCCGTCTGGCGATACAGATGAGAAAATAGGGGTAAATATCCTTCACCCAATTGATAAAACTGCAGGGTCTCAGGCTTCATACCGAAGTAGAAGTCTTTATAACGGCTTAGTTTTTCAAATCCAGCTAATACAGTATTTATCATTATTCATTCGTCCCACTGAACGCGCGTTGGCGTGCAATCATTTCTGCTCATTGCTTTGTAGCAATGAACGCTTAAACCATAGCTCAACACCCTCTTTTACTCTCGGATGATTAAGATAAGATTAAAAAGCGAAAAAAAGATAAATAGAGAACGAAGATAACTTGAGATAATAGGAAGTGATAAGGCAGGATGTTGCAGCAAGACCCTCGGACGAGAGTCTTACTGCGCAGTAGAATTAGACAGTTTTCTGCCAAGTGTCGCGTAATCCAACCGTACGGTTAAAGACTAGATTGTCAGCACTCGAATATTTACTGTCGGCGCAGAAATAGCCTTCACGCTCGAACTGATAAGGCTTACTCGCTTGTGCGGTCGCTAAGCTTTGTTCCACAAAACCCTGACGAATCGTCAATGATTCCGGATTGATCGCCGTGAGAAAATCGTCTTCCGCAGCAGGATTCGGCACGCTGAATAAGCGGTCATATAATCGAAACTCTGCCGGTAGCCCCGTCACTGCGGAAACCCAATGAATAACGCCTTTTACCTTGCGTCCGTCTGCTGGGTCTTTGCCTAAAGTCTCTACGTCGCAGGTGCAATGAATCACGGTAATTTCACCCTGTTCATCTTTCTCGATACGTTCAGCCTTCACCACATAAGCATTACGCAGACGCACTTCTTTGCCTAGGACCAGTCGCTTATAATGCTTATTCGCTTCTTCACGGAAATCTGCGCGATCGATCCAAATTTCACGGCTGAATGTCACTTCACGTGACCCCATATCGGTTCGGTTTGGGTGCTCAGAGACGGTTAAGGTCTGTTGATAATCCTCAGGTAAATTATCAATCACCATTTTTACCGGATCTAATACCGCCATGGCTCGAGGCGCATTTTCATTTAAATCGTCACGAATACACGATTCCAAAGAGGCCATTTCGACGATGTTATCCTGTTTAGTCACACCGATACGCTTACAAAACTCCCGTAATGAGGCGGCGGTGTAACCACGACGACGAAGGCCCGATACCGTTAACATACGAGGATCGTCCCAGCCCTCAACCACTTTTTCGGAAACCAGTTGCGTCAGCTTACGCTTAGACATCACGGCATATTCCAAGTTAAGACGGGAAAATTCGTATTGGCGTGGACGCGCTTCGATAGAGATATTATCCAATACCCAATCGTAAAGACGACGGTTATCTTGGAATTCAAGCGTACAAAGTGAGTGCGTGATGCCTTCAATCGCATCGGAAATGCAATGGGTAAAGTCATACATCGGGTAGATGCACCACTTATTACCGGTTTGGTGGTGTTCTGCAAATTTGATCCGGTACAGAACGGGATCACGCATAACGATAAAGTTAGACGCCATATCGATTTTAGCACGAAGACAAGCGGTGCCTTCTGCAAAGCCACCTGCACGCATCTTTTCGAATAAAGCTAAGTTTTCTTCGACACTGCGATCACGATAAGGACTATTTTTACCCGGCGAGGTCAATGACCCGCGATATTCACGAATTTGTTCAGGGGTTAACTCATCAACGTAGGCCAAGCCCTTGTTAATAAGTTCTACCGCATAGCCGTAGAGGCGATCGAAATAGTCAGAGGAGTAGCGAGGTTCGCCCTGCCAACTAAATCCTAGCCACTCGACATCGCGCTGAATTGACTCGATAAACTCCACGTCTTCTTTAACTGGATTGGTATCATCGAAGCGTAAATTACACTGCCCTTGATAATCTTGAGCGATACCGAAATTCAAGCAAATAGACTTCGCATGGCCAATGTGTAGGTAACCATTGGGTTCAGGGGGGAAACGAGTATGAACCTGGTTAAGTTTACCACTCGCCAGATCTTCATCAATGATCTGACGAATAAAGTTGGTTGGGCGGGCTTCAGCCTCACTCATCTTAAATCCCTCAATTACGGTGAACGGTACTTTGTATTAACAGTTATACCTTATGATCCATAAAGCTAGACCGATAAACAACCGTTAGTTAATAAACAACGATAAAAAAGGCAGGATTATCCCCTGCCTGTTGGTCATTCACCGTTAAGCGGCTATTTTATAATCGCTAACAATGGCGATTGCCCGGCTATGACTTGTTTTTCTGCTTTGAGCACTAATTGAGCATAGTCTTCGCTGTTACTGACCACGACAGGGCTAATCATTGAGGGGGCATGCTCGGAGAGGTAGGCCAAATCCATTTTTAAAATGGGTTGACCTTGCGCGACTTCAGCACCTTCTTCAACTAACCGCTCAAACCCTTTGCCTTCAAGCGCTACCGTATCAATTCCCATATGAACAATAATCTCTACCCCTTCATTCGACTCAAGACAGAATGCATGATTGGTGGCGAAGATCTTAACTATAGTCCCCGCTAAAGGAGCCACCACCCGTTCACCCGTTGGATTGATAGCGATGCCATCCCCAACGGCTTTGGAGGAGAAAGCCGCATCAGGGACTTGTTCCAGCATGACGATCTCACCGCTAACCGGGGCGACTAAGGTTGCTAGTGCGGGCTGCGGTGAATCGTTTTTAATTTCAGGCGCGACAACTTCTTCAATCTTTGGGGAAACAGTTTGTGTCGGTAACACCGCACTTATCGGGCCTTTTTTACTTACCGCTTTCATCGCATCGGCGATCGCTTCCGCTTGCGTTCCCACGACAATTTGTACGCTCTGTTTATTGAGGTGTAAAACGCCCGAAGCCCCTAATTTTTTCGCTAATGCATCATTCACTTTATCGGTATCAACCACTGACAGACGTAAACGGGTAATACATGCATCGATATTGGTCAGGTTACTCGACCCACCCACCACAGCAATATAGCGACGAGCCAGTGACTCATTGCGTGATTCCCCTTGCTCGTCTTGGCTAATACTCTCTTCTACCCCTTCCATTTCTGCCATCTCGGCTTCGGTCTCGCGCCCAGGTGTCTTGAGGTTGAATTTAAGGATAGTGAAACGAAACACAACATAGTAGATGACGAAGAACGCCAAGCCTTGCGGAATTAACATATACCAATGTGTGGCAAGCGGGTTGCGCGATGACAGGATCATATCGACCAATCCCGCACTAAAACCAAAACCCGAAATCCAGTGCATTGACGCCGCGATAAAGACAGAGATCCCGGTTAATACAGCGTGGATAACAAACAGGACTGGCGCAACAAACATAAAGGAAAATTCAAGTGGCTCAGTGATACCAGTAAAGAACGCGGCGAACGCGGCAGCAAGCATGATACTTCCTACCTTGGCGCGGTTCTCAGGACGCGCACACTGCCAGATAGCCAAGGCAGCACCCGGTAAGCCGAACATCATGACCGGGAAGAATCCTGCTTGATAACGGCCAGTGACCCCGACGATTCCGGTTCCTTGAGCAATAGATTTCGCCCCTCCCAAGAAGTTAGGGATGTCATTAATGCCTGCGACATCGAACCAGAAGACGGCGTTCAGGGCATGATGAAGGCCTACCGCGATTAAGATACGGTTGAAGAAGGCATAGATACCGGCCCCGAGTGCGCCCATCTTCTGAATATGGATCCCGAATTCGACTAACGCGTTAAACACCAATGGCCAGATATACATTAAAATAAAGGCCACCACGATCATCAGGAAAGAGACTAAAATTGGGACTAAACGGCGACCACTGAAAAACGACAGCGCCTTAGGCAGTTCAACATGGCTAAAACGGTTGTAAACTTCCGCCGAGCAAATACCGACTAAAATCCCAATAAACGGGTTTTTAATTTTCTGGAAGGCGAGTGGCACTTGTTCCAGAGGTATTTGCTGGATCAGGCTGACGGCACTCGGGGCACATAAGTTTGTCACGACGAGGAAGCCAATAAATCCAGTCAGCGCCGCCGCACCGTCTTTATCTTTCGACATCCCATAAGCGATACCTATCGCAAAAAGCGCTGGCATATTATCAAGGATGGCCATCCCTGACGTGGTGAGTAACGCGGCAATTGCGTTATTAGGATGACTACTGCTTTGTTCAATCCAGTACCCTATCCCCATCAAAATTGCCGCAGCGGGTAAGGTCGCTACAGGCACCATTAGCGCCCGCCCCACGCGTTGTAAATAATTTAATAGACTCACCTTAAACCCCTCAGCTGCGTACGTATTATGATCATGACAATGACTGGGTCGCCGTACTACCTTTTTTCGCCAATCATCAATTGCCCATTAAAGAGTTAATTAATTTTCTTCGCAAATTAAACTGTCCATTTTTATGACGGCCATCAACAATTCCGTGTTTTTAAATGGATATTTGTAGCGTTTATCGACCACTTATTTTAGTATTAAAAATATCATTCCTCGCGTCCGGAAGTCAGTCAATTGTCAGGGTGTGAAATTATCCGGTTACCGAGTCTTTCTTTAATGCATCAACGAGGTAAATATGCGATTGATTCCACTCGCTTATGCGGAACAAGTTGGCCAATGGGCTGCCCTTCACATCGTTAAGCGCATCAATGCTTTTCAACCGACTGCCACTCAACCCTTTGTTCTGGGGTTACCGACGGGAAGTACCCCTTTACAGACCTATAAAGCCCTAATCGCACTCTATCAAGCGGGTAAGGTAAGCTTTGAGCATGTGGTGACGTTCAATATGGACGAGTATGTGGGGTTACCACAAGAACATCCTGAAAGTTATCATAGTTTTATGCATAAAAACTTCTTTGATCACATTAATATTCGAAAAGAGAATATTAACTTGCTCGATGGCAATGCAGAAGATGTTGAGGCTGAATGCCAGCGTTATGAGCAAAAGATTAAGGCTTACGGCAAAATTCATCTCTTTATGGGGGGAGTGGGTAACGATGGCCATATTGCGTTTAATGAACCCGCCTCGTCACTTTCTTCCCGTACGCGAATAAAAACGTTGACTCATGAGACCCGACTCGCTAACTCCCGCTTCTTCAACAACGATATTAATGCGGTGCCTAAGCACGCCCTTACCGTTGGCGTCGGAACGCTACTTGACGCACAAGAAGTGATGATCTTGGTCACAGGCAGTGCCAAAGCTCATGCGCTACACGCGGCAGTTGAGGGCAATGTCAACCATATGTGGACCATAAGCTGCCTACAACTTCATCCTAAATCTTTGATTATTTGCGATAAAGCCGCCACTATGGAGCTAAAAGTTAAGACCGTAGATTACTTCCAAGAGATGGAAGCAGAAAATATTAAAAACGTTTAGACACAACGGGTAAGCCCTTTATTACCCGCTTGGGAGTGGAAAAATGTATGCATTAACCGAAGGTCGTATCTTTAGCGGCTCACAACTATTTGACAACCATGCGCTCGTTATTGATGGAGAGACAATTGTTGAGATCTGCCCGATAGCCGATCTCGACACCACCATTGAACGCCGCTCGGTGGCTGGCGGATATATCGCCCCAGGGTTTATCGACCTGCAACTGAATGGTTGTGGTGGAGTACAGTTTAGTGAGCAGCTCAGTGCATTGAGTGTGGAAACATTGCATCAGATGCAACGTACCAATGAAGCCTCTGGCTGCACAAGTTTCTTACCTACGTTGATTACCAGCAGCGATGAGATGATGAAGCAAGCCGTGGACACCCTGCACCGCTGGCTTGAGAGCCATCCTCATCAAGCTCTCGGCTTACACCTTGAGGGGCCTTGGTTAAATAAAGAGAAAAAAGGGACCCATGACGCGGCATTAATTCGCTCACCTACTCCGGAAATGGTGAACTTTCTTTGTGAAAACGCCGCAGTCATTAGCAAAATCACCCTTGCCCCAGAATGTGTTCCTCAGTCGGTGATTAAACAATTAGTCGCAGCAGGAATTGTCGTCTCTATTGGTCATTCGAATGCGACTTACGAACAAGCCATGGCCGGGTTTGATGCAGGGATTACTTTCGCGACGCATTTATATAATGCGATGCCGCTTCCCGCCGGCAGAGCGCCCGGAGTAATCGGCGCGGTATTCGACTCCCCATCGGTTTACTGTGGTATGATCGCCGATGGTCACCATGTTCATTTCGCCAGCCTACGCACTGCGCAGAAAATTAAACAGGCACAAGCGATTTTGGTGACCGATGCGACGGCGCCTGCTGGGACTGATATTGACCATTTCACCTTTGCGGGAAAGACCATTTATTATAAAGATGGCCTTTGTGTCGATGATCAGGGCACCTTAAGCGGGTCCGCTCTCACGATGATTGAGGCAGTAAAAAATAGCGTCGAGTATCTCGGCATCCCTCTTGATGAGGCGCTAAGAATGGCAAGCCTCTATCCCGCACGAGCCATCAATGTTGAGCGGAAGTTAGGGTCATTGCAGGCAGGGAAAATTGCAAATATCGTCGTTTTCACATCCGGTTTTGAAATTATTGAAACCATCGTCAATGGTGACACAGTTTATCATAGGTAATTATTGGTATGCCCAATAGCGGTGCTGCACAAATTGGTAATGTCGATCTGGTCAAGCAACTCAATGGCGCCGCAGTCTATGGCCTCATCGATCAGAATGGCCCCATCTCTCGTATTCAAGTCGCAGAATTGAGTCAACTGGCTCCTGCCAGCGTGACCAAAATTACCCGCCAATTACTGGAACGCGGTTTGATAAAAGAGGTTGAGCAACAAGCCTCTACTGGGGGAAGACGGGCCATTTCGATCGTTACGGAAACCCGCCCCTTCCATACGGTTGCCGTCAGATTAGGCCGCAAAGATGCAACCATCGCCTTATTTGATCTCAGCAGCAAAGTCCTCGTTGAACAGAGTTATCCTCTCAGTGCAGAGACTCAAGAGGCATTACAGCAGCAACTGTTCACCATCATTGAACACTTTATCGCAGAGAATAAGAACGTTATTCGTGAACTCATTGCGATATCGGTCATTTTACCGGGATTGGTCGATCCCGAAAATGGCAAAGTGCGGTACATGCCCCATATCGCGGTCGATCAGTGGCCATTGGTTGAAGCACTAAACAAAACATTCAAATTAGCGAGCTTTGTCGGGCACGATATCCGCAGTCTAGCGCTTGCTGAATATTATTTTGGCGCGGGTAGCGATTGCTCAGATTCATTATTGGTCCGAATTCACCGTGGCGCGGGTGCCGGTGTAATCATTAACGAAAATATTTTTGTAGGTCGCAATGGCAATGCCGTCGAAATCGGCCATATTCAAGTTGATCCCCTTGGGGAACAATGTGCTTGTGGCCACTTTGGTTGTTTAGAAACGGTCGTCTCAAATCCCGCTATCGAGAAAAAGGTTAAGCAACTCCTGTTAGCTGGATATGCAAGTTGCCTATCCGCCGAGGCCTGTACTATTCACGATATCTGTCGAGCTGCTAACCTAGGCGATTCATTGGCGACGGAGGTTCTTAAACACGCTGCAGTCACTCTCGGAAAGGTCATTGCTTCATCCATTAATTTGTTTAATCCCCAAAAAGTCATCATCGCCGGTGAGATTACCGCGGCAGATGCTATTCTTTTTCCTATCATACAACGCTGTATTGATACCCAAACGCTCAATGCTTTTGGCGAAAATTTACCCGTCGTCAGCTCGCAGCTCGGTAATCGTTCCGCGATCGGCGCTTTTGCTTTGGTAAAGCGTGCTATGTTAAACGGTAAATTACTCCAGCATCTTTTGGATGATGGGAGGAAACTCCCCAGCTAGCACGGACTATTAGGAAGATTGAGATGACACTCAAAAATGTGATTTGTGATATAGATGGCGTACTCATGTACGATAATAAAGCGGTTGAAGGGGCTGGCGCTTTTTTGCACCGCCTGATCGATAACGACGTCCCTGTTGTGTTACTGACCAACTATCCTTCCCAAACTGCTCAAGATCTTGCTAACCGCTTTCATTCCGCGGGAATAGAAGTCCCCGCCTCACTCTTTTATACCTCCGCCATGGCGACTGCAGACTTTCTTAGCCAACAACCCGGTAAGAAGGCCTATGTTATTGGCGAAGGCGCTCTGGTTCATGAACTGTATAAAGCGGGCTTTACCCTCACCGATGTTAATCCTGATTTCGTGATAGTTGGCGAAACTCGTTCCTACAACTGGGAAATGATGCATAAAGCAGCTTATTGCGTGGCCAACGGTGCTCGCTTTATTGCAACTAACCCTGACACACATGCCAAAGGGTTCGTACCGGGGTGTGGAGCACTGTGTGCAGGGATTGAAAAAATTTCAGGTCGCTCGCCTTTTTATGTAGGTAAACCGAGTCCTTATATTATTCGTGCGGCATTGAATCGTATCCACGCCCACTCCGAAGAAACGATCATTATCGGTGATAATTTACGTACTGATATTCTGGCGGGCTTTCAGGCTGGTTTGAAAACGGCACTGGTACTGTCGGGTGTCTCCCAACAGCAAGACGTCGAAAACGTTCCTTTCCGCCCCGATTGGATCTTCCCTTCCGTGGCCAGTATCGATCTCGCCGAGCTAAACTAACCTTCTATGGCCTTTTAATGAAAAAGGCCTTCTTTTATAAATATTCTAAAAAAACGACAATCGATGAATAAAATCTAATTTAAACCTCATTTAATTAGATTAAATCAATTAAATCCCTGCACTCCATATCTATTTTACGATTTTTTGTGAAACTACTTGCATTCGAGACTCCAAATAGCGCATTTTCTTATACAAGGCGTCTAGGAAAGGCCCAAATCAATAACTTAAACGCAAAACAGCTATCATCACTGGATGAGTTCAGGAGTAGAAATATGTGTTCGATTTTTGGTGTACTGGATTTACAAACTGAGACAACAGAATTAAGGAAGAAAGCGCTAGAGCTTTCAGGATTAATGCGTCATCGTGGACCGGACTGGTCAGGCATTTTTGCTGACGATCACGCTATTTTAGCGCACGAACGCCTCTCCATTGTCGATGTTAATAATGGTGCCCAACCTCTCTATAATGCTGATCGAACGCATGTCTTAGCCGTGAACGGTGAGATCTATAACCACCATACCTTACGCAGCGCGTTACAAGATAAATACGAATTCCAAACAGGGTCTGACTGTGAAGTAATCTTGGCACTCTACCAAGAAAAAGGACACGATTTCCTTGATGACCTGCAAGGCATGTTTGCGTTTATCCTCTACGATACCGTCAAACAAAGCTGGCTGATTGGACGCGACCATATCGGGATCATCCCGCTGTATTACGGCCACGATGAACACGGTAACCTATTTGTGGCGTCAGAAATGAAAGCCCTAGTGCCGGTCTGTCGGACAATCAACGAATTCCCTCCTGGAAGCTACATGAGCAGTGAGGACCATCAGATCCACCGTTACTATCAGCGGGACTGGATGGAGTACGAAAACGTAGCAGAAGCGGTTACCGATAAAGTAGCACTGAAAGATGCCCTCGAAGAGTCGGTAAAAAGCCACCTGATGTCTGACGTGCCTTACGGGGTATTACTCTCTGGTGGATTGGACTCATCAATTATTTCCGCTATTACTAAGCGCTTCGCGGCTAAGCGCGTTGAAGATGCTGACCAAAGCGATGCATGGTGGCCACAACTGCACTCTTTCGCCGTCGGGTTAAAAGGGGCGCCGGATCTTAAAGCAGCGAAAGAAGTCGCCGAAGCCTTAGGGACCGTCCACCATGAAATCAACTTCACCGTACAAGAAGGCCTTGATGCCATCAAAGATGTGATTTATCACATCGAAACCTACGATGTGACGACTATTCGCGCCTCTACCCCAATGTATTTGATGTCTCGTAAAATCAAAGCTATGGGAATTAAAATGGTACTTTCCGGCGAAGGGGCAGATGAGATTTTTGGCGGCTACCTCTATTTCCATAAGGCGCCTAATGCTAAAGAGTTTCACGAGGAGAACGTACGGAAACTTGCAGCATTGCATATGTATGACTGCGCGCGCGCCAACAAAGCGATGTCAGCGTGGGGGGTCGAAGCCCGGGTACCCTTCTTAGATAAACAGTTTTTAGATGTTGCAATGCGCATCAACCCGGCAGACAAGATGTGTGGCCAAAACGGTAAAATGGAGAAACACATTCTACGTGAATGCTTCAGTAGCGACTTACCAGAGAGCGTTGCGTGGCGTCAAAAAGAGCAATTCTCCGATGGTGTCGGCTATAGCTGGATTGATTCGCTAAAAGAGGTCGCGGCTCAGCAAGTCACGGATCAGCAATTAGCAACGGCAAGCTACCGTTTCCCTTACAATACCCCGGCGTCGAAAGAAGCCTATCTTTACCGTGAAATTTTTGAGTCACTTTTCCCTGTAGCGAGTGCGGCAGAGTGTGTGCCTGGCGGGCCATCCGTTGCCTGTTCATCTGCGAAAGCGATTGAATGGGACGAAGCATTTAAAACAATGGATGATCCTTCAGGACGTGCGGTAGGCGTTCACCAGTCGGCTTACTAAGCTTATCTGTTAAGCTCTATTAAACCCTCATTGATGAGGGTTTTTTTTCGCCCTCTATTTTTTAGGATACGGGAAAAGAGCCGAATAAATTCAGTATTTTGGTTAAGTTGCCACCAGCTTGCGTATTCTGCAACCAAACAGAGCGTAATTTAATAAAAAGCTTAAAAAAGTGGTTGACCGAGTCAGTGCAAATTAGCATAATGCGCCCCGCAACGCCGACAAAGGTAGCGCAAAAAGAGTAAAGATGGCTACGTAGCTCAGCTGGTTAGAGCACAGCACTCATAATGCTGGGGTCACAGGTTCGATTCCCGTCGTAGCCACCATC
>NZ_FOGC01000004.1:0-34715 GCF_900111105.1 Rosenbergiella nectarea | reverse complement strand
TTGGGATATCGCCAAGCGGTAAGGCACCGGTTTTTGATACCGGCATTCCCTGGTTCGAATCCAGGTATCCCAGCCAAAAAAACGCCAACTCTCGCTGACGTTTAGCCGTTTCTATAATCCTAATGCATAACTGAGCGCTTTTCGTTTCAACCATCCCCCTCGTTGCGCCGCCATTAATCCAATATTTCTTATGATTTCTAAGGGAGCATGCTGATTACTGAACGCGAAATAGAATACATCCATGCCGGTTTGCATCATTAAATTATCGGCATGGCGCTTGCGCTGGTAACGCTTCAATGTCTCAAGTCGCCACCAAGGCATCGTCGCCCGGCGAGCGGTGACCAGCACATCAATCAGAGCATCGACATCACGATAGCCAAGATTGACCCCCTGCCCCGCTAACGGGTTAATCGTGTGCGCCGCATCGCCCACTAACGCGATACCGGGTTTAACATAAGCTGTCGCATGCCGACGGGTTAAGGGAAAAGCGCCACTGCGTAAAGTCTTCACTTTACCCACACAGGCGGGAAAATGCTGAACGATCTCTTGGTCTAATTGTGCTGGAGTAAGTTTCTTTAATTGATTGATACGTGCCGGACTGTCATACCAGACCAAAGAGGCGTAATGGCCATAGAGTGGGAGAAAAGCTCGCGGTCCATTTGGCGTAAATTGCTGCCACGTCGTATCACCCGGCTCTTCGTCGCACTCCACCGAAATCAACATGCAAGATTGCTGGTAATCCCACCCTTGGATACCAATTCCTGCACCTTGTCTAACTTGAGAATGTGCGCCATCGGCCCCGACCAATAAGGAACAGGTTATCGCTGTACCTTGATCTAAGACCACCTGCCACTTTTCCTGTTCGGGGAGATAGGTCATGGTGTCTAGGGTAGCAGGGGCCAGCAAGGTAATATCGAGAGCTTGCATACGCTCCCATAGCACCCGCTGCAAAACTTGGTTCTCTACCATGAAGCCTAATTCTGGCAAGTTGAGGAGTGCAGCACTGAATTCCGTTTTCGCGCTTTGCCATTCCCAGGTTTCTAATTGACGGTAAGGGGCACAACGTCTAGCCAGAATCTCTGACCAAGCCCCGATTTCCTCCAGTAAGGCGACAGAGGTACGACTGATAGCAGAAATTCTCACATCCGGTTGAGAGGTAGGTGAATAGGGTTCAGGCTCGCGGCGCTCAATAACGGCCACGCGGAAATTTTGCTGGGTTAAACCGCACGCCAAGGCCGCGCCTACCATGCCTCCCCCATTAATCACCACGTCAAAATGCTCTGTCTGCATAGCCCCGCCTTCATTGCGAAACACATTCTCTGCGCTTCGTGAAATTAAAATAATCTATATAGTGTACCGTAATTTTCGTGGTAAACAGATTATCCGTTATACTGGTCACAACAGCAGCAAAGCATTACAATATGCGACTAGCCGATCCTTGCACTAAATCAATGGCCCGTTCGATGACGAAAAAATTACATATTAAGACTTGGGGCTGCCAGATGAACGAATACGATTCATCTAAAATGGCAGATCTCCTTAACAGCACCCACGGCTTTTCTTTAACCGAGAATGCCGAAGAAGCAGATGTGTTACTTCTAAACACCTGCTCTATCCGTGAAAAAGCACAAGAAAAGGTTTTCCACCAACTTGGTCGCTGGAGAGCCTTAAAAGAGCGTAATCCTGAACTGATTATCGGGGTGGGCGGCTGTGTCGCTTCCCAAGAAGGCGATCATATTCGTCAACGTGCGCACTATGTTGATATCGTTTTTGGTCCTCAAACCCTGCACCGCTTGCCCGAGATGATCAACAGTGTACGGGGAAACAAAAGCCCAGTCGTCGATATCAGCTTCCCAGAGATTGAGAAATTTGACCGCCTGCCAGAGCCTCGTGCTGAAGGTCCGACGGCCTTTGTCTCGATCATGGAAGGCTGTAATAAATATTGTACCTTCTGTGTCGTGCCTTATACCCGTGGTGAAGAGGTTAGCCGCCCTAGCGATGATATTCTATTTGAAATTGCCCAGCTGGCGGCGCAAGGCGTCCGTGAAGTCAATCTTCTCGGGCAAAACGTCAACGCCTATCGCGGTGAGCATTACGATGGCGCGATCTGTACCTTCGCCGAATTGATCCGTTTAGTGGCCGCCATCGATGGCATTGACCGGATCCGTTTTACCACCAGCCACCCGATCGAATTTACTGACGATATCATCGAGGTTTATCGTGATACGCCAGAATTAGTCAGCTTCCTACACCTTCCGGTACAAAGCGGTGCGGATCGTATTCTAATGCTGATGAAGCGCGCGCATACTGGGCTAGAGTTTAAGGCTATCATTCGCAAGCTTCGTGCTGCTCGCCCTACTATCCAGATCAGTTCTGATTTTATTATCGGTTTCCCGGGTGAAACACAAGAAGACTTCGAACAGACCATGAAGTTGATTGCCGATGTCAATTTCGACATGAGCTTCAGTTTTATCTATTCGGCTCGTCCAGGCACCCCCGCAGCAGATCTGCCAGATGATGTGAGCGATGAAGAGAAAAAACAACGTCTCTACATTCTGCAAGATCGTATCAATCAGCAAGCGCAGGCGTGGAGCCGTCGTATGTTGGGCACAGAGCAACGCGTGTTGGTGGAAGGTACGTCGCGTAAAAACGTGATGGAACTGTCAGGGCGTACCGAAAATAACCGTGTCGTAAACTTCGAAGGGACGCCAGATATGGTCGGTAAGTTCGTCGACATCGAGGTTACCGATGTGTTGCCTAACTCATTGCGCGGCAAAGTAGTGCGCACAGAAGCTGAGATGGGACTCCGTGTCGTTGAAAGCCCGGCTTCAGTTATTGCCCGTACTCGTAAAGAGAACGAGCTGGGTGTTGGGGTGTTTCAGCCTTAGTCATTCGCTAAAATACAGGTTGCGACCTAGAAAACAGAACCTTTTATTCGCTCGTCTCTATAAAGCCCTGTGTCATACAGGGCTTTTTTATGACATCGATACCTTTTCCTACAGCAATCAATCCTTCTTGGATCTAAACCCGATAAAGGATCTACGATGATTGAACAAGACACACCACTGCCACGTTATCGACTCCTCACTGGCCCTGACGATGCGAGCTTCTGTCGTAAAGTCTCTGAAATGTTAGACCGCGGTTATATCCTGTATGGCTCCCCCAGCCTCGCCTACGACTCAGCAAAGCAATGTATGATTGCTGCACAAGCGGTAATCCTCACTACCCCGTAGATCAGGACACAAGACACTGAGTTCTTATTCTGCAGTCTAAGTCACGCAGTGGCTTAGACTGCCCTTCGAGAGGCTTCGACTTACTCAAACGTCGATTAAAAGCGGATAAGTATCCCTCTTGATACATCGGCCGGGCTTCCCCTGACTTAGCGTCGAAAAGGCTTAATGATGAATGCGTCACGAAATAACAAGCAATGTCTCACATCGCAGCGTTTCGTGACTATGCTAAAAGGGAAATCCTATCTTATCTACGAGGCCCCTATGAAAGTTGTAGCATCACTCATCCCTGTACTCTGTTTAACTTGGTTACCAGCCGCTATGGCTGCCCCCGAGGGAACCTTAAGCGTGCATATTCTTAACCAGCAAACCGGTAAACCCTCAGCTGACGTTACCGTCGTTCTAGAAAAAAAGACCGACACGGGTTGGCAGAAGTTAGCGACTGGTAAAACTGACAGCAATAGCCGTGTAAAATCCCTCTACCCACAGGACTCTGCAATGGCCAAAGGGGTTTATAAGGTCACCTTCGAAACCGGGGACTACTTTACCCACCAGGGACAGGCGAGTTTCTTCCCTGAAATCCCCGTTATTTTCAGCGTCTCGCAAGAGAATGAAAAGCTTCATATTCCCCTGTTGTTAAGCCAATATGGCTACTCGACCTATCGGGGGAATTAGGGCCTCTATGCTATATCGGTAAAGTGAATGAGTGCCCTGCGTGGAACCACAGCCATTGCAGGGACCTCCAGCCGATAATGCCACCTTGTTTTTGCAGATTGTGCCCCCACATCTGGGAGATAGCTTGCATCCCATGCAACCAGCATAAATAATCTGATTCATTATGCTTCATTCCAACCGTCGGTAATCGATCGACCCAAGTGAAAAAGAGGATAAATTTGAATATTGAAACCCGTGAAATCACACTTGAACCTGCCGACAATCAGCGCTTGCTCAGCCTTTGTGGGCCTTTTGATGACAATCTTAAACAGCTAGAGCGTCGACTAGGCCTCGAAATTAATCGTCGCGATAATCACTTCAAGCTGGCGGGTCGCGCACTAGTCGTCGCGGCAGCAGAAAATATATTGAAAGATCTCTATGTCGACACCGCACCGGTTCGGGGTCAGACCCAAGATATTTTGCCTGAGAATATCCATTTAGCCATCAAAGAGAGTGGCGTACTGGAACAGACTGCTGACAGCGTCCCTAACTTTGGTAAAGCCATTAATATCCAAACGCGCCGTGGGGTGATTAAACCGCGCACGCCTAACCAAGCCCAGTACATTGCCAATATCTTTGGCCATGATATCACCTTTGGTATTGGTCCAGCGGGGACGGGCAAAACCTACTTGGCCGTCGCGGCAGCTGTCGATGCGCTAGAAAAACAAGAAATACGACGCATCCTGCTTACCCGTCCAGCGGTAGAAGCGGGCGAAAAGCTCGGATTTTTACCGGGCGATTTAAGTCAAAAGGTCGATCCTTACTTACGTCCTCTGTATGATGCACTCTTTGAAATGCTTGGCTTCGAACGGGTCGAGAAATTAATCGAACGTAATGTCATCGAAGTCGCCCCCCTCGCCTATATGCGCGGACGTACGCTGAATGATGCTTTTATTATTTTAGATGAGAGCCAAAACACCACTATCGAGCAGATGAAAATGTTCTTAACGCGGATTGGTTTTAATTCTAAAGCGGTCATTACTGGGGATATTACTCAGATTGACCTGCCTCGCAATGCTAAGTCCGGTTTAAAACATGCCATTGAAGTGCTGTCAGAGGTTAAAGAGCTTAGTTTTAACTTCTTCCACAGCGAAGATGTCGTAAGGCACCCCGTCGTTGCGCGTATTGTCACGGCCTATGAGGCATGGGAAGAAGCGGATCAGCAACGCCGAGCTGAACGCGCGGAAGAAAGAAAGCGTGAAGCACAAGCCCCTGCCCAGGAAAACTAATGGAACAAGACATTATTTTAGATTTACAAAATGTGTGCGCCTCAGCGGAAGGCTTACCCAGTGAAGCACAATTCCATCGCTGGTTGACTGCCGCGGTAAGCCCGTTTCAGCCAGTGAGCGAAGTCACTATTCGCTTAGTGGATGAGGCAGAAAGCCATGAATTGAATCATACTTGGCGAGGTAAGGATAAACCCACAAATGTGCTATCCTTTCCTTTTGAAGCCCCACCTGGCATTGAAGATTTTCCGCTATTAGGCGATTTGATCATCTGCCGCCAAGTGGTTGAGCAAGAAGCGGTAGAGCAACATAAGACGCTAGAGGCCCATTGGGCACACATGGTAATTCATGGTAGCCTGCACCTGCTGGGCTACGACCATATTGTCGATGAAGAGGCGGAAGAGATGGAAGCCTTGGAAACTGAGATAATGCTTGCGCTTGGTTATACTGACCCGTACATTTCTGAAAAAGAAGCGTAATTGCTGTAAGGGGTGGTAAGTGTTGTTGTCCTTGCCACCAAAGTTTACTTAACGAGAGATCTACATAAAACCGCCATGAGCGACGACCATTCTCAAAATAATGATACCCCTAGTAATAAAAAAGGATTTTTTTCATTACTCCTCAATCAGCTTTTTCATGGTGAACCGAAAAACCGTGATGAATTATTAGAACTGATCCGAGATTCTGAACAAAAAGATCTGATTGATGAAGATACCCGTGACATGATCGAAGGCGTGATGGACATTGCGCAACAACGGGTACGGGATATCATGATCCCTCGCTCACAAATGGTCACGCTAAAACGCGACCAAACACTTGATAGCTGCTTAAATATCATTGTTGATACCGCGCACTCTCGTTTTCCCGTCATCAGCGAAGATAAAGACCACGTTGAAGGCATCTTAATGGCCAAAGATCTGCTGCCCTTTATGCGTAGCGATGCCGAAGCCTTTAGCATCGAAAAGGTGCTACGTCCTGTGGTCGTCGTACCGGAAAGCAAACGTGTTGACCGCATGTTGAAAGAGTTCCGTTCGCAACGCTATCACATGGCTATCGTCATCGATGAATTCGGTGGGGTGGCCGGCCTGGTCACCATTGAGGATATTCTCGAGCTTATCGTCGGCGAAATCGAAGACGAATATGATGATGTCGAAGATGCCGATGTCCGTCAGCTCAACCGTCATACTTATACGGTCAGAGCCTTAATGTCCATCGACGATTTCAATCAGCAATTCGATACCAACTTCAGCGATGATGAAGTGGATACCGTCGGAGGACTTGTGATGCAAAGCTTTGGTCATCTTCCCGCTCGCGGTGAGAGTATCACGATTGACGGGTATCAATTCAAAGTCGCTGTGGCCGATCGTCGCCGTATCATCCAAGTGCATGTCCGCATTCCTGACGATGCCGCCCCTATTACTCTTAGCGACGACTAATGCTTATGGCAGTCAGTAAATTCATTGACCGACAATCGGTTCGTCTTCTCCTTGCTCTCGTCACGGGTGCCATTGGCACCCTGGCTTTTTCCCCTTTTGATCTCTGGCCTGCGGCCCTCGTTTCATTATTTGGTTTGCAATGGCTTACCACCCATCGTAGAACCGCACAAGCCGCTGCGATTGGTTATTGCTGGGGTATGGGGCTATTCGGTAGCGGGATAAACTGGGTCTACGTCAGTATTGCGACCTTCGGTGGCATGCCTGGTCCAGTCAATGTCTTTTTAGTGATACTACTGGCCGCTTGGCTATCGCTGTTCACTTTACTGTTTGCCTTAGTGTTAAACCGTTTCTGGCCAAGGGCGAGCACCACCCGCTTGTTGCTCGCTGCGCCAGCGCTATGGCAAGTTACGGAATTTTTACGCGGCTGGGTACTGACGGGTTTCCCTTGGCTACAATTTGGCTACAGTCAAATTGACGGACCGCTAAAAGGCATCGCGCCAATCGCTGGGGTTGAAACGATTAATTTCGTTCTGATGATGATTGCCGGCGCATGGGTATTAGCGCTTCAACAACGCCGCATTCGTTACCTTATTGCGGCGGTAGGCGTATTACTGCTTTGTTGGCCACTACGCTACATCCATTGGGTCCATGAACAACCCGAGCGCAAAACGACCGTGGCTTTAGTTCAAGGTGATATTGCGCAGAGTATGAAATGGGATCCTCAACAACTTTCCCGTAGCTTGCAAACTTATACTCGCCTGACCGCACCGCAAATTGGCCGTGCGAAACTGATTATTTGGCCTGAGTCGGCGATCAGCGATTTAGAAACTAATCAGCAAGCTTTTCTTCATCAACTCGATGACGAATTGCGCCAAGGTGGAAGTTTGTTGGCAACCGGGATCGTTGACTCACGCTTAATGTCCGATAACCGCTATCACGACTTTAATACGGTTATCACCTTAGGCAATCAATCGCCCTATAGTTATTATAGCCCCGACCGCTATCAGAAGAACCATCTGGTTCCTTTCGGCGAATTCGTTCCGCTGGCCTCGCTGTTACGGCCTTTGGCCCCTTTCTTCGACCTACCGATGTCAGGATTTAGTCGTGGTGCCTACTCGCAGTCACCGCTCTATCTTGGGGGTTATCAATTGACGACCGCGATCTGCTATGAAATCGTTTTGGGCCAGCAGGTGCGCGATAACCTCCGACCAGAGACTGATTTCCTGCTGACTGTCTCGAATGATGCTTGGTTCGGTCACTCCATCGGGCCTTGGCAGCACTTCCAGATGGCAAGGATGAGAGCGCTCGAGTTGGGCAAACCTCTATTACGTGATACCAATAACGGTATTACGGCAGTGATCGCTGCAGATGGCACGGTGGTTAAACAACTGCCTCAATTTCAGCCAGATGTGCTGACCGCAGAGATTACGCCTACGCGTGGTGCCACGCCCTATGCGCTAACCGGTAATATCTCGATTTGGGTAATCAGTTTGCTGAGCGGCATCGTCGCCCTTAGACGGCGTAAAACGACCCACTAATCCGAGCCTCTTCGGAGGCTCTCCCCTCGACAAATGATGACTTACAAGAATTGGCAGTTGTTGCGCGGCAGCCTTATGGGTATGCTATGCGGATCTAAGTAAAGTCATTGTATCAAGCCCCGCGCTTATTAATAAGGATCACTGGCCGCCATGCAAGAGCAATACCGCCCGGAAGAGATAGAATCACACGTTCAAGCCCATTGGGATGAAAAAGAAACCTTCAAAGTGACAGAACAAGAAGGTAAAGAAAAATATTACTGCCTATCGATGCTTCCCTATCCTTCTGGCCGACTCCACATGGGGCACGTGCGTAACTACACCATTGGTGATGTGATCGCGCGCTATCAACGTCTCCAAGGTAAAAACGTTCTTCAACCTATCGGTTGGGATGCTTTCGGCCTACCGGCTGAAGGGGCTGCGGTTAAAAACAATACAGCGCCCGCTCCTTGGACTTATGAAAATATCGATTACATGAAGAACCAGTTGAAGCTACTGGGCTTTGGTTACGATTGGAGCCGCGAGTTAGCGACCTGTCAGCCAGAGTATTACCGTTGGGAACAATGGTTCTTCACTAAGCTTTATGAAAAAGGCTTAGTTTATAAAAAAACCTCTGCGGTTAACTGGTGCCCGAATGACCAAACCGTATTAGCGAATGAACAAGTCGTTGATGGATGCTGCTGGCGCTGTGACAGTAAAGTCGAACGCAAAGAGATCCCTCAATGGTTCATCAAAATTACCGATTATGCAGAAGAACTGCTTAATGATCTGGATACGTTAGAAGGTTGGCCTGAACAGGTTAAAACCATGCAACGTAACTGGATTGGCCGTTCAGAAGGTGTTGAGATTACCTTTGCTGTCGCGGACCGCAGCGACACCTTGACCGTCTACACCACTCGCCCTGATACCTTTATGGGAGCAACCTACGTCGCTGTCGCGGCTGGGCACCCATTAGCCCAAGAAGCGGCTGCGCAAGATCC
This sequence comes from Rosenbergiella nectarea, assembly GCF_900111105.1. GTDB lineage: Bacteria > Pseudomonadota > Gammaproteobacteria > Enterobacterales > Enterobacteriaceae > Rosenbergiella > Rosenbergiella nectarea. The sequence goes on along the minus strand of NZ_FOGC01000004.1, from coordinate 25,594 downwards.
CTCTTTGGCTGCATTCATTGAAGAATGTCGTAACACTAAGGTTGCCGAAGCCGAGATGGCTACCATGGAGAAAAAAGGTCATGCGACCTGCTTCCATGTCATTCATCCGCTTACCGGTGAGAAACTGCCATTATGGGTCGCTAACTTCGTCCTAATGGAATACGGTACCGGCGCAGTGATGGCCGTCCCCGCACACGACCAACGTGACTGGGAATTCGCAAGCAAATACCAATTAACGATTAAGCCGGTGGTCTGTGACGAGGAAGGAAATGTTCCTGATGTCAGCAGCGAACCTATGACCTTTAAGGGACGCTTAGTCAACTCTGGTGAGTTTGATGGACTGGACCATACTGCAGGCTTCAAGGCGATTGCCGATGCGCTAGCCGCAAAAGGCGTTGGCGTTCGTAAAGTGAACTACCGTCTGCGTGATTGGGGCGTTTCCCGCCAACGTTACTGGGGTGCGCCTATCCCTATGGTAACGCTGGAAGATGGTACGGTCGTCCCGACACCGGAAGATCAATTACCGGTCTTACTGCCTGAAGATGTCGTGATGAACGGTATCACAAGTCCAATCAAAGCGGATCCAGAGTGGGCGAAGACCACCGTCAATGGACAACCTGCCTTACGCGAAACGGATACCTTCGATACCTTTATGGAATCTTCATGGTATTACGCGCGTTACACTTGTACCCACTACGATCAAGGTATGCTTGACCCCGCGGCGGCGAACTACTGGTTACCGGTTGACCAATATATCGGTGGCATTGAACATGCCATCATGCACTTGATGTATTTCCGCTTCTTCCACAAGTTATTACGTGATGCAGGGCTAGTAAACTCGAATGAGCCGGCAAAACGTCTACTCTGCCAGGGCATGGTATTGGCAGATGCCTATTATTATGTCGGCGCGAATGGTGAGCGTAACTGGGTTTCTCCTGTCGACGTAACCGTGGAGCGCGATGATAAAGGCCGTGTGACGAAAGCGACCGATAATACTGGCCGCGAAGTGGTGTATGCGGGCATGAGTAAAATGTCCAAGTCCAAAAATAACGGCATCGATCCGCAATTAATGGTTGAACGCTATGGCGCGGATACCGTTCGTCTATTCATGATGTTTGCCTCGCCTGCTGAGATGACGTTGGAATGGCAGGAGTCTGGTGTTGAAGGCGCTAACCGCTTCCTTAAGCGTGTGTGGCGTTTAGTGCACGAGCATACCAGCAAAGGTACTGCAGCATCGTTAGACGTTGATGCGCTAAATGATGCGCAAAAGTCACTGCGTCGTGAAGTGCACAAAACCATCGCGAAGGTATCTGATGATGTGGGCCGTCGCCAAACCTTTAACACAGCCATTGCTGCAGTGATGGAGTTAATGAATAAGCTGACTCGTGCCCCGCAAGAGAGTGAGCAAGACCGAGCGCTAATGGACGAAGCCTTAAATGCTGTCGTGCGCCTACTCTATCCATTTACTCCACATGCCTGCTTTGTACTCTGGGAAGCCTTAGGCCAGACTACATCGATTGATGAAGCTCAATGGCCCGTCGCGGATCAGCAAGCCATGGTCGAAGAGAGTGTGGTTATAGTGATTCAGATTAATGGTAAACTACGTGCCAAAATTAATGTTGCCGCCGATGCCACGCAAGAGCAAGTTCAAGCCCTTGCTGCAGAAGACCATTTAGTGGCGAAATATTTAGAGGGTGCGACCCTTCGTAAAGCCATTTTCGTCCCAGGCAAGCTATTAAACCTAGTGATTGGGTAACTCCGGAGGTAATGTGCGACATTTTCTACTCTGCTTAATGATGGCGACCGCGGTGCTCAGCACCGCAGGGTGTGGTTTTCATACTCGTGGAAATACTAAAATTCCTAAAGAAATGAAAACTATGATTCTAACGAGTGACGATCCTTATGGCCCACTCGCGCGTGCAGTACGCCAACAATTACGGTTAAGCGGTATAAAATTGGTTGAAGACTCTGCCACTCAGCGCGTAAACGTTCCTACTTTACGCCTGGCGGGTGAGAATAATCACCGTGACACTGCCTCTGTTTTCTTAGATGGTAGCCGAGCGGAGTACCAATTGGTGATGACCATAACGGGCCAAATTCTGATTCCCGGTAAAGGTATTTTCCCACTGCACACAACGGTTTATCGTTCTTACTTTGATAACTCTGGCAACCCGCTTGCCGCAGATTCAGAGCAAGATATGATTAGCCAAGAAATGCGTGTCAGGGCGTCTGAACAACTCGTACGTCAGTTACTTGCTGTCCATGCCGCTGAGCAACAAATTAATGGTACTGCGCCTGTCGCCCAACCTGCAGCATTAGGGCAACCTGAGGTGATTACCAGTACTTCAGAACAAAGCAGTAACGCTGGTGTAGCGCTCGGTAACTAATGACCAGAGTGTTCCCCGAGCAACTTTCGACGCAACTCAACCATGGGTTGCGTCGTTACTATTTATTAGTCGGTAGCGACCCCCTTCTGCACCACGAGAGTCAGCAATCCATTTTGGTTGCCGCTCGGTCGCACGCCTTCGCTGAGCATCATTCATTTTCGATCGACCAACACACCGATTGGGATTCGCTATTCAGTGAGTGCCAAGCCATGAGCCTGTTCAGTCAGCGACAAGTGTTCATTTTGCAGCTGGCGGAAAACGGCCCGAATGCCGCTCAGGCTAGCCAGTTGGCCCAGCTTATTTCGTTGGTGCATGAAGATTTACTACTGATCATCCATGCGCCAAAAATAACCAAAGCCCAAGAGAACAGCGCTTGGTACAAAGGGTTAGTTGACGGGGGGTTACTGGTTACCTGCCACACCCCTGACCACCAACAACTGCCGCGTTGGGTGCAACAGCGCTGTCGCGCCATGTCATTATCGATCGACGAGCCTGCGCTACGCCTGCTTTGTTATTACTATGAAGGCAACTTATTAGCCTTATCGCAAGCCTTAGAACGGCTGTCGCTATTATGGCCCGATGGGGTGCTGACCTTACCGCGAGTAGAAGAAGCTGTGTATGATGCGGCCGTCTTTACCCCCTACCACTGGATCGATGCCTTACTGGCAGGAAAAAGCAAACGTGCCTTGCATGTGTTACAGCAACTGCAGTCGGAAGATCAGGAACCGATCATTCTGCTCAGAACGCTGCAACGAGAAATTATGATCCTGCTTGAAGTTTCCTCTGCACCGATGGATGGCCGTCGCGCAGCAATGGACAAACTCCGCGTGTGGCAAAATAAACGTCAACTTTATACTAGCGCTTTACAGCGACTTGACCGGGTCCGTTTACGTCATATCATCCATCATTTAGCCTCACTTGAAATCGCGGTAAAAAAAGATTTCTCTGCCGAGTGTTGGCCAGCCTTAAACGCGCTGAGCGTGCTGATTTGTCAGCCTCAGTTTCCTACAGGACTTTATCATGTCTAAGCTGTCTGCATGGTTTGGGGGGACCTTTGATCCCATCCATAACGGTCATTTACATTGCGCGCGTGAAATTGCCTCGCTGCTCGATCTCCAAAACGTCACATTGCTTCCCAACAATGTGCCGCCACATCGCCCTCAACCCGAAGCCAGCGCAACACAACGCGTGGAGTTGCTTAAACGGGCGATTCAAGATGCCCCCCTCTTTTCGATTGATTGTCGAGAGCTTGAACGAGATATCCCCTCTTGGACCATTGATACCCTAACGCTGCTGCGTGAAGAGGTCGGAGAAAAAGCGCCGTTAGCCTTTATTATTGGTCAAGACTCCCTACTCAGCATCAACAAATGGGATAGATGGCAAGAGATACTGGAATATTGCCATCTGATAGTGGCGCAGCGTCCAGGTTACTCCAGCCAGCATGCTGATAACAAAGTCCAATTATGGATCACGCGGCATCTCACCGATGCGGCCAGCCTACACCGTAACCCCTGCGGGGGGATATTTCTTGCCGACACCTCGCTGTACACGATCTCTGCAACCGATATTCGTCGACGTTTACACCACAGCCTCTCTTGTCACGGTTTACTCCCCGATGCCGTCATCGAGTATATCGCTGAAACAGGCTTATATCGCCCCCGTTGACAGCGTGTTACAATGAACCTCAACCCCTAGTTAACCCGGTTTTCGGCGGCTAGGGATTTTACTTTTTAACCATCATTACCGAAGGTGAAGCTTTTGCAAGGCCAAGCACTCCAAGATTTTGTTGTCGACAAAGTTGACGATCTTAAAGCACAAAACATAATTTCCATTGATGTTCACGGTAAATCCAGTATCACTGATTGTATGGTGATCTGTACCGGGACTTCATCGCGTCATGTCATGTCTATCGCAGACCATCTGAAACAGGAAGCCAAACTCGTGGGCTTACAGCCAATGGGTACAGAAGGTAAAGTTTCTGGTGATTGGGTGGTGGTCGATTTGGGTGAAGTCATCGTCCATATCATGGAAGAAGAAGCTCGTCAGCTTTATGAGCTTGAGAAACTCTGGAGTTAATGAGTGAAATTACAGCTCATCGCCGTAGGCACTAAAATGCCCGATTGGGTGCAAACCGGCTTTATGGATTATTTACGTCGTTTTCCGCGCGATATGCCCTTCGAGCTTATCGAAATTCCCGCGGGTAAGCGAGGTAAGAACGCCGATATAAAGCGGATCCTTGAAAAAGAAGGTGAGGCGATGTTAGCTGTAGTGGGAAAAGGCAACCGAATTGTCACCTTAGATATTCCCGGTACCCCATGGGAAACGCCAGTGCTGGCTCAACAACTTGATCGTTGGAAGCAGGACGGCCGGGATGTCAGCTTACTGATTGGTGGGCCTGAAGGTCTTGCCCCAGCGTGTAAAGCTGCGGCAGATCAAAGTTGGTCACTCTCACCATTGACCTTACCCCATCCATTAGTCAGAGTGTTAGTTGCTGAAAGCCTCTATCGTGCATGGAGTCTTACGACTAACCATCCTTACCATCGCGAATAAACTCTCGACCTTTGAATAAGTAGAAAACACTTGCATGAAATTGACCGCCTACGCTTTTCGTGATTACAGCGCTGAACAAAAATTGTTTGTGAAACGGGCGGCCATCGCACTTGTGGGTGTTTTTCTCTTACTCTCGATTCTTATCATCAATATGTGTCATCTCCAGATCGTGCACTATGATGACTACCGCACTCGTTCTAACCAGAATCGTATTAAATTGGTGCCCATCGCGCCCAGTCGCGGCATTATCTATGATCGTACTGGGACCGCGCTTGCCCTGAATCGAACCATCTATCAAGCAGAGATCCTGCCTGCGAAAGTTGGCAATCTAAACGAAACGCTAAAAGCGTTACAACCCGTCTTATCTCTGACCGACGAAGAGCTTCAAGCCTTCGAGAAAGAGCGTAAACAAGCTCGACGCTTCACTTCTGTTGTCGTAAAAAGTGAATTGAACGACGAACAAATTGCCCGGTTTGCCGTCAATCAGTACCGCTTTCCCGGGGTAGAAATCAAGGGCTACCAACGCCGATATTACCCCTATGGCGCAAGCCTCACCCATATTGTCGGCTATGTGTCGAAGATTAATGACCGAGATATGGCTCGCTTAACCCGTGAGCAAAAAGCGGGAAATTACAGCGCAAGTCATGATATCGGAAAACTTGGCGTGGAAGCCTATTATGAAGATATCTTGCACGGTAATACCGGTTATGAAGAAGTGGAGGTTAATAACCGTGGTCGGGTTGTTAGGCAACTGAGTGAAGTCACTCCACAAGCCGGTGAAGATATTACATTGACCCTAGACTTAGGGTTACAGCAATATATCGAGACATTGTTAGCAGGCAGTCGTGCAGCGGTTGTCGTCAGCGATCCTCGTAATGGCGAAATTTTAGCGATGGTCTCTACGCCTAGCTACGACCCCAACTTATTCGTCGAAGGCATCTCAAGTAAAGATTATAAAGAATTATTGACCAATCCTGACCGTCCATTGTACAACCGAGCCATTCAAGCAGCCTATCCGCCGGCCTCGACCGTAAAACCTTTCGTTGCGGTTTCGGCGTTAAGTGCTGGCGTCATAACGAAGAACACCAGTTTATTTGATCCCGGTTGGTGGCAATTACCCGGCAGTGAGAAACGCTTTCGTGATTGGAAAAAATGGGGACATGGCCGTCTTAATGTGACTAAGTCTCTTGAAGAGTCTGCAGACACGTTTTTCTACCAAGTCGCGTATGATTTAGGGATTGATCGCCTATCTGAATGGATGACGAAATTTGGTTATGGCCAACGAACGGGTATAGACCTCCCTCAAGAAAGCGCAGGCAATATGCCGACGCGTGAGTGGAAGTTAAATCGTTATAAAAAACCTTGGTATCAAGGCGACACTATTCCTGTGGGGATCGGCCAAGGGTATTGGACAGCCACGCCGTTACAAATGAATAAAGCATTAATGGCGTTAATCAATGATGGTGTGCTTAAAGTGCCTCATTTATTATTATCAGCTAATCGGGCAGGCACTAGTCACCCTTATCAGCCCCCCGTCTCAGAGGTTATTGGGGATGTACACTCTGGTTACTGGGAGATTGCTAAGGATGGGATGTATGGCGTTGCTAACCGTCCTAACGGTACGGCGCATAAGAGTTTTATCAGTGCTCCTTATAAAATTGCCGCAAAATCCGGTACTGCACAGGTATTTGGGCTGAAAGCGAACGAGACCTATAATGCGAACAAAATTTCTGAGCGTTTGCGTGATCACAAATTGATGACTGCCTTCGCCCCCTATGATAACCCACGCGTTGCCATCACGATGATTTTAGAGAATGGTGGTTCTGGCGCAGCAGTCGGCACCATCATGCGCCAAATTTTGGACCATATTATGTTAGGTGACAACAATACCCAATTATCGCCAGAGGCCCCAAAACCTGCTGGCTATGAAGGTGACGAGTAATGCCCATGAGCGACCACCCACAGAAACAATCAATCTGGACCCGTATCCACGTTGACCCCCTGTTTATGATCATCATTTTAACGCTGCTAACCTATAGTGGGTTTATTATCTGGAGCGCCAGTGGCCAAGATCCAGGAATGATGGAGCGTAAAATTGGGCAAATTGGTATGGGCCTAGCCTTAATGTTGACGCTAGCACAGATCCCGCCACGGGTTTATGAAAGCTGGGCGCCCTATCTGTATATTCTAAGCGTTGTATTGCTGATTGCCGTCGATGCCTTTGGCCATATTAGTAAAGGGGCACAGCGCTGGCTAGATCTTGGCATTATTCGCTTTCAACCGTCAGAGATCGCGAAGATTGCCGTGCCGCTGATGGTCGCTCGCTTTATCAATCGCGATGTTTGCCCGCCTTCACTCAAAAATACCGGGATTGCGTTGGTCTTAATTGCCGTACCAACATTATTAGTCGCTGCTCAGCCAGATTTAGGTACCGCTATCTTAATCGCCGCCTCAGGTATTTTTGTTCTATTCCTTTCTGGAATGAGCTGGCGATTAATTGGTATTGCCGTGCTCCTGCTCGCTGCATTTATTCCTATTTTATGGTTCTTCTTGATGCATGATTACCAGCGCGATCGGGTAATGATGCTGTTAAATCCAGAGAGTGATCCACTGGGTGCTGGCTACCATATTATTCAATCGAAGATTGCAATCGGCTCGGGCGGATTACGGGGTAAAGGCTGGTTACACGGTACTCAATCTCAGCTTGAGTTTCTGCCTGAACGCCACACTGACTTTATCTTTGCGGTGCTCGCAGAAGAGCTGGGGCTTATCGGCGTTCTCGGTCTACTCGCTCTTTATCTGCTGTTAATTATTCGTGGCTTAATCATCGCGGCCCGTGCGCAAACCACCTTTGGCCGTGTGATGGCCGGGGGATTAATGCTAATTTTATTTGTCTATGTGTTCGTCAATATTGGTATGGTGAGTGGTATTCTGCCGGTTGTGGGAGTTCCCTTACCTTTAGTGAGTTATGGTGGCTCAGCACTGGTGGTCCTCATGGCAGGTTTTGGCATTGTTATGTCAATCCATACTCATCGAAAAATGTTATCTAAAAGCGTATAAGAGGCAGACATGCGAAAGGAATGGCTTGGAATTAGTTTGGCATCATTAATCTTAGCGGCCTGTTCGTCAGAACAGTCACAGCAAAATTATACCGCTCCCCCACTGCCTGCCTATAATGGACCGGTAGTCGAGATACCCGGTATTGAACCGAAATACGAGCCTCGCTACACGACTGCTAATAACGATTACAGCGTTAATGGTATTCGGTATAAAATCGCTACGGATACGCAAAATTTTAGTCAAATCGGGTTAGCCTCAACCTATGGTGCCGATGCACAAGGTAACCGTACTGCCTCAGGCGAAGCGTTTGATTCGGATGCTTTCACGGCTGCACATCCCACCTTACCGATCCCGTCCTACGTGCGCGTCACAAACCTGGCGAATAATCGTCAAATCGTGGTCCGTATCAATGACCGAGGTCCATTCATTCCCGGGCGGATCATTGATCTCTCTCCTGCTGCAGCGACCCGCTTAAACACCTCGAATAACAGTCGGGTACGTATTGATGTCATCAATGTCGCTGCGGACGGTACGCTGTCAGGCCCAGGCACTATTGGTACTCGTGTTGCAAAACAGAGCTATGATCTTCCCGCACGTCCCAATCTCGATGGTGGGATGAGCGCCGGAGATCCCACTGCATCAGGCAGCACTGCGCTACCGCCAGTCACCACCTCCACCACTGCGGCACAGAGTGATGTTCGTGCCGTGGACAATAGTGAGTTGCAGAGTAATGGCGACAGTGGTGCGCCGGTGCATAGCAACGGTCTACAAGGGGCACCGCAACCTTTACGCAGTGGTGTACTAGAGTCTGACGAAGCAGAACAAACACCGGTGACTACCCAAACGTCTCCTGCGCCAGCGACCAAAGCGACAGCGGTTGTAGCAGCATCTCCTCATGCCACGCCCGCGGTTAATCCTCCTGTGACGAAACCCACCGCATCCAGCCACGGTAATGGTAAAGGATTCGTTGTGCAGGTTGCCGCCGTTAACAGCGCTGAGCGTGCAAATGAGCTGCAGAAGAAGTTAGCCCAACATTATAATGTTGCAGGACACGTTGAAGCGGTGAATGGCAATGTTTATCGCGTTCAACTCGGCGGATACGGCAGCCGCAGCGAGGCAACTGCGCTACAACAACGTCTCGCCCAAGATAATGTGAATTCTTTTATCACTTCAAATAATAATTAAGACGCACAAGGTTCCCCGTTAAACAGCGTTTAACGGGGAGTTTGTACTGCCTCTGAATGAGAACGTTACAATGAAGAAGACTCTCGCTCCAAAAATGTTAAAGCGTCTCACCTTACTCCCCCTGGTGGCAGTGCTAGTAAGCCCCTCTGCAATGGCGGACGATAATATCGTCCAAACCATGATCCCGGGTGTGCCTAATATTGATGCCGAAGCGTATATCGTCATGGATTATAACTCGGGTAAAGTGCTCGCCGAGAAGAATGCTGATGCGCGTCGTGATCCCGCAAGTTTAACCAAAATGATGACCAGTTATGTGATTGGTCAGGCCGTCAAAGCCGGCAAGATCCACCAAGATGACATGGTCACGGTTGGACAAGATGCTTGGGCCACCGGAAACCCGGTATTTAAAGGGTCATCGTTAATGTTCCTGAAACCGGGTGACCGCGTACCGGTCTCTCAACTGACTCGGGGCATTGTTCTCCAATCAGGTAATGATGCTTGTGTGGCCATGGCTGATTATGTTGCCGGTAGCCAAGAGACCTTTGTCGGGCTGATGAACAATTATGTCAAGTCACTGGGGTTAAAAAACACCCACTTCCAAACGGTTCACGGATTGGATGCAGACGGGCAATATAGCTCAGCACGCGATATGGCATTAATTGGCCAAGCGTTGATTAGAGATGTTCCGGACGAGTACGCGATTTATCACGAAAAAGAATTTACCTTCAATAATATCCGCCAGCTAAACCGTAATGGATTACTGTGGGATACCAGCATGAACGTCGACGGTATAAAAACCGGGCATACTGATTCGGCAGGATTTAACTTGGTCGCGTCAGCAACCGAAGGTCAAATGCGTCTAATTTCTGCGGTCATGGGTGGCCACACCTATAAAGGCCGTGAAACTGAGAGTAAGAAGTTGCTAACGTGGGGCTTCCGCTTCTTCGAAACCATCTCTCCAATCAAAGCAGGTAAAGACTTTGCGTCCGAACCCGTGTGGTTTGGTGATACGGATAAAGTCGAGCTTGGTGTGAATAAAGATGTTTACATCACGGTGCCGCGCGGCCGTATGAAAGATCTTAAAGCCAGCTATGTCCTCGATTCGGGCGAACTTCAGGCGCCGCTCCAAAAAAATCAGGTTGTCGGAACCATCAATTTCCAGCTGGATGGGAAAATTATTGATAAGCGTCCGTTAATGGTGCTTAACGCCGTACCTGAGGGCGGTTTCTTCAGTAAAATCGTCGATCATATCAAGCTCATGTTCCATCATTGGTTTGGCTAGAGTGCTTGATTTTCTGCACATCGCCCCCACATAATTATTAATATAATCTCCCGCGCTTGCGGGAGTCTTTTTTCATTCGGAGTGACTATGAAAACCAAATTAAACGAACTGTTAGAGTTCCCTACCCCTTTTACTTATAAAGTGATGGGCCTAGCACAACCTGAATTGGTCGACCAAGTGATTGAAGTGGTACAACGCCATGCCCCGGGCGAATACTCCCCAACCATCCTGCCAAGCAGCAAGGGTAACTACCACTCTGTCTCGATCACCATTAACGCGACACATATCGACCAAGTCGAAACCCTATACGAAGAGTTAGGAAATATCGAAATCGTCCGTATGGTGATGTAATGAGTCATGATCAACCAATCCCTGTTGCACCGTTGCCCCCGCTGATTGTTCGCCATCTTGGTCAGCAACCGTGGGAGTCGATTTCTGAGGCGATGCATCGTTTCACCGACAGCCGAACTGAGCGTAGCGCGGATGAAGTATGGTTGGTTGAGCACCCCGCGGTCTTTACTCAAGGGCAAGCCGGTAAGGCTGAGCACTTGTTAGCGCCGGGTGACATCCCCGTTATGCAAAGCGATCGGGGAGGCCAAGTGACTTTTCACGGGCCGGGTCAACAAATTATGTATGTATTGATCGATATCCGCCGTCGAAAAATTGGGGTTCGAGAGCTAGTGACTGCATTAGAAAATACTGTCATTGACACCTTGGCTGAAGATGGCCTGCAAGCTTATGCCCGCGCCGACGCGCCGGGCGTGTATGTTGCTGAACAGAAAATTTGTTCACTCGGGCTACGTATTCGTCACGGCTGCTCTTTCCATGGCTTAGCACTCAATGTTGATATGGATCTTTCCCCTTTTACGCGCATTAACCCTTGTGGTTACGCCGACCTAACGATGACTCAATTGAGGGATCTAGGTAGCCAGCGTGGATTGGATCGGGTGTCACAGGATCTGGTTAAACACTTTACACACTATATCCATTGTCAGCAGGTGGTTAGCGACACTCCCCCAACCAGTGAACACCCTCTTTATTTTACAACCTTGTAACTTTTGTGCGCTTAAGGCTGTCTAAGCAGCGGCCGAGTGATATACTTTTGCAAATTTATCAGAAAAGTTGAATCTGTGGTGTATCGAGCATGATTCTTCTGACAGTGACGCGGAATACCTTATGAGCAAACCAATACAGATGGAACGCGGTGTCAAATATCGGGATGCCGATAAAATGGCATTGATCCCGGTGAAGACCGTGGTAACCGAACGCCAAGAAATACTGCGTAAACCTGAGTGGATGAAGATCAAACTACCTGCTGATTCAAGCCGTATTCAAGGTATCAAAGCTGCCATGCGTAAAAATGGCCTTCATTCGGTCTGTGAAGAAGCCTCCTGCCCTAACCTTGCAGAATGCTTTAACCACGGTACGGCTACCTTTATGATCCTTGGGGCGATCTGTACCCGACGCTGCCCTTTCTGTGATGTTGCCCATGGTCGTCCTGTCGCGCCTGATACCAACGAGCCAGTAAAACTGGGCCAGACGATTGCTGATATGGCATTGCGCTACGTGGTGATTACGTCAGTGGACCGTGATGATTTACGCGATGGTGGCGCGCAGCATTTTGCCGACTGTATTACTGCGATCCGCGAAAAAAGCCCCAGCATAAAAATTGAAACCCTGGTACCCGATTTTCGTGGCCGGATGGATAAAGCATTAGAAATCCTGTCAGCCACACCACCGGACGTGTTTAACCACAATCTGGAGAATGTGCCGCGCTTATACCGCCAAGTACGCCCGGGTGCCAATTACCAATGGTCACTGACACTGTTAGAAAAATTCAAGCAGGCACATCCTGACATCCCGACTAAATCTGGATTGATGGTCGGGCTTGGCGAAACTAATGAAGAAATTATTGAAGTCATGCATGATCTGCGTCGCCACGGTGTAACGATGTTGACGCTGGGGCAGTATCTGCAACCTAGCCGTCACCACCTTCCTGTACAGCGCTACGTTAGCCCTGCTGAGTTTGACGAGATGAAAGAGGCTGCGATGGCGATGGGCTTTACTCATGCCGCCTGTGGTCCCTTTGTGCGCTCTTCTTACCATGCCGATATGCAAGCACAGGGCATCGAGATCAAGTAACGCTACTTCAAGATCAAAAAAGCCAGCGCTCTAAGGAGGGCTGGCTTTTTTTATATTTACTTACACTCTGCCGTAAATTATTTATTCACTACTCTTTGTGAGTCACGCGGTCTGCCGTAGCCTCTTCCGACGTAGAATTTTTTCCCGCGCTATCGTCGTCTTTCATCGCTTTTTTAAAGCCTTTAATTGCACTGCCTAAGTCGCCTCCAAGAGAACGTAACTTATTCGTACCAAACAATAAAACGATCAATGCGCCGATGATTAACAACTTGGCTAAGCTAATACCTTCCATAACTCTCTTTCAACCTCAATACCTAGCAGGACACTCTACCTATCATGATAGAACAGGATTATAACACAATTATGATCTGTAACAGATTGCGTATTAACATCGACTTAACGTAAAGGCAAAAAAAAACCCGCCAAAGCGGCGGGTTTTTGAAATTCTGGCTGTTAACTTACAGGCTGATAACGTTAGCAGCAGATGGGCCTTTAGCGCCGTCAGTAATTTCAAACTCTACGCGTTGACCTTCAGCAAGAGTTTTGAAGCCATTGCTCTGGATAGCAGAGAAGTGTACGAATACATCTTTGCTGCCATCTTCAGGAGTAATGAAACCGAATCCTTTGGATTCATTAAACCACTTAACGTTACCTTTAATCTTAGACATCTATATTACCTTTACATTAAAAAAAGACACTAAATCTGTGTCGGTATCTAGTACACCAATTGCGGAGCCATTTGTCCAGTAAGATCTGATGAAAAAGTGATAAATATCGTTTTTTTGTACAATTGGTTGATATTCATCCAGTAAAAACAGCTTTTTATGGAACCGAACCCATTCCCACCACCACTGGCAACTAGCAATTTTTTTACTCACCAGGACGGTGAACATGTTGTTCATGCCCGCCGACTTGATTCAATACCTCTTTAGCCAGTTTTTCATCGTCCTGAGTACGTGAAAGTTTTTGTTGTTGAGCCCCCTGTTGAGGATGATAAAGCAGCTCGACGTAGAAAGGATAATGGTCAGACCCAATACTTGGAAGCCGTCTCAGATCCTTCAAGACAAAAGCTTTGCTGTGAAAGACATGGTCCAGTGGCCAACGCAGGAAGGGATAGCTGGCATGGAAAGTCGAAAACATTCCTCTTCCCCGCCGTGGATCCATCAATCCGCTGACTTTAAGAAAGAGACGCGTACTACGCGACCACGCCACATCATTCATATCCCCCGTGACGATAACCGGTATATCGCGTTGCTCAACACTCTTCCCTACCATAACCAGTTCTGCATCACGATCGGTCGACTCATCGCTCTCTGTCGGGCTAGGAGGCATAGGATGCAGGCAGTGTAAGCTGACCTCTAGCCCATCCGCGGTGACTAATAGGAGATGGGCAGAAGGAATGGCCTCATCGACTAAAAATTGAATTTTCGCATCACGCACTTCTACCCGTGAATAGACGTGCATACCATAGAGATTATCTTGTGGGCAGCGTATCAGCCAAGGATAGTCCTGTTCGAGCGGCTTGAGCTGGTCTTCCCACCACTGGTCAGTCTCTACCGCGACCAATACGTCAGGTTTCTCCTGTTCGACTAACGCTAACAGTTTATCGGCTTGACGGTTTGGGGTAAGCACATTTGAAACCAGGATTTTTAACGTGGTGCCCGTCCAATCGGACTGCGCATCCGCAACTTGTTTGCGTGATAACGCCGTGTAAGGATAAATCCAGAAAAGTTGATAGGCCGCGCAGCCTAGAGTAATAACCTGTAAACAGGTTACCCATAGGGTGGAGTCGAACTCATAATAACTGGCGGCGAAGGCAAGTATCAATGCAATGGTCAATAATTGAACTCGTGGAAACTCCCATACCCTCACCCACCAATAGCGACAATGCGAAAGCGGTGCAAGGGTGAGCAGTAATAAAAGGAAGCTTAATAGCGTTAAGAATATAAGCACAAACACAGTCTCTCTTAGAAAATCATTGGGCGGCTTTAGCTTGATAGCCCGCGACCATACCTGCTGAGGCCAGCGCATGCCCCTCAAGTCTATGAAGTAACTCTTCTCGTAATAACCCAGCAGGGAATGCATTAGTCGGCAGATCGGTGGCAATTAAGGTGAAGGTGTAATAATGCAGATCACGTGTCGGAGGAGGACAAGGACCGACATAGGCTTCGCTACCTTTACTGTTTACCCCGCCCACAAAGCCTTTGCCATTACTTAATGCCGTGCGCTCTAAACGTTGTGTGGTGGCCGGAATACCATAAGCAACGAGGTGGGTGGCCCCCAAACCATTTTTACCTTGTGGATCTTGAATAATCAGCGCAAAGCTCTTGGTATTGACTGGCGCATTCTGCCATTCGAGTAAAGGAGAAATATTTTGCCCATGACAGGCCGGATCATTACCCGGTTTCCCCCCCGCGGCGGCGGGTAACAGCTTACCTGATGTGAAGTCGGGTGAAGTCAACGTGAAGGGTGCAGCATTTGCCCAAGCACTACTGCCCGCAGCGGCGATCACCAGTAAAGAAGAGAGGAGCTTTTTCATTTAATTATCCGATTCCCAGTAAAAACCATTAAACAATCTTATAACAATATTGTTAACTTAGGATAGCGGAGAGTAAAGACAGAGGGGAATGACGGAGTGAAAATAGGGACGCTCTGACTCAACTACCGATAAGTACGCACTCACCGGTAGTTGAAGCGTAATTACGCAATAACCTGTATGGATTGACCAGCAAAACTCACCACTTGTTGTGCGTGGATTTTACAGCGTTTACGGGTTTCGATTTTTCCATCAACGGTGACTTCTCCGGCATCGATAACGATCTTTGCCTGCGCCCCGCTCTCTGTCAGTCCTTCCAGTTTAAGTAGATCACAAAGATCAACGTGTGAATGTTTTCCTAACGAAAACTGCTGCATTATTGGTTACTCCCACTATGGTATTTTTCACACGCTTCTAACGTGTTTTGGATCAGTGTTGCGACGGTCATCGGGCCGACGCCCCCCGGAACCGGGGTAATAAGTGATGCGCGTTCGGAGGCAGTTGTAAAGTCTACATCTCCAGTCACTTTTCCATTTTCTAAACGGTTAATTCCTACATCAATAACAATCGCGCCCGGTTTAATCCATTCGCCTGGAATGAAGTGTGCTTTGCCTACCGCAACCACCAGCAAGTCTGCACGCTCAACATGGGAACGTAGATCCTTAGTAAAGCGATGTGTGACTGTCGTGGTACAGCCTGCGAGCAGTAACTCCAGCGCCATAGGTCGACCGACAATATTTGAAGCGCCAACGATAACTGCATTCAATCCAAATGTATCGACATTGTTGCGTTCTAATAGCGTGATGATCCCCCGTGGTGTACAAGGGCGTAAGATCGGGGCACGTTGGCAGAGTCTGCCCACATTATAGGGATGGAAACCATCAACATCTTTACTGGGGGCAATACGTTCCAGAACTTTCACATTATCGATTCCTTCCGGTAGAGGAAGCTGAACCAAAATGCCGTCAATCGCTTGGTCTTCATTGAGTTGATCGATAAGCTCGAGCAAGGCTTGCTCACTGGTGGTCGCCGGTAAGTCATAAGAGCGGGAGATGAAGCCCACTTCTTCACACGCTTTACGTTTACTGCCGACATAAATTTCAGAAGCTGGATCGCTACCGACTAAGATAACGGCGAGTCCAGGAGCACGCTTACCTGCCGAAAGGCGTTGTTGAACTCCAGCAGCAACTTCAGCACGAACTTGCTGCGCAATCGTTTTACCATCAATAATTTTCGCTGACATCCGGATAAAATCCACTTTTAAGCTATTAGGGGGGATCCCTGTATTTTGTCAGAAGCAGACAAAGCTGTCAGGTTAAGATTTGCGAATTATGCTCAAAGCTTCAGCAATAAACTGATTCTACGCGTAAAGTGATTGACTCATGACCCTTCAGCCGTATAATCCGTGACAGAAATCAGGGCGCCCTTAGCTCAGTTGGATAGAGCACCGGCCTTCTAAGCCGTAGGTCATAGGTTCGAATCCTATAGGGCGCACCATTTCGACATCCACTACCCTCCAGTAACGTCTACTCACCCCAGTAAAATCAAGCATCTTAGCCAATCCCTTGTCTACTAACATCCATTACTATCCACTTGCATCCACAATAAAGTGGGGGCATTATTGGGGGCATCCGTAGGTTCAATAAACTCGATGCCCCCAAATGAAACTCACAGCGACCGAAATCAAAGCAGCAAAGCCCAAAGAAAAAGCCTATAAAATGGCTGACGGTGGGGGCATGTACTTAGAAGTTTTTCCGAACGGCACAAAAAGCTGGCGTATGAAGTATCGAATGGGGCCAAAGGAAAAGCGTGTTGTGTTCGGTGTATACCCTACTGTTTCATTATCAGAAGCTAGAACCAAGCGCGAAGAAGCCAAAAGGATTCTGGCAGAAGGCGGCGACCCAAGCCAAGAGAAGCAAGCCGAGAAAGCAGCCAAAGTCCTAGCCGTCCAGAATAGCTTCGAGTCTATCGCTATCGAGTGGCACAACCACAAAAAAGAAAACTGGTCACAGGGCTACGCTGAGGACATTCTTGAGTACTTGACTAAAGACATCTTCCCTTTTATTGGTAAGCGCGCCATTAACGAGATTAAACCCGCCGAGATGCTGGCAGTTCTTCGGAAGATGGAGCAGCGTGGCGTACTGGATAAACTAAAAAAGACCCGGCAAGCCTGTAGGCAGATATTTACTCATGCTGTTATCACTGGCAGAGCCGAGAATAATCCGGTTACTGATTTATCAGGCGCATTGAAAGCACCGAAGCAAAAGCACTTCCCTCACCTCAATGTTGAGGAGGTCCCCGCGTTCCTCAATGAGCTAAATAAATATTCTGGCAGCATGATAACCAGAATTGCTACCAAGCTACTGATGATTACTGGCCTACGAACTATTGAGCTACGCACTACCGAGTGGGCGGATATAGATTTCGACAAAGGTATTTGGCAGATAAACATTAAAAGAATGAAGATGTACTGCCCCCATATCGTTCCAATCTCACACCAAGGGAGAGAGCTGCTAGAATAACTCGACCAGCATACAGGCCGTGGGAGATATGTCTTTCATGGAAGGAATGATGCTGGCAAGCCTATGAGTGAAGCAAGTATCAATCAGGTGATCAAACGTATCGGCTATGATGGCAGAGCGACAGGAAACGGATTCAGACACACCCTCAGCACACTACTACACGAGCAAGGCTATAACTCATCGTGGATAAAAACCCAACTTGCTCACGTTGATAAAAACTCGATTCGTGTTATCTATAACCATGCTCAATATTTATAAGGCCGTAGAACGATGCTACAGGATTACGCCGACTATCTAGACGCATTAGAGCGTGGTGATAACGTGATACATGGGAATTTTAAAACAGTATAAAAACACTGGGCGAGTAAAAAGTAGTCATTTGTAGTAGACGTAACTGGATATTAATTGCTCTTTGACATTAGACGAATCCTTACCAGTAGGTTCGTCTTACGCCGCTGAAGAAGCGGAGATCTCTGAATTCCATATGCTAGTGGAATGCTCTTTAAAGATATTGCTGGCTTCTTATATAGATGCTTTAACTAGAAATAGTCAGCAATACAGGTTCGTTTGCCGAAATGTGAACATCAATTCGAATGACAGATCTTTAAAAATGTGTTGTCGGGGTGATTCGCCCTACATCTATTAAGTAACCATCTTACTCCGGAACATATCAATCATAGTTTTAAAGCTAAAATTATAAAATTCAACACTATAAATACATATAGTGATTTAATGGCAATAACTTGAGGTGTAAGGATTGAACCGAAGGTGGATCCCATTTTTACCAAAGTAGACCCCACATGTGATTGACTAAATCTATGGAGTACACTAATCACCTATTTATAAAAAATTTTAATCAATTTCCATTCGTTAAGTATTGTATTCTTCCTCTGTTTTTCTCGTACATCATTATTCCTTTTTTTCTTCTTATCATATTTATCACATCTTCTTTTTTGTTTTCTTCAAAATACCTTACCATATCTTTTGTCATTAACCCTTGATAAAGAAGATCTACAAAAACATCTCTTATCTTACTATCTTTTCTATTCCATTCTAAAGATTTGATCCCTTTGTATTTCTTGTAAAAAACAATAGCTCTTTTAACGTATTTATCATAGGTTATGTTAAAAAGTTTGATTTGTTGCATTTCAGTTATCTCACCTATTTTACTTTTGTTTTCTTTAACGAAATTAGCAGCCTGACAACCTTGTAACATAGAGCTTTTTGAAATTTCTTTTGCTTGATTTTGTGGGACTCCTGATGCTCTTAAATCTGATAAAATCTCAGATTTAAATCTTCTTCCCACATCATACCCTCTGCCGATAGTTACCCCAGATGCATTCTTATTGCATTGATTATAATTTCCGGGGAAGTGTATTTCTCTTGAATAACCTATAGATCCCTTTGTATCTTTCCCTTCTGCTAGGAAAGTTATCAACCCTGCTTCAGGCTTTATCATAAAATATTATCTCCTTTTTACTTAAAAATTTATGGTATATTTTTTCTAATTTTAAAATATTTGTAGGGTGTGTATTTATGAGATTTTTATTACTTTCTTTTGTCTTTTATTGCTCACAGTGTTTGGCGTATGAATACGAATATGACTTATGTAGAAATGGTATGTTCCCTACTTATGATGGAAATTATAATGTTGGAATAATAAATAAAAACACTAAAAGCTATGATGATGAGTGTATTGATGGGAATGAGAAGTGTGTCAGTAAGGGGCGTCTTTTAAAAGGGGATGAGGTTTTACTATCACACGCTATGAAAGGTTTTCTATGTTATTGGAAAGATGATAATAATGTTGATTTTGTTAAAAGCGAGGATGTGACAATAAAGAAAAATGTAGATAGGAAAATAAATGGAAAAAATATCGTAGGTGTTTGGGAGTATGGGGATAGTACAGTGAACATTGCCCTTAAAAAGGGTGGAAAATACCATATAAGTGGTCAATCTTACTGGTATGGTGGGCATGGGAACTTACATTATGGGGAGTTGGATTCTGATGCAAAGGTTGTTAACGGTGCTATGAGTTGGAATGGCCCTGATCTTTGCACTGGTAAAATAAAATTAATAGGACACCAGATCATTATTAATGATAATAAACAATGTGGTGGGGCTAGTGTTTCCTTTGATGGTGTTTATCAAAAGTTAGATTAAGGACAGGCAACTTACTGGCTAGGTGTAGTCGCGTTAGGTAAACAGGCCGAGGTACTGGCGAAGCACTCAAAGGGCGACATGATGAGTGTGGCGGGCAATATGCAATTGAACCAGTGGACAGGTAAGACGGCGTGAAGAAAGAACAGGCTCAGGTGATTGCCGATTCTGTTATCAGTGCAAAAACAGTTCGACCGTCCGGCAGAAAGTCCACCCCTCAAGCACCGAAACCACAAAGCAACGTGCCGCCGGAATATGAGAACTATCCTTTTAACGATGAACCGGAGTTTTAACCATGACCGACAATAACGAAGCCAAACGCCCTGTATTATCGTTAAAGCGCAAACCAACACCGAAGCCAGTCGAGCCAGAGAAAAGGCCACAGAAGCCCGTACAGGCGGCAGGAAAGAGGAAAAAAATCAGACCACCATTCTGGTAGAGTAACTCCACACTGCGAAAATATTTTGCTTGCCATACTTGGATAATTAGTTATGTATTTAGATATGTCAGGACATTTCAAGAAACTGCCCTTCCAAATATTGTTTTAGCTCAAGATACATTGAATTTTATTAATGTAAGTTTTAGTTAACGAAAAATTTTAGGGTGAAATTAAGGGAACTTACGTATGCTTGAACCGCTGGAAGGAAAATTAACTTTTAGAGCTGAAGGTAATAATATAAAGGGAAACCATGGTTATTCTCGCGTCATACACTGGCCTGGATCAGCTAAGCTATGCACATCAACAAAATCAAAATCTGGTGTAACCATTGGACGTGGTTACGATATGAGCAATAGAACTAGCCAAGTCATCATCAATGACCTAAGAAATGCGGGCATTGATATTGAGCAAGTAAAGAAAATCTCATTAGCGGCAGGTAAACATAATTGTGATGCGCTGTATTTCGTAAGTAAATATCGGGATGAAATAGGTGAGATAAGTGAAGAGCAACAATTAAAATTATTTAAAATAACATACCCTTACTATGTAAATGACTCAGTTAGGTTTTATAAAAAATATTGTAGTGGTGATGCCTTGGAATGGAATAAACTTGGCAGTAAGATAAAAGATGTTTTCATTGATATGAAATACCAAGGAGCTATAAGCAATTCCGATGTAAAATATTTTGAGAGAAATGATATAGACGAGGTAGTAGCATTTATTTCATCTTCTCCATATTTACTTACCTTCGAAAATGGACGGGGAAGAATTAAATACCTCAGGAGAGGATTATGATTCGTATTTTATGTTTATTTATAATAATAAATTCTTTCATAGTTGTTGAATGTCAAGCAGGTCAAGCAGGTCAAGCAGGTCAAGCAGGTCAAGCAGGTCAAGCAGGTCAAGCAGGTCAAGCAGGTCAAGCAGGTCAAGCAGGTCAAGCAGAGGATATTATGGACAAATGCTCTTCTAAATCCTTGACTAATGATACTTATGCATGCTTTTCTGAAGAGTCAGCCATTTTGAAAAAGAAATATGAAAAAAGTTTTAAAAACCTATTGGCAAAAATAAAGAGTGAAAAAAAATTCGTAACCAACTTCACCGATCTTAATAACGATCTCTTTTCATCGAAAAAAAAATGGGAATTATGGATTGATTCAGAATGTATTACAGAAGCTGATGTTTATGAAAAAGATACGGGATTTTATGGAAGCATATATGATATGTGCATCATAAAAAAATATGCATCAAGAATAAATTATTATAATAACTTCAAGTTTAACTAAAAAATATCTATGGTGTTTATACTTAACGATATTATCTATAATTTTTTTGAACAATAATTTCCATTATAAATCCACTTTAAAGCCCCTGTATCATTTTGGGGCTTAATCCCCCCCCCCTTCGGATAACAGCTAAAAGTCGACCGTAAAAACTTGGATAGGCCACCGCCACACAGCACCGCATGGGGATAGCCAAACCCAACGGGCATGCATTTATAATCAAGTCATAAACCCATGCAAGCCGCAGCCTAGCGGCTTATTAGTTTGATCTACTCATTCGATCCTTACCATTAAACAATCGTTTCATAAATCGGCATAAACATATTAATCATTTCAATAATTACAATTATAATGTCTGTATAAATAACCGACACAGCAAACAATCACCATGACTAAATCAGAACTAAAACCCGTGTTACTGAGTCGTGAGCAAATCGAGGCGCTCCAAGCGATTCAGCGCGAGGAACGCAGCAAGTCACCGCTTAATGTCGCCCCAACAATCCACGTTATCGCCTGTCACCTCATGGCTAAGGCGTTACGGGACATGGCTAAATAATGGAGAACAAAGAGCAGCAACGCTTCCCGAAATGGGAGAGATACCTGTCTATACATGAGGCAGGGCATGCACTCTTAGCCTATTTATGGGGCGCATCTTTTATTGAGATAGGCATCGCTGACGAGAATAGAACCATTGTTTTTAGTGGCGGCAATGAACATAACGACTGCAAAGCCGCGTGCCTTCATAGCTTATGGCATGGAGATGAATTAACGCCTGACCCAAAGGCTATGCTATCCATTCTGATAGCAGGGGCTGCGGCTGAGTCCGTTTACACTGGGCAAAGTATCGACCACTTGATGACTAAAACGGCAAAGTCAGACAGCAAGGAAATATCTAAGGCGTTAGAAAAGATTCAAAAAAAGGCGTGTGGGATGCCAGACCATAGCGAATGGATGTATCTAAGATCGTTAAGTTTATGCAAGAGCATCGTAAGCATTTACTGGAAGGATATTGAGGCATTGGCTGACCTTGTAGAGCAAAAACGAGTGACCCCACACCCTGAAATAATCAATTTCTTTGAATCTAGGGAATCGCTTAAAGAAGCAAGAATTTATCAACTCATCGACACGATAGACCGAGGTGAAGCAGCATGAAGTTAAAAACAAAGCTAGTCGCACTACTCATACTCGCACCACTTACCACCAATGCCTTTCAATGTGGGAGTTTCAGCGTTCACCTCGACCGCTATCAATCAAGCATTAATGGCGACCGAGTGAAGCTACTAGGCCAACAGTTCACAGGTACGCCCCGTGATTACGATAATTCAATCATTACGCTGTTGCCTGACTCAATCACAGTAACCGACCGGATGTATAAGATAACCACGACCGCCGGACAATCAACGCTAGAGCTACTGACCAAAGAGAACCCGCCGAGAACGTTGAACCGTGAAAGCTGCGGCAAGGTAAGCATCACTGGCCTGATGGAATGACAGCTATCTAGATTTATTAAGGAATATTCATGCCTCCTGATAGCAGGAAAGAACAGGGAAAATACCCTACCCGCTGGACTAAAGGAATGTCCGGAAATCCAAGCGGCAGACCCGGTAAAGGCGCAGAGATTAGACGCCAACTAATGGATCTCACTCCCGATGCGATGAGGTCAATCACCGAAGGCATCAAAGCCGGAGATACTGCTTGTTTAAAGATATGGGCTGACCGTTGCGACCCTGTAAGTAAAACAACAATGCCGACCGTTGAATTCCTCGCAGACACTACCGACCTCACCCGCTTTAGTATGTCTGTATTAGCCGCTATCAGCCGTGGGGAAGTAACCCCTGATATTGGCGCACACATCATTAACGCTGCCGCTAGCGTTGCCAGAGTGGCTGAAATTGATGAGGTAAGACGAGAAATGAAAGAGATACTAGAACGACTAGAGGCTATGGAAAATGACAAATCGTAAAACGCTCGATTCAATAAAGAACCGGATTAACAACCTATCGCCTCATGAGCGCATTAATGGGCTTGAGCTGGTGGGCATAGATAGAGACCCGAACGGCGATATTGTAATTGCGAGTAAGTCCTACATTCCTTTCGGTAAGCATGGCGGCGAGGCATGGCAAGAGGTGTATCCAGAGGGCGACCCGCGCCGTGTGAAATGGGAAGGTAACGCATGAGTAATAGAGCAATGCTGTCACAAATACGAAAGCGATTAGAGGCTCAGTCGTCATCCGATAACTTTGATGGTCAAATCCTATCGGCATTAATGGATGAGTTATCCGGCAAAGCACCAGCCGGAACAGCAGACGGGCTTGAGAAGAAGTTCAGTGCAAGAACAGGCTATAAGTTCCCTCAAGATAAAGATATGGGTGAGCTATTCGCCTCAATAAAAGACGCTGATACGCACATTGCTAACCTGCGGCGACAAATCAATGGCGTCCACGATTAATAACCAACAATCAAGATGGGGTGGAAAGCGCAAAGGCTCAGGTGCACCGATGGGCAATACTAACGCTATGAAGCACGGAGAGAGGAGCAGGCAGGCTTTCTTCCCAATGGTAGTACCTGAATACTTCACCGCCATAGACAGCAACAGAGCGCGTAATCTGATACTGGCTAAGCGATGGGCTGAACTGCATGCCATGACCCCACCACCACGCACTGAACACTATCGGGAAATGATGCTGATTAATGGCTTGATGGGGAAGCATACCGACCGGATAATAGCGCAGACAATAAAGCGTTAAGGATATGCCAAGGGGGGAGGTAAAAACTCTAAGGCTCTTAGGATAAAGACCGCGCTCTCAGTCTTTTTATTAAAAACGTCCAGAAAAAAACTACGGATGCCAGCGGTTCCATAGTTGGATCAAAACCCAAGCAGCCAACATCCAGCAGCCTATAGTCGCCGTTAAAGCCACCGGTAGCTTTAAAATATTGAGCAGAAAATATAGCGAAACAAGATACACAATGTAGGGTATCACCGCCCACAGACCGAAAATAATAGTGGTTTTCAATGCCTCTATAGAACGCTCGCTACCCACGATATAATGAGCGATTAGAGCAAAAGTAGGAAACAGTGGAATTAGGCCGGCAATATAATAATTACGCGATTTTGACAGTACTCCAATCAGTACAACGACCAACGCACCAATTACAGCTTTGAAAAGCATTTTGATAAATCTCATAGATTTAGAAATGGATACCAACTATCACTTAGAACAAATAATTATGTCAACATATCACTGGTTAACGTGTAAGCGAGGCGACCAATGCTAGACCGTGAAATCTAGAAATGACAGTGCTACAGATGGCTCGACTACAGGGCGAGAAGTTGGACAGACACACGCTCTACACCACCCGCAACGAGATTAGAAACGCGCTGGCAGCAAAGGAGCGTTACCGCCGAACGATGGAAGCCGCGCCCTACCAGTGGAAGAAACCACGCCCGCCAAGATAAGGATTTCAAATCCGTTAGTTCACCCGCGAAAAGTTGCTGGTTAAAACTTTACCCAACGACCGCCGCTATTTTCGTAGCGGTGTCCTTTTGTCGCTTCCACGCGCTGTAGATGTCCTTATCCCAAGCCTTGCCCGCCCTAGTCTGATAGCCAGCCTCGTTAATCCTTTGAGCTATCACCCGACCGTTATCAAAGCCCTGTTTTATGGTATCAGCCACTACTTGAAGTACAGCCGCCTCATTGTATGGATGCTGAGGGATGCCTTGCTTACCACCAATTAACGCAGCCGCCGCCGTTTCCATTCGCTCGACTAGGGCAATCATGCGGCGATCGGGATTACTATCTGGCTGGCTGATTTTGTGGCGTATAGCGTCAATGAGCCATGCAGTTTTATCAGTGCCGGACTCACTCACAGCATTGGTAAATGATTCGACCAGTTCAGCAGGAACGCGAAAAGTAACGGACAGTGATTTACTCATAATGACCACCAGCAAAAGGAGATAGTGAGTAATTTTACCACTGTAAGACAACGTTAGACAGTAAATAAGCCGTGATAATGTTGGTTCACTCATACTCAATGTTGGTTCAAAACG
>NZ_FOGC01000016.1 GCF_900111105.1 Rosenbergiella nectarea | reverse complement strand
CAGCGTTCAATCTGAGCCATGATCAAACTCTTCAATTTAAAGTTTGATGCTCAAAGAAATTATTCTGTTATTCGTAAATGAATTTTCAGTGTCACTCTTCAAGACTTGATACTACAAAGTTTTTTGTGATATCAATCCTGCGAGTGCCCACACAGATTGTCTGATAAATTGTTAAAGAGCATTGCGAATCAACGTTTTAACTCGTTGTCGCGAGGTGGCGTATATTACTCGCTTCACCTCAGGAGTCAATCATTATTTATGATTTTTTCTCCTGGACCGAATCGCTTCAGTCCCTGTCACCGCGCTGCGTAACTCGCTTTGCCGTGTCAGTGGATGCGCATTATAGGGAGTTCCGCTCAGAGCGCAAGGGATTATTTAAACTTTTTTGCTGAGTGGTGATTATTGAATCATTCCGACTAAAAACAGAACAAAAAGGCCTGGAAATTCACATTTCCAGGCCTTTATTAGACAATATCTACTATTGCTGGGCGGTAATCACCCCGTCTACGACACCTAATTTTATAGTCGTACCGGGTAAAAGTTTCCCAGAAAGGATCTGTTGGGCTAGCGGGTTTTCAATCTCTTGCTGTATCGCACGCTTCAATGGACGCGCACCATAGATAGGATCGAAACCAACTTCACCTAACAGTTTTAACGCCTCATCAGAAATCTCAACCGAATAACCACGTTCTTCTAACCGCTTATAAAGACGTTGCAACTGAATTTCAGCAATTTGCGCAATGTGCTCATGACTCAGTGGATGGAACACGACCACTTCATCTATACGGTTGATGAACTCTGGACGGAAGTGATGCCCTACTACGTCCATTACCACGCCTTTCATTTGACCGTAGTCCAGCTCGCCAAACTTATCTTGGATTAAATCGGATCCCAAGTTGGACGTCATAATGATGACGGTATTACGGAAGTCCACCGTCCGGCCCTGCCCATCCGTTAATCGTCCATCATCCAACACTTGCAGCAGTATATTGAAGACGTCAGGGTGTGCTTTCTCTACTTCATCTAACAAGATGACAGAATAAGGGCGTCTACGTACCGCTTCGGTTAAGTAGCCCCCTTCTTCATAGCCGACATATCCCGGAGGAGCACCGACCAACCTAGACACCGAATGTTTCTCCATAAACTCGGACATATCGATTCGTACCATTGCCTCATCGCTGTCAAAGAGAAAATCGGCAAGAGATTTACAGAGTTCTGTTTTACCGACCCCTGTTGGTCCTAAGAATAAAAAGGACCCCACCGGACGGTTTGGATCAGCAAGCCCTGCTCGGCTACGGCGTATTGCATTAGCCACTGCATCGACGGCTTCATCTTGTCCGATCACTCGGTCATGTAGCGTCTCTTCCATCCGCAAGAGTTTCTCTCGCTCCCCTTCCATCATGCGTGCGACAGGGATCCCCGTCCAACGCGCCAGCACGTCTGCAATCTCAACATCCGTAACTCTGTTACGTAGCATCTTCATTTGCTGCGTTTCAGACTGTGTAGCTTGGGCCAGTTGTTTCTCTAACTCAGGAATTTTCCCGTATTGCAGCTCAGACATTTGGCCAAGATCGCCATTGCGTCGCGCTTGCTCCATGCTGATACGAGCCAGCTCTAACTCAGATTTAATATGTTGCGTACCAGTGAGGGATGCTTTCTCAGCTTTCCACTCTTCTTCTAGCTCCGCATAGCTTTGCTCTTTCTGTTCAAGTTCAGTTTCAAGCATCGCTAACCGTTTGACGCTAGCATCGTCCGTCTCTTTCTTTAGGGCTTGTTGCTCTAACTTAAGTTGGATAATTCTGCGTTCGAGGCGGTCCAAGGGTTCTGGTTTAGAATCAATTTGCATACGGATACTCGACGCCGCCTCATCGATAAGGTCGATGGCTTTATCGGGTAACTGGCGATCCGCAATATAGCGGTGTGACAATTGCGCGGCTGCGACGATTGCTGGGTCAGTAATTTGCACATGGTGATGCAACTCATAACGTTCCTTCAGCCCACGAAGAATCGCGATGGTATCTTCTACGCTTGGCTCGGCGACCAGTACTTTTTGGAAGCGACGTTCAAGCGCTGCATCTTTTTCTATATATTGACGGTATTCATCTAAGGTAGACGCGCCCACACAGTGCAACTCGCCACGCGCTAAGGCCGGCTTGAGCATATTGCCAGCATCCATTGCACCATCGGCTTTACCTGCTCCAACCATGGTGTGGATTTCGTCGATAAAAAGAATGACATTACCGTCCTGTTTCGACAGATCATTCAGCACAGCTTTAAGCCGCTCTTCAAACTCCCCCCGAAACTTGGCACCGGCCACCAGCGCTCCCATGTCTAAGGCTAAGACACGTCGACCTTTAAGGCCCTCTGGAACTTCGCCATTAATAATACGTTGCGCTAAGCCTTCAACGATTGCAGTTTTACCTACCCCCGGCTCACCAATTAACACTGGGTTATTTTTAGTACGGCGTTGAAGCACTTGGATAGTACGTCTAATCTCTTCATCACGACCAATAACGGGATCGAGTTTGCCTGACTCAGCACGTTCGGTCAGATCAATGGTATATTTTTTAAGTGCTTGGCGTTGGTCTTCTGCCCCTTGGTCGTTCACACCCTCTCCTCCTCGAAGTTGATCGATAGCGTTTGCCAGTTTTTCACTGGTTAACCCTGCTAATTTCAATAAATCACTGACGCCCCCACGGGAGTCAAATGCCGCGAGGAGAAAAAGCTCTGATGAGATATAACTATCTCCGCGTTTCTGAGCCAGTTTATCGCAAAGATTTAATACTCGGATGAGTTCCGCCGAGGGCTGAACATCGCCATCACTCCCCTCGACTTTCGCAAGACGCGCCAAGGCCTGAGATAACTGAGCTTGAAGCTGAGAAACCTCTACCCCACAAGAAACGAGTAACGGACGAATCGAACCACCTTCTTGCGCTAATAATGCAGAAAAGAGATGGATGGGTTCAATGAATTGATTATCGCTGCCTAGTGCCAATGATTGGGCATCAGCTAGGGCTTGTTGAAATTTATTAGTAAGACGATCCAGACGCATAATTCCTCCACAAAGGTCAACATGCTATTGACTATAAAATGGAGGTGATTATGAAAAATTCAAGAGGAAAAACCGTAAAAAATTGCTGAAATTTTACCCTCAACAACTGAAATAGACTGATTACTCCGCAATCCAAATAAGCGAAGCCATACGACCTGTTTGCCCATCTCGGCGATAAGAGAAGAAATGCTCAGCCTCTGAAAAAGTACAGCGTTGAGATTGATGAATAGCTTCTACCCCTGCCCGCTGTAAACGCAATTTAGCTAGCTCTGGTAAATCGGCTAAATACTTGTCGCCATGAGCCACGAAGCACTGCTCGGCAGCGTGTTGGGCCTTGACAAAGGCCTCTCTGACTTCCGCGCCTACTTCAAAAGCCCGAGGACCAATAGCAGGCCCTATCCAGGCAATAATCTCTTCCGGCGGACAATCGAAGGTATTAAGTGTGTTTTCCAGTACGCCGTCACATAACCCTCGCCATCCAGCATGGGCAGCAGCAACCTGGGTACCTTGCCGGTTAGTGAATAAGACCGGTAAACAATCAGCCGTCATCACTACACAGACTTTACCCGCTTCACGCGTGAAGCTGGCGTCGGCATCTGGAACACCGTTAGAAGCCGCCGCCGCAGTCTCGACAACGCGAGCACTATGGATCTGATTCAGCCAAAACGGCTCACTGGGTAGCTGAGCAATCTCGGTGAGTAGGCCACGATTTCTATTTACTGCTTCACGATCATCCCCAACATGGCTCCCAAGGTTAAGCGCGTGCCAGGGGGTATCGCTGACGCCCCCTAAACGGGTCGTTGAGACGGCACGTACCGTTGAAGGCACACTCCAGTTAGGAATAATCAGCGATTCACTCATAGCCAGTCCATTTGATCGCGATGCTCTGCAGTATCAGCTTTCAGTGCGTCAATTAACTCCACCATATCTTGAGGAAGCGGTGCATGCCATTCCATCTGGATACCTGTTATCGGATGATAGAGGCGGAGCATAGTGGCATGCAAAGCTTGGCGATCGAAGCCGCGCAACGCATTAATAAAAGCTTCACTCGATCCTTTAGGTGGGCGAGGACGACCGCCATAAAGCGGATCACCCACTAACGAATGGCCGATATGCGCCATGTGCACGCGGATTTGGTGCGTTCTGCCCGTTTCCAAACGCAAACGAAGACGCGTATGCGCCCGGAAATGCTCCATAATTCGGTAATGCGTCACTGCCGGTTTGCCCATCGGATGAACCGCCATATGCGTACGCTTAGTGGAGTGACGAGATATTGCCTCATCCACAGTACCTCCTGCTGTCATGGTACCGATCGCTACCGCTTCATATTCACGGGTAATTTCTCGCCGTTGAAGGCAGTCAACCAAGTGAGTTTGTGCTGGCACGGTCTTGGCAACCACCATTAATCCTGTGGTATCCTTATCGAGGCGATGTACAATACCCGCTCTCGGGACATCAGCGATGGCCGGATAGTGGTAAAGCAGCGCATTCAGAATGGTTTTATCCGGATTACCAGCGCCTGGGTGCACAACTAAATCGCGTGGTTTATTGATGACAAGAATATCATCATCTTCGTAGACGATGTTGAGGGGAATATTTTGGGGTTCCCAACGCGCTTCTTCTTCAATTTCTGCGCTGATGACTATTTTCTCGCCACCCAATACTTTTTCTTTGGGTTTATCGGCAACCGTTCCATTGATGGTGACTCTGCCCTGTAAAATCCATTCTTTTATACGAGAACGTGAATAATCAGGGAACAATTCAGCCAAAGACTGATCTAAGCGTTGTCCCAATTGTTCTAGGGAGATGGTTGCAGCGAGTTCTACTTGTTGTGCCATATAAGGTTCTTCGTTAACGTTGGGTTTTTCCGGCAAAGCCGTTTAAGATAATGTGCTATCTTAGCTGATAAACAATGGAAGCCGCATATAAATGCTTCCAATAAACTTTTGAGGATAATCAATTCGTCATGATGCGTATGAAATATCTTGTGGCGCTCGCCACGCTTAGCTTAGCTCTGGTCGGATGTTCCGGATCTAAAGATGTCGTTCCTGACAATCCTCCTTCGCAGATTTATGCTACGGCTCAGCAAAAAATGCAAGATGGGAACTTCAGAGGCGCCATCAGCCAGTTAGAAGCGCTGGACAACCGTTACCCTTTTGGTCCGTATTCGCAACAGGTACAGCTCGATCTGATCTATGCCTATTACAAGAATGACGATATGTCAATGGCGCAAGCGACTATTTCACGCTTCATTCGTTTAAATCCGACCCACCCTAACATCGACTATGTTATGTATATGCAAGGGCTAACGGATATGGCGCTTGATCAATCTGCTCTACAACACTTCTTCGGTATCGACCGTTCGGATCGCGATCCGTCAAATGCCCGTCAAGCTTTCAAAGACTTTTCACAACTGGTACAGAGCTATCCGAACAGCCAATATGCACCTGACGCACAAAAACGTTTAGTCGCGCTAAAGGATCGTTTATCGACGTATCAATTATCTGTTGTGAAATTCTACACTAAACGTGGGGCTTATGTCGCGGTTGTTAATCGTGCCAAAGAGATGTTGAGCGATTATCCCGATACGGCTTCAACACGCCAAGCGCTTCCTTACATGGAAAATGCCTACCGTAAACTTCAGCTAAACGTTGAAGCAGATAAGGTAGCAAAATTAATCGCATCAAATAACGCAAAATAGTAGCCCCTATTCTGCTTACCGACCAGTCACGCTCAGTGGCTGGTTTTTTTTATCGCTTTATCCCCCCTATCACTTACCCGATTAAAACAATTGAAAAGGCAATTTCCACGTAATACTCTCATTGCCATCCCATAAAAAATAGAATCGCATGTCGACGACACTGCCCATTAATTTTGAAACGCGTCCAATAATCCCCCTCGCTCATGATTACTCTCATGGCGAAAGTGAACCTTGGCATCAACATCGCTGCGCTCAATTACTTTATAGCTTAAGCGGCGTAGTCAGCGTCCATACCGCGCAAGGGTGTTGGATCATCCCTCCTAGTCGCGAGGTGTGGTTGCCTGCTGGGGTTGTTCACCAGTTAACGATTACCGCGCAAGTTGCTGCCAGAACATTATTTGTGGATCCTTTCGCCCGAGCTGATTTACCCACGGTGTGCCAAGTGGTGCAAGTCTCACCACTGTTAAGGGAGCTCATTATCGCAGCACTCGACCTCCCCGATCGCTACGCACCAAACAGCCGAGCAGAGAGAGTGTATGAACTTATCCTAGATGAAATACGCGGCATGTCAGTGCTCCCCTTCAATCTCCCTGAACCCGTCTCCTCTGTGCTCAAGAACCTATGCATGCTTGTGCGTGACGATTTAGCGAAACCCTGGACAACCTCTGAGGCAGCGACTTTGATTAACCTCAGTGAGCACACGCTATTAAGGCATTTTCGACAGGAAATAGGCTTTTCTTTTAGTGAATGGGTAAGGCGGGCGAAGTTAATGGAGGCGATGAAACGTCTTGCACAGGGCCAATCTGTATTAAGAGTGGCCCTCGCTTTAGGCCATGAAAGTCAAAGCGCTTTTAGCACAGTGTTTCGCCGACGGTTAGGGATGCCTCCTAGCCATTATTTCCATCTATCGTGACGCTGGGGAGTGTATTAAGTAGCACCTGTATAGACGCTCTAGCGATATCGCTATCGACACTCACTCCCCAATGGCTCTCCTTACCTTGGCTCGCGCAAAGAATGTAGGCTGCAGAACGGCTTTCATTTTTCCTTCCCAATGTATGTCTTGAATCGTTAGCGGTTCCCCCACATAAGACGTTATTGCATTAGCCGCTGCAGACAAAAGTCCATTCCCCTCCCCCTTTAACATTAGGGTTCGCTTGGGCGTTTTAACCTGAGCATGGAACAGAATTCGGTTATCATTTAAGCTTTCTGTTCGATAATCCAATAACTGATGTGTGGCCTGCTCGTGGGGACCGTAAAGTTGACGAAAGAGTTGCCATACCTGCGCTAAGGTTATTTCACGGCCGCTCTGGTCGGTAATCGTTTGTACATGTCGACTGAAGACTTGCTGTAAAGCTCGGGGGAGCTTTAACCCATGATTCTGTTCTAACATCCATGCCGTACCACTTTTACCCGATTGGCTATTCACACGGATGACAGCCTCATAATGACATCCTATGTCATTAGGGTCGATTCAGTTTCCCATAAGAGATTCGTCGCATGCTCACGCGCGGTGAAACCTTTTCTGGATCGCATCTTGATGCGATCCAGAAAAAGCCGTAAACGCCAGTTTTCCCGCATAAGGATGCCGTGGATGAACTGGAAGTTGATTGTATTCCTCTACTTGCTCGACGATATTGGTCATATCACTAAAATCAAGCTGAGGCGAGATCCCTTGGCTATAAAGATTCATCGCTAAGGTCACTAAACAGAGATTCCCCGTTCGCTCCCCATTACCAAAAAGACAGCCTTCAACCCTTTCAGCTCCTGCAAGTAAAGCCAGTTCTGCGCTCGCCACGCCGCACCCTTGGTCATTATGAGGGTGGACACGGATACATAACGACTCACGGTAGATAAAATGACGACAAAAATATTCGATTTGATCGGCCTAGACATTAGGGATATTGACCTCAACGGTACTGGGTAAATTAATAATCATTGGCCGCTCGAGTGATGGCTGCCAAACCTTTGCCACGGCTTGACAGATCTCCAGCGCAAAATCTGGCTCGGTAAAGCAGAATGTTTCAGGTGAGTATTGATAGGTCCAATGCGTATCGGGATTAGCCTCACAATAACGACGGATTTGCTCACTTCCCGCGACCGCCAACGCAATAATTTCTTGTTTACTCTGCTGGAAGACTAGGCGTCGGAATAGAGGTGCCGTGGCATTGTAGAGATGAATCGTGGCCCGTCTAGCTCCTCTTAACGCTGCAAATGTCCGCTCAATGAGATCGGCCCTAGCTTGAGTAATCACTTGAATGGTGACATCTTGTGGGGTCCGTTGCTCTTCAATCAATTGCCGCAGGAATTGAAAGTCGGTATTGGATGCCTCAGGAAAGGCGACGTCGATTTCTTTAAAGCCACAGGCTAAGAGCAAGTCCCAAAACTTTAGTTTACGCTCGACACTCATAGGCTCAGCTAACGCTTGGTTACCGTCTCGTAAATCTGTAGAGATCCAGCGTGGAGGTTGCGTTAATTGTTTATTAGGCCAGGTTCTATCCGCTAAGGCGATAACGGGAAAGGGCTTATATTTGGTTGAGGGGGCTAACAGCATGATATTTCCTTACTGAGGATAAAAAGACTATCCTAGCGATACCTCTTTCCCTGTGACTCATGCATAAGTGACAACCTCATGCTTGAAACGGACAGCGCAGTGCCTAACACTGATCTTTTGGCCCGCACTGACTGACAATAATTTTCCCCCTCTCAACCAACAGGTAGCTGAAAATGGGCTGTTTGACTAATTATTTTTTCTCTCGCAATAATGTGATCTAGATCACGTTATTGCTATGCATAGTCGGTATTCTGGATGCTCGTACCCTGGCAATGACGAAGAGAGGTAAAATGATGATCAACATCACCAGCAAGCAAATGGATATTACCCCGGCAATCCGTAGTCATATTGAAGAGCGGTTTGCAAAGCTAGAGAAGTGGCAAACCCAGCTGATAAATCCTCACGTAGTCCTCTCTAAAGAACCTAAAGAGTTTGTTGCCGATGCAACACTCAATACGCCCAACGGTACCCTCGTTGCTACCGCGAAAAACGACGATATGTATGTCGCAGTAAACGAACTCATTTCTAAACTCGAACGCCAACTCAATAAGGTTCAGCACAAGGCTGAAGCACGGCGTGCAAACGGTAGCGTTAAAGATATTATTCCTGCCGAATCCTAATGTCACCGCGCACCCATCGGGTGCGCGGTTTTAGGTTGACGCGCGGGATCGCAAACGCTACTCTCTGAGTTCAACCCTACTGAGAAAAAATGACATGCACTATAACCTGTTCTTCTTTTCATTTTTTTTTAGCTCCCCCTACCAGGGAAGCCGCTTCGACTAGAATGAATGAAAAGACGAACAAAAGGCCTCCCCTCCGGGAGGCTTTTTTTTTGAAAAAATAAAAAACAAAAGGACAGACTATGACCCCTTACGCTTCGCTTGACGAATTGCGGCATGACATTAGTGAACTGGATAGCCGTTTACTCACTCTACTCGCTAAACGTCGTGAGCTTGCTGTTGCGGTGGGCAACTATAAGTTACAAACCCAGCGTCCTGTACGTGATGTGACCCGCGAAAAACAGCTTCTGGAAGAACTGATCGAACAAGGCAAAACGCTCTCTCTTGACAGTCACTATATTACGCGCCTTTTTCAGCTGGTTATTGAAGACTCGGTACTGATTCAACAAGCTTTACTCCAAAAAGCGCTCAATGACTCTCAGCAACAAGCGGTTCGCGTCGCGTTCTTAGGCCCTAAGGGCTCTTATTCGCACCTCGCCGCACGAAGCTACGCTTCACATCATTTTGACCAAATGATCGAAGTCGGCTGCAGTAAATTTCAAGATATTGTTAATCAAGTGGAGAAGGGATTAGCTGACTATGCCGTGCTTCCCTTAGAGAATACGAGTTCTGGTTCGATTAACGACGTCTACGATTTGCTTCAGAATACTGGGCTACATATTGTAGGAGAAATGACATTACCGATTAATCACTGCCTGTTGGTTTCTGCAGAAACCTCTCTTGAGGCCATCACTACCGTCTATAGCCATCCTCAACCTTTCCAACAATGTAGCCAGTATTTGAATCATTATCCGCATTGGAAAATTAACTATACCGAAAGCACTGCCGCTGCAATGGAAACCGTTGCGAGCTTAAACGACCCTTCTGTCGCGGCACTCGGTAGTGAGGCCGGGGGACAACTCTATCAGCTACAAGCGATAGAGCGTCAACTCGCCAACCAATCGCAAAATATTACCCGTTTTATCGTCCTAGCCCGTAAACCGGTGAAAGTGTCAGAACAAGTTCCCGCGAAAACCACCTTATTAATGGCAACCGGGCAACAAGCCGGTGCATTAGTCGACGCATTATGGGTCTTAAGACAACATGATATTGTGATGACTAAATTAGAATCTCGCCCCATTAACGGTAACCCTTGGGAAGAGATGTTTTACATCGATGTTCAAGCTAATAGCAGTGATCCGGCTATGCAATCTGCCCTGCAACAGCTTACTGAACTTACCCGCTACTTAAAGGTGCTTGGTTGTTATCCGAGCGAAACAGTGACCGCCGTAATACCTTAAAAAAAAGCACCACGGTAAACGTGGTGCTTAACATTAGTAGGTTGGCGAATTACTTGCGATTATCGTTCGCCGACCGGAGTAGAGAGCGACTTTCTGTCATAAACGTCTTGGCATAATCACCAAACCAAGTTTGAACCCCAGCAAAACTTTTTATGAAAGAGGCTTTATCGCCACGTTCGAGTTGAGCTAGCGCCTCACCAAAGCGAGTATAATAACGCTTAATTAAGGCAATGTTGTTTGGCGACGACATAATAATATCAGCGTATAATTGTGCATCTTGAGCAAATAGGCGACCTACCATTGCTAATTCTAGTCGGTAGATAGGTGAGGAAAGTGCCAGTAATTGTTTAAGATCGACATTCTCTTCTGACAAATGCAATCCATAGGCGAAGGTCGCAAAGTGTCGGAGTGCTTGGATAAACGCCATGTTTTGGTCATGCTCTTCCGCCGTGGCAGAATGTAGCCTTGCCCCCCATACCTCTATTTGCTGCAGAAACCACTGGTAAGCTTCAGGAGATCGGCCATCACACCACACCACCACTTGTTTAGCCAAGCTACCACTATCTGGCCCAAACATCGGGTGCAAACCTAGTACCGGACCATTATGTGCCGCCATCATTGCATCTAATGGCGCTTTCTTAACTGAGCACAAGTCCACTAATATACAATCATCCGGTAGGGTTGGTAGCTGTTGGATGACCTGTTCAGTTAAATGAATAGGTACGCTAACAATCACCATCCCCGCATCGCTGACCAGCGAAGCCGCTTGGTCCCACTCTTCCTTATCGAGTAAACGGACTTGGTAACCTGAAAGCGTTAACATACGCTCGAACAAGCGACCCATTTTCCCTTTACCCCCAACGATAACGATAGGTCGCATTGCTGGATTGAGCGTCTTAAACCCTTTATCATTTTCACTGGCGTAAGACTCCCGCATCACTCTACGTAAAACATCTTCGATTAAATCGGCAGGGATCCCGGCAGCTTCTGCTTCCGCACGTCGTGAAGCTAACATCGATGCCTCACGCTCTGGTACATAGATCGGCAGCCCATGCTGGCTTTTGACTTCTCCAACTTCCGCCACCAGTTGCATACGTTGTGCAAGCAAGGCCAGTAATGCTTTATCTGTTTCATCGATTTTATCGCGTAGTGCGTTCAGTTCTGCAACCATTACCCTATCTACCCTTCCACTGTACTTGAGGTGATCATAGCATTCATTGCGCTCGCCAGTTTCTTTAATAACTGCTCAGTTGACTGCCAGTTAATACAGGCGTCGGTAACGGATACGCCATATTGCATCTCAGCGCGCGGCAACTCTGAAGATTGGCTCCCCTCGAATAAGTGACTCTCTAACATAATGCCAGTGATAGAACGGTTTCCGGCTTGTAATAGCTGTAATACGCTATTGGCCACCACCGTTTGCCGACGATAATCCTTATTGGAATTACCATGACTGCAATCGATCATTAAAGAAGGACGCAGACCCGCCTTAGCCATTTCAGCCTCGCACTGGGCAATATCTTCAGGATGGTAATTTGGCGTCTTACCACCACGCAGAATCACATGCCCATCCCCATTGCCTTGAGTTTGTAATAGACACACCTGACCTTGTTGATTGATCCCGACAAAACGGTGCGGCATCGCGGCGGCACGCATAGCGTTAATCGCCGTCCCTAAGCTACCATCTGTACCGTTTTTAAACCCAACTGGCATAGATAACCCCGATGCCATTTCGCGGTGGGTTTGCGATTCAGTGGTCCGAGCCCCAATCGCTGACCAACTGAATAAGTCACCCAGGAACTGTGGCGAATTAGGATCTAAGGCCTCGGTTGCCAGAGGGAGTCCCATAGACACCAGCTCAACTAATAATTGACGTGCCAACTTCAATCCCTGCTCGATATCAAATGAGCCATCCATATGCGGGTCGTTAATTAACCCTTTCCACCCCACGGTGGTACGCGGCTTTTCAAAATAAACACGCATTACTAAGTAAAGGGAATCACTGACCTCTTCAGCTAATTTCTTGTAAAGCGCCGCATACTCTAAAGCCGCTTGCGGATCATGAATTGAACATGGGCCACACACGACTAGAAGACGAGGATCTCGACCGGCAATAATATCAGCAATTGTTTGGCGGGAATCTTGGATTTGCTGCTGCTGATCGGCAGTCAGTGGGAACAACTCTTTTAGTTCTGCCGGGGTCATCATTACTGACTCATCCGCGATATGAACATTATTTAAGGCATCTTTCTGCATAACGTTACCTGACTAAAATAGGGGGGTCTCGGCGACCAATACCCTTACCATACCACAAAAAGTAAACCTTTCAATCCAATTATTATTTACATGTAATGATATGTTTACATATATCAAGTATAAATCACCCTGTTACTAGGGGTTGTAATGTATTCTATACACCCATCATCGGAGATAAAAAAAGGCCCGAGTCATCTCGGGCCTAACAAATTAATTATTGAGGATAAGAGAGGTGATTACGCCAGTGGCGACGGCGATCAGTACG
Organism: Rosenbergiella nectarea; assembly: GCF_900111105.1. Taxonomy (GTDB): domain Bacteria; phylum Pseudomonadota; class Gammaproteobacteria; order Enterobacterales; family Enterobacteriaceae; genus Rosenbergiella; species Rosenbergiella nectarea. Next base: position 37,710 of record NZ_FOGC01000016.1, on the reverse strand, counting down.
TAGTTACCATTAATATTCGCCCACCGATGCCCGGGAGGTGGTGAGCCTAATCCGTGCCGGTGCCAGTCGTTAACCCAATATCGATTTTGATAGTATTGATGGGGGTATCGTCCGCCCGGTCTAAAGTGATGGCCGCCATAGAAAAAGTCTCTTCTATCATAACGCGGTCGATGATAAGAGTACCTGTCATGATCACGGTGATCATCACGCCAGTCGTGACGGTCATGCCACCGTGGCCCTGGATGGCCATGACGGTCCCAGTGATCATGATGATGATCATGGGCATAGGCCATAACCATCGGGTTTAAGGTTAACCATATCATCGCTAACACTAGAGGTCTTTTACGCATAACTTCTCGCTCGAGCCAAAATATTAGTAGAATTATGCGTAATACCTTACCGCTAACCATCAAGATTACTCTTGATTCGTATCAGGAGAGTATGTCCAAAGTTATCAAAAAGCGTATTTTCTTAACGAAACCTTAGCATTAGCTACGTAACGTATTTTGTCCCCAACAGATCCACTTATAGGTCGTCAACGCTTCTAACCCCATTGGTCCCCTCGCATGCAATTTCTGGGTGCTGACCGCCACTTCGGCGCCTAAGCCAAATTGCCCACCATCGGTAAAGCGAGTGCTAGCATTGACGTACACCACCGCCGAGTCGACTTGGTTAACAAACTCTTGGGCATTCTGGTAACGTTCTGTCAAGATACCATCTGAATGTTGCGTACCGTACTCACGGATATGTTCAACCGCCGAGCGTAGGTCTGTTACCGCTTTGATATTCAGGTCAAGGGATAGCCATTCATCGCGGTAAGAGGCTTCAGTGGCTTGCGCAAATCCTTTATCTTTCAGGGCTGGATGTGATAACAGTTGCTGATCAACATGCAGGCTAATCCCTTCCTGGGCCATACGGGCCACAAATTTGGGTAGGAAGAGTTCGAGCTGCGAACGATGAATCAAGAGTGTTTCTAGAGAATTACAAGCACTCGGGCGCTGTTTCTTAGCATTGACGATCACATCAAGGGCTTGTTCAGTATCCATCGTTTCATCGATATAAAGATGACAGACACCTATTCCGCCCGTAATCACGGGGATTGTCGAGTGCTCGCGGCACAGCTTATGTAAGCTTGCTCCGCCCCGCGGAATCAACATATCGACATATTTATCTAGCTTCAACAATTGGCTTACCCATTGGCGATCGGGATCGTCAATCGCTTGAACGGCATCAATGGGCAAACCATGCTGTGCTAGCGCTTTACGAATAACGTTAACGGTTTGCGAGTTAGTACGATAGGTTTCTTTTCCGCCACGAAGAATCGCCGCATTACCTGTTTTCAAACACAGCGTTGCCACGTCGATCGTCACATTCGGACGAGCCTCATAGATAATCGCGACCACCCCTAGCGGTACTCGGCGTCGCTCGATTTTCAAACCGCTGTCTAACTCCCCACCGTCGATCACTTGGCCAATAGGGTCACTAAGCTGGCAAACTTTACGCACATCATTAGCAATATCCGATAACCTTTCGACGGTCAGCGTCAAACGATCAATTAACGCTGGCGAGAGGCCTTGTTCAACGGCATCTGCCACATCTAATTGATTAGCGGCTAAAATATCAGGCGCATTACTCGTGAGTTGATCAGCAATAGTCATCAATAGCTGATTTTTTTCTTGCGCAGTTAGCGTGGCAAGTTGATAAGCAGCCGCCTTGGCACGCTGCCCCATAAGTTCTATATTCATCTCGACTTATCCTACAATCATATCATCACGATGCACGGCAACTGCACCGTACTCATAGCCCAAAATTTCACTGATAGATTGGCTATGTTTTCCGGCAATCATACGTAAAGCATCACTGTTGTAGCGTGAAACGCCATGCGCAATATCATTACCTTGAGGATCGCGAATTGCGATAACTTCCCCGCGAGAGAAATTACCCGTAATTTCAGTGATTCCTTTCGGCAGTAATGAACTCCCCCGCTCAAGTAATGCGGTCAATGCACCGGCATCAATGACTGCCGAACCTGCGGGTGACGCACCAAAAATCCAGTGCTTGCGGCTTTCAAGGCGATGTTCTTGCGCATGGAACAAGGTTCCGGCTTTCTGGCCATGTAATAATCGATGGATTACAATGGGTTGGTCGCCGGGAGCGATAATGACATCAATACCCGCTCGACAGGCTACTTCTGCCGCCTGTAACTTGGTTGCCATGCCTCCGGTTCCCAGTCCAGAAACACTGCCTCCCGCCATCATTTTTAACGAGTCATCGATCTGATAAACATCCTCAATTAGTGTTGCATCAGGATCATAACGAGGGTCGGCGGTAAAAAGACCTTGTTGATCGGTCAAAAGGAGGAGCTTGTCGGCATCAGAGAGTATTGCCGCAAGAGCGGACAGATTGTCATTATCCCCGACTTTGATTTCTGCCGTGGCAACGGCATCATTCTCATTGATGACCGGAAGGATACGCTGATCTAATAGTGCATGCAGCATGTCGCGGGCGTTAAGAAAACGTTCTCTGTCTTCCATGTCCGCTCGGGTGATGAGCATTTGACCAATATGGATACCATAGATGGCAAATAGCTGTTCCCATAACTGGATCAGACGACACTGACCCACCGCTGCAAGCAGTTGTTTAGACGCGATGGTGGGGGGCAGTTCGGGATAATTCAGATGCTCTCTACCTGCCGCGATAGCACCAGAGGTCACGACCACGATACGATGACCGTCATTCATGGCTTGTGCGCATTGCCGCACAATTTCAACCATTCTTGCGCGATTCAATTGACGAGATCCGCCAGTGAGTACACTGGTCCCTAATTTGACCACTAAGGTCTGACTGCCACTCATATTTCCTGCCACCTAAATGTTTAAATAAGTTCACAGTTGTATCAGGACAGCTAGAGCTTGCCAATAGCTATCCTTATGCTTAACGTAACTTAATCCAAAAAGGGGCAGCTAAGATGATTAAAACGACAACGAAGGTTCGAAATTACTCGCAGGAATAAGTGGCGCATTTAATTCGTTCATCAGTGCTTCGAGGCGTGGGAAGAATTTTTGCAGACTAGCTTCCGCCTCTTGTCGATCAACATCGCGTTTAATTTCAACGGGTACCCATTGGCCTGCTTTATCATACAAACCAAAATCGAAACGATAGTCGAAGTGAGTCTCTTGTGCTTCTAATACTAGCCACCATCCCCAAAACTCTCTCTTCTCGGGGGCGGGTTTAATATTGGTGCAGACAGCTAAACAGTCGAAGAAAAAACGGTGATCTTGGCATTGGTCCTCGCGCAGATAAGGACCTAGCTCATTAAATTTTACGATATAACGGCCTCTGAAGTGGCCTCCGGGTAATACCATCTGACTACACTCCTATCAGCGTTCATTGTTATCAGTGTTACTTTTAGCAGACTTACTATTAAATGAAAATGATAAAAAAAAACAGCACCCTCGGGTGCTGTTTTTTCCATCAATTCTTAACTAGCGGTGGAATAAAGGTGATGCCCATATCCCATGGCTGTTCGATCCAAGTATCCTGAGGAATATCAACAACGTAATCATCAACTAATGGGCGACCTGCTGGCTTAGCAAAGATCGTTACAAAGCGCGCTTTGTGATACATCTCGCGGACAACTTTCGCAGTCCCGCCGGTGTCCACCAGGTCATCAATCACGATAAACCCTTCACCATCGCCTTCCGCGCGTTTCAAAATTTTCATTTCACGTTGATGGTCATGGTCGTAGCTTGAGATGCATACTGTATCGACATGGCGAATACCCAGTTCACGTGCTAGTAAGGCCGCAGGAACCAATCCACCCCGGCTCACCGCGATGATGCCTTTCCACTGTTCAACTGGCAGTAATTTCTCAGCCAACTGACGGGCGTGAATTTGCAACATATCCCAAGTAACTACGTATTTTTGACTCATAATAATCAGGCTCCGACCAACAGAGTTGGTCTGGTGAATGGACAAACGAAAAAAAGTTTGCGCGTGATTATAGGGATAACGTCAGATAAAAACCAGTGCTGCTGCCGAGTTTGACTTTTTTTCGGTATAAATCGCTGCTTACTCGCGAACAATGATATGCTTTCTTTACTAATAATAACCGCTATATGCCCTGATGATGGGGCTTAATCCTAATCTGTTATAGGAGACGCATTGTGTCTGAACTGTCTCAACTGTCACCTCAGCCCTTATGGGACTTCTTTGCCAAAATCTGCTCTATCCCACACCCTTCTTATCATGAAGAAGCGTTAGCATCGTACATTATAGAATGGGCTGAAGCGCAGCAATTCTGGTGTGAGCGGGATGCTGCGGGTAATATTCTAATCCGCAAACCCGCTACCGCGGGTATGGAAAACCGTAAGCCTGTCGCCCTACAAGCTCACCTCGATATGGTGCCGCAAAAAAATAATGCTACCGAACATGACTTCGCGCGTGATCCGATTCAACCTTGGGTGGATGGTGAATGGCTGAAGGCTCGCGGTACAACGCTCGGTGCTGATAACGGTATTGGTATGGCTTCTGCACTCGCCGTTTTAGCCGATAAAACGGTTGAACACGGTCCTCTTGAAGTTCTGCTCACGATGACCGAAGAAGCCGGGATGGAAGGCGCTTTTGGCTTACAACCTAACTGGCTGCAAGCAGATATTCTCATCAATACCGACTCGGAAGAGGAAGGTGAAGTCTATATGGGTTGTGCAGGGGGAATTGATTTCTTATCTGAACTACCAATTAGCCGTGGCGATATTCCTGCGCAACATCTGACTGTAGAGATTAGCCTCAAAGGGCTACGCGGTGGCCACTCTGGCGCCGATATCCATCTAGGATTAGGCAACGCGACAAAACTATTGGCACGTTTCTTTGCAGAATCTCGCGGTAAGCTCGATCTACAGTTGATCGATTTTAAAGGCGGTAACCTACGTAACGCTATTCCTCGAGAAGCGAGTGCGGTCGTCGCCGTCGCACCTGAACAGGAAACGGCTCTCCAGCAGGCACTTCACGATTATCTCTCAATCCTACAAAATGAAGTCGCGCCAAAAGATAAAAATGTCACCCTAAGCGCGCAGGCAATCTCGCACTCTGGTCAGGCGTTAGTAGCGGAGAGCCAAGATCGCTTTATCAATTTACTGAATGTGACCCCTAATGGCGTGGTCCGTAACTCTGATGTTGCGCCGGGTGTGGTCGAGACATCGTTAAATATCGGTATCGTGACCCTTGAAGAAAATCAGGCAAAAATCTATTGCTTGATTCGCTCGCTTATTGATAGTGGGAAAGAGTATGTCGTCTCAATGTTACATTCGTTGGGCGCATTAGCCGGTGCGAAAACAGAAGCGTCGGGCAGTTATCCAGGCTGGCAGCCTGATGCTAACTCCGCCATCATGGCTTTAACTCGCGAAATTTATTTGGATCTTTTTGGTAAGAAACCCAATATCCAAGTCATTCACGCTGGGCTAGAGTGTGGTTTATTCCGCGAGCCATACCCACATTTAGATATGGTCTCTATCGGACCAACAATTACTGGACCTCATTCCCCGGATGAACAGGTACATATTGAAAGTGTTGGCCTTTACTGGCAGCTGCTAACCGCCCTACTCAAAGCAGTTCCAACCAAATAAGTGCCCTGCTAGGCGAGCGATCGCCTAGCATATTTTTATTTGAGAGGTCGCCCATGGTTGCTCACTGGATTCGAGGGTTAGCCACGCTAATTTTTCTGCCCCTTCTCGCTCAAACCTCTAGCGAAAAAATCATGCTTTGGCCCACTGGTAGTGGTCAAACCCGTCAAGGCCCTAGTGTGGTGATGACGACCCAAGGCAAAGTCACCCAAGTTAATGCGCCTTTTTTAACCCTCTACTCTCCAAAGACCTTTAACGGCAAAACTGTGCTAATCGCTGCGGGTGGAGGTTACAGGAGGATTGAGCAAGCCAAAGAAGCTTTGCCTGCCGCACAATTTCTGACTCAGCATGGTTTCCGTGCTTATATCCTCACCTATCGATTACCCAACTCGCACTGGCCGGAAGGCAAAGATGTCGCCATGAAAGATGTTCGACAAGCGTTAACGCTGATTCACCAAGATAATCCGTACCTAAGCGTACTCGGCTTTTCCGCGGGCGCCCATTTACTCGCCTTAGCCATAAATCGTGCAGAGATGACACCAAAGGATGATAAAGCGCCGCTTGCGGTGGAAGGCATGGCGTTGATCTACCCGATTGTCTCCGTTGAACCGCCCTTCAACCATAGTGCCACCCATCGGGTCCTTGCTGGACGTCACGCGTCGCGGCAAGAGGAAGCGAAATGGTCGGTACAACACGCTATCCATGACCATTCTCCTCCACTATTCGTGGTCGAAAGCGAGGATGACCCCATTGCCCCGCCGCAAAATGGCCTGTTACTCCATCGTGCCGCGACACAACACCATGTCCCCATGACATGGATACGCTACGCAACGGGCGGTCATGGTTTTGGCTTAGGGCGAAAAGGTCTGGCGAACTCCGCTTGGCCAGAACATTACCTCTCCTGGCTTAATCAACTGCCAGCTCATAACTGCAGGGGTAATTGACGCTCAACTTGCGGATCAAGCAGACTGACATGAAGACCAATTAATCTTACCGAGCGCCCCTGTCTCCGTTGCTCCCAGAGTTTTAAGGCGAGGTCGATAAAGTCCTGCTTCGTGAGTTCAGTCCAGATATGCTCAAGGGTCGTCTGTTGGAAGTCGGAAAACTTAAATTTAACCCCCTGACGCGCGACCCGTAAATCCGGCCGGACTTGCCGTAATCGACGTTCGAGTTCTGTATACAGCTTGTCGATCACCTCCAGACACTGCCCCCACTGCTCGATGTCTGCAGAGAGCGTGGTCTCGACACCGACAGACTTACGCAGTCGATGACTGTCGACATCTCGCGTATCAATCCCTTGGCTTTTTTCCCACAGACTCCGGCCAAACTTTCCGAATTTTTTTAACAGAAAACTCAGCTCAACTTTCTGAATATCGGCACAAGTATAAAGCCCTAAATCAGCTAATTTTCGTGAAGAGACCTCCCCTACCCCTGGGATCTTAGCTAGGGGGAGCGTCTGTAAAAAATGGTCGACCTGCTGTGGCGGAATAACATAAAGACCATCGGGTTTATTGACTTCGGAAGCGATCTTGGCCAAAAATTTGATCGGTGCCACCCCCGCTGATGCCGTTAGTCCGGTCTCAAGGAAAATTGAGCGGCGGATTTCTTCTGCAATTAACGTCGCGGAACCTTGGCAAGCAAGGCACTCAGTCACATCGAGATAAGCTTCGTCGAGAGAAAGCGGTTCAACTTTCGAGGTATAACGTTTGAAGATTTGCTGTATTTGGGCCGAGGCCTGTTTATAAGCATCGAATCGGCCAGGAAGCAAAGTTAGCTGCGGGCATAACTTTAGTGCGGTCGCCGTTGGCATGGCACTTTTTACGCCATAACGGCGTGCCGGATAATTAGCGGTACTAATGACTCCCCGCCGCTCTGGACTTCCACCGATCGCAATGGGGATATCCCGCAAGGCAGGATTATCTCGCATTTCAACCGCTGCATAAAAACAATCCATATCGACATGAATAATTTTACGCATCTCACCCCTCCAACCCACTCTCAACATACTGTATAAATAACCAGACAGTAATGCAAGTTATCAGCCAATAAAGGAGGCGCAAGGTCAGAATTAGTTTAAGGGTAGCAATGGAGTGGAGGGGAAATGAGAGCCGTGTCGCTAATAAAACCTAGGCTCATTTTTTTGACAAAAAAAGCTTGATGAAAGCTTGATTAAAGCCATAACAGTGATAATGTTGCGCAAATATAAACCGTTCTACTGCAATAGCCTGTTATCCGATTGCAGACCGTCCTCACGATTGTCATCAAGGTACACCTAGCATGCGTATTTTCGCACTCATTTTTGCGATATTGTTTTCCTGTAACGCGTTCTCAACAGAAGTCGTTCCACTCTCCAATGCATTACAAGCCCCCGTGAGCGATCAACTGAAAACGGAACTGATCGGTTCACCGGTATTTATCCAAATTTTTAAGTCTGAGCGTACGCTTGAACTTTATGCCAAAGTAGGCAATCAGTTTCGCCTGCTTAATCGCTTCAATATTTGTAAGTTCTCGGGCGGCTTAGGTCCCAAACGGACTCAAGGTGATTTTAAGAGCCCGGAAGGGTTTTATACCATTGCCGCGTCACAGTTACATCCCGATAGCCATTACTACCGAGCGATCAATCTAGGTTTCCCTAATCAGTACGATAGGGCTAACGGCTATAACGGTAACTACTTAATGATCCACGGTGATTGTGTCTCTATTGGCTGTTATGCCATGACCAATAGTGGTATCGATCAAATATTTAAGTACGTAACGGCTGCATTTAATAACGGTCAAACGCAGATTGAAGTGAATATCTATCCGTTCCGCATGACCGATGACAATATGCGCCGCTATGCAGGTTCGCAATACATTAACTTCTGGAAGCAATTGAAGCCAGGCTATGATTATTTCCAGAAATATAAGCAACCACCGATGATTGCTGTGATGAATAATCAATATATCATCAATGGCCAAAGTAATGGGACGATTACCCCACGAGGTAATCCATTCCAAACGACTACCCCGAGTGCTTCAAAGACCTTTCTGGCCTTCACCCAAGCAAAATAACTTCCATTCACCTGGCATGATCTTGTGCCAGGTTTCGTTACCGGTGAGAGGCTGTGTCGCGACGACTGTCACCACATCGTGAGCCGTTGTCTGCTGCATAAAATCGACTTCGATATCTTGATCAATCAGCATGGCTTTACCAAACGGCGAACGCCGCGTAATCCAATGAAGATGTGTAGAGCAATACGCCATCAAGTAGCGACCATCTGAAAGTAGCATATTGAATACGCCCAGTGCGCTCAATTCGTTGGCGAGTTCAGCTATGTAGCGAAACACAGAGGTCCAGTTTTTAGGTGTCTGAGGAAAGCGTTGCGAGAGTTTATGTAACAACCAGCAAAAAGCCCGTTCACTGTCCGTTCCACCTACGGGGCGAAACTGCCCGGTTTCAAGACGGCGGTAGCCTTTAAGCTGTCCATTGTGTGCATAGGTCCAATGACGCCCCCAAAGCTCGCGGGTAAAAGGATGGGTATTTTCTAGGGCCACTTTACCGCGGTTCGCTTGGCGAATATGAGCGATGACAGAATGAGATTTAATCGGATACTCTTGCACTAACCGTGCAATGGGAGATTCAAAACTTGGCAATGGATCTTTGAAGGTTCGGCAGCCCTTCCCTTCATAAAATGTAATGCCCCACCCATCTTTATGCGGGCCAGTTCCTCCACCCCGCTGAACCAAGCCGGAAAAACTAAAACAGATATCAGTAGGGACATTTGCGCTCATCCCAAGCAGCTCACACATGCATTTGACCTCAATAGCAGCGTATCAGTCACTTAACGCCGATACCTGATAATCAATAACATGCTCTGCGTTACGCTGCAACGGGATAACGCGCGCTTAATCCATAACAAAAAAGAAATACTTATGCCGAAATACGTTCCATCTCTTTTTCGATCAGCATAATTAAAATATGGATAATTTTGATATGAATCTCTTGAATACGATCAGCGTAACCAAAATGCGGGACTCTAATTTCAATATCCGCGGTACCTGCCATCTTCCCGCCATCCTTGCCTGTAAGGGTAATCACTTTCATACCTTTACTGCGTGCGGCACTTATCGCACGAATAATATTGCCAGAATTCCCTGAGGTAGAAATCCCGAGCAACACGTCGCCAGGTTGTCCCACCGCCTCGATAAACCGAGAGAAGACAAACTCATAGCCAAAATCGTTACTGACACAGGATAAATGGCTCACATCAGAAATCGCAATTGCGGGGTAGCCCGGGCGGTCTTCACGATAACGCCCCGTAAGTTCCTCAGCAAAATGCATCGCATCGCAGTGTGAACCACCATTTCCACAAGACAATACCTTCCCACCCTGTTTGAAGCTTGCCGCTAACAGCTCTGCAGCCTGCTGAATGGCGTTAAGGTTAGCGTCCTGACTGAGGAACTGCTCAAGCGTTTTAGCTGCCTCATTTAACTCATCACGGATAAGATCATGGTACATATAAATTCCTTGTGGAATACGGAAAAATTCAGGTGCCAAGTTTAGCCCATTAGTATTTCAGTGCAATATGACCAAGGCGATTAACTCAGGTTTCTTTGCGCGGTTGATCTCAAACCGATAAAAAAACCTATTAATAATCGATATATAGACATCCAAACGTCCATATTGCCAAATATTTTTGCCCTGTTATAGTGGTATTCACTAGCTCTTACCATGACGCAGAGGCCCCTCATGACTCGTTCAGCACCGGTTCCAGAGAGTAAACTTCCCGCCTTAGGCACCACTATTTTCACCACCATGAGCGCACTGGCTCAGCAGGTGGGGGCGATTAACCTCTCTCAAGGTTTCCCTGATTTCAGCGGCCCAGATTACTTACAACAACGCTTAGCCCACCATGTTGAACACGGCGCGAACCAGTATGCACCGATGTCCGGAATCCCGGTACTGCGTGAGGCAATCAGTAAAAAAATCGCCCGTTGTTACGGATGTCAGGTGGATAAAGAGACCGACATTACCGTTACAGCGGGCGCTACGGAGGCGTTATTTGCCAGCATTACTGCGTTAATCCGACCGGGTGACGAAGTGATCTGTTTCGAGCCCAGTTACGATAGTTATGCCCCTGCCGTGCAACTCGCGGGTGGAATAATGACACATATTCCTCTCACGCCTCCCGATTTTGCGCCTGATTGGTCCAGTTTCTCTGCGGCCATCAGTGAGAAAACCCGCCTAGTGATTATTAATACCCCACACAACCCTACCGCGAGCGTTTGGCAAAAGGAGGATTTCGACGCGTTATGGGCGGCGATTGCCGAACGACCACTATTTGTGTTGAGCGATGAAGTTTATGAGCATATCTGTTTTAGTCAGCAAGGGCATTACAGCTTGTTGCAGCACCCGTCATTGCGAGAAAGAGGAATTGTGGTCTCTTCCTTTGGGAAAACCTATCATATGACGGGCTGGAAGGTCGGTTACTGTGTCGCACCGCCTCATCTGAGCCTCGAAATCAGAAAAATACATCAGTACCTTACGTTTTCGGTTCATACCCCCACTCAGCTCGCGTTAGCGGATATGCTTAATCATGCTCCAGAGCATGACGAAAATCTCCCGGGCTTCTATCAGCAACGCCGAGATTTCTTTATCAATGCCTTGCAACCAAGTCGTTTCACCCTATTACCATGCCAAGGAACCTACTTTTTACTGTTGGATTACTCGGCAATTTCTACGATGAATGATGTCGACTTCTGCCTTTACCTCACCAAAGAGGTTGGCGTTGCCGCCATTCCTCTTTCCGTATTCTGTAAAGAGGCCTTCCCCCATCGCTTAATTAGGGTCTGTTTTGCGAAAGAAGAAGCAACCTTGCAGGCCGCGGCGGAGAAACTATGTCAACTTTAACCGTTAGTCTGTTACAGCAACCTATTATCTGGATGGATGGTGAAGCTAATCTCGAACATTTTTCTCAGCTCATCGCACAATCCGCCCCCTGCGATCTGTGGGTATTACCCGAAATGTTCACCACTGGCTTTTCGATGCAAGCCGCAACTAACTCGCTGAACGAAACACGGGTGCTTGATTGGTTGCGAGCACTCGCGCATAAACACAATACTGCAATATGCGGCAGTGCGGCGATCCAGCTGACTGACGGTGCCGTAAATCGTTTTTATTTCGTTACCCCTCAGGGCGATATCGCTTACTACGATAAACGTCATCTGTTTCGAATGGCCAACGAGCATCATCATTATAAGCCCGGAGTCAGCCGGGAAATTGTTGAATACCGTGGATGGCGAATATTGCCGCAAATTTGCTATGACCTACGCTTCCCAGCCTTTTCTCGTAATCACAATAACGACTACGACTTAGTGATCTATGTGGCGAGTTGGCCTGCTGCCCGCGCAAAACACTGGCAAGCCTTATTATTAGCGAGGGCAATCGAAAACCAAAGTTGGGTGATAGGCTGCAATCGCGTAGGGGAGGATGGGAATGGGTTATCGTACCAAGGGGACAGTCAAATCATCGCTCCTGAAGGAGAAATTATCGTAACAGCCTTACCCGGGGAGGCGACGGTGATCTCAGCGACTATTGACCGTCAACGGGCAATCGCTTATCGCCAAGCGTTTCCCGCTTGGCAGGATGCGGATAGTTTTACCTTAACTCCCCCGGTAGGTTGACCACGAATTGGGGGTGATAAGATAAGGAAGATGGAAGTGTTCACCGGTCTGCGTAATCACAAAATCAATCTGTGCGGTAAGATATAACGAGGGGCGATTACTCTGCGCAAAATAGTCGCCAATCTCTGCGGTTAATCGATAGTGTCCTGGCACGATGGGGTCAGGCGTTAAGGTTTTTAAGCGCCCATCGCTATCCGTTGTACCCTTGGCAATCTGTTGCCACCCCTCATTCGTTAACTGATCTAAGGTAATGGTGACGTTACTCGCCGGTCTTCCCAAGGCAGTATCTAAAATATGCGTCGTAATCGTACTCATTGAATAGCCTCCTGCAGACGTAATGCCGTGATTTCACGGAGCTGTTGTACGCTAGCCTCGATATCCTCTGCTGCACTAAGCTGTAAACGTTGCTCAAGCGCTAGCAGGATATCTTGCGGTGAGAGGCCTTTGGCGCGAATTAAAAATACTCGCTGGAAACGCTGTTCATAGCGCAAGTTTCCCAATCGAATCGCTTCTTTACTCTGTTGGTCGGACTCTTGTACCGCTGCTTGTTCGCTACGCGAAGCCTGAGCTTCAGAGCTTTCTCCTGTTGGCCGTTCGCCGATACGAGGATGCGCCTTTAATGCCAAGGTCAGTGCTTCTTTCCCCCATCCCTCGGTTAGCTCGGCGGCTACCGCTTGTAGGGCTAAGATATCGCGATAAGGTCGACGAGCAACGAGCTCTGTTTGCCATGTTTCAATCGCCACGCAATGGGCGATAGCTTGCTGCGCACTCTGTGCGTCGCTTTCATTAAACTGCTTGAGAGAGATCATCAGTTTCATATTCTCGCAAAGGAGTGGCCGTTAATTGCACCGCGTGGGTAAACGCTTGGATCCCCGCTGCCACATCTTGTACCGTGACGGCTTCAGCAGGATGATGACTAATCCCTTTCTCGCAGCGCACAAAGATCATGGCAACCGGCCACTGCGCGGCAATCGCTATCGCATCATGACCCGCGCCACTTGAAAGTAGCGGAGCACTGCCTTGTACTGCAGTCACTGCTTGCGTACAGGCGGCGCGTAATCGCTTATCACAGGCTGTTGCCGCGATATGATAAAACTCCTCAGCGTGAAACCTGATGCCACGTGCGGACGCAATGCTCTGCGCACGTGACAGCAACTGTTCTAAGAGCTGACTCAATGGGGCATCTTCCGGTCCTCGAATATCCAGACTCAATGCCACCTCACCTGGGATCACATTTACGGCCCCAGGCGAGCAACTCATCTGCCCGACGGTAGCCACTAATCCGCCCCCTGCCGCAGTGGTCTCTTTTTCGATCGCCATTATCCACTCAGCCGCCGCCACGAGCGCGTCTTGGCGCTGCGTCATTGGCACTGTCCCTGCATGACCCGCAAGCCCGGTAAAATGGCAGTGTAAACGGTGAGCACCATTAATCGCCGTCACTACGCCTAGCGGTAAGTCAGCCGTTTCTAGGCAAGGACCTTGCTCGATATGAAGCTCTAAATAAGCAGCAATAGACTCAGGATGACGAGCAGCCTGCAACACCTTGCGTGGGTCGAGCTGTTGCGCAAGCATCGCTTCTCGTACGCTAATCGACTGACTATCTGTCTTATCCAGCCAATCATTCGGCCACTGTCCTGTTAGCCCTTTACTGCCTAAGAGCGTAATACCAAAACGGGTACCTTCTTCATCCGCAAAGCCAACAATTTCAATGGCGTTGGCGAGACGGATATTTTGGTTTCGTAACGCGCTCACCACTTCAATTGCCGTTAAGACACCCAGCGGACCATCGTAACGCCCTGCATTACGTACGGAATCGAGATGTGAACCTAATAAGATAGCGGGAGCTCCTTCTGCTACGGCTTCATACCGACCACAGATATTACCCACCTCATCTTGCCAGACTGACATCCCAGCCTCTTCCATCCATTGCTGAACTTGCCGGTTAGCCTGAAAATGTTCGTCAGACAGATAAACGCGTGTCAGCTCCCCTTGCGTTTCACTGATATTTGCTAACAGATCACATCGCTGCATAACGCGCTGGGCAGCGCCGTCTGCCATCGCTTTTGGAATAAGGTTAAGCATGGGCACCACTCGCCTGATAATGATCCCAAGCGGCTTGAAGTGCCGCCCCTTGAACGGTCTTGAAGCCTACGTGATTTAATACGGCTTCTAACGCGGTGAGAGTTTGCATCACACAGCTTTTCCGCGCGTTATAGCCCATCGTGCCAATACGCCAGACTTTACCGTGTAGCGGGCCGAAAGAAGTCCCAATTTCGATTCCGAAATCATTAAGCATCAAATGCCGAACCTCGTCACCGACCACGCCAGAGGGAATATAGACCCCTAAAACATTATTCATCTTGTGTTGAATGTCGCCAAATACCTGTAATCCCATCGCGTGTACACCTTTTAGCACGGCATCGCCGTGGAGCTTATGTCGCGCGATCCCCGCTTCCAGCCCTTCCTCTAAGATAAGACGTGCGGCCTCATAAGCACCAAATAAGGCACTGGTCGCTTCGGTATGGTGATTCAGACGCTCTGGTCCCCAATAATCAAGTACCATACCGAGATCGAAATAATTCGAGTAGATCATCTCTTCATCGCCTTGCTGATGCTGAGCCGTACGGATCCCTTCCTCGACACACTTGCGCTTACGGATCTGATCAACGATGCGGTCGCTTAACGTAATAGGGGAGGTGCCAGAGGGACCGCATAAGCATTTTTGCATTCCTGCTGAAACGGCATCGATTCCCCACGCATCGGTTTCCAAAGGGTTTCCGGCTAACGAGGCAGTAGCATCGGTATACAGTAATACACCATGACGACGGCAAATCTCCCCCAGCTGCTCCAGTGGCTGCAACATGGTTGTCGAGGTATCGCCTTGTACCGTCAGCAATAAACGAGGTTTAACTTTTTTAATCGCCTCTTCGATTTGTTCAGGACGGAACACTTCTCCCCAAGGCACTTCAATGGTGTGCACCTCAGCTCTGCAGCGACGGGCAATTTCACATAACAAATGGCCAAAACGACCGAATACTGGCACCAACACCTTATCGCCTGGGCGGATAGTTGAAACGAGGATCGCCTCAATCCCCGCACGTGATGTCCCATCCACCAATAACGTCCACTGGTTTTGGGTAGCAAATACGCCCCGATAGAGTGCCATGACTTGATTCATATAATCCGTCATCGCTGGGTCATACTGACCGATAAGTTGACTCGACATTGCACGCAGTACACGAGGGTCGGCATTGATTGGGCCAGGCCCCATCAGTAAACGTGGAGGTGGATTAATTTGAGAAAGAGAAGAAATATCCATGTGCGAGTCCTTGGTGATTGAAACAAAAAATTCTTATAAATAAGTATTGCAACAATTGTGCCAGGCAATGTAGACAGAAAAAGCCAGATTTAGCCGAGTCCTGCGATTTTCCTCACGTAATTGCCGCGCACTAAGATAATGCAACGCACTTTTATGGTGCCCCATTATCGTTGTTCAAGCTCTTCGAGATGCAGATAGCTCTCGGCAATTTTATGGATACGTTGCCGCCCGGACTCTAACGTGGAATGCAGCAGAGAATTTGCCATTAACGTCACAAAACTCATCGCCGCACTGTAACAGTCAAAGGCGGAAACACTTTCCAGTGGCGTCGCAAATTGCCAAGTGGCTAATCCTTGGATGCTTAACGCCTGCGGTTCGGAAAGTGTGATCACCGGGACCTGTTGGCGTTGGAGTTGTTGTAACAATTTTTTTATCACCGCTGGTCGGCGTCTAAATGCAATCACCACAACCACATCCTGTGGGCCATAGTCTACCAACTCTTCAGAAAGCGTCTGTCCCGGTGTCGGAAATAGGCTGACTTGCGCTCGGGCTTGGATCAACTGCGCACGCAGATGTAACGCAACCGGATAGGCGTTGCGATAACCGATGATCCCGACTTGCCGTGCCTGATTAAGAGATTGTATTGCCGCCGAAAATTGTTGTGTATCGAGCAGTGTTGTCCAATGGAGCAGGTTTGCCGTTTCTTGTTTATAGTGTCTGGCGAGCAAGGTATCGCCATGAACGATATCTCTCGGTTCCGTTAATGGCATACCGCTTTGGCGTAAGAGACGCAGCTCCTCGTACATGTCTTTATATTTTTCGTAACCGAGCCGTTTAAATAACCGACTCACCGTCGCTTTAGACACGCCACTGACCCGTGCGAGCTCCGCACTGTTATAACTGATCAAATCATCAAAATGATCGACAACAAAATCCGCCACGCGCTTCTCTTGTGGGGTCAGGCTCTCATAATGGCTTGCCAATCGCTGATTTAAAGGCGTCATCTTCACTCCTGTAACAAACATTTCACTGTATTAAGCAGGATTTAGACCACTCTGAAATTTTTTTTTCATCTCGGTACAAAATTTGCTTGGTCAATCTCTTTGCCCTACGTGGATAGACAACAATGATTCAAAGCAATTTAGCGCCAAATGGTATGGCGGTCACCCCCCATCACTTAGCAAGCAGCAGTGCCCTAGCGATTTTACGCCAAGGAGGCAATGCGATTGAAGCCATGGTCGCTGCTGCTGCAACGATTGCCGTCGTTTACCCTCATATGAATGGATTAGGTGGCGATGGTTTTTGGTTAATCGTGCCCCCCGAGGGCGAACCTATTGCAATTGATGCGAGTGGTGCAGCGGGATCATTAGCCACCGTCCAGAGTTATCATCCTCAGACAACCATTCCTTTCCGAGGTCCACAGGCTGCGTTAACTGTAGCCGGAACGGTCAGTGGCTGGCAACTTGCGCTAGACTACGCCACACAGCACTTTGCAGACGCTCTACCGCTGTCCACATTGCTTGCTGATGCGATTCATTATGCTGAATCCGGTATCCCTGTCACGGCCTCACAGGCTGACGCCACGAAGATCAAAGCGGGAGAACTGGCACACTTACCCGGGTTTAGCGATATTTATCTTCCTAAAGATCGTGCGCCATTGGCGGGAGAGTGTTTATGTCAGCCTGATTTGGCCCGTAGCCTAAAAGCGCTCGCCAGCGAGGGGCTTGATAGCTTTTATCGCGGAACACTCGGCAAGAAAATTGCCGCGGGCATGGCACAAATTGGTATGCCGATTACCGAACACGATCTTATCGATCATCAGGCACACTACAAAACGCCGCTCAGCGTGAAACACTCCTGCGGGACGCTTTATAATCTTGCTCCCCCCACTCAAGGTCTCGTTTCACTGGCGATTCTCGGTATTCTTGACCGCTTCAATCTTGAACAATGTGATGAGATTCAGACTATCCATCGCATTGTTGAAGCGACTAAATTGGCCTTTACGCTTCGCGACGAGCATATCACGGATCCGAGAGAGATCACCCTTGATCTGCAACAACTGCTTAACACCACCCCCTTGGATGCGTTAAGTCAGCAATTGAAGACCGACCACGCTGCGCCTTGGGGAGAACCGCTGCTACCGGGTGATACCGTATGGATGGGTGTCACCGATAAAATGGGGTATTCGGTATCCTTTATTCAAAGTATCTACCATG
The DNA here is from genome assembly GCF_900111105.1 of Rosenbergiella nectarea. GTDB lineage: Bacteria > Pseudomonadota > Gammaproteobacteria > Enterobacterales > Enterobacteriaceae > Rosenbergiella > Rosenbergiella nectarea. The sequence continues at coordinate 19,891 of NZ_FOGC01000016.1, read as the reverse complement.
AATTTGGTAGCGGCGTTGTCATTCCGGAGACCGGGATCCTATGGCAAAATCGCGGCGCAGCCTTCAGCTTAGAGACCGGTCACCCTCGGTGCCTCGCGCCAAGAAAGTACCCTTTCCACACGCTAAATCCTGCAGCCGCTAAATTGAATGATGGCCGAACCTTAGTGTATGGCTCGATGGGCGGTGATGGACAACCCCAAACGCAAGCAACACTCTTCACTCGTTACGTTCAACAACAACTCCCGTTGCAAGAAGCCATTAGTGCCCCACGCTGGTTACTGGGGAGAACATGGGGCAATGCCTCCGACTCGTTGAAACTCGAATCGCGCTTTAGCGAGGAGACCTATCGAGGACTCAACGCGTTAGGTCACCGTACTGAAAGGCTCGAGGCTTGGAGCGAAGCCACTGGCCATGCTGGAGCAATTGTCCGCCATCCTAATGGGCTGGTGGAAGGCGCTAGCGATCCTCGAAGCAACGGTAGTGCTGCCGGTTATTAAGGAATAATGATGAATAAAACGATTCATTGGCCGAGTTATATAACTCAGATGAGCCTGCTGCTCAATGTACAACTCGATGCGTCGCGCCAAGTCGAGCTGGCTCGACAGCTCGCTCGTATTGCGGATATTGCCGCCCCGTTAATGGCTTATCCTTTAGATGAGCGTCAAGAAGTGGGAGGCGTCTGGAAACTATGAATCTCGCCTCTTTGACTATCAAAGCGCTACATCAACATTGGGTATCCAATCAGCTTAGTGCGGTTGATATCACCGAGTATTACCTTTCGGCAATCGGTGCCGCTAACCCTGAGTTGAATGCTTGGACGACGATTACCGCCTCACGGGCAAGGCAAAATGCGGAAAAACTGGATAAACAGCGTGATGCTGGCAACCTGTGTGGACCGCTAGCAGCCATTCCTTACGCCGTAAAAAACCTGTTCGACGTTAAAGATGAGGTGACCCTCGCAGGGGCTGAACTTTTCAGCCAGCGTCAGGCGGCTTTGGAAGATGCCTGGGCGATTCAACAGCTCAATCGGTCGGGGGCTATCCTTACCGGTATGCTCAATATGGACGCTTATGCCTACGGTTTTACCACCGAGAATAGTCATTATGGCGCATGTCGTAATCCGCTCGATATGACGCGTATCGCGGGGGGATCATCGGGCGGTTCCGCCGCTGCAGTTGCTGCGGGCTTGACACATTTCTCACTCGGCACAGACACTAACGGGTCGATTCGCGTTCCCGCCTCACTCTGTGGGGTCTTCGGACTAAAGCCGACCTTTGGTCGCCTCTCACGTCGAGGCAGCCATCCGTTCGTGGCAAGTCTTGACCATATTGGCCCGTTAGCTCGCCATGTCGAGGATCTGGCAGTAGTTTATGATCAATTACAAGGTCATGATCCCGGCGATCGCTTTCAATCCGATCATCCAGTAAACCCCGTTTCGGCCCAGCTCGGACAACAAAAAAAGACGTTGCGAGTCGCAGTGTTAGGCGGGTATTTTACACAATGGGCAGACGATCACGCCCGAGCCGTCACTGAGAAAGTAGCCCGCGCGCTAGGCGCAGATCATGAAGTCGAACTCGTCGATGCTGAGTTGGCACGTTCCGCGGCCTTTTTACTGACCGCGAGCGAGGGAGGTAGCCATTATCTGAATGCATTACGTGACATGCCAGAGCGTTTTGAAGCCAATTCCCGGGAACGTTTACTGGCCGGATGTATGCTCCCCGCCAGTTGGCCTATGCAAGCACAACGCTTTCGTGAACATTTTACGCGTCAGATATTGGCACACTTTGAGAAGTTCGATCTATTGATCGCCCCAGCCACCCCGTGTGCGGCGACAGTGATTGGACAGCAATCGATTGAAATCCAAGGTAACTCGCTGCCCACAAAGGCCAGTATGGGAATGCTCGCACAACCTCTCTCTTTTGTCGGGCTACCGGTATGTACCGCCCCAGTGCGCACGGATAACGGTTTGTCGATTGGTGTTCAGCTTATCGCTGCGCCTTATCAAGAAGCGACAACCTTGGAAGCCGCCTGGCGATTAGAGCAAAACAACGTTACGTTGAAACAAACCTTTTAGGAAGCCCCGATGGTCGATATGACAATTAACCAACCCCATGTTCTTGCAGAAGTGAAACACCAATTTACTCGCTACGAAATCGCCCTCACCACTAACGATACTGTCGTATTAGATGAGCTTTTTTGGCATAGCCCCCACACGGTAAGGCTGGGTGCCGGCGAAAACCTCTATGGTATTGAAGAAATTCAGGCTTTTCGTGCAAGTCGCCCTGCCGCTAATTTGGACCGTAACCTAAGAAATACTGTTATCACGACCTACGGTGAAGAGATGGCGGTGTGTAGCACGGAATTTACGCGCGACAACACCACCAAGATAGGCCGCCAGCAACAGACTTGGATAAAGTTTCCACAAGGCTGGCGTATCGTTGCCGCCCACGTCAGTCTGATGAGCTAAGGAATAAGGCCTTCCCTTATTCCTATAAACTATTAGGGTGCTGGGTGGTGAGTGACCCAGTGCTCGGCTATCTGCTGACGCGTACAGATCCATACATCTGGAAATTGTTGGATATGGTCAAGGAATCGCTGTAATGCCCGGAACTTGCCTGGCCGGCCTAATAATCGGCAGTGCATCCCTATCGATAGCATTTTCGGCGATGTCGTGCCTTCTTCGTAAAGGACGTCGAAACTGTCTCGCAAATAAGTATAGAATTGCTCTGCGGTATTAAAGCCCTGCGGGGTCGCAAAACGCATATCGTTGCATTCAAGCGTATACGGGATCACTAAATGGGAATGTTGCTGGCCATCATGAGTGGTCACAGGCATCCAGAACGGGAGATCATCTCCATAATAATCGCTGTCATACAGATAGTCGCCTCGCTCCACTAATAAACGGCGTGTATTTGGGCTATCTCTACCGGTATACCAGCCCACTGGCGGTTTACCGAACAGTTCAGTTAGGACGGCTGTCGCGTTGTCCATATGCTCAGCTTCTTGCTCTGGCGACATGGCCTGATAATGGATCCAGCGCCAACCATGACTGACCACATCATAGTCCGCCTCTCGAATCGCTTGAACAATCTCAGGGTGACGGGCGAGAGCCATCGCAACGCCAAATACCGTTAGTGGCAGACCACGACGTTGAAATTCTTGATGTATCCGCCAAAATCCGGCGCGCGAACCGTATTCATACAGGGAGTCCATCGACATATGCCGGTCAGGATAACTGGTGGCACCGATAATATCGGACAAGAATTGTTCAGAGCCTGCATCACCATGCTCAACGTGATTCTCTGCGCCCTCTTCATAATTAAGGACAAACTGTACGGCGACTCGCGCTTTATTGGGCCACTCAACTTTGGGTGGTTGTCCTGCATAACCTATCAAATCTCGCGAATACTTCTTTGCAAGAAGATCTTTGATAATCTCACTACCCTTCATCTACAATACTCCATGAATCAAAAAACGATATCTTGAAACAATTGTTGCAAAGCCTGTGCCAACTTAGAAATAGTGAAACAGACGTTACGATACTCTTTCAGATTTCCTTATATAAGGCCTCAATATGACTATTAAACTTCGTCCTTTAGAACGTGAAGATCTTCGCTTTGTTCATCAACTGGATAATAATGCTACCGTGATGCGCTATTGGTTTGAAGAGCCCTATGAAGCCTTTGTCGAGCTCTCCGATCTCTACGATAAACATATTCATGATCAGAGCGAACGTCGTTTTGTGGTCGAGCATGAAGGTGAAAAGACCGGACTGGTGGAGCTAGTAGAAATTAACCATATCCATCGGCGGGCAGAATTTCAAATTATCATCGACCCTGATCATCAAGGTAAAGGATTAGCCAATAAGGCAACGCGTGCCGCAATGGATTACGGATTTTCTGTACTGAATCTCTATAAGCTTTATTTGATTGTTGATAAAGAAAACGAAAAAGCGATCCATATTTATTCGAAATTAGGCTTTGAAACAGAGGGGATTTTAAAACAGGAGTTCTTTATCAATGGCACCTACCGTGACACCTTAAGAATGTGTATTTTTCAGCCTCAATATTTGGCGAAATTTCACAGCGGTAATGACAATCAGTCGTTATTACCGCCTACCGCACAATAGCGATATAGCTAGATACCGCTAAGATAATGAACCTTTATTTAGCCAAACATGCTGCATAAGTAACGTTCTAAGGCAATACGCGAACTAAACCCATGAGGTATTCCATAATGCTCTTGATTGTCACTGGCAAGATAGAGCGGAAATTCTTTGTAGTGATCGCAAGTTTTTAAATCGGATGTCGGTTCTGCGAAATTCTGGCTACGCTCTTTAAGGGTAGGATGGATGACTAATGCCGTTCTTCCCAAGCGAGCTTCACGATTTACATAAACATAATGGTCGGCGCGGCGATAACCATAAGTTTTTGGCGTTACCACGTCGACTTCAAATCCCGCTTTTTCTAATACCTTAGCCACTTCATCCGGTCGTAAATACATATAAAAACCCCTTAATTTTTTATCAGCGAACTTTATCCTAGCCCAACAAGCTTGTAGTTCAGATCATTCGGAATTTTCTCTAAGATTATACAAATATAAAAAGCTGACTATAATTATTAACACGAATTCAAATCTTGGAGAATATGATGGCTAAGAAATTACAACAATATGATTTACCAGAAGATAATGCCGACGTACAAGAATTAGCTGATTCCCTAGAGGCTCTACTGAACTCTTATGGTGACGATGCCAAAGAAGGGTTCGACGAAGCGCGCAGTAATGCAGAGCGCCTCTTGAAGAAAACACGTGCCACCTTCAACAAAGGTAAGAAATCACTTCGAGAAAACTTATGTGACTCTGGCTGCCAAGCGACGCAGTGGGTTCAAGATAACCCCGCTTCAGCTTTAGGCGTTACCGCAGCGGTAGGCTTCGTATTCGGTCTATTACTGTCGCGTAAATAATGCGTTAACGCGCAAAATAAACCGCTATCAACCAGCGCTCAACCGCTGGTTTTTTTTTGCATTTTTTTCACCACTCCCCCCCTCCTGGCCCGTTATTTGCTTAGCATGATAATTATTAGCTATGCATATTTTGATTAAATTTATTTATTGAAACAATTTTCCCTAACCACTTGTCATGCCTAGGAAAAATCCCAAATCAATGCATATATATGCATTCAATGCTGCATAAAAAGGTTGTTAAAGCGTTTCAGTGTGATAGGTTTACTTATCTAATAAGAATGGAAATATTTATAACTCAATGATTAAATAAACAATATCAGGAAATAACAGTAAACATGACAATAAAACTCCAAGTCAAAAATTTGCATAAAATTTTTGGGGGTAACCCTGAGCGCGCCTATAAGTTGCTCGAACAAGGTTACGATAAAGAAAGCATACTCGATAAAACTGGCTTATCAGTTGGTGTTAACAATGTGGACCTCACGATTCACGAAGGCGAGATATTTGTGATTATGGGGTTATCCGGTTCGGGTAAATCGACACTGGTCAGATTACTCAACCGTTTGATTACCCCTAGCCGTGGGCAGGTGCTTATCGACGGTCAAGATATCGCGCAAGTTTCTGACAAAACGCTGCGTGAAATACGCCGGACAAAAATCAGTATGGTCTTCCAATCCTTTGCTCTGATGCCTCATATGACAGTGCTAGATAATACCGCTTTTGGCATGACCTTAGCTGGCATTGAAAAATCACAGCGACTGAGTAAAGCATTAGAAGCCCTTCGCCAAGTTGGATTAGAAAAATATGCCTCATCCTGGCCTGACCAGCTTTCAGGTGGAATGAGGCAGCGTGTCGGTCTGGCCAGAGCGCTCGCCAACGATCCCTATATTCTCCTGATGGATGAAGCCTTTTCAGCCCTCGACCCGCTCATTCGTACAGAGATGCAAGATGAACTGGTCAAACTGCAATCAAAACAGCAACGCACAATAGTGTTTATCTCCCACGACTTAGATGAGGCAATGCGCATTGGTGATCGTATTGCTATTATGCAAAACGGTCAGGTCGTACAGGTTGGAACGCCTGATGAGATCCTCAACCAACCCGCTAATGCCTACGTAGAAACCTTCTTCCGCGGGGTCGATATCAGTCAGGTCTTCAGTGCAAAAGATATTGCGAAGCCGGCCACCGGCTCGATCATTCACCGTGTCACGGGCTTAGGGCCGAAATCGGCTTTGAAATTGCTGACCGATCAGGACCGCGATTATGGTTATGTCCTCAATAAGCAGCACTATGCCGGCATAGTGACCGCTGAAAGCCTACAGCGTGCGGCCAAGGAGAATCTGCCATTAGAGCAGGCCTATCTTTCTCATCTCTTACCTGTAGAGGCCTCGACCTCCCTAAGCGATCTGTTTACACCGGTAGCTGATGCGCCCTGCGCCCTGCCTGTGGTCGATGAGACACAGCAATTCTTAGGGATCATTTCAAAAAGTACGCTATTAAAAGCTTTAAATCGGGAGGCCGGTAACCTATGACCACTACGACTAACGACCCTTGGAGCACTCGTTCCGATACGACGACCAGTTCCGACCCTTGGGGCGGGGCAAATAACAGCACCCCCTCTTCGTCTTCCCCCGATCAGAGCGATTGGTTAAATAGTGCACCAGTCGAGCATCACACTTTCTCGTTGAGTGATCCGTTTCACTCAACATTGATTCCGCTCGACCACTGGGTGACGGTAGGTATCAATGGCCTCGTTGAGCATTGCCGCCCACTGTTTCAAGGGATACGGGTACCTGTCGACTATATTTTAAGTAGTTTTCAACAGTTACTCACTCATATTCCCGCTCCCGCGGCGATTATCCTCTTTGCTTGCATCGCATGGCAGCTGACGAACGCACGAATGGGGATAGGCACGTTCGTCGCGCTGATTTTTATTGGCTGCATTGGCGTCTGGAATGATGCAATGATTACCCTAGCATTAGTCCTCACCTCGCTATTTTTCTGTGTCCTAATTGGACTTCCTCTCGGTATCGCTTTAGCACGGAGTGATCGTGCCGCAAAAGTGGTACGCCCTCTATTGGATGCGATGCAGACAACGCCTGCGTTTGTCTATTTAGTCCCCATTGTGATGCTATTCGGGATCGGGAATGTACCCGGTGTGGTGGTCACCATTATTTTTGCTGTGCCGCCGATTATCCGCCTGACGATCCTCGGAATTAAGCAAGTGCCAGAGGATCTGATCGAGGCGAGCCAATCTTTTGGCGCAAGTCCGCGACAAATGTTATGTAAGGTTCAGCTTCCTATCGCGATGCCATCCATTATGGCGGGTATAAACCAAACGCTTATGCTGGCACTTTCCATGGTCGTCATCGCCTCAATGATCGCGGTCGGAGGATTAGGACAAATGGTTCTACGGGGTATTGGTCGTCTCGATATGGGACAGGCCTCTATCGGCGGGGTCGGTATCGTTATTCTCGCCATTATCCTCGATCGGTTAACACAATCCTTCGGCGTCGATAAACGCCATCAGCGCCACCAGCGTTGGTATCAAACCGGCCCCATCGGTCTACTCACCACTCCTTTTCGTCGAACCACTCACCGTTGAGAACTGATTATGCGTAAATTACTCATTACTTCTGCTGCCCTTACCCTCTTAACCAGTATTGGCACTCAAGCTAGCGATCTTCCTGGACAAGGTAAGACGGTTAAACCTATTCAAAGCACGATTACCGAGGAAACTTTCCAAACCTTATTGGTTAGTCGGGCATTGGAAAAATTAGGCTACCACGTTTCTGATCCTGAAGAAGTGGATTACAACGTGGGTTATACCTCGATTGCTAAAGGGGATGCGACGTTTATGGCCGTCAACTGGCAGCCTTTACAAGAGAATATGTTCGATGCCGCAGGCGGTCATTCGGCCTTTTATCGGGAAGGGCATTATGTCACTGGCGCAGCACAAGGCTACTTGATCGATAAGAAGACTGCCGAGCAATATCACATCACTAATATTGAGCAGTTAAAAGACCCTAAACTCGCTAAACTCTTTGATAGCAATGGCGATGGTCGTGCCGACCTGACCGGATGCACGCCCGGCTGGGGATGTGATACCGTGATTGCCTACCAAATGAAAGCCTATCAGCTTGAGCAAACGGTCTCTAATAACCAAGGGAACTATGCGGCGATGATGGCTGATACCATCACGCGTTTCAAACAAGGTAAACCGATCCTTTACTACACCTGGACCCCTTTCTGGGTCAGCGATGTGCTGAAGCCGGGTAAGGAGGTTGTTTGGTTAGAGGTGCCTTTCTCTGCCGATCCGCAAAAAACGGATACCACATTACCTAATGGGAAAAATTATGGTTTCCAAGTCAACAATATCAATATTATCGCTAATAAACAGTGGGCTGAAAAAAATCCTGCGGCGGCTAAACTCTTTGCAGAAATGAAGCTCCCGTTAGCGGATATCAATGCAGAGAATGCTGCAATGCGTGCCGGTCAAAGCTCTGAGGCAGACATTAATCGTCATGTGGATGGATGGATTAAAAGCCACCAGGCCTTGTTTGATCACTGGGTAACCAGCGCTTTACACTAATACACCTTCTTACCAAGGGCCCGTCGTGGCCCTTACTATTATGCATCTTTTGCCCAAACCCTCCGCACTAACTGGTTCATACTATCGCGCGCTGTAACACGACTAGATAATTAGCATTGTAGTAGTCATCTTAGTTATTTTATCGCTGGTAATCAGTTTCAATCTATGACAACTTTAACGGTTAGGTAATTCCCCTTCGTCTGCACGTTGCGGTAACGAGTAGTGAGTACATAGCTGTAAAAATGAGGTGTGACTTGGACAGTTCTTTCGAACCAATTGAAAAGATGTTATCTAATCTGTCGCTTCGCCACGACAATTATCCTGTGCGTGTGGTGCTGTTGACACGATTGCACATGCATATTCAAACCAAGCTTCTTGAAAATCGTAATAAAATGCTCAAGGATCGTGGACTTAATGACACCATCTTTAATGCGTTATTAACCTTAGATGCTTGTGACAACCAGAGTATTCAACCCTCTGAACTCAGCTCAGCATTGGGATCTTCTCGTACCAATGCAACGCGCGTTGCGGATGAACTCCAGAAACGCGGTTGGGTAGAACGCCGTGAAAGCGATAACGACCGTCGCTGCCTGCATCTTCACTTAACGGATGCTGGCTATGAATTTCTTTGCGAGATACTGCCTCCACAGTACGACAGTTTCCAAGCGATATGGGGCATTCTCTCTTCAGAAGAGCAAAACCAATTGGAATCTATCTACCGCAAATTACTCGATCATCTCGATACTTTTTCGCAAAACTCTCCGCCGAGTTCCGATCAAGAATAAAAACTTATTATTACTTTCGATTGATACACTTCACTAAGCTGAAGTGTTTTTTTATGTGTAGTCTTTATAGCAGGATTTAAGTTATGACTTCCGTTGAGAAATCACCTTCACCAACGTCTCCGCCAGCAAGGAAAAAACGTAAACCCCTTCTGATACTCCTTCTGGTCGCCTGCGTTATTATCGCGATTGCTTACGCTCTATATTGGTTCTTAGTTTTAAGCCACCAGCAGGATACAGATGATGCCTACGTTGCCGGAAATCAGGTGCAAATATCCCCTCAGATTTCAGGCAGCGTGAGTAAGGTATGGTTTGATAACACTGACTTAGTGCATAAAGGCGATATCTTGGTTTCGTTGGATAAAACCGATGCGAATCAAGCGCTAGATAAAGCCGAAACCGCCCTAGCCAGTAGCGTGCGACAAGTGCGACAATTAATGATTAATAATCGCCAATATCAAGCCAATATCGAGTTGAAGCGGACTGCATTAGCCCAAGCAGAAGCCGATTTGGCTCGTCGTAAACCCCTCGCACAACGACAACTGATTGGCAGAGAAGAGTTACAACATGCCCGCGATACCGCGGCCAGTGCCAAAGCCTCTCTCGATGTTGCCATTCAGCAGCTCAATGCGAACCAGGCCATGATTTTGAATACGCCTCTGGACCAGCAACCGGTTATCCAACAGAGTGCTACTGCACTCAAAGATGCTTGGCTAGCGCTGCAGCGTACCGATATTCGCAGTCCTATCGATGGTTATGTCTCACGCCGCAGTGTTCAAGTTGGCGCACAAATCACACCAAGTAGCGCGCTGATGGTAGTGGTCCCCAGCCAAGAATTATGGGTGGATGCTAACTTTAAAGAGACACAACTTGCTGACGTACGCATTGGCCAGCCTGTCACCGTGACAGCAGATATCTATGGTGATGCAGTGACCTATCATGGCAAAGTGGTCGGTTTAGATATGGGAACGGGCAGTGCCTTCTCTTTACTCCCCGCACAAAATGCCAGCGGTAACTGGATTAAAGTGGTACAACGCTTACCGGTACGCGTCTCCTTAGACCCGCAAGATCTTCAGCAACATCCGTTACGTATCGGACTCTCAACTCAAGTAACAATAGATGTCCGCAATACTTCGGGTCAAGCACTGGCCACGGTGATGCGTAAGTCGCCTGCTTATGAGAGTGACGCATTAACCTTACAGTTGCAGCAAGCGGATCACATTATTCAGCGAATCATCAACGCTAATGCAGAGTAACCGCCATGGCTCCTAACGAGAGAAAGCCTTTAGAACATGCACAACTCGTGTTGATGACTATTGCGTTATCGCTCGCGACGTTTATGCAAGTTCTTGACTCAACCATCGCGAACGTGGCGATACCGACGATAGCGGGTGACTTGGGTGCCTCGAACACTCAAGGCACTTGGGTTATCACCTCTTTTGGCGTCGCGAATGCGATTTCGATCCCCCTGACTGGGTGGTTGGCGCGCCGTTTTGGTGAGGTGAAGCTATTCGTTGCATCGACGGCAGCTTTTGCTATCGCCTCTTGGGCTTGCGGTATGTCTAGCACCTTAACCATGCTGATCATCTTTCGCGTTATACAAGGCGTGGTGGCAGGTCCCTTAATCCCTTTATCCCAAAGCTTATTACTCAACAACTTCCCGCCAGCAAAGCGAAGTATGGCCATGTCGTTGTGGGCGATGACCGTGATTGTGGCGCCAATTTGTGGTCCCATTCTCGGGGGCTGGATCAGCGATAATTATCATTGGGGCTGGATATTTTTCATCAACGTCCCGATAGGTATCGTCGTTGTCTTGCTCGCCCTGAAAACGCTCGGTAAGCGTGAGACACCTACCCGTAAACAACCGATCGATATTGTCGGCTTAGTGATGTTGACCTTAGGGATTGGCTGTTTACAAGTCATGTTGGATAGAGGGAAAGAGTTAGATTGGTTTAGTTCCACAGAGATCATCACCCTAACGGTAGTGGCTGTCATCGCCTTACTCATTTTGATTATCTGGGAGCTTACTGACGAACATCCGATTATCGATCTATCGTTATTTAAATCGCGGAATTTCTCGATTGGTTGTGGTTCGATTAGCCTAGCTTATATGCTCTATTTCGGGACCATCGTGCTACTCCCTCAACTGCTCCAAGAGGTCTTCGGTTATACCGCTACTTGGGCAGGATTGGCTTCTGCTCCGGTCGGGATACTCCCCGTGATATTGTCCCCGAGCATTGGCCGCTTTGCGCCACGGATTGATATGCGTTATTTGGTGACGTTTAGCTTTATCATGTACGCAATATGTTTCTATTGGCGCGCCTATACCTTTGAACCAGGGATGACTTTTGCTGATGCCGCTTGGCCACAGTTCATCCAAGGTTTTGCGGTGGCCTGTTTCTTTATGCCTTTAACAACCATTACCTTGTCAGGCCTTTCGTCAGATCGCATTGCGGCAGCCTCTGGACTATCAAATTTTATTCGAACACTAGGCGGATCGATAGGCACGTCTATTACCACCACGCTGTGGACCAATAGAGAAGCGATGCATCATAGCCAGCTAACTGAATCCGTCACTGCTTATAATCCTAATGCTCAGCAAAGCTATCAACAGCTGGAATCCTTGGGGATGAGCCACCAGCAAGCCTCAAGCTATATTGCTCAGCAAATTACTGACCAAGGATTGATTATTTCCGCCAATGAAATTTTTTGGGCGGCTGGCGGGATATTCATTATGCTATTAGTGGTGATTTGGTTCGCCAAACCCCCTTTTCATTCTGGAGGTGGGGGCGGAGGGGCTCACTAATAAAAAACCCCCGATAATGGGTTGTCCAACTATCGGGGGTCACTTCATCGTGGCGCTTTTTTATTAGGCTTTTTGTTGACGCCACCATTCGCCTAATAAAATACCCGCAGCGACTGACACATTTAAACTTTCGATATTTCCGGTTCCGCCGATAGAAAGACTAATATCTCCTTGGCGTAACGTATCCTCATGTAACCCTTCCCCTTCTTGCCCTAAAACGAAGACGGTTTTTGCCGGGAAGGTGGTAGAGGCTAAAGGTTGCCCTTCATGACTTGAGGTCGTGACAATGCTATATCCTGCACGACGGAAGGCATCGAGGCCTTGCAGGAATGACGGTGCAGTCACTGCACGCACGTGCTCAGCCCCGCCTTCTGCTGTTCTCACCGCCGCCCCGGATTCGAGTAAGTTAGCATCATTAACTAAAATCGCTTTAGCCCCGAAGTGGGCGCAACTACGCATGATCGCCCCTAGATTATGGGGGTTACCCACGTTCTCTAATGCCACCACACAATCTTGTTCTGCAGCTTGCGATAACCATGCTGCAACATCTAATCCCGTTTGTTTCTTAATGATGAAGCAAACCCCACCGTGATGCTCTGTACCCGCTGCTTTAGCCAACTCGGTGTCATCGACGACGTGATAGGCTTTACGGTTTGCCGCTAACCAGCGTAAGGTCTCGCGAAAACGAGGGGTGACACTCTGCACGAACCAGGCCCGAACAATGGCTTCTGGACGGCTTTGGAATAATGCCTGACAAGCATTTTCGCCATATACGCGCGTCTCTTCTTGGCGCTGACGACGAAGCTGTTCCGGATCAATATAACTTTTTGCCGTCAGACCGTCTTCCGCGCTAGGTGCTTGCGCAGACTCTTTCTGTTCTGTAGGACGTTTAGAGACGGTACGCCAAGGTGAATCATTACGATGAGATGAAGATTCATTACGACGTGCAGAAGAGTCATCACGGCGAGGAGATGATGAACGACGATCTGTCGGTGCCTTGCGGTCTGACGAGCGACCACCTTTACCCGTCCGCGGATTACCGCTGCTGCGCGAAGAAGTCGCCTCTTCACCGCGAACATACATTACTTTCACTTTACTGCTTTTACTTTTATTTTCGTCGTTCATCACATTCTCCTGTTACTGAGCGCGCAGATTACCTGATGTCTGCTCGCTTAGCTATCTTCTTTGTCGGTGAATTAACGATCACTCTACCAGAAATACTGCTATCGCGTAGCATCCCCCGCTTAACTCCATTAAACTGTATTTTTTATCCAGTATCGATTTTTTATGACTCAATGTAATGCCGTATTACAACTCCGAGCACAACGTTTAGCGGCCGCAACACGTCCATTTCTTGCGCGCGGTAATCGGGTAAACCGTTGCCAACGTTGTCTCTTACCTCAGCGTAATTGCCTGTGTTCAACGATACAACCTCAACCTGCCCGTAGCCGCTTCTGTCTAATGATGTACGATACGGAACCGATGAAGCCAAGTAATACAGGGAGATTGATCGCCGATATCTTACCGGATACCTTGGCTTACCAATGGTCGAGGACCACCTTTGATGATAAAGATTTTCTTGAAAATATCGCACGCAATTATCAACCGATGGTGGTATTTCCTGCCAGCTATGCGCAAACCGATAGAACCATTTTGCATCGTCCACCACTTGAAGGTAAGCCTCCACTCTTTATCATGCTGGACGGAACCTGGAGTGAAGCGCGAAAAATGTTTCGTAAAAGCCCATGGTTAGAGAGCTTTCCGGTGATCTCGGTCAATGTTTCGACGCCAAGTCAATATACCTTACGGGAAGCGCACAGCGAAGCACATCACTGTACCGCTGAAATTGCCGCGGTGCTGCTTGCTCAAGCAGGTGACGCCGCCGCCGCTCAGCAGTTATCTCAACATTTTTCCCTATTTAGGGAACGCTATTTAGCCGGTAAACCGCATCACCCTATCCATACACGGCAAGAATAACGATTTTTACAGCCACCGCGAACGGAGGAGCCATGAGTCAACTCGGATTAGAAGCATTATTGAAGCCCAAATCCATCGCGGTAATAGGCGCATCACAAAAAGTTGGCCGTGCAGGCCATCTCATGATGAAAAACCTATTAGCCGGTGGCTTCTCTGGGGCTATCCTGCCGGTCAATCCCAACTATTCCGCTGTCTGTGGGGTAATGGCCTATCCATCCATTTCTGCGCTTCCGGTAGTGCCCGACCTCGCTATCCTCTGTACTCATGCTCGACATCTCGCACAACTTCTCGACGACTTAGGGGAAAAAGGCTGCCGAAGCTGTATTATCCTCTCGGCATCCAAAGAACACTTTACAGCTTTACTTGCTCGGGTATCTCGTTGGAATATGCGATTACTTGGGCCAAATAGCTTAGGGTTAATCGCTCCCCATCAGGAACTGAATGCCAGCTTTTCTCCTGTACCGGTGGCCCGGGGGAACGTTGCTTTTATCGCGCAATCTACTGCCGTTGCCAATACGATTCTTGATTGGGCACAACAGCGGAAAATCGGTTTCTCATGGTTCATTGCCTTGGGAGACGGTGTGGATATCGATAGTGATGACTTACTCGATTTCCTAGCCCGGGATACCAAAACTCACGCTATCTTAATCGCTCTTGAACATTTGAACGACGCTCGTCGTTTCGTCTCTGCGGCGCGTAGTGCATCGCGCAATAAACCCATCGTTATGTTTAAAAGTGGCCGAAGCCGTGCTGCACGTCTGTTAGTCGGCAGCGAAGAGACCTTCGATGGAACCTGGGATGCTGCGATTCAGCGAGCAGGAATGCTAAGGGTTTACGACTCTCACGAGTTATTTTCGGCCGTTGAATCCTTAAGTCATATGCGTCACTTCAAGGGTGAGTCACTATTTATTGTGAGTAATGGCGTTGCCCCGGCGGCTTTAGCATTGGATGTACTGGAAGAACGCCAAGGTACCTTGCTTCAGCTTAGCCCTTCGACAGCTCTACGTTTACGCGAACGATTACCCGATAATATTCCTGTCACGAATCCTCTCGATCTGAAGGATGATGCGACTACCCAACTTTATCTAGACGTTACCGCTATACTGCTCGATAGTCCGGAAGCCGAGGCGATTATGGTCATCCATGCGCCGAGTGCCGTTTCCCCTGCGAGTGCGTGTGCTGAACAATTAGCGAAGCTTTATACACAGCATCCGCGAGCCAAATATAAAACCTTATTAACTAACTGGTGCGGGGAATACTCTTCGCTAGGCGCTCGAGCCATTTTCTCTCAGGCGAGGATCCCCACTTGGCGGACTCCTGAAGGAACTGTCACAGCGTTTATGCACCGCGTCGCCTATCATCGCAACCAGAAACAGCTGAGAGAAACTCCGGCAAGACTAGCAGTACAACCCTTAGGTCGTACTGATGTTCGCAAATATTTGCAACAGCAAGTCGTCAGTGGTTCATCTTGGATACGGGGTACAGACTTAAACCGTGTCTTAGCGGGCTATGGTTTTCTGCAACCAGAACGCGCAATCGAGGGCGTTCAGGAACAAGATCGACAACGGATTCGCATCGTGGTGCAACTTGATCCTCTCTTCGGTCCGATCATTTTAGTGGGTGAACCCAGCGAAATGTGGCATGAAGATAGGCATGCCGTTACGTCATTGTTACCGCTGAATATGGCGCTGGCTAATCACCTCATAGCCCAAGGTATTCAGCAGCAAAAAATGTTTCGGCGCTGGAAAATACGTTCAGAAGCTATCTATCAACTCAGTCAACTTCTCGTTCAGCTCTCTGATCTCATTATTGATTGTCCAGAAATTAGCACCTGTCAGCTAGACCTCTTTGTGGGTAAACAGACGCCACTACTTTTAATCGATGGCCAACTTTCTCTACAACCATTTGTCGGGGATAGCGAAGACCGGCTGGCTATTCGCCCCTACCCACAGAAATATGAGCAATGGGTGAGTTTAAAAGATGGGCAACAAGCCTTATTTCGCCCTATTCTTCCTGAAGATGAACCACAGCTATTAGCTTTTATTGGTCAAGTAACGAAAGAGGACCTTTATTACCGCTATTTCAGTGAGATTAACGAATTCACCCATGACGATTTAGCTAATATGACGCAGATTGATTACGATCGAGAAATGGCGTTTGTCGCAGTGATCCAAGAAAACGGTATCGATACGATTATTGGTGTGACACGCGCGATTTCAGACAGTGATAATATTGATGCCGAGTTTTCAATTTTAGTACGTTCCGACTTAAAGCGATTAGGGCTTGGCAAAATGCTGCTGGAAAAGATGATCAGTTACACGCGAGATCATGGTTTGAAACAGCTAAACGGTATTACTATGCCTAACAATACAGGGATGATCGCTCTGGCTAAACAACTTGGCTTCCGCTGCAAAAATAGTGTTGAGGATGGTATTGTCAGCTTACGCCTGGCGTTAGAATCGCCAATAGAAAATAGCCATTCTTAGCCCTTTTGATGCTATAGTGTCGAGTTAAGGTTCCCGAGTCTTATCCTGTTTTTCGATTCCTAATAGAAGAAGCGTAATGCGATGTTGCCAAAAAATAAAATGAATTCTCACCAGCGATACCTTGCAGAACTGCCAAAATTGCCGCAATCAATCTCTGATTTTTCATTTTTGTACTCTGCAGCAGAGTTTCACCACACGCTTTTGGAAAAAATAGCCCAAGCTCAATACAGAATCTGCTTGGTCGCTCTCTATCTAGAGAACGATGAGGCTGGGCAATCGATTATGGCTGCTCTCTATCAAGCGAAACAAAATAATCCGCAGCTTGATATCAGTATTTGTGTCGATTGGCATAGAGCACAGCGCGGACGCATCGGCGCTGCGCGGGGTGAAACGAATGCCGATTGGTACTGCAAACTGGCTGAACAAGCAGGGGAGCTAGCAATTCCTGTCTATGGTATTCCGGTTAATACCCGGGAAGCTCTAGGTGTATTGCATCTGAAAGGTTTTATTTTTGATGAGACGGTAATTTATAGTGGGGCAAGTATCAATAATGTTTACCTTCAACAGCAAGAACGTTATCGATATGACCGCTACCAAATCATGAAAAACCCAGCGCTTGCAAATATTATGTTTGATTGGATTAGCATCAATCTTAAGCAATCCGATGCCGTGCACCGATTAGATCTTAAAGATCGCCCAACCAGTCTTGAGATCAAAAACGAAACCAAGATTTTCCGCCAAGAATTGAGAACCTTCAATTACGAGTTGAAAGATTTAGCTGACGAACAACAACTGGCCGTCACGCCGTTAGCAGGTCTAGGTAAACGTAGTTTTCTTAATCAAACTATTTTTCACTTGATGCCCGCGACCGAAAAGAAATTGGTAATTTGTACGCCCTACTTTAACTTACCAGCCATTTTGGTTAGACATATCATTCGTCTTCTACGTCAAGGCAAAGAGGTTGAGATTATTGTCGGAGATAAAACGGCGAATGATTTCTACATTCCGCCGGAAGAACCTTTTAAAGTGATCGGCGCACTGCCCTACCTTTACGAAATCAACTTACGCCGCTTTGCGAGTCGATTGCAATATTATCTCGATAATGAAAAGCTCACGGTTCGTTTATGGAAAGACGGTACTAATAGCTACCATTTAAAAGGTATCTGGGTAGATGAAGAGTGGATGCTGCTCACCGGGAATAACTTAAACCCTAGAGCTTGGCGCTTAGACCTTGAGAATGCAATATTAGTGCATGATCCTCATCATCAACTGGCCGAACAAAAGCGCAAAGAACTCTCGCTGATCCGAGAGCACACCACTATCTTGCGCCAATTTCATGACTTAGAAAGTATCGCTGATTACCCTAATCGGATCCGTAAACTGATCCGTCGTTTACGTCGGATTAGAATCGATAAACTCATCAGCCGCATACTGTAGCTCATTCTGCCAGCATCTGCTGGCAGAACCCTAACTCATTACAGTTTCTCAACTGCTTTTTTATTCGGTAAGCTCATACTAATTAATAACACGATAATCCCCATTGCCGTGACGTACCAAAAGAAGCTCGATTCCATCCCTTTTTGCTTCAAACCTAACGCAACAAACTCAGCTGACCCACCGAATATGGCGTTACCTATAGCGTAAGGAAGGCCCACACCGAGTGCGCGAAGTTGTGGGGGGAAGAGCTCGGCTTTTAATAATCCACTAATTGAAGTATAAAAACTACAGACCATTAGCGCTAAAGAGATTAACAGGAAGATTGCGGTGAGACTATTAACTACAGTTAGGTAAACCATAATGGGAACGGTGAACAGTATTATTCCTGAAGAAAAAAAGAACATCGACATTTTACGGCCAATTTTATCTGATAATGCCCCTGCAATCGGCTGTAAAAACATAAAAAGTAATAATGCCCCCGTCATTAGCATACTACTCGTTTTGGCATCTAACCCAACGCTATTGATGAGATATTTTTGCATATAAGTCGTATAAGTATAAAAGGTCAATGATCCTCCAGCACTAATACCGATGACTTTAATGAAAGGTCGCCAATAATGACGTAGAAGGTAGGATAAGCTGCCAGAATTTTTATTCGTACGCTGGTTTTCATCGCTGGTCTCATGGAGTGATTTTCTCAACCATAGTGCAACAATGGCCAAACCGGCACCAATTAGAAAAGGAATACGCCATCCCCAAACTCGTAAACTCTCATGATCTAGGATCTGTTGTAAAATCACTACAGTCAGAACGGCCATGAGCTGCCCACCGATTAAGGTTAAATAATGAAAAGATGAATAGAAGCCCTTCTTCCCTTCAGTGGCAATTTCACTCATATAGGTTGCGCTGGCACCATATTCTCCGCCAACTGAGAGACCTTGCAACATTCTTACGACCAATAAAAGTATCGGTGCGAATAAGCCAATTTGGTTATATCCGGGTAAAAAGGCAATCACTAACGATCCAAAACACATGATATACACCGATATTAGCATCGCCTTTTTACGACCAAAACGATCACCAATATATCCAAATAACCATCCACCGATAGGCCGCATTAAAAAGCCCGCGGCAAACACCCCTGCTGTTTGCAGTAACTGCGTTGTGGCATCACCCTGCGGGAAGAAAATATGGGCAAAATAGATGGAGAAAAAAGAATAAACATAAAAGTCGAACCATTCGACTAAATTTCCTGAAGAGGCGCCCAAAATAGCCTTGATTCTTTGAATGTCACTAAGTGAAGAAATCGACGACGTCACCTTTTGTCTATTCATTACAGGAACCCTCAATTATTCAATGTATTATGTCATGATTAATCAGAATAAGAGGTTGCTAAACTAAGTAAAGGGATGATTTTTCTAGATGAGTGTTTAATCAATATTTTATCATTGGATAAATGCTGCCCAACGCAAAAAGGCCATCCGTTAGGATGGCCTTTTCGACTTATTGGATGCCTGGCAGTTCCCTACTCTCGCATGGGGAGACCCCACACTACCATCGGCGCTACGGCGTTTCACTTCTGAGTTCGGCATGGGGTCAGGTGGGACCACCGCGCTAGTGCCGCCAGGCAAATTCTTTGTGCTAGAAACGTTCCTTTTTGACGTACTCGGCGTTAACTTCCCTCGTGCTGCTCTGTCACATACCTCTGTATGCTCCTTCACATCCCTTGGTCGTCGCCTTGATTACGATAAAAATTAATCGTTTCTTTACTTCGCAATGCTTTAAATAAACGAACGTGTTCGCTTACCTTTCTATTCGTTAATCTGTCAACGCGCTGATAAATCTCT
>NZ_FOGC01000023.1 GCF_900111105.1 Rosenbergiella nectarea | reverse complement strand
TTATTTGTCCAGCAGCATGAAGTTTTCCTTTTAGCCTTAAGTACAGTAATTCAATGTCACTTCTTGCTTGATACTCTTTACTAAAAACACTTCGATATGTCGTATGGATGCTAAGTAAGCTCCTATTTCTTACTGTCATCGCTCCATCTTTTAATATAACCCCAGTGATCATCTTTGCTTGATGGTCTCTGTATATTTTAACTTTTCTTGGTTTTACTAGGAGAGATGCCTCAGATATTATTTTCTTTACAGAACGAAGAAATCCCTTTGGGATGGAGTTTCCAGAAAAGGCGATGTCGTCGACATAAACTGTCATCTTTAAATTATTTTCTTCACTGATAGATGATAATTCATCAAACATTTTTTTGTTGGCATAATACGCCATCAGCATACTAACCTGACTACCTGTTGGTAGTTTCCCTTCATAAGCTATTAGAGACGCCAGTGCTAAAGCCACATCTCTTGGCATCTTGAATTCGTAAACAAATGCATTCTCTATTTTTTTTATATCATTCGATGGGAAAAACTTACTAATATCAACCTTTAGCATCTGCAAACTTGTTCTGTGAACATTGGCATTAGATTTCGTTGATCTGTTTTTTCTACCTGAATGTAAGTATGTTGGAAGTTCTATACATTTAAGCAGGTTGTAAATTCGTTTATGTACGACTTCAAGTTTACCTATAGGGTGCTGAATTATTCGTCCGCTATCGTTTTTGAATACGTTGAAGTGTTGGTTGGTTGATATTTTTTTGAATGATTCTTTATCTATCTTCAAAAGGGAAAGTAGTTTTTTTTTACTACCTATTTTATATAGAGGTGATTGGTGAAGAGGATAGTTCTTAGCAAAACTTGGGGAACGGTTACTACTCATCGAAAAAGCTCCAGAAAATCTCTTTAACGTAAGGGATTACGTATTCACGAATTAACTCCCTTAAGCACAATCCTACTAACCACGTTACTAACTGTGCCACTTTCTTAACCGCTTGCTGAACATAGCCTTTGATATTCATGTTTACTTCTCCTTTGCACGACAACCACGAAATGTGATTGCCTCTCGCATGTGCTAGGAGTGAGAGTTGTTCAGCAATTAACCCCTGTTTTCGTACGTCTGCCTCGCAAAGACGTACTCTCAATGCCCGTACACCCTGAGTACCCTAGGTGCCGCCGTGTCGATGACACACTAGCACCACAGGTACCGACAGTTTGTCGACAAGAGTGGTCAGGGACTTTCATCCCCACGCTGAATAAATCAGCAAATAACTTACGAGAAATCTCTCAATTCAGACTACCAATCTATTCTACAACGAATACATCGTCTTAGTGCACTTTTTTTTGAGACAGAAAACAAAGCCTATATCAGATAACAGCCCCTATCTGGGGCTTTTTTATTTTACCACCACCTGATACTTTAAGTAGATAAATAAACTTATAAGCCAGTACACACGGAGTCCCCTCTAACGAGGGTTCACCGTGACTGGTTCAGGGGGCTCGCCGCCCCCCGAAACCCCGGGCATCCACTGCGAAACTTTCGCACTTGGCGTGCGAATATTTCTCAGCGGAGTCGGTATGGAAAAGCGCACCAAAGAAATCAAAATCAGGCTTACGGATGATGAGCATCAGCGACTGCTTGAGCGGAGTCAGAGAACGCATCTTGCCGAGTGGCTACGTGAACTGGGATTAGGTGAACGGACACCCTCAAAGCGTCGTAAATTACCGGATGTTGATCCGCAGTTATTCCGACAGATAGCAGGTACGGGTAACAACCTTAACCAGATAGCGCGAAAACTTAATCAAATGGAGAGTCTGGGAGCAGAGGACAAAATCAGGTTACTGAGCTTACTCACGAGTATTGATCGTCAGTTAACCGAGATACTGGAGCAGCATCGTGATCGTTAAATTTAATTCCCGTGGTGCCGGTGCCGGCAGTGGTCCCGTGGATTATCTTCTCGGTAAAGAGCGTAACCGTGAACAGGCCAAAACCTTACGGGGTGATCCTGAACGGGTGAAAACCTTGATAGATACCTGCGACTTTGCTCGAACCTACACCTCTGGTGTGCTCTCGTTTGAAGAGAAAGATCTCCCTGACGCGGACAAACAGCAGCTGATGGACGAACTCGAGCAAACGCTACTCCCCGGACTCGATAAAGACCAGTACAGCATCCTCTGGGTTGAGCACCAAGACAAAGGCCGGTTAGAGCTTAATTTTGTCATCCCGAACATCGAATTACATAGCGGTAAACGTCTACAACCCTACTATGACCGCGCCGACCGTCCTCGGGTTAATGCGTGGCAAACGTTGACCAATGACCGACTTGGATTAAGCGACCCCAACGACCCAGAACGCCGGCGCGAACTTACCCCGGGTAGAGATCTCCCGAAGAATAGCCAAAAAGCCGCGGAGTCCATCACCGCAGGCCTCTCTCACCTTGCCATGCAAGGTCTAATACGTAACCGCCAAGACGTGATCACCACGCTTGAATCCGCCGGTATGACTATTGCCCGGGAAACCAAATCCAGTATAAGCATCGCCTCACCGGACGGCGGTAAAAACCTCAGACTCAAAGGAGCACTCTATGAGCGGGATTTCCGATTTAGCGAAAGCCTTCGAGGAGAACTCGAAGCAGCAAGCACAACATACCGAGACGCACGTGAAAGCCGAATTTCAGAAGCTGAACGCTGCTATCAGCGCGGAACTGAACTCAAGCGTGAAGAGTATCAACAACGCTATCCAAGACGTGACCCAACAACACCAACAGCGCCTGAAAACCCTCTATCAGCCGGTAATGAAACGGTTGTGGATTGGCCTGTCATTCATCGCCTTGATTTGCGCTGGTCTGATCGGCGGCACCTACTGGTATCTGAGCCAGCAACTCGACGAGATACAGGCCAACGAGCAGAGTCTGGCGGTACTGAACTCCAAAACTGGCAAGGGAATAGTGGTAATGCCGGGAACGGGGGAAGAGAAAGGTACTTACTACATCCAATTACCGAAGAGCGCCAGCAACGTAGAGACCTATCAGTCGAGAAGTTCTCATCTGCTAGTGAAATATCAAGCCAAATAACCCCAGAGAGCTCACCAGAGCCTCTCAGTGACGATTTAACCCACTTAGGCAAAGAATCCCATGACCGAGACAGAAAAACTCTTGTTGAGCGCATTAGAGCGCTTACAGGACGACTCAAAGACACAGCAGCAAGCCTTACTCGACAGTTTCAGGAGTTTACAGGCCATGTACGAGAAAACACGGCAAGAGAATCAAGCCTTAGCCAATCACTGCACGAAGCTGAACCAGCAAGTCGAGGGCTTGAGCAAGCAAGTGAACGACTTGAGCAACACAGTCAATCGCTTAGCCAGACTGTAGACGCCAAAGAACGAACCCAGAACCAGTCTCAGAGTCGCGGCATGAGCATGTGAATTTGGATGGAAATACAAATCCAATAGGGTACAATGTAACCCATAAAGGGAGAGTTACATGAGTCACGCTATCGAATTTATTGAGACATCGCTCTTCACTCGGCAAATTCAAACTATTGCCACGGATGATGAGCTTAAAGACTTACAGAGCGAGCTTATCGAATCACCGGATAAAGGTGACTTAATGCCAGGAACGGGCGGACTGAGAAAAATCAGAATGGCGACCGGCAACCAGGGGAAAAGTGGTAGTGCCAGAGTGGTCTACTTTCTGGCGACAGAGGAAATTATCTATCTGGTCATGGCTTACCCGAAAAACGCAAAAGAAAGCCTAACCGAGGCTGAAAAAGCGGAACTGAAAAAACTGACCAAACGACTCAAAGGTGAGGTGTAGCATGAGTATTTTTAACGAACTGAAAGCATCCCTTGAAGAAGCCGTCGCCATTAAGAACGGCTCAGTCACGCCGTCACGTATTACTCGCTATGACGTGGCCGATGTGAAAGCTATCCGTGAAAAACTGAACGTTTCACAGGCAGAAATGGCAAGAGCACTGGGTACTAGCCTTGATACTATTAAAAGCTGGGAGCAAAAAAGACGTAACCCAACAGGGCTGGCTGCAAAGGTTTTAGCAACAATACAAGACGACCCTAAATACTTTAAGGTGCTGGCAGCACACTAAAAATTTAGCGAGAAAGTGACGGGTAAACTCGACAGAAACGGTCATTTGCGTGTAACTTTAACGGCATTAGAAAAGACAACGCCCCGAATTCATATCTCGACTTGGCGGAAGGAATATGAAATCAGGGCGTAGGCATAAAACCTAAAAAGGATATTAGCACATGAGACGTGCAACACAACAGCCCGCCATAAGCGCTGGGCACATTGAGTAACGTAGCACTTAAACTTTTTAACGACAGATTACCCCACAAACCGTACTTCACGGACGAGCTGCAATGTGGTTTACGCATAGCAGGAAAAGAGCGGGCAATCCTTGCCAAATATATCCAGTTTAACCAACCTCACGCGCAATTCTGGCTCTGCTTTGACGTAGACAGGCCGGGTGCCGCGATTGATTGGAGCGACCGTAATGCTCCCGCACCTACGCTTACTATCATGAACAAGGCCAATGGCCACGCACACCTACTTTATGCGCTCAAAATGGCGGTACGTACAGCTCCTGATGGAAAAATCAAACCACTCAAATACGCCGCTGCGGTAGAGAGTGCGCTACGTGAAAAATTAGGCGCTGACGTGGGGTATTCGGGGTTAATCTGCAAGAATCCAAACCATGACAATTGGCAAATTGCCGTCTGGCAGCCAGAACTCTATACCCTCGATTGGCTTGCAGACTCACTTGATCTTAAATCAGCCAATGATAAAACCATCCTCCCCGATTACGGATTAGGCCGTAACTGCACACTATTCGATAAAACCAGAAAGTGGGCTTACCGTGCGATTCGTCAAGGGTGGCCTGAGTACGATCAGTGGCTACAGGCATGCTACGAACGTACTAGCGCCTACAATCTCCAATTTACTTCACCACTCAATGAAAATGAGGTTATGGGGATAGCTAGAAGTATCGCCAAATGGACAATAAGTAATATGAATCCATCTACATTTTCAGTATATGTTGAGAAAACGCATGGGAATATAATTCAAGCAAGAAGAGGTAGGCTTGGTGGGATCGTTGGAGGAAAGAAAAGCTCAGGAGGAGGAAGGCCAAAAGGCTCTGTTAAATCGGAATCTATTTCGCAAACCAAACCTTGGTTAACTTTTGGAGTAAGCCGCTCAACATGGTATAGAAAATTCAGAGAAAACAGCTAAATATATTTATCCTGATTTTTATGAATATGCTTCGCTTTTTGTTTAAAGCGTTGGTTTATTTGTCCAGCAGCATGAAGTTTTCCTTTTAGCCTTAAGTACAGTAATTCAATGTCACTTCTTGCTTGATACTCTTTACTAAAAACACTTCGA
>NZ_FOGC01000013.1:1772-84269 GCF_900111105.1 Rosenbergiella nectarea | reverse complement strand
AAGCGACAAAAGGACACCGCTACGAAAATAGCGGCGGTCGTTGGGTAAAGTTTTAACCAGCAACTTTTCGCGGGTGAACTAACGGATTTGAAATCTTTATCTTGGCGGGCGCTGTTTCTTCCACTGGTAGGGCGGTGCTTCCATCGTTCTTCGGTAACGCTCCTTTGCTGCCAGTGCGTTTCTAATCTCGTTGCGGGTGGTGTAGAGCGTGTGTCTGTCCAACTTCTCGCCCTGTAGTCGAGCCATCTGTAGCACTGTCATTTCTAGCTTTTCACGGTCTAGCATTGGTCGCCCTCACGATAAAAACGATAGTGTAGCAATCACTGATTTTACCGCCACAATTTACCTTTTTTCTGGACGTTTTTAATAAAAAGACTGAGAGCGCGGTCTTTAGCCTAAGAGCCTTAGAGTTTTTACCTCCCCCCTTGGCATATCCTTAACGCTTTATTGTCTGCGTTATTATCCGGTCGGTATGCTGCCCCATAAGGCCATTAATCAGCATCATTTCCCGATAGAGTTCAGTGCGTGGCTGTGGGTTCATGGCATAGAGTTCAGCCCATCTCTGAGCCAGTATCAGATTGCGTACTCTGTTGCTCTCTGTGGCGGTGAAGTGTTCCGGTACTACTACCGGGAAGAAAGCCTGTCTACTCCTCTCTCCGTGCTTCACAGCGTTAGTATTCCCTATCGGTGCGCCTGAGCCTTTGCGCTTTCCACCCCATCTTGATTGTTGGCTATTAATCGTGAGTGCCATTGATTTGTCGCCGCAGGTTAGCAATATGCGTATCAGCGTCTTTTATTGAGGCGAATAGCTCACCCATCTCTTTATCTTGAGGGAACTTATAGCCTGTTCTGGCTCTGAACTTCTTCTCAAGCTCGTCTGCTGTTCCGGCTGGTGCTTTGCCTGATAACTCATCCATTAATGCCGATAGGATTTGACCATCAAAGTTATCGGATGACGACTGAGCCTCTAAGCGCTTCCGTATTTGTGACAGCATCGCTCTATTGCTCATGCGTTACCTTCCCATTTCACGCGGCGCGGGTCGCCCTCTGGATAAACCTCTTGCCATGCCTCGCCGCTATTTTTACCCATCGGTACATATTGCTTACTCACAATAACAATATCGCCGTTTGGGTCTTTATCTATGCCCACCAGCTCAAGCCCATTAATGCGCTCATGAGGCGATAGGTTGTTAATCCGGTTCTTTATTGAATCGAGCGTTTTACGATTTGTCATTTTCCATAGCCTCTAGTCGTTCTAGTATCTCTTTCATCTCTCGCCTTACCTCGTCAATCTCAGCCACACGGGCAACGCTAGCGGCAGCGTTAATGATGTGTGCGCCAATATCAGGGGTCACTTCTCCACGGCTGATAGCAGCTAATACAGACATACTAAAGCGGGTGAGGTCGGTTGTGTCTGCGAGGAATTCAACGGTGGGCATTGTTATTTTACTTACAGGGTCGCAACGGTCAGCCCATATCTTTAAACAAGCGGTGTCTCCGGCCTTGATGCCTTCGGTGATTGACCTCATCGCATCGGGAGTTAGATCCATTAGTTGGCGTCTAATCTCTGCGCCCTTACCTGGTCTGCCGCTTGGATTTCCGGACGTTCCTTTAGTCCAGCGGGTAGGGTGTTTTCCCTGTTCTTTCCTGCTATCAGGAGGCATGAATATTCCTCAATAAATCGATATAGCTGTCATTCAATCAGGCCAGTGATGCTGGCCTTGCCGCACCTTTCACGGTTCAACGTTCTAGGCGGGTTCTCTTTGGTCAGTAGCTCTAGCGTTGATTGTCCGGTGGTCGTGGTTAACTTATACATCCGGTCGGTTACTGTGATTGAGTCAGGTAACAGCGTAATGATTGAATTATCGTAATCACGGGGCGCACCTGTGAACTGCTGGCCTAGTACCTTCACTCGGTCGCCGTTGATGCTTGATTGATACCGGTCGAGGTGAACGTTAAAGCTCCCACATTGAAAGGCACTGGCGGTAAGTGGTGCTAGCATGAGTAATGCGAGTGGTTTTTTCATCGTTAGCCTATTGAATGGGGGTGGTTAAATCTATTGTAGATAGCGATTCAAGGGCTTTCGCGTTCTTAGCTAGACAAAGCAGATCCATATACCAATTCTGCCCCCGTGTATCGCCGGTGTAATCAATGCTTCCTACAAAATAATCGCCATCAGTATTTATTGCCGCTGGCTGTGAGCCTACGCCGCCCGGTAAATCTTCAACGTATATATTCCCGTCTTGCTCTGCTGTGTTGATATGCGCCGGTGATTTGGCAATCTGCTCAGTTGTCAGGGCCGTACGGTATACCGAACCTTGGTCTAATCGAATGAGTCCACCTAACTTGATATTCGGGTTAATCAGGCAGCGTACGTTAACGCCAGCACCCATCGTCTGCTGTGGCCTACCGATAAGGCCAGTATCAGCGTTCAGAACAACTAGGTTATCGATGGGCTTTGACTCTTTGACAATATGCACCTTGTTATCTTCGTACCACCAGTGCGCGTCACATTGCCGAGCTAGGTCATTGATGATTTCATTCGTTGAGGCGTGAAGAGTTTTAGCGAGGGGGAATACCGTGTCGGGAAAGGTGATGACCTCTCCCGCGGTGATTCCGTAAGGTGCGTAGCTGTTCATGGCTACACGGAATACGTCGTTAAACGTCCAGCCAGCCGCAATAGTCGTACTCACTGCCGCTTTCATGTGGCCTTCCCAACTATCGAGGCACTGTAAGCGTACCCACGAATCAGTAATTTTATCTTGCCCTGCGATAGAGAATCGAATATCACCATTAAAAATCAGGCCGATGTTCTCGTCAGGATAGTCACCGTACTCATCAGGATTTCCCTTATAGCCAGCGATAACACGAATTCGGGTATATTCTTGACCTAATAGAATGTTCTGCGTAGTTGGTGACAGGTTGTAGATTTTGAAGTCACCGACAAAACCGTTAAAAATGGTTGCTGGCTGCTTCTGAATCTCAAACGTTACCTTCAAGTTAGTTAGGCTAATGCCTTTCCCGTCTTTATCGAATATCTGAATTTCGAAGTGGCGTATCCAATTAGCTGACATAGTTCCCCTTAATGCCGCGTTCCAGCTATACCAGCCATAAAACCTTTTTCTACCTCAACCATTCGTTCTTTACTTTCAATGCTAGGGGCTGGCTCTTTACCTTGAGTCACGCAGTCTAAGCGTTGATTGATAGCCTTCACTTCTTCAACAAGTGCCTGCTCATTTCCGGAATAGTTACTGCGTAATGAGATAACCGTGTCTACTCCGCCAATATTTACGGGTATGTCTTTAGTTTTAGGCATTGGTGATCCTTTTCTAGTTGCTCTAACGCCTTAGCCATGAGGTGACGGGCGATAACGTGGATTGTTGGGGCGACATTAAGCGGTGATTTGCTGCGTTCCTCGCGCTGAATCGCTTGGAGCGCCTCGATTTGCTCACGACTCAGTAACACGGGTTTTAGTTCTGATTTAGTCATGGTGATTGTTTGCTGTGTTGGTTATTTATACAGACATTATAATTGTAATTATTGAAATGATTAATATGTTTATGCCGATTTATGAAACGATTATTTGATAGTGAGGATCGAATAGTTAAATCAAAGTAATAAGCTGCTAGACTGCGGCCTTGGTGGGTTTATGACTTGATTATAAATGCATGCCCGTTGAGTTTGGCTATCCCCATGCGGTGCTGCTGTAGGAATAATTGTGTCTTAATATTAAGAGGGTAACTAGGTCAATTTTATTTCAAAAGCCCCCAGTATGTTTATGGGGGCTTTTGAATAATATGCGTTAGACGATGTTAAGATAGCACTACCTAACTAAATTTATTAATCTTTCTCGAAAAGAGTCAGTAATTTATAGAGCTATGTGACACTAGGTAGCTGTTCACTTCGGTTATTGAGCACTCATCATCAGAAGCATCATTTTGAGTAATCACTTCAAATTTTTTATGGTCTTTAGTATAAAAAACAAACTTGAATATATTTGTATACAGGTTATGAGGCTTTTTCTCTGAAGATAACAGCTTCACTTCTGTCCTTGACTCATCAATATCAGGTATTTTAATGAATCCCGAGTTCTTAAGCCAAACTTCCGCCATATTCATTGGCCATGAGTGGCAGTCATTAGATGAATTTTTTGCAGATGCAAATAAAGGCGTTAGAGCTAAAAAGAATAATGCTGATTTCAGTTGTTTTCTCACTTGACCACCTCAAGGTTTCGATCTCCACTAGTCCAAATTTTCTGCCTGATTAACAATGGCATAATAATACACCCATTAGAAGCTTCTCCTGGGTGCTTTTTACTGTCTCCGTGAATTAAAAATCCTGAACGGCCAAACATTTTATTATGCGAATCTGGTTGTAGTCTAATTGAATATAAGCCAGTGTGAGGGTGACGAAATGGATGGCCTATTATAGTATATTTTCCCTTGGGTAGCGGGCCGATATTTGGAACGCTTTCCATGTTAGGGTTAACCTTGCCATCGCCCTTTCCTGCATATCCTTGGTATACAAAATTGCCATCTCTTTTAAGCTTTCCTGTACTTTGCTGGAATACCCATGTCATAACTTGCTCCTTCCTAGCGATAAAATATTAAATTTTTATATCGAATTTCTTTGGAGAGAATTCGTTTATGATAACTCTCTAAGATGATGTGACACCTATTGTCTTTGAAGCCGACAATGATTGTCCGCCAACTAATTAGCATCACTACATTAAATCCTAATCAAAAAAAATTAATATAAATTGCGCTAAAACAATTTTTTATCTGAAAATAGCAATTCAATTTATAAAATAAAAAGAAAATCCTAACGCCTCCAATTTGCTGATACTGCTTTCTCAGGGCTACGCAAAATTTCTACCGGCTATTAACAGAATAGGCTGGAATTAAAACGGCTTCAGTTCCTCTTCATTATGTTTTTCCTCTATCCTGCCGCCTGTAAGGGCTTCTGTGGCGTTTTCTCTGCTTCGGCTGGCTTCGGTACTGATTTACGCTTTAACGATAATACAGGGCGTTTGGCTTCGTTGTTGTCGGTCATAGTTAAAACTCCGGTTCATCGTTAAAAGGATAGTTCTCATACTCAGGCGGCACGTTGCTTTGTGCCTTCGGTGCTTGAGGGGTGGACTTCCTGCCGGACGGTCTAACGGTCTTAGCACTGATAACGGAATCAACAATCACCTGAGCCTGTTCCTTCTTCACGCCGTCTTGTCCTGCCCACTGGTTCAACTGCATATTACCGGCCACGCTTATCATGTCGCCCTTTGAGTGCTTTGCCAGTGCCTCAGCCTGTTTACCGAACGCAACCACGCCTAGCCAGTAGGTCGCCTGTCCTTCGTCTGCGTTATTACATGGCAGGTTAACGGCGAGTCGTGCCATTGCCATTTGATTACCGTTTGCTGTGGTGCGCGTGGTGACATCTGCCACGATACGCCCATGTGCTGAAATTTGTACGGTCATAAGTTCACCTTTTCTTTAAATTGGACGTTGTTTCACGGGGTAAATTGTTCGGTCACTGCCAACCAGACAGAATTCTATGCGCTCAATGTTGGTTCAAAATGGCTAATTGTTGGTTCAATGTTGGTTCACTTTCAGGAGTAAAACCCTTATAAATCAATACTAATAAATAAGTGAACTAACTGAACCAACTGAACCAACATAAAAAACACGCACATGAAAAAACTATTCTGCGCTTTCGCTCTCCTCTGGCATGAAGTTCAGGACAACCACGTTTATCTGTCTGCCATCTACTCGGGGCGACTTTCTTTGATAGCCTCTATCATTGGCTGGCGGTGTTAGCATTCCGGCCTGTTTCAATACTTCGGCAAACTGTTTGTGATTAAAGCCAGTGGCTATCTCTTTCTCAAATGTTTTCGGGAAGGTGTAAAAGGTTATCTGGTCATCGTCATGCTTGCCTTTGCTTCGGTATCCCGCCAAGTTCTGAATGGGTAAATTAGTCGGGTCATAGGGTAGTGGAGCGAATCGGCTCAGTCCGTAGGAGTTCAGAAATGCTTCGGCCTGTTCGATAATCTGCTGATGCTCTTTATTCCCGGTGCCGAACTCCATTAGCCATGCGTTGTAACTGTGCTGTATCGCATCACGGCACGTTTGTTCATCCCATCCAGTGATTACTCTACCTGTGAGCAATGCGGCCTCTAAGATGGCGAATCGTGCGCCTACACGGTGAACCTGTTCCCCATAATCAGCGGGTATCATATTTCGCCAGCGTTCTTCACATTCGCGGATAGTCTCAATCGCCTGGTTCTGGTTTGATGCTAGCCATTTAATCCACTCACGCCCCGCAGCACCATAATGATTTTGATAGGCATCTTTGAGCGCGTCCGCGTGTTGCTTTCCGCTCTGGTATTCGTGAAAGCGCACTGATTTACTCATAGGAATGTTAAGGAGTCGCACCAGTTGCCCGGCCTTGGTCTTTCGTCCACTGGTAGCGATAAAGGTTTCCATGTCCATTTCTCCGGTACTAATCGCCATGGTGCGCCAGCGTTTTAAATCACGGTTCCCGCCTTCCTTCGCCCCTTGTAATTTACCCACCCCATTGAATAGGGCATAGGCTGATTGAGAAACGCTTACCGGGTCTGCGCCTTGACCTACTTCGTCCAGCGGCATTAATCCGTCATTGTGGGCGGCAGCTTCATTGGCTAAACCAAGAGCCGTTCCGTACCATGTTAGGCGCAAGGCATCGGGATCACCGTATAGACTCGCGGCAGTGTTGGCGGTGGTGGTCTTACCTGCGCTTGATTGTTGGTAAAAGTGGATCCCGAAGCCATCCGCACCGGATAGCCCAATCATTGGGGCAGCAAGTGCGGCGGCTATTCCCGTCATCATTTAGTTGTTACCTGCTGCGAGTCGAGCCACTGAATCACGCCAGCTCTCGGCACTACCTTTCACCTTGTAACCAGATGCCGCGCTACTGCGCCCACTGAATAAAACAGGTCGCTCCGGCTCCCCAATGATTTCACCGTCCGGCATGATATACGCGCCACACTGCCAGCCTGTCGCATGACTTACGCGCCAGATTTCACGGTTCCCACTCATTTGTAGCCAATCTGCCAGTATTGCCCGTAGACTGCCTTTAGTGGTGATATTCACGCCACCCGCTTTAAGGGTACGCCAGCCTTCACGCTCGCCAATATCAGCCAAGGGAAGCGGGGCGGTGACAGTTTCGTTTTCTCCGTAGGGCTGCCAGCGTAAAATTAAATACTGGTCTTTGTCATCGCGTCCGGTTCCGATCACTTCCAACGGTGAAGCAAGCCAGCTTTCGTTATTGATAACCTCGCCGCTTACCTTGTCCACCTTCGGGGTGATCCAGTAAACGCCATCCTTTCGGCTTTTAACGTGTGGCTTGAGTGGGTCGCCTTGCTTCTTGTCCTCTTTGCCACCGTCAATCACCTGTAGCGTTGCTGTCATGCCTTCCCCTTCCGGTTGGTACAATCCATCATTAAATGCGCGTGTCGCCGCTTCTAGTCCGTACTGTTGGCGGTAATCGTCCCAGTCGGCCTTGTGGTCGCCAGTTGGGATAGTGAGCCATCCAGAAATAGCCTGAGCCGCTTTCATCGCTGCTAACTCTCCTGTGTTGGGTTCGTCATCGTGATAATCGTTATCGGCGGCGATAATGATTTGAGCGTGGGGATATTTGGAACGCATCAATTTAGCTACGGGTTTGAGGTTCCCTGCGTCAATCGCTGCCACCGTTAAGGCTTCAGGACGCATCAGGCTAACGCTCAGTGCCGTGGCGTAGCCTTCGGCTAGGATTATCGTTTGAACGTCATCAGTCGCGTTGACGGCGTGATATGAGCCTTGCTTTGCTGAACCTGCCACCAGCTTCTTACTGCCTAGCTCTGAGATAGTCTGTGCTGAGACAATATTTTCATCACTATCAGTCAGGGGTAGCAAAATAGATCCATCAGGTAATAGCTGGCACTCGATGCCGCTTAAACCTTTGGCTATTAAATACTCGCTTTCTCCCGTAGTGGACTTAGATGATAGAACGCTGTAATTACGGTTGAATTGCTCTTTGCGCTCGGCTTTTTCCAGTTCTTCACGCTTGCGCTGCGCTTCCGCCTGCTTGTTGCGCTTGGCAGTGAGTTCATTACGTCTTCTCTGGTCGGCGATAGGGTTTGATTCTGTCGTCCGGTAATCAATATTCAACACATCGGCAACCATCTTGGCGGCTTCGGTCGTGTCGCAGTTGTTCACCTTCTTAATAAGGTCTAAGCCATCGCCAGCCCCGCAGTGGTTGCAGATATGGCTGCCTTTTCCCTTATCATCGAAACGAAAGCGGTCATTACCCCCGCAGTGGGGGCAAGGCGCATGTTTTCGCGGGTTATCAGGCACGGCAATACTGAGGCTCTGTAAAATGTAAGGCCAGTTACCCGCCGCTTCGGTGGTCACCTGGTTAATTAGGTCGATATTACGCATTATTCCCCCTAGTGCGTCACTGTTGCGGCTGGTAAGCCTTCTTCGTTGAGCGTTTGGATAAATCCATCATGTAGGACGGTCAGCCCATCAAGCCCCCACTCGGAAAGCGATAGTGCGCCGTCTTTCACCTCAACAAACATCTGATACATCTGTACTGCTGCCGCGCACGGGTTCTCTCTGTACATTTCACAGGCGATAGCTTCAAGGTTGTTTGCCAGTGCCAATCGCTCAGGGGCGGGGTAAATGCTCATGCCGCCATGTTCGCCGATGTACATCACGGCCTTACCTTTGGTTCCGTCCTCCTCAGTCACTTCCACGGTGCCGTTTTTGGCTAACTGGTCGTGAATGAACAGAGTCGCCACAATCCAACGATAAATAATCATGTTCTGTTCGTCCGTTGGGGTGAAGTAACCGAGTGACTGGCCTTCGTAAATCGCTGCGGTGACTCGCAACCCGTTGTACAGGTCATGGTCATAGCCACCCGCATCTAGCGACTTGATAGCGGTCTTGTAGCCGATTAGCTTTTGATGTTGGTAGTTGCCTGACTCATTACGCTGCATAAAGTTAATGCCGTCAGGGGTGGCTTCGATGATTAGTGATTTCATGGCTGTTCCTCCGCATGGTCAGGGTTTTCGAGGACGAATAGCAGTGACTCGGCGGCGTCCATTGCCTCCGGTACGCCATCCAGTAAGGTGATAATTGCCGCAATCTTGTTAGCTTCTTCGGTGTTCTTGCAGAGTTCCAGCCACATTGATAAAACAGATTGCGCTTGCTCAACTTGGCGGGCTGCGTCAGGTAAGGTTTTCATTAACCGCGCTCCTTCTCTGCCAGTTCATCGCCTAGCCACGCTGCGACATTGCCGGATAAGCGTCTTACCAATGTTGCTAATGCTGAGTGTTCACAGTCCTCTAGGTGGTGAGGGTGATCTCCCCAAAGGCGACAAATAATTTCCGCTTGCTGTGCCATTTCTGCCACTCGCTCTAGGGTATGGTCACGGCTCATTTGCAGCACTCCAATGTTTTAGCGGCGATAGATTCCGCAATAGTCATTAATTCCAGTTGTAACTCGGTTTCTTCATCGCTTTCGGTCAGATACATAGCGGCAGCTAACAGGCTTTGAATTTTGCCTAGGGCATCCATCGCTTTGATGCCTTTATCAATAGTGACTTCACTCATTACTTAAAGGCTCCTAGCTCTGGAATGGTTAGCTGAACTAATGCGGTAATGCGCTCGATAGCAGGGCGGATAGCTTTGAGTTCACGCTTGCGCTGCGTCATTTCTGCGCTGCCATGTTTGCCGTGTCGCCACTTAGATTTATGCTCGGCTGCTGCCAGTAGGTTCTGCGCTTCGCTCAGGGGCATGGCTTCCAATTCCTCAAGGCTTGGAATGAGGACAGGGCGAATATCAGAAAAGTGAGGGTTAGGGCGGAAGTAGTTTTCTACAAGTTGCTCTTGAACCTGCCACGCTAAATCATCGCTAAAAGGTTTCGTTAGCAATAGATAGCCCATTTCAGTAACAACTATTGCCTTGCTGGTATGAGGTGGAAAAAGGTCAATAAATGACTGAGTGCATAATACGGACGCAGTTAGTACAAAAAAGTGTCGCCCTTCGGTAAAGCGGCTGCGGTGACGGTTAAATGACTTCCTAGCCGTTCCTTCCGGTCGTTGGTGCGCTTGGTCAATCATTGTGAAAGTCACAACGCGCTGGCCTTTGTACTCCACTAGCGGCAAGTTTTGATTGCTCAGAGTGATAGCGTTCATGCCCGCACCTCCTTAGTTTTGGCAATGCGAACCTGAGTGAAACCTTCCTGTTGGGCTTGCTTCATTGCGTGGGCGGTGGCGTATCGAATGTCGCTAGAGAACACCTGATAATTGATTGCCACGATAGAACCGCGCTTATTGGTAGCGTGTCCGGTCACATTGAAGTAATCACGCATGATTGCCCCCCTCAAGCTCGCAGCCGTCCAGTAAGTGATAAAGGTCGGTTACTGCTAGTCGCATCAGGTCGTTCAATGCGGTCAGGGTGCGCTTTTGGTTCGGGCAGTCTTGAGCGATAACGCCATCAATGACGTTAAGCACTTCAAGGATTGTGTCGGCCTTCTCTGCGAGGTCGTAAGGTGATTGATAGACTTTAGACATGAGCCACCCCCTGATTAATGCGGCCCGCAAAGAAGCAAATGTGGTCTTTGACAAGCGATAGACGGGCTTCGCGCTCAGTAGGTGCGGCGATATGGTGAATAGTTGCTTTGATAGTCGGACAATCACGGCGAATAGCGGCGATAATCCAGATAAATGACGGTTTTGGGGCGAGGGTAGTAGCCATTTGGCAGCCTCCATACAGTGATTTTTAATCACCACCGGAGTTCCTACACTCTGATTGGTGGTGACGTTAGCGGGGGTAGGAATACCGGACTGTATGGACTCCGGCAGGCGCGAACGCCTCCCCACTAACGCCACCATTGACTCGGAACGGATCTTATCCGTAAAGAATGGGTGCGCTGTGGCATCGACACAAAAAAAGACGCTAAAGGCGCCTGGTGTCGCCATACAGTAATTCGGGTTCCTACGCCCGTCTGCCGATTTTGCGGCAGCGATGGAAATATAACACGGTTTTGATTGCTGGCAATATGCAGCCGTAATTATTTTTGCATCTGCGTTGTTGTCATCACAATGCTGGCCTTCCGGTGCGTCTGCTTTCTGACCGATGCAAGAATAAGTGCTTCGCTTTTTAATATCCTGAGATTTCAGGACATCTCCGCCAGCTCCAACGTAAAGATCCCGATTTTGGTACTGTTTAGATGCCGGAATTCCGGCTATGTAAAACTCGAACATCGGACGAACTTTTGACCGATGCTCTGAACCGCCGCACTGAGCCGATTCTTTGGCTGAGTGACTATCTCCAAAATGTTTTGGATATTGTCGGCATGGAGTACATCCCTGTAATTGAGGAATGTTAAACGGCATCAATCGACTTGAAACGTCTATATTTGTCGCGTCCTGGTCAGTACTTAAAAGCTCAACCGCACCAAGATTTGTAAAAATTGGAGTCGATGAAACACTAAGTTTTACTAAGTTTTCGCCCGTTAAAATCTTAGGATTACTTAGGATTTGACTGCTTAGAACGTTAACATTCGTTAACAGGCCAACCAGTGAATGGGATTTACTCTGGGCGGCTGAGTTATTCGGCATCATGCCAGCACCTCCACTTTCAAGCTGCCAGCGGTGTAGCCTTGAACACGAACCCCATCAACACGGTGACGTTTCTTCGTTAAGAATCGAACATGGTCAGCGTAAACAAAGAGCCATTTACTATCGACAGCAAGGCGTTTAAACCCTTTCATTTCTTTATTCGATAGCTGGACGATAGGGCTACAAGCCTTATCGCAAGAGGGTTCTTCTGGACACACACCCTTATCATTACCTGTCACTCGGTAAATCCAGAAGCTATCCTTTTTGCCAGTAATCTTGCGAGTGCGAACTGGAATATAACCAGCCTCCTTCATCGCATTACTGAATTGTGCGTCATTAGCGTAGTACGCTCGGCGAACCTCTTTACTCACTGAAACTGCAAACGTGCGCTTAGTTGGGTACTCCTTCCACTTGTCCACGAACGACAAAGGCAAGCCGTTTACGTCAGGCTCATTAATGGCAGTGCCATCAGGTAGATTAAACATCATCTTTCACCTCCACATAATCGGCTTTAAATCGTTCTAAAGGTTGCTGGCATGGGTGCGGATAACCTTCACGCATGAATACAACACAATCTCCACTCATACCCAAAGGCGTGACAATGCGCCCGTGTGAGTCCTTAAAGCGGCGTTTCTTCTTATCCATGAGATACCCCTAGGCGTTTGGATAACCAGCGTTGAGAAAGGCGTGATAACTCTGCTTTGCGTCCGTAGTAATCCATCCCCATATCAATGAGCGTGATATTGGTGCTTTCTAGATAGGCCAAGTGTTCAAGCTGGTCAGTGGTCATATAATCACGCGCTTTCTCTTTCGGGTGTCCGTTCGCCAAAGCCCATTGATTAGCTGTCAGACCACCCAAGGCAATGCGGGTAATCATGTTGCTTTCATTGCTGTAATGACGGGGTAGGGTTGCTTTACCATGCTCTGCGCGTGATAGGTCCAGGGCTTCACACATCGGTTTAAAGTTGCTTGCGGCTTTGATTCTGGCCTTCAAGTGTTGGCGATAGTTAGCCGCGATAGCTGGCGCGGTGCGTGATAATGCTTCTTCACATTGGATAAAGTATTTGCGGACGGCTCGGCCTTGCTCGGTGCGCTCAACCATTGCCAGTTCTTTAGCCATGTTGATTGTTAGGCCATAGTCTTTGCTGCGCCGATCACCTCCGCGCTTTGTAACCCATCCGGCATTGTCGTGATTAATATTTGTACTTTGGTTCGCCAAAACGGGCGAATCAAAAAGAACGTAATCTACTCCATGAGTAAATTCATATTCATCAATGCGTCCTTTAATCCAGTTGGTAAAGTCACGTCCTACACCTAAAGTTTTATGAAGTGCCTTTGCGCTCACAATATTGGAATCAAGCCCACCGATTTGACCGGAAATAACAGGTATCATGTCGCTAAATACACTTTGAAGCTCTTTATTGGTTTCAGGTTTAAATCCCCCAGCAACATACTCAGGGCGTGGGGATACCTCGAAACTTAATTCGCTTTTTTTCATTTTGGGGATCTCCGGTTAGTTAGCTGCTGCTTTCTCTGGGTATTGGTTAATTAAACGCTGTGCCTCGGCTTCGGTGATTGCTTCCTCTTCGCGCTGTGAACGCCAGATATTAATGAGCTTTAACGCTCGTTCTGCTGCGCTACGGTCTGCGAGTCGGTAGCGTGTGAAGTGCGTAGAGTAGCCATGACGCGAGGTGTATTTCTCACTCTCGCCCACAATATCGAGTCGGTACTGGTTCCGTAGTTTCGATATATCGCTATGCAGGCAGGTAGTGTAAAACTTTGCGCCTGTTCCGTTTTGGTCAAAATCGGAAACTGAACTTGCGTTTGTGTCGAGTGCGGTTAGTCCTTGCGGGTTGTGAAGAATCACACTGCATGACGCTTCTACTTTCAAAGCTGGCTTGATAATCGCGGCGGGAACTGTAGAATTGTCTGCGCGAATATCTGAATGAGCCATCTGTGACAAGGTGGCTTTTTTTATGTCCATAATTAGTTAGCTCCCACGGTATTACGCTCGGCGATACGGGCATCAATCCACGCATCCACTTCATCAGCGAACCAACCTAAGCGGCGTAAACCAATGCGAAAGCCGCGGGGAAACTCGCCAGTATTAACCATTTCCTGAAATGCGCTGTCTGACTTAATGCGTAGTACCTTTTTAACTTCTGACTTGAGTAAAATAGCTCGTTCGGTGTTTTTCATTATTAACTCTCTGAATAAGTTATTAACT
The DNA here is from genome assembly GCF_900111105.1 of Rosenbergiella nectarea. Lineage (GTDB taxonomy): Bacteria > Pseudomonadota > Gammaproteobacteria > Enterobacterales > Enterobacteriaceae > Rosenbergiella > Rosenbergiella nectarea. The sequence continues at coordinate 70,405 of NZ_FOGC01000013.1, read as the reverse complement.
GTTGAATACCGAAATATTAAATCATAGGGCTATGTAAGTTGCTGGTATGAAAGGCTAAATTGTTGGTATGGCTAAAGTAGGTATGAATTCGGCAGTTGGTAATGTTTCTAGGGTAAGTGTTAAGCCGATTTCTAATAGTTGGTAAGGTTTTGTGCGGGGATGTTCGTATAGTTGGTAAGGTTTTAATTAACTGGCCTGATAAGTTGGTAATGTTTGGGGTGGGTATCGCGGAGTGTTGGCATTATTTGGTAGGCGCACTGTCCATCTGCGCCCATCAAGTAGGGAAGTGTCTTATTCTTCTGTAGATAGCCCGCTTATCTTTAATGCCTCGCCAATTAACTTCCTATAATTTTCCGTTGATTTGTTTTTGTTTATGGTGTCCATCATTTCTACAACGCTATCTGCTATCGCGTTCGCGCTAACATTTTCACCGTGCAGATACTTATTTCCTGACTTTTCTACAAGTATCTTTGAAATAGCTCCGATAATATCTAGCGCAGCGGCTCTTCCTGCAAACCTCTTTCCCCACTCAATAGCTGGACTGTGTTCTATTGGCGTGTCTATAACAGCATTTGTACTGGCACTAGGGGAAGGTGGCGCATATTCTCCCCATCCTGACGTCTTAATCTTGCCTTTATCCAGATTGATATTAGGAAATACTGGTTTTAATTCGGTTATACTAAATCCGAAGTCAAAAAAATTATCATCAACCCAAAGCCCATCATCCAGCCCTGATATATGCTCAACCGGAAGTTTTTCTCTACTTATTACTTCTTTTAAGTTCAATTCCAAGAAAGAAAGATCATCTTCATATGAATTGAAATGAGTTTCCATTCTATAGAAAAAATCAACTTTATAAACGCTAACGGGTAGATTTCCATCTGCTGCGGCAATTTTGCTTAATATCCACCTGCAAATTAGCCTCAAATCACCTGCCACCTGAGATCTGACCTTTACAATAAAGTCATGAATATTGATAAAGTCTTTATTGGCTTCCTCAAGCTCTTCTCGAATATCAATCATCGCCACCTCGCGCCCTCTTTGTGTAGGAACCATGCCAGCCCGTAGAGGTGCACGGATTTTCGGGGATCAGCCTAGACACGGTTTATTTTTTACTAATAACCTCGGATTATTATACTTCGGATTATTTCGGTTTTATAGTTTTACTGTTGATTTATCCAGCTAGTTTGCTTCTTATACCAATTACGCCATTGGCTAAAGTTGAACCTGTTGCCGCTGCTTCCAACGTATCAGCCCACCAGCACATCAATACCTTTCTTCTCTCAAGGTAGTTGCTTCGGTTATAGGCGCGGCGCACTTCGTTTTTATCGGTGTGCGATAGGGCAGCCTCTATAACGTCTGAGTCGAATCCTGCGCTATTTGCAGCGGTACTAAATATTGCCCTGAATCCGTGAGCCACCAATACACCGCGAAAGCCCATACGCTTAATGGCTGCGTTTGCAGTCTGGCTATTCATCGGTAGTTTTGGGTCTTTCATACTTGGAAAAATATAGTCACGGTGCTTACTAATAGGTTTCATTTCCTCAAGGATTGCTACCGCTTGAGGTGGAAGTGGGATGATATGGTCACGGCGCATCTTCATACGTCCGGCGGGTATCGTCCACGTTTGATCTACTAGGTCGATTTCATCCCATCGGGCAGACGATGCTTCGGCGGGGCGGGTCACTGTAATTAGCTGCCACTCGATTAATAAACGTGTTTGTCGCTCAATGCTGGCGATTGATAACGCTCGCATAAGTTCGGGCAGCCTATCCGGTGTGATAGCTGGCATTGGCTTTTTAGTTGGAACGGGGAAAGCCTTGCGCACATTGGCGGCGGTATTAACTTCAATGAGTCCACTATTGGCGGCATAGTCCATAACCTCATTCACGCGCTGCAAGACACGTTTCAAGGTTTCCAGATTTCCCCTTGCTCTAATCGGCTCCAACACATTGACGAATATTCGTGCGGTGAGTTCTGTTACTGGACGGTCGCCAATATCAGGGAAGATATATTTTTCTAATGACCGCCATATATCCTTAATCGTGTTGGGTGCTAGGTTCTGTGACTTCTTCAATTCGTACCAATCAGCGGCAACGTTTTTAAATGTGTTACCTGTCCTGAGCTTCTCGGCTTCTTCCTGCTGTGTTCGGTAGGCCTGCGGGTCAATACCTTTATCTAGCATGGCTCGCGCTTCATCTCTGGCGGCTCTTGCATCCAATAGAGAAAAGGAAGGGTAGTTACCGATTGTCATTGTGGTGCGTTTGTTATTGGCTGGCCTGTAATAGCGCAACTGCCACGTTTTCACGCCGGACGGTTTGACCAGTAGGACTAGGCCACCTCCATCAAGTAGAGATAGCTCCTTGTCCGTGGTTTTGGCGTTCTTCACCTGCGTAGCGGTGAGTGGTACGGTCTTTCTTGGCATCGTAGGACTAGCTCTTTTAGGACTATGCGAAATCTAGTCCTTAATCTAGTCCTAAAAAATCCGTCTGTAAATGGTGATAACCGAATACTACAGGCAACAAAAAACCCGCAGACTCAGTGAGAATGCGGGTTCTTGTGGGGTTTCCATCAGTAACCGATACTAACAGAATGATGATTTGGTCGGCACGAGAGGATTTGAACCTCCGACCCCTGACACCCCATGACAGTGCGCTACCAGGCTGCGCTACGTGCCGACGACTACAAATCATAGTACCGCAGTTTCATATAAAATCAATATATCACTGATCTAACTGGCTTATTAATAATCAATTTGCGATAAAACGCTTCTCTTCGGTTAATACTTGCAGGAGTAATCCTAACTCAGGGGTATCATCATGTATTCTGCGGCCTTTCGCATCATAACTGCTGTAATGACCATTGGTATTCAGCACAATAGAACGTGTCGGCGTTGTAATGATAAGATGATTACCTTCACTACTGGTGACCCAATTGTTGCGCCCTTGAGCGGTAAATAAGTCGCGGCCTTGAGTGTAGTCATAACTTGGGGTCGTGACATTTAAAAGACGCTGCATAATGGTCGCCATAATATCTTGATGGTCAGTAAGATAATTAATCGACTGTGCAGGGGTATTTGGCCAATGGATGACCAGAGGGACGTGCAGCACGTTGCGGCGACTGTCCGAAGCGGAGCCAGAAGTCAGCGATAAGCCATGCGCACCAGTGATCACTACCACGGTATTTTTCAACGCCTGTGACTGTTCAAGTTCATCAAGAATGGCGGCAAGTTGTTTATCAGTCGTTGCAGAACTTTGCTGATACGTTTGTCTACGTTGCCCCTCAATGGCATTACTCTTCGTGGCCCCTTGGAGTGATACCCACGAGAACCAAGGCTGCGTCGAGCTTTGTTGTTGGCTATACCAATTTTGCCATTGCTCAACGGTTTGGCTATCGGATTGACGATGCTGTAACGGAATAGTGTAGTCAGTTAACAGTGCTTGGCGATAGAAAGGTTGCTTAAAGCCATCCGTTGCAAATAATCCAAATTGGTAGTGTCGATTGGCGAGTGTTGTGAGCAAGCTAGACGGCGTTCTTGAGGCGAGCACCCCTTCTAAATAGGTTGAGGAGATCCCATAAAAGAGTCCGAATAAGCCATTCTCGCTACTCGGTCCAGAACTGTAATGTTGAATGAAGTTTATATTTTGCTGTGCAAAAGTTCCCAGCGCAGGGTAAGCCTCACTCAGGTCTTCACTACTTAAGTTATCGATAGTGATGACCAATAAGTTATAACCGGAGGCTTTGGGGGCGACAGTGATGTCGCTCAAAGGATACGCAAGGGATAAGGCATCAGGTTCACCCTGTTGAATCAGACGACGTTGATAATCTTCTGAGTCGAGTAGGCCGTGTTTCTCAAGGAAACGTCGGGCAGTCATCGGATAAGAGAGCGGAAGATTACTTTTTTGCATGGTGATCGGGCGATAAAAGTGTGCATCTGCCCAGATATACATAATATGGCTGGCAAAAAAGGTTGCGATAAAGAGTACGACAAAAGGTCGCGCATAATGGTGCCGATTAAGGCTACGGAGCTTCTGCCAGCTCCAGGTTGCAAACAATAACTCGGCTAAGAAAATAATCGGGGCGGCAATAAACATCAATTGCCAATCACGGGTCAGTTCACTCTGTTCAGGATTGACCACCAATTGCCAAACGATAGGATTTAAGTGCAGATGGAAACGCTGGAACACGGCACCATCAATTAATAGCAGTGTTAATCCACAGGTGGCAATGATCGAGGCAATGACGCGTAACAGTCGTTGCGATCGAATGAAGAAGGTTATCGGGAAGAGTGTTAGCAGGTATAGCGCGAAGACGATAAAGCTAAAGTGACCTAACCAACTACAGTAAGCATAAATACGGCCAGCGAGCGACGCTGGCCAATCGTTAATCAGTAAATAGCGACTACCAAGCACCAAGGCCAATAAAATATTAAATAGGGTAAACCAGTGTCCCCAGCTGATCATGCTGGAAACTTTTTCGCGATACTGTGGTGGGTGATTGGCCATAGACGTCGTTTCAGTGATTAGTGAGCCGAATCTTCGCTGACTGAGGCTTCGAGAGCCGCAGCGAAGGAGCGAGCCAACGCATGGCGCTGAGCGGGTGAAACACTGGAATTAATTAAATTCGTCACCATATTACCGAGCACCATTAAGGAGAGGTCGGTCGGGGCCTTATCCATTTCAAGGACTTTAGAAAGTTCGTCGAGAAGCTTCTCGACGCGCGAATCACTATAACGAGATAACTGTGGCATAGTATCAACTATTATCATTGTAAAAAGTAGCTAGTCTACTGTAAAACAGGGCTCATATCTGCAATTTTTCATCAGGGATTACTCAGTAAATGCTGAAAACTGTGTCTGTTTATCGGTTCGCTGAACGCTGATGGTCGAAATTACCTCCTTAAGCTTGGCAAATCCCATTGTCAGTATGAGACCTGCGTGATTCAATAGTGCATCATTCGTTAAGGGAGTTATCTATGAGTCTGGATATTGACCAGATTGTGGTTCATCAGCTAATTAAGCGTGATGAGGACGAGCTATCGCTTATTCTTCGTGATTCATTATTGTCGCCAACTCACGAAGTTGAAGTGATGTTGGAAGAGTTACACCGCGTCTATAGTGCGAAGAATAAAGCTTATGGCTTATTTAACGAAGAGAGCGAGTTGCGCGATACGCTACGTGAGTGTCGCGGTGGCCAACAAGATTTCCTCGCCTTTACCCGTGCGGCGACCGGCCGCTTACGGGATGAATTAGCCAAGTATCCTTTTGCCGAAGGCGGGATTGTTCTCTTTGCTCAGTACCGTTATCTAGCGGTCGAATATTTATTGATTTCTGTCCTGAACAGTCAATCTAGCATGCGCGTTAATGAGGCGTTGGAAATCAGTACTACTCATTATCTCGATATTAACCATGCTGATATCGTGGCTCGGATCGATTTAACCGAATGGGAAACTCAACCCGACTCCACACGTTATCTCACCTTTTTACGTGGCCGAGTGGGGCGTAAAGTGGCCGATTTCTTTATGGACTTCTTGGGCGCTAGCCAAGGTTTAGACGCTAAGGCGCAAAATAGAACTTTACTGCAGGCGGTTGATGATTACTGTGAAGAGGTCAGCCTTGATAAACAGTCTCGTCAGGAGTACCGCCAACAGGTACATCAATATTGTAGCGACCAATTAAAATCAGGCGACGAGATCACGATTACAGAGCTGTCACATCAATTACCGGAAGTGAATGAGCAAAGTTTTGTGGGGTTTACGGAGCAGCAAGGCTACGAATTTGAAGAGAGTTTTCCTGCCGATCGTTCAACGTTACGTCAATTAACCAAGTTTTCAGGAAGCGGTGGTGGGCTGACGATGAATTTCGATGCGTTACTGCTTAACGAGCGTATTTTCTGGGATCCAACAACCGATACCTTAACGATTAAAGGGACGCCCCCTAATCTGCGCGACCAATTACAACGTCGGTTAAAAGAACACTAAAAAAAACGCCGCGAATGCGGCGTTTTTTATCTCGGCTTCTGCAATTACGCGCGAACGAAGTCGATGTGGTGTAGTTTTGGCTTGAAGGGGTGACGTTGAACAGCCTGAACTTTGACTTTAGTTTCTTTACCGTCGATAACCAGAGTCAGAACGTCAGTGTAGAATCCTGGCTTAGTTTGCAGGTTGTTAACGAAATCGTGATCTAAAACGACAGATGTTGCAGCTTCATTTCCGCCATAAACGATGGCTGGGAATTTGTTAGCTAAACGCAGACGGCGGCTCGCACCCTTACCCTGCTCTGTACGGACTTGTGCTTCGATAGTGAACATAATTTTTCTCTTAGAGTAATTCCGCTACAGGCGACCCAGCAACGGAAGGATTATTCAATGACGCTTTATTTGGGATAAAGCGCGCGGCATTATAGCGGGTAAAGGGGGACAGGGCAAATAATCTAGCTGGCTGACTCTGCACGCCTAAAGCGCCCTTGGTAATCGAAGACTTTATGACGAATTTTCCAAAAGGTTTTTTGACGATGTGCCACGACAAAATCGGGATGCCGCAAGAGGGCCTGTTGAGCAACGATATCGCTCCCCGACTGCCATGCTAACGGGATGCCTGGCGCTCGACTATGCACACGAAGGAACTGCTGTTCAAAGACATGGCGCTGTGCGGGGGAGTGTAAGCGGAACGTTTCAGGTACCTCGGCACCGTCCTCATCAATATAGGCAATACGCAGCCACTCACCCTTAGCGTCGTGTCCTGCCTGTAGCATCATCCCTGAGCAGCGTAGTACTGTAGCATCGCGCAGTTTAAGCGCGGCTTTTAACATATCATCGGGATCGACCAACACACTGTCACAGTGTTGACAGACTTTTGCCGCAATATCATTCTCCGCATTACAGTGTGGACAGGATTTGAAGCGAAAGCGGAAATCACATTGTTGAGGCTGGCCTGCGACCTCGATGATCCCTTGGCAACGACGGCCAAAGTGCTCGATAACCGTGCCATCGCCGAGCGCCTTACCCCAAAAAATATTGGCAAACTGACACTGTGGGCAAAAAACCTGTACCGGCTGGTTTTCGCTATCACCCTGAGGACTGCCAATTTCGGGCAGATAAAGGTCGTAATCATTCCCCGCATAATCGAGGATTGCGCAGGCTGTTTTACCGGGATAGAGGCGAAGCCCGCGACCAATAATTTGTTGATAAAGACTGACCGATTCAGTCGGTCTAAGGATAGCAATTAAATCGACATGGGGGGCATCAAACCCTGTGGTTAATACCGCAACATTCACTAAGTAGGTAATTTGTTGCGACGTAAAACGCTGTAAAATATCGTCGCGTTCGGCACTAGGGGTCATACCGGAAACCAACGCGCTCTCGGCAGGTAGGTAACTGAGGATCTCTTGCGCATGGCGTACCGTGGCGGCAAAAATCATGACGCCTCGACAACCAACAGCATGTTGAATTATCTCGGCAACAATGGATGGCGTAACACGTTTTTGTTGCGATAAACTGAGATTCAACGCTTTTTCAGGGAAGAGACCTTGTTGATTAGCCACCAGTGACGAAAAGTCATAACGTAAGATGGGCATATCTAACCGTTTTGGCTCAACAAGATAGCCATGCTTAATCATATAACGCAGCGGGAGTTCATAAATACACTTATGAAATAAGGCATCCTCGGTTCCGCGCACCATCCCATGATAATGAAAGTGGTAGATCCATCCTTTTCCTAGCCGAAAAGGGGTAGCGGTCAACCCGAGCAGGCGAAGTTGCTGGTTGCGGTGTGTCAGATAGTCCAATATTTGTTGGTATTGGCTTTGATCGTTGTCGCCAATCCGGTGGCACTCATCAACGATGACTAGGGAAAATGCCGCATCGAATTGGTCGAGATGACGGGCAACCGACTGTACGCTACCGAAAACAACCTTACTCTGGCTCTCTTTTTGCGCCAATCCTGCAGAGAAAATATCGGCGTTTAGGCCTAAGGCCTGATATTTGGCGTGGTTTTGCCTGACTAACTCTTTAACGTGCGCTAAAACTAGGACTCGTCCCCGAGCGATACGCGCCAGTTCGGCGATCACTAAACTTTTGCCTGCACCGGTGGGTAAAACAATCACCGCGGGGCGTTGTGCTTGGCGAAAATACTGTACGGCAGCCTCAACGGCTTCTTGTTGATAGGGTCGTAGGGTAAAACTCATCGGTTATGAACTCGAATACAGGCAGGGTTACACACTGACAGTCGGTGTCGCTTCGAGGTATACTAGCACAACTCACTCTATAAACTCCTTAATAGGCTTACAGATCCATGCGACTCGATAAATTTATCTCCCAACAACTCGAAATTAGCCGTGCCATTGCAGGCCGTGAAATTCGAGCACGCAACGTCACAGTCGATGGAGAGGTGGTACGTGAAGCGGCTTTCAAAGTTTTACCTGAACATGAAGTGGCCTATGAGGGTAACGTGCTTCACCAACAGCATGGCCCGCGTTATTTTATGCTGAACAAGCCAGTAGGCTATGTGTGTGCGACAGAAGACGAGCAGCATCCCACTATTCTCTATTTTATCGAAGAACCTATGGCATGGAAATTACACGCGGCAGGGCGACTCGATATTGATACCACCGGTTTAGTGCTATTAACCGATGATGGGCAATGGTCACACCGTATTACTTCGCCTCGCCACCATTGTGAGAAAACGTATTTAGTGACCTTAGCCGAGACGGGAGATCCTGCGCTGATTACGCGTTTTGCACAAGGCATCATGCTACAAGGCGAGTCTGCTCCGACTAAGCCGGCCAAGCTGGAAATTTTGGATAATAACCAGGCGAGAGTCACACTAAGTGAGGGACGTTATCACCAAGTCAAAAGAATGTTCGCGGCATGCGGAAACCATGTACAAGACTTACATCGTGAACGGGTCGGCGAGATTGCGCTAGATGAGGACTTAGCACCCGGTGAGTATCGTGAGTTAACGCAAGAAGAAATACTGAGTATTAACTTGCCGCCAGAATTACAGCAGCCACTGGTCTAGATAACGGAAATAAAAAAACGCTGCGAAGGACAGCGTTTTTTTGGCGAACATTTGTCAGACCTTATGAAAATTAACTGTGCGAGTTACTGAGGACTCGGCGTGCCTCGCGATAGCGAGCTTTCCAATAATTGTCATTAAGGTTTGAAATCATGACTCCACTGCTTGTTGAGGCATGAACAAAATCGTTATTACCTAAATAAATACCGACGTGACGTCCCGTGGAACCAGACCGAAACAGCACTAAATCACCGGGGCGAAGCTTACTTTTATTAATGAAACGTCCGGTATCTTGTTGGTCTGCGGTAGACCGTGGCAGCGATAAACCAAACTGTTCACGGAAAGTACGCTGTACGAAAGCGGAACAATCGATGCCGCGACGTGACTCACCGCCCATGCGGTAACGAACACCTTTCCAACTTGCATATTGATTCATGATTTTCGATTTAATATCGACATTATGAACCAGTTCTTCAAATTGATCCTGAGAAGCTTGAAGTAAAAAACCATTCCGGTTGTTAACGTCACGTTTCTCTAAATTCGCTGTGGTAGTTGGGTGGCTACTACATGCGCTTAGCAGCGTTGCTAAGGCAATTGCTGGAACAGCCCGCCACAAGTATCTCACAAATGGTTGAGATTTGACCATATTAAGCAGTTTCCTTCGATGTCCTTACGACAAATACGTCGCTCGCCAATGAACAGATTAAGAGATTATCAGAGATTATCAAGAAGACAATTTATGAATTATATCTAGATGTAACTATCTTTGACACTCTTCTAAGCTGAAGCCCCTTATAACAAGGGCTAAGCGTTATTTGAGATTAGCGTAGAAAATGTTAACTGGCGAGAGTTTTTAAGATTTTTTTTGATCTTAATAAGTAAAATGTCTGATAAGCCTATTTCTAGTGGAATTCTTTGGCAATATCCGGGAGAGAAGCCTCCCGGGAAAGGGTGAAATAAGTCGTAGGATTATTGGACACCTGGCAATTTACGATAGATCTTATTAATCAGAATATCGGTAAGAGGCGTTAATAAACACCAACTCATCCCAACTAATACGACTGAAAGTGATCCTACTGCAATATCGGTAAACCAGTGAGCACCCACCATTATACGGGGTAATGCAAATACGCCCAGAATAATTAGCCCGACAATAAATGCCTTGCGACCAAAGTAACGCCCCATGAAGCAGGCGTAAATCATCAGCATCATCCCGTGATCCCCGGGAAAACTGTCTGCCGAGCCATCTTTGGTATGGATACCTGTAAGAACCCCTGCACGTTGTGCATCAGTAAAGAACAGAGAAGGGCTACGATGGCTAACGGGAATAAGGTGACCGAGTTGATTCAGCACCACCGCCGTAATCAGCATGGTGAAACCAAGGGCTAACATCCACATCCGACCTTTATGATCTTTTTGTCGCCAAAAGGAATAGAAGTACGCCGCCATCGCCAGAAATGACACAATATCAAATCCACGATAGTTGGTGATGGCCACAAATACGGCAAAGGCGTGCGATTTGACCATTTCATGGTTAAAAATATAGAAAATTGATTTATCCAGTGAAAACCAAAAACCATGATTAGCCGGAAGATACCACGAAAAGAAGAGGCAAAACCCGAGTAGATTTAAAATGATTATCGCTGGAAAAATAGACTGACGCATAGTCATCTCCCTTTAAGGATTAATCGGCTCGACTCATATAACGACGTTCGGGGATATGAACACGAATTTTGTCGCCATTACTCAAATACTCAGGCACTTGAACGGTTAACCCGGTGGAGAGCGCTGCCGCTTTCGTCCGGGCGCTAGCGGAAGCGCCTTTAATGCCGGGTACCGTGTCCACAATGACCAAATCGACGGTTTGAGGCAGCTCTAACGCTAAAACGTGGTCGTCCATCAGTAACACTTGCATACCAGGCAGGCCAGCTTCAGGAATGAAGAGTAGCTCTTCTTCTATTTGCTCACGATTAAAGCTATAGGGGGTATAGTCTTCATCATCCATGAATACATATTCATTACCATCGGTATATGAAAAACTCACCGCGTGGCGATTTAGCTGGATACTGTCGATAATATCGTCGCCTTTAAAACGCTCTTCGACTTTCAATCCGCTACGAATATCGGTAAAGCGCATCTTATAGAGTGTCGCGGCACCTCGCGCACTAGGACTCTGCACATCGATATCTTTGACTAAAAGTAATTTACCGTTCCAACTTACTGCCATACCGCGTTTAATTTCATTTGCTTTAGGCATTGAAGACCTCAAAATAAGATTATTTTAATAATGCGTGGAAAATACTCGCCACTGTCATTGCATACAAGCAAAATAGTGGTTCACTAGGCATCTTTAGCTAAATTTTTCATATTCATTGAGCTGAAATTTATGTTGCATAATAATGACGACATCCAGATACTCTCAGCCATTCACTATATTTAACTAAAGAGCGTCTATGGAATGCCGTAGCTACTGTGGTGCCTGCTGTATCGCGCCCTCAATTTCTTCGCCGATTCCAGGTATGCCTGAGGGCAAGCCCGCCGGCGTTCGCTGTGTGCAATTAGACGATAATAATCTCTGTAAAATCTTTACTTCTCCTCTTCGTCCAGCCGTATGTCGAGGGTTGCAACCTCATCTTGATATGTGTGCAAATTCTCGCCAAGAAGCAATGATCTATCTGCTCGAGCTTGATGCGGCGACAGCGCCACACTAGTCTTATAAAGTAAATTCGGTAAACACTGATTTAAATTTTAAAATTGTGCGTTAATTCAAAACTATTAATTTAATTTTTTGATATAAAATGCGCTAATTTAGTTGCTGAAACGATTCAATCACTGTGAGGAAAATTATGTTCCAGCTCGAAGTTCAGGCGATTCATACTGGCGCCTCAGCCACCAATAAAGAAGATGCGATTCGTCAAGTTGCGGCGGCACTGGCCAATGCTGGCAACGTGGGTGAGGGCTATGTGAGTGGAATGTTAGCACGTGAGCAACAGACCTCCACCTATCTGGGTAACGGCATTGCCATCCCCCACGGTACCACGGATACTCGCGATTTAGTCCTCAACACGGGTGTACAGGTTTTCCAATTCCCGCAGGGTATCGAATGGGGGGCTGATCAAACGGCTTATGTCGTCATTGGTATTGCCGCCAAATCCGATGAGCACCTCGCCTTACTTCGTCAGCTAACTCACGTGTTAAGCGATGACAGCATTGCTGAGACGATTAAAACGGCTTCCGGCGACGATCTGCGTGCCATATTAATGGGTGAAAAGCAGCCAGCGGAATTTCGGTTTGACACGTCCTTAATCTCTTTGGATGTCAACACGGCGGATCTCATCACCTTGCAAGCATTGAATGCTGGGCGATTACAGTCTATCCACGCAGTTTCGCCACAATTTGTTGCCAATACCTTAGTACAGAAACCATTGCATGTAGGACAAGGCGTATGGCTACAAGATTGTGCCGAGGGGAACCTCTTCAGCGCTGTTGCGGTCAGTCGGCCTTCTGCTCCGGTAACTCTGGAGTCCGGTGAGGCTGTCTCGCTGTTAATTACCTGTTCAACGGCAGATGCGCAGCCACTTACCGTCGTTAATTACCTGACTCACTTGATCAATAATAACCAAGCTTCTGCGTTATTGAGTGCTGATGTAGCCGGTGTGCTGGCCCTGTTAACCAGCGAAGTGAGCCTGGGTGATGATACGGTCACCGAAGAGTTTGTGATTAAGAATGAACATGGCCTGCACGCGCGCCCAGGTACTGCACTGGTTACGGTAATTAAACAGTTCGACTGTGATGTCAGCGTCATCAATCTTGATGGTAGCGGCAAGCCAGCAAATGGTCGTAGTTTAATGAAAGTCGTGGCCTTAGGGGTGAAGAGAGGCCATCGCTTACGTTTTACGACCAGTGGCCCACAAGCTGCTGAAGCGATGAAAGCGATAGGCGAGGCCATCGCCAGTGGATTGGGGGAGGGTGCTGAATGAGCCGCCGTGTCGCCACCATCACCTTAAACCCTGCCTACGATCTGGTTGGCTTCACGCCAGAGATCGAGCGAGGTGAGGTCAATTTGGTTGAGACCACTGGACTGCATGCTGCAGGGAAAGGGATCAACGTTGCTAAAGTTTTAAAAAATCTCGGGGTGGATGTCACTGTTGGGGGACTGCTGGGACGTGAGAACCAAGAAGGTTTCGAGCAACTCTTTACTGAGCTGGGGTTACCTAATCGTTTTCAGGTCATTGATGGCCGAACGCGAATTAATATTAAAGTGACTGAAAAAGGTGGCTACGTCACCGATCTCAACTTTTCAGGCTTCAACGTCAGCGAAGCAAATTGGCAGCATTTTAAACAAGATTCGCTCAGTTGGCTTGGCGATTTCGATATGGTCTGTGTCAGCGGAAGCTTACCACCGGGCATCGATCTGGATGAATTCACTGATTGGATGAAAGCGCTTCGTCAGCAATGCCCGTGTGTAGTCTTCGATAGTAGTCGAGCGGCGCTTGATGCCGGGTTGCTGGCAGGCCCATGGTTGGTCAAACCCAATCGTCGGGAATTAGAAATATGGGCGGGTCGGGCACTCCCTGAACTAAGCGATATCATCGCCGCGGCACACCAACTGCGTGAGCAAGGTATTAGCCATGTGGTGATCTCCTTAGGTGCGGAAGGGGCGTTATGGGTTAACGCCTTGGGGACATGGTTGGCGAAACCGCCGGCGTGTGAAATTGTCAGTACGGTGGGGGCGGGTGACTCCATGGTAGGCGGACTGATTTACGGCTTACTCATGGGTGAAACGAGCGAACACACGTTAAGATTAGCGACAGCAGTTGCGGCACTGGCAGTCAGTCAAAGCAACGTTGGCATTACGGATCGCTCAGCCCTTGCGGCAATGATGGCTCGCGTCGAATTACACTCCGTTACCGAACAGCAGTAGAGGAAAGTAAAGATGAAAATAGCATTAATCACCGATGCATCGTTGGGCCTAGCGTCGGCACAGTTAGTTAAGCAAGCCTTTGAAAAGGCTATCAGTGAACAGTCCGACTACTCGCTGACTCCGGTAGCTGAGGCAGATACCGTTATCGTCGCAGGGGATGCTGCAGCGGTCGCTTCTCACTTAGCTGGAAAAAAGGTTGCCACAGTCGAGAGCCAAGCACTCTTAACTGACGCGAAAACCGCGATTGGCCAAGCGCTAGCCCAGGCTACCCCTTGGCAAGCGCCTGCTGTTGCGACGACCTCCTCATCAGTTTCTGCATCGACAGTGAAGAAAATTGTTGCCGTGACCGCCTGTCCAACTGGCGTGGCACATACCTTTATGGCGGCGGAAGCGATAGAAGCGGAAGCGAAAAAGCGCGGTTGGCCCGTTCGGGTAGAAACGCGTGGCTCCGTCGGTGCCGGCAATCCGATCACCCCAGAAGAAGTGGCTGATGCTGATATTGTGTTTATTGCCGCCGATATTGAAGTTGATTTGGCGAAGTTTGCCGGAAAGCCGATGTATCGGACATCAACTGGCCTTGCCCTGAAAAAAACCGCGCAAGAGTTCGATAAAGCGCTGAACGAGGCTAAGCCTTATCAATCTGCGAACAGCTCGGCGCAGGCTGCATCAGGCAATGCGGGGGATAAAAAAGAAAAATCAGGAGCCTATCGCCACCTGCTCACCGGGGTATCGTTCATGTTACCTATGGTGGTCGCTGGCGGACTCTGTATCGCACTGTCTTTCGCCTTCGGGATCAATGCCTTCAAGGAGCAGGGCACTTTAGCGGCTGCATTAATGCAAATTGGTGGGTCCACCGCGTTTGCTCTAATGGTCCCGGTGTTGGCAGGCTACATTGCCTTCTCAATCGCTGACCGCCCAGGCTTAACCCCAGGGTTAATTGGAGGCATGCTGGCGTCTACGCTAAGCGCGGGTTTCCTAGGGGGGATCATTGCTGGATTTATCGCGGGCTACACCGCGAAACTGATTAGCGGTAAGTTGAAGCTTCCGCAAAGTATGGAAGCGCTAAAACCTATCTTAATCATACCGTTGGTAGCAAGTTTAGTGACTGGCCTGTTAATGATTTATGTGGTCGGTAAGCCTGTTGCCTTTATCATGGAGTCATTAACCCATTGGTTAGGGACCATGGGGACAGCGAACGCGGTCCTATTAGGTGCGGTACTGGGGGCGATGCAATGTAGTGATATGGGCGGCCCGATAAATAAAGTGGCTTACGCGTTTGGTGTCGGCCTATTAAGTTCGTCCACTTACGGCCCAATGGCTGCCATTATGGCGGCAGGTATGGTTCCTCCTCTCGCAATGGGCTTAGCGACCCTAATCGCTCGTCGCAAGTTTGCTAAAGCGCAACAAGAAGGGGGGAAAGCTGCCTTAGTACTCGGATTATGTTACATCACAGAAGGGGCGATTCCGTTCGCCGCACGTGATCCGCTACGTGTACTACCCTGTTGTATCGTGGGGGGGGCACTGACCGGCGCTATCGCGATGGCAATCGGTTCTAAACTGATGGCACCTCATGGCGGTATTTTTGTTTTCTTAATCCCAGGTGCGATTACTCCGGTATTAGGGTACATTGGCGCAATTTTAGCCGGTGCCATCGTAGCGGGTATTGCTTACGCGATCATTAAACGTCCTGAGCCAATCACAGCATAAAGACGAAGGCGTTACGAAAAAGGCCGTTACTGATAGGTAACGGCCTTTTTTATTGAGTGAGATCCAACAGATTACTGTTGGGCTTTTAGCCAGGCGATCTCTTCTGCCCAAATATCCGGATTGATCGTTTCTAGAATAAGTGGAATATGATCAAAACGCGGATCTTGCATTAACCATTTAAAGGGAGTGTGGCCAATATTGCCTTCGCCTAGGCTATCGTGGCGGTCGACGCGGCTATTGAATTGGCTTTTAGCATCATTCAAATGCATTCCTCGCAGGTATTGAAAGCCGACGATGCGTTCGAACGCGGTAAAGGTCTGTTCGCACTGCTCGACGGTGCGCAGGTCGTAGCCTGCCGCGAAGGCATGGCAGGTATCGATACAGACACCGACCCGTGATTT
This sequence comes from Rosenbergiella nectarea, assembly GCF_900111105.1. GTDB lineage: Bacteria > Pseudomonadota > Gammaproteobacteria > Enterobacterales > Enterobacteriaceae > Rosenbergiella > Rosenbergiella nectarea. Next base: position 54,361 of record NZ_FOGC01000013.1, on the reverse strand, counting down.
ATCTTCGACATGGTGAATAATCTCCGCCAGATGTTCGAACTCAAAGCCAAGATTGCTACCTTGCCCCGCGGTATTCTCGATAACCGCAGTCACCCCAGAAGTCTTATCTAACGCAATATTAATCGACTCGGCAATACGTTTAAGACAATCGCTGGTCGACATCTGCTGTAGATGGCTGCCAGGATGAAAATTGAGTAGGGCGATACCTAAAGCGGCTGCACGTTGCAACTCATCAATAAAAGCATCGCGAGATTTCTGCAACGCCTCAGCCACAGGATGGCCAAGATTAATTAAGTAACTATCGTGCGGCAAAATCTGTTGTGGCCCATAGCCATAGTCGCTGCAAGCCTGACGGAATAAGTCAATAGTCGATTGCGGCAGCGGTGGGGCCTTCCACTGACGCTGGTTCTTAGTGAACAGCGCAAAAGCGGTTGCGCCAATTTCATGTGCCCGCGTCACCGCATTGAATACACCGCCTGCAGCACTGACATGCGCTCCAATATATTTCATTGTTTGTCCCTGACCTTAAGCGTCGAGTGGTTGTTGCATAAATCATAAATTCGTTGATGATTCTATTATTAATCGGCAAAACTGGTAAACTGTTTACTTTAAATGATTCTGTAAAGGCTTATCTTAAGCGCAAAGGTCAGGGACTTACCGTATGCATATTACGCTACGACAACTTGCTGTATTCACTGAAGTTCTTAAGAGTGGTTCCACTACCCATGCTGCGCAAGTTCTTGCGCTGTCCCAATCAGCAGTAAGTGCCTCGCTGACCGATTTAGAGGGCCAACTTGGTGTGCAATTATTTGACCGCGCCGGTAAGCGTTTAATCATCAATGAACATGGCAGGCTACTCTATCCCCGGGCAATGGCATTGTTAGATCATGCTAACGATATTGAACTGTTATTTAAACAGGGGCATGGCGCACTCTCCCTGGCCGCGAGCAGCACCATCGGTAATTATCTGTTACCCGCGATTATTGCTGATTATCGTCGGGATTTACCGGATGCGCGCTTAGAGCTTACTGTGGGGAATAGCCAAGAAGTGATTGATGCCGTCTCTCACTTCAACGCCGATATCGGTTTAATTGAAGGGCCATGCCATCAGCACGATATCGTCAGCCAGCCATGGTTGCAAGACGAACTGGTCATTTTCGCCGCACCGGGTGCGGAAATCTTTAAGCAGCCAGTGACTCTTGAGACCTTAGCCAACGCACCTTGGATTTTGCGTGAGCAAGGATCGGGCACCCGTGAACTGGTCGACCACCTACTACTCAGTAAACTGAGCCATTACCATGTCACCCTGGAGTTAGGTAACTCTGAAGCGATCAAACATGCGGTACGTTACGGTATGGGGCTGAGCTGCCTCTCACGCCATGTGATCGCCGACCTGCTGGACAGTGGTTTGCTACGCGAAGTTCATGCGCCGCTTCCTACCATGACGCGCACCCTTCATTTAATCCAACATCAACAAAAGCAGCGGTCACGGGCGATAGAGCGTTTCCTAACCTATTGTCATCAAGAGGTTGAGTAGGGACGGCTAATGATCGCCGTATTATTATGAAGGTAACTTATAACAATGAAGATAGTGCAACACCGCTGCACTGCTCTTGTTACAATCGCGCACAATTTTAGCCAGGTGAGTTTTATCCTATGAATTCGAGTTCTTCTCAAACGGGCGTGTCGGGCTTAAAACGCTCGCTAAAAGCCCGTCACCTGACAATGATTGCGATTGGCGGTTCGATTGGTACCGGATTATTCGTCGCGTCAGGCGCCAGTATTTCTCAAGCCGGACCCGGTGGCGCATTATTGTCGTATGCAGTAATTGGTTTGATGGTTTACTTCTTGATGACCAGCTTAGGTGAGCTGGCAGCCTATATGCCGGTATCGGGGTCTTTCTCCACCTATGGTTCGCAATATGTCGATGAAGGCTTTGGTTTTGCCCTTGGTTGGAACTATTGGTACAACTGGGCGGTAACTATAGCTGTCGATCTGGTGGCCGCACAGCTAGTGATGGGCTATTGGTTTCCCGATGTGCCGGGGTGGATCTGGAGCGCGTCGTTCCTCGCGGTTATCTTCCTGTTGAACGTTATCTCGGTGAAAGGCTTCGGGGAAGCGGAATATTGGTTCTCACTGATCAAAGTCGTCACCGTCGTGATCTTTATCGCGGTAGGGGTGTTGATGATTATTGGGATCTTACACGGGGCTGAGCATGCCGGTATCAAAAACTGGCAGATAGGTGATGCGCCCTTTGTAGGAGGGTTCCCCGCCATGATTGGCGTTGCCATGATTGTCGGGTTCTCATTCCAGGGTACTGAGCTTATCGGTATTGCTGCTGGAGAGTCAGAAGAACCAGAAAAAAATATTCCACGGGCCGTGCGTCAAGTGTTCTGGCGTATCTTGCTATTTTATGTCTTCGCCATTCTCGTCATCAGTCTGATTTTACCTTATACCGACCCGCGTTTACTGCGTAACGATGTAGGCGATATTAGTGTCAGTCCCTTCACCTTGGTGTTCCAAAATGCGGGACTGTTATCCGCCGCGGCAGTGATGAATGCGGTGATTTTAACCGCCGTCTTATCGGCGGGTAACTCTGGTATGTATGCCTCGACACGTATGCTCTATACTTTGGCGACCGAGGGTAAAGCCCCAAGGATCTTTGCGGTATTAACCAAAAATGGCGTGCCGCGTAATGCCTTAATTGTGACGACTGTTATTGCCGGACTCTGTTTCCTCTCTTCACGGTTTGGTAACCAAACTGTTTATTTATGGTTACTGAATACCTCGGGGATGACCGGGTTTATCGCGTGGTTGGGTATTGCCATCAGCCATTATCGCTTCCGTAAGGGCTATATCGCCCAAGGCCATGATCTGAACGATTTACCCTATCGCTCTGGCTTTTTCCCGCTAGGCCCGATGTTTGCATTCGGTCTGTGTCTGATTATTACCCTTGGCCAGAACTATCAGGCCTTCCTAGCGGATAAAATTGATTGGTACGGCGTGGCAGCGACGTATATCGGTATCCCGCTGTTCTTATTGATTTGGCTGGGTTACCGCATGGTTCGTGGCGGCCATATCATTCGTTATCAAGAGATGCACTTCCCACGCTTTAAAGCAGGGAAACGCGTCGACAGCTAATGTCAGGGGCCAGGGCGCGCAATGCCCCTGGCCTTAGTCTGGATAGATTTCCGCCATCAATGTGCTTAATGCCCTCACATTGGGTGACTCCCCTTCATGACGCCAAATCAACCCTGTATGCAGGTGGCTGATATTGTCAGGTAGCTGATGAACGGCGACTCGCGCATGGTCGGTAAGTTTACTCAATAATGAGTGTGGGATCACCGCAAGACCCGCCCCTCCAGCCACGCAAGCTAACATGGCATGATAAGACTGTATTTCCATAATGGGGCCCGGTGTCACGCCCGCTTGCGCGAACCAATGTTCTAAGCGATGACGATAAGAACAGCTACTGCGAAAGGCAAAAAAAGTCTCTCCTATCACATCCTGTGCGACAGTGACCGGCGAGTGGGACGGACTCGTGATCAACACTAAGCGATCGCGATAATGATGACCACAGATCACATCGGGGCGTGGCGAAGGCTGATCGGTTAAGGCTACCGCCAATTCTCCTTTAACCACCCCATCAAGGATCTCGCCAGAAGTCCCCGTCACTAAAGAGAGTTGCACGGCGGGGTAGCGTTGATGATAAGCAGAGAGTAATGCGGGTAAGCGGGTTGCCGCAACACTCTCAAGGCTCCCGAGCGTTAAGGTGCCGCAGGGCTGAGCAGATCGGGAGAGCTGTAAAGCTTCTTCGCTCAGTTGCAGGATTTTACGTGCATAATGTAAAAAGTCATGGCCGATCGGCGATAGCCGTAACCGCTGTTTTTCACGAATGAACAGCGCGTTGCCGACTTCTTCCTCAAGCTGTTTAAGACGCGTAGTGAGGTTGGAGGGCACACGATGTAACTTTTCTGCTGCCTTCACTATCGAACCGCATTCCGCCACAGCACAAAACATCTTTAATTGTACGAGATCCATTACATCGCCTTGAGTGTCGGTCAAGAGCCTAGTGTAGAAGCAGTTGACGCAGGACTCAAGCTGTCGGTAAATGCGAACAATTGATGTAAGGGCTGGATTAACCGCGCTGACTGCTTCACAATATGACAAAAGATGACCCGTACCGATATTGACGGGTGTAACACCTGTTGGAGAATTAAGACGATGTCCGAATTAAGTCAGGAAGCGATGCTGGTCCATGATGCGTTGCTGGCTCGCGGGCTTGAAACCCCCCTCAATGCGCCGGTAAACAGCCAAGACAGCCAACAACGCAAGCAAAAAATAGCGGAACATATGCGTGAAGTGATGTTGCTGCTTAATCTTGACCTCACCGATGACAGTTTAATGGAAACCCCTAATCGCTTAGCGAAAATGTACGTCGATGAGATTTTCTCTGGCTTGGATTATGCCAACTTCCCGAAGATTACCGTTATCGAAAACAAGATGAATGTTGATGAGATGGTCACTGTGCGCGACATTACGTTGACCAGTACTTGTGAACATCACTTTGTGACTATCGATGGTAAAGCGACAGTGGCCTATATCCCGAAAGATAAAGTGATCGGTTTATCCAAAATTAACCGTATCGTCCAATTCTTTGCCGAGCGCCCGCAAGTACAAGAACGCTTAACACAACAGGTGTTAGTGGCCCTACAAACCTTACTGGGCACCAACAATGTCGCAGTCTGTATCGATGCAGTACATTACTGTGTTAAGGCGCGTGGGGTGAAAGATGCCACCAGTGCCACGACCACAACCTCGTTAGGCGGGTTATTTAAATCAAGCCAAAATACGCGTCAAGAGTTCTTGCGCACCATTCGTAATAACTAATCCCCCCGCGGCCAGGGATCTTCCTGGCCTGATTGAGACGCTCACACTTATGCCTCGTTACCCCCAACTCGATTGTCTGCGAGGTATCGCGATACTGGGTATTCTGCTACTGAATATTGTTAGTTTTGCATTACCTTCCGCAGCCTATTTAAACCCCGCCTGGCAAGGACCCCCTTCTCGTACCGATACCTTGTTGTGGGCGGTATTAGAACTTTTCGCTGAGATGAAGTTCCTGTCGTTGCTCGGCCTATTGTTCGGTGCCGGATTGATCTTTCAGCTCCCGCGTGGTTTGTCGTGGATGACTCATCGATTACTCTGGTTAGTCATGTTTGGCGTGCTACACGGTATTCTACTATGGCAGGGAGATATTCTATTATCGTGGGGGCTGGTTGGTCTTGCGGTCTATCGCATCATTGCCCATAGCGACCAGAGTGAGAACTTACTGCGCACGGGGGCAATTTTTTATCTTTTTGGCGTGGTCTTATTAGCGGGTTACGCGCTGATCTCTGGGCATAACCCTGGGAGTGATTGGCTTCCCCAGCCTGCAGACATTGCGGCGGAGCGTACGGTCGCGATTAACGGTGGCTGGTTAGCGATCCACGACCGGCTCGAACAATTTGACGGGCGTTTGCTGGCCTTGGTGACCCAATATGGCTGGGAACTGGCCGGCCTAATGCTAATGGGCGCAGCATTAACGCGTCAAGGGTGGCTGCTAGGGCAACGTCCGGTCAGTCATTATCGGCGCTGTTATCGTTATTTACTGCTTATTGGCTTTGCGATGACGGGAGCGAGTGCCTATTTACAATATGCGACAGGCTGGACGTTCCGTTGGAGCGGATTTTGGTTACAGATCCCTCTCGAGCTCGGCAGTCCCTTTCTTGCTTTAGGGTATGTTGCCCTGTTTCATGCTCACTGGCAGCGCCTCTCTGGTTGGCGACTGACGTCACTCTTTATACAGGTTGGCCGCATGGCCTTAAGTAACTACCTGCTACAGACCTTAGTCTGTACGACGCTATTTTCGGTATTGGGCTACTTTATGGCATTGACGCGTGGTCAGCTGTTGGCGGTAGTGCCTCTGGTTTGGATGCTGAATCTGGCGTTTTCTTACTATTGGCTTCGATATTTTCGTCAGGGGCCTCTTGAGTGGTGCTGGCGTCAACTGACACGCTGGACGTCGGGCGCTTAGCGAGTTGATTCTCCAGTTCGACGAGCTGCTCAGGCGTCACGGCCGGGTAGGTCGGCCCGTGTTTCGGTAGCTCCGCTCGACTCGGTATCGGGACCATCGGGCCGAGGAAATGGGGTTCTCTATTGAACAGATAGAGATCGGCCAAGGCTGCGAGGCGCGCGCCGACTTCACGAATACGAATACTCAATATATTTTTGGGGGAAGGAACGGCAAAACATTGGGCCTGAATGCCTTGTTGTAACGCGATAAACAGCGCCCGCTCACAATGAAAACGCTGGGTGATGATAATAAAATCATTGGTATCGAAGACCTTTCGCGTTCTGACGATAGAATCTAAGGTCCGAAAGCCCGCATAATCCAAAACGATATCCGTCGGCCTTACCCCATTCTTGATCAGGTCACGGCGCATGGTGCGAGGTTCGTTATAGCTTTGTAAGGCATTATCGCCACTCAGTAACAGATAGGAAACCTTGCCGCTATTGTAGGCATTGAGCGCACCTTGGATGCGGTAGAGGTAATATTGATTAGGTTCACCCCCGCGATAATATTTTGAAGTGCCTAACACGACGCCAACTTGACGTTTAGGGAGTTGTGAAACGGTATCATAGATGTAAGGTGCTGTTTTCCAGCTGATCCACTGATCAAGCCCGATTGCGGTTAAGCCAAGTAGCATTATTAGGGCAAGTAGACCGATAAGCAGTCGCTTTATCATACCGTGCAAAATCCTCTCAATATCTCTAAGAGTAGGGTACTTGAGCGGACAGGATCAGGCAAGGAGATCAAGGTAAGCCAACGTAATGACTTACCTTTAGGACGATTAAATCGACGCTCGGCGATATTGCCGATAGTGAGGCTTCCAGAAGTTGGCCTCGACGGCTTCCTTAATCTGTTCTTCGCTGCGTTGTGTTGCCACACCATCTTGCTGTGCAGCTAAAGCCACTTTCACGGCGATATGCTTAGACACCGACTGGATCTCGGTAATCGGTGGCAGGATAGGGCCTTCACCGTGTTGAGCTTTAGGTGAATAATCGGCCAGTGCTCGGCAGGCACTGAGCAGCATATTTTCCGTCACCCGCTTAGCGCCGCTGGCAATCACGCCTAAGCCAATACCGGGAAAGATATAAGCGTTATTACACTGTGCTATCGCAATCTTTTGACCTTGCCACGTCACCGTACCAAAAGGACTGCCGGTCGCGACTAAGGCTTTGCCTTCGGTCCAGGTTAAAATATCGGTAGGGGTCGCTTCTGCGCGAGAGGTTGGATTTGACAGCGGCATGACAATTGGTGTGTCACAGTGCTTGACCATTTCACGAATAATCTCTTCAGTGAATAACCCAGGCTGTCCTGACACCCCAATGAGGATCGAGGGGTGGGCATTACGTACCACATCGAGCAAGGAGTAATCGTCGTTATCACTCTGCCAATCACTGAGTGCCGAGGAAGACTGGCTTAAGCGCTGTTGAAAGTCGAGCAGGTTTGTCAGCTTGTCGGTAAGTAAGCCATAGCGATCAACCATAAAGACGCGCGCACGAGCCTCTTTTTCAGACAGCCCCTCATGTTGCATCTCCTTGACGATTTGTTCGGCAATCCCACATCCGGCGGACCCTGCGCCGAGAAATGCGACGCGTTGGTCAGAGAGCTTAGTCCCTGCGGCGCGGCTGGCGGCGACTAGAGTACCCACGGCGACGGCAGCCGTACCTTGGATATCATCATTGAAGCAGCATAGCTCATCGTGATAGCGTTCCAATAATGGCATGGCGTTCTTCTGCGCAAAGTCTTCAAATTGCAAGAGGACGTTAGGCCAGCGGCGTTTAACAGCAGAAATAAAGTCTGCAACGAAACTCTCATATTCTTCGCCGGTGATCCGCGGATGACGCCAACCCATGTATAACGGGTCGTTTAAAAGTTGCTGATTATTGGTGCCCACGTCGAGAACGATCGGCAGTGTATACGCGGGGCTGATGCCGCCACAGGCCGTATAGAGTGACAACTTACCAATCGGTATTCCCATTCCGCCGATACCTAAGTCACCCAGTCCCAAGATGCGCTCACCGTCGGTGACGACGATGACTTTAACATTCTGTTTGGTGGCGTTTTGCAACATATCTTCAATATGATCGCGTTGCGGGTAGGAGATAAAGACGCCGCGCGCGCGGCGATATATCTCGGAGAAGTGTTCACAGGCACTGCCCACGGTAGGGGTGTAGATGATGGGCATCATCTCTTCGAGATGATCATCGATTAAGCGGTAAAACAGCGTCTCATTGGTATCTTGTATGTTACGCAGGAAAACGTGCTTATCGTCGTCGTTCAGGAATGCATTGAACTGCTGCCATGCACGCTCGGCTTGTTCATCGATCGTTTCAACGGTATCGGGCAATAAACCATTAAGGTTAAAAGCGGCGCGTTCGTCTTGGCTAAAGGCACTGCCTTTATTAAGTAGCGGAAACTCTAATAAAATTGGCCCAGCGTAGGGGATATAGAGGGGACGTTCGCTTTCATACTCCAATTCCATGCTTTACTCCGTAATGGGGTCGGTGTGTGACGGGATGTCGTCTAACTATAGTCCCCACGACGGAGGTTTTCCGCGCATTGAGTCACTTTCTTACCAAATTTAACCGAACGTTATCACTTTGAAAAAACTGTCACCGTTTCTAAAGAATAGCCTCCTAATGCAGTCAAGATGGCGGCACTGGCTGACTGTTGAGAGAGTGCCGCATCGCTGACTTCAACTAATACAGCACGGGTAATCGCACTGACCGGGTAACCCTGTAATTGCAACATGATCAGCGCACTTTGTAGCGGGGGCAGGCTCGGATTGAAGGCAGCATTTTCTGCATAGCGGCCAGTGACCCAGTGTTCGCCATCTATTTGTAACGCAATACCGCTGTAGGCGCGCGTGTAGGGGGCATAGCTCTGGCTAGCGGCATCTATCGCGGCCTCTATCAACGGGTCAGACTGTGCGGCAAAGGGGTGTGCCTGCGGGTCGAACAGGGTGTCGGTAATCCCTAAGTCTTTAGGCCCGAAAGCGTTAGGGAGATAATCGTGCAAGGTTTGTGGGGCGCAGCCCGGTAGATGAATCGTGAGCTGCTGTGCGCTATTTAGCTCATTCATAAATTGGCGACAATGGCCGCAAGGGGTGTAGTTGACCGTCACGGCGGTTAACTGTGGTTCATTACACATCCACGCATGGTTGATGGCACTTTGTTCGGCATGGATGGTTTGCTGTATGGGCGCTGACGCAAACTCCATATTGGCGCCAAGATACCAGCGCCCACTGATCCCTTGAGCAATCGCCCCAACGTTGAAGTGTGAGAGCGGGGTAATGGCATAGCTTGCGGCGAGTGGCAGCAATGCTAAGGCTAATTCTGTTGCTGATAGACCGCTGGCCTGTTGCAGTGCGCTCACCTCTTCGGCACTGAAACTGGCCTTGAAGGTATCGGCCATAACATAGGGACGTAAGGCTTCGCCGAGTCGAGGTGTGCAGCGCTGGAGGGCATTAAGTAAGCTATCGTTCATGATAGTTTTCTCATTCTGTAATGGAAAAAAAAGCCGGGCATCGCCCGGCTTAAGTTCAATCAACGCTTAGCGTACTGGCATGCCAGGCGTTGCGCCACTGTCAGCCGAAAGGATAAAGAGGTCGGCTCCGCCATTCCCGGCAGACAGTACCATCCCTTCCGAGACGCCAAAACGCATCTTACGCGGCGCGAGGTTAGCGACGATGATGGTCAAGCGTCCGACTAACACTGACGGATCGGGGTAAGCGGCACGGATCCCAGAGAAAATCTGACGTTTTTCGCCGCCGACATCCAGCATCAGTCGCAGTAATTTATCGGATCCCTCTACCCGTTCGGCAACTTCGATCAGCGCAACCCGCATATCAACCTTGGCAAAATCATCAATGCTGATCGGGCCAGAGGTCGCTTCTTCGGTTACCACCGGAGCCGCGGATTTTTTCTCCGCTTTTTTAGCCGCCTGCGGTGCAGGGGCCGCCGCGTCGGCGTCTTGTTTTGAGGCATCAATCAGTGCCTCGACTTTTGCCATCTCAATACGTTGATACAGTGCTTTAAACGGCGCGACACGATGGCCAAGCAGCGGTTCTGCGATTGACTCCCAAGTTAACGTGCTTTGTAAAAATGCCTCGGCACGTTCGCTCAGCGCAGGCAGCACCGGTTTTAACCAGGTCATTAAGACCCGGAACAGGTGAATACCCATCGAGCAGATCGCCTGCAGTTTTGCATCGCTATCTTCTTGTTTCGCCACAACCCAAGGCGCTTGTTCATCAACATAGCGGTTCGCTTCATCGGCCAAGGCCATGATTTCGCGAATAGCACGGCTGAACTCGCGGCTTTCCCATGCCTCGCCAATCGAGGTTGACGCCTCAACAAAGCGTTGATACAGCGCCGGATCATCTAATTCTGCGGCTAACTGTCCATCGAAACGCTTGGTAATAAAGCCGGCATTCCGTGAAGCAAGATTCACCACTTTATTGACCACATCAGCGTTTACCCGCTGGACGTAATCTTCTAAATTCAGGTCGATATCATCGATACGAGAAGAGAGCTTGGCCGCATAGTAATAACGCAGGCTGTCCGCATCCAGATGTTCTAACCAGGTGCTCGCCTTAATAAAGGTGCCCCGAGATTTAGACATCTTCGCGCCGTTCACCGTCACGTACCCGTGAACGAACAAGTTGGTCGGTTTACGATGGTCACTGCCTTCGAGCATTGCTGGCCAGAATAAGCTGTGGAAATAGACAATATCTTTACCGATAAAATGGTACAGCTCAGTCGTCGAGTCTTTTTTCCAATACTCATCAAAATCGATATCAGAGCGTTTATTGCATAGGTTACGGAACGAGCCCATGTAGCCGATAGGGGCATCAAGCCAGACGTAGAAATATTTTCCAGGCGCATCCGGGATTTCAAAACCGAAGTAAGGGGCATCGCGGGAGATATCCCACTGCTGTAAGCCAGTTTCGAACCACTCTTGCATTTTATTGGCGACTTGTTCCTGCAGGGCACCTGAGCGGGTCCACGCTTTCAACATTTCTGAGAAAGAAGGCAGGTCGAAGAAGAAATGCTCGGAGTCGCGCATTACCGGTGTCGCGCCGGAGACCACGGATTTCGGATCGATTAGCTCGGTTGGGCTATAGGTGGCACTGCAGACCTCGCAGTTGTCACCATACTGATCGGCCGCTTTACATTTTGGACAGGTGCCTTTCACAAAGCGATCAGGCAAAAACATCCCTTTTTCGGGGTCGTAAAGCTGGGAGATGGTGCGATTTTTGATCAAACCATTGCCCTTAAGGCGACCATAGATAAGTTCAGAAAGCTGGCGATTCTCTTCGCAATGCGTCGAGTGATAGTTATCGTAGCTAATATTAAAGCCAGCAAAATCGCGCTGATGTTCGGCGCTCATTTCTGCGATCATCGCTTCAGGTGTCACGCCCAGTTGTTGGGCTTTCAACATAATAGGGGTGCCATGTGCATCATCCGCACAGATAAACCAGGCAGTGTTGCCACGCATTCGCTGATACCTTACCCATATATCCGCTTGGATATGCTCTAGCATATGCCCAAGGTGAATTGAGCCGTTGGCGTAAGGCAGGGCACAGGTGACCAGTAATTTTTTTGTGGCTTGAGTCATAATTTGCGTAGCTTTCTGTAGATGAACAAAAGGAATAATGAATGGTAACTGAAGGCCCCGACAAGGTAAACGGTTAACGTCAACTAACAGCATGGACGGCAAGAATCTGATAAGATTAGCCGATGCGTTACCATCTTATTTGCTTAACTGATGCCTTCTAGGAGCGATGCCATGTCTTTTGCCCCCTCATCCCCGCAGTCCCCTGATTTGCGTGACACCGTTAACCCGCTTCTTGCTCAGTTTTCGCATCCCACCTTACGACAAACGCTGGTCGACCTTCACGCGCTACAGCATGCCGTGCGACTGGATCACACTCTGCATATTGAATTACAGCTACCGTTCGCCTGGCCACAGGGATTTAAGGCACTGCAAGCTTGGGCGACCCCTCTATTAAAAGAAGTAACGGGTACAACCGAGGTGGATTGGCACCTCGACTACAGTATCGCCACGCTGCAGCGCGTCAAGCAACTGCCTGGCGCGAAGGGCGTGAAAAACATTATCGCCGTGAGTTCCGGTAAAGGTGGGGTGGGCAAATCGAGTACCGCGCTGAATGTCGCGCTAGCGCTTGCCGACCAAGGGATACGCGTCGGGGTACTCGATGCCGATATATACGGTCCCTCACTCCCGCAAATGTTGGGTACTGCAGACCAGCGTCCATCATCGCCGGATGGCAAACATATGGCGCCTATTATGAGTTACGGACTCGCGACTAACTCTATTGGTTATTTGGTCACAGACGACAATGCGATGATCTGGCGAGGCCCCATGGCCAGTAAGGCGTTATTGCAGCTGCTCAACGAGACACTGTGGCCAGATCTCGATTATTTGGTGGTGGATATGCCGCCGGGCACGGGCGATATTCAGCTAACGTTGGCGCAAAATATTCCGGTTACCGGCGCGGTAGTGGTGACCACTCCGCAAGATGTCGCCTTATTGGATGCACGCAAAGGGGTGGTAATGTTCAATAAAGTCGATGTGCCCGTCTTAGGCATTGTTGAAAATATGAGCGTACACATCTGTCAAAACTGTGGACACCAAGAGGCGATCTTTGGTCACGAAGGGGCAAAAGCGCTCAGCGACGACTATAACGTCCCGGTACTCGGAAAAGTGCCTCTGCATATTCAATTACGGGAAGATTTGGATGCTGGCGTGCCGACCGTGGCCAGGGACCCGGCGGGGCCTTTTAGCGAATTGTATCGCGAGATTGCTGAGAATATTGCGACACAGCTCTATTGGCAAGGCCATGTTATCCCTGAAGATATTTCGATTAGACTTCTTTGATAGGTATTACTGATTAAACCAATACATAGGAGTGATTGGCCTAAGCGAGCTGGGTGACTTAAGGTAGCCACACTATTCTAGCGGAGGCCAATCATGTCCATTATCAATACCAAAATTAAACCTTTTAGCAATACGGCTTTTAAAGCAGGCCAATTTATTGAACTGACCGAAAAAGATGTTGAAGGTAAATGGAGCGTGTTCTTCTTCTATCCTGCCGACTTTACCTTCGTTTGTCCTACCGAGTTAGGCGACGTCGCGGACCACTACGATGAGTTCCAAAAGCTTGGAGTAGATATCTACTCTGTCTCCACCGATACCCACTTCACCCACAAAGCTTGGCACGGGAGCTCCGAAACCATCGGTAAAATCAACTACGCGATGATTGGTGACCCGACCGGTGCCCTGACGCGTAACTTTGACATTATGCGCGAAGCACAGGGCCTCGCTGATCGCGGAACCTTTATCGTCGATCCTGAAGGGATTATCCAAGCCGTCGAGATCACTGCAGAAGGTATCGGCCGTGATGCATCAGATCTGCTGCGTAAAGTGAAAGCGGCACAATATGTCGCTAGCCACCCAGGCGAAGTGTGCCCAGCAAAATGGAAAGAAGGCGAAGCGACGTTAGCCCCTTCTCTCGACTTAGTCGGTAAAATCTAAGTCACGCTGAGTAGTACTGTGTTACGGGCGCGATGGCGCCCGTTTTTATATCCGGGGAGAGCATTATGTTAGAGACTCAATTACAAACACAATTAAAAACCTATTTAGAAAAACTCACTCAACCTGTCGATTTAGTGGCCTCCCTTGACCACTCTGCCGCCTCGACGGATATTCGCCAGCTTCTGACGCAGATCGCTGGGTTATCGGACAAAGTGAACTTTATCGAGGAAAATCGACCTGACGTTCGTCAGCCCTCTTTTTTGATCACGCCGCAAGGCCAACGACACGGTCCCCGGTTTGCCGGTTCGCCCTTGGGGCATGAATTTACTTCACTAGTGCTGGCACTATTACTAACCGGTGGACATCCTTCGAAAGAGAGCCAAGCGCTGCTGGAGCAAATTAAAGCGCTGCCAGACGAATTGCATTTCGAGACTTACTATTCACTCTCTTGCCATAACTGTCCGGACGTCGTCCAGGCGCTCAATTTACTGTCGATCCTGAATCCGCGTATTCACCATACCGCCATCGATGGCGGTCAATTCCAACAAGAGATCGCCGACCGCAACATTATGGGCGTGCCGGCGGTATTACTGAATGGTGAAAGTTTCGGCCATGGCCGTATGACGTTAGCCGAAATCGTTAATAAAGTGGATAGCGGTGCCGCGGCACGTCAAGCGGCAACATTGTCCGAGCAGGCCCCCTACGAAGTCTTAATCGTCGGCAGCGGTCCCGCGGGGGCGGCCGCCGCGATTTATACCGCCCGTAAAGGGATCCGGACCGGCCTGATGGGCGAACGTTTCGGTGGGCAGGTGCTTGATACGGTCGACATTGAAAACTATATCTCGGTACCGAAAACCGAAGGGAGTCGTTTAGCGACCGCGCTGCGTACCCATGTTGAAGATTATCAGGTTGATATTATCGAGGCCCAACAAGCCAGCCAACTTATTCCTGCCAACGCGCAGGGCGGCCTTCACCAACTGAAAACTGCCAGCGGTGCAACGCTACAGGCGAAAAGTATTATTGTGGCCACTGGCGCACGCTGGCGAAATATGGGCGTTCCGGGTGAAGAGACTTACCGAACGCGCGGTGTGACCTATTGCCCCCATTGCGATGGTCCGCTGTTCAAAGGGAAACGTGTTGCCGTTGTTGGCGGTGGGAATTCCGGAGTCGAGGCAGCCATCGATCTGGCAGGGCTGGTCGAGCATGTTACCTTGTTAGAGTTTGCCGATTCGCTGAAGGCTGACCAGGTGCTACAGAGCAAACTGCGTAGCCTGCCTAATGTTGAGATTATCGTCAATGCGCACACCCAAGAGGTGTTGGGCGATGGTCAACAGGTAACTGGCCTGGTATGGAAAGATCGTAAAACCGAACAACTGAATACTCTGGCGCTTGCCGGGATCTTCGTGCAAATTGGTTTATTACCGAATACGGCGTGGTTAGAGGGTGTTATCGATCGTAATCCGATGGGGGAGATTATTGTTGATGCGCGCGGTGAGACTAACCAACCCGGTATTTTCGCCGCCGGCGATTGCACCACCGTCCCCTATAAGCAAATCATTATTGCCAGTGGGGAAGGCGCGAAAGCGGCATTAAGTGCTTTCGACTATCTGATCCGCACTCAACCGGTGTAAGAGGAATTCCTATTGCTTAAGCCATTTTTGGCTTAAGCAATTTTCAGAACTGACCCACATGACAACCTTCAGCTTTTCGCGTTAACTATAGCTAATATCGTTAATGGAAAAGTATAATGTCCCCTCTCTGGCGCTGTCGTCCTTCCTTGTTTATCGCTATCACGCTCTCACTCATCCCCAGCGCGTGGGCCGTCAATACGCCACTCGATTTGGCGACTCAGCCTGAGCAGAAAGTCTCCACCCTAAGCAAACTTCCCTCGCTGCAAAAGCCTGAAGGGCTACGGCCTTGCTGCGCATTTGGCCATGATTTACGTGCGGAATTGAAAGGCGTACCGGTTCCTTTTTATCGGCTTGATAATATCGTTGAAAGTCATCAGTTAGGGACTCACCGTTATAATGATAGTGTGATGCGTGGGTTAACCAGTATGGTGGGCGGTGGTAGCGAAAAAAATGGCATTATCTATACCACGCAGAGCGGATTCATCGACACCGCGCATGTGCGAGACAGTATGGATATGACTTACTGGATTGCCAGTCAGTTATTGCAGCATCAGGGGAGTGCTTTTCGCGTCAGCTTAAGTCATGAACTCGCCCGTCGAGATATCGTTATCCGGTCTTATCAAGTCCCGAGCGATCCGCAGCAAGCCTTTAGCGTCGTCGTGTGGACTGCTGCACGCGTGGCATTCGATCTCGCCGCTTGGCATGAAATCGCGCAATGGTATGGGTTTGAATCTGTGCCCGGTTTTTCCGAAGGCGTCTCTGCTTTTTCGCCAGAGGATCTCTATTCCAATCTGTTGGGCGTTCGCTTAGCCGCTTCGCTGCTGTTGCAGGGGCAGGGGAGTGAGATAAAACGATATAATTCCCGTGCGACCGAGATTATTACACAAGCTCTCGATCAATTAGGGGCGGTCCCAAAACACGTCACGGCACAGCACCTTGACCGCTTGGATGGGCAGTGGTGGGATAGCCAGCGTCGAGTACCGAATAAATGGTTGGTCCACCACCGTAATTACCTGACCAGTAATGCGCGGCAGCCAAGCGCTATTCCTGGAGAACCGGATGCGAACCACGCGTTGGCCTTACCTGAGCAGGTGGCAGGGATCACCTTAGATGACGTTGCCGCACTGGAGTTGTTGCCGATTAAGGCCTCCAAACAGCTGCCTACTGTGAGCGGGAAACTCACCCGTGAGGATTTTCAGCGCTTAGCGGAGCAGGCTGAGGCCGAGGATGCCCAGCAGCGGCCTGCTCTTAACGCCGAGTAACGACCTAAACCGCGACGCGCATACCGCCATCGACAAAAAGCAGGTGACCATTCACAAAGTCGGACGCTTTTGACGATAGGAACACCGCGGCACCAATCAACTCTTCAGGATTACCCCAGCGGGCGGCTGGGGTACGTTTGGTCAGCCAATCGGTAAAGGCTTTATCGTCGACCAGAGCCTGCGTCATCTCCGTGGCGAAATAGCCGGGAGCGATGCCGTTAACCTGAATATTATACCGTGCTAACTCCACACACATTCCACGTGTCAGCATGGTGACCGCGCCTTTCGATGCAGCGTAAGGGGTGATGGTATCGCGCCCCAGTTCGCTCTGCATTGAGCCGATATTGATAATTTTACCGGCTTGGCGTTTTGCCATATAACGGGCGACTGTTTGTGATACCAAAAAGACCGCGGTTTGGTTTACGGCAATCACATCGTTCCAATCTTGTTCGGCAAATTCAAGGAAAGGGCGACGGCGTTGGATACCGGCATTGTTTATCAGGATATCGATTTGACCAAGTGTCGATTCAATCATGCCAATCGCTTCAGTCACCTTCTCTGAATTCGTTACATCAAAGGCGACCGCATGGGCGTTGTGGCCCAGTGCGCGGAGTTTGGCCGCCGCACTTTCGGCTCCTGCCTGCTGCGTTGCGTTAATAATGACCTCCGCGCCCGCTTCCGCTAACCCTTTTGCCATAAGAAAGCCAATACCACGCCCTGAACCGGTGATCAGTGCGCGTTTATGTGTTAGCGAGAAGAGCTGGCTCATGCAAGTTTTCCTTATTCATCATCAAGTAAAATCAATCCAGGCTTATTTAGCGGAATTAGTGCTGCCGTTAATGTGATCTATATCACTCTTTTCCCATTTTACAAATTGATGATACGCAAAGCGTGCGCTGGGTAAGCTTTCTGTTGCACGCCAGCGCGATGCGCTAAGGTTAGGGCAGGTTCCCCATGGCGAGATAACGCTGCATCTCCTCCTTTGGCACCATACTCCCTCCCGTGGCCCAGACCAGATGGGTGGCATGATCCAACGCCGCGTGCGGTGATGGATTCGGGTCGTTACCCATCCATAACGGGCCTTGCATCCCGGCTAGGGCTGAAGGCTCGAGTGACATGTTTTCGGTGTGGTGGAGCAGCAACTGTAAGTCAGAGAGCCGTTGATCGCTCAGCGTGTAACAGCCATCGATCAGCGATTGCATCGCACGTCCCACAAATCCTGACGCACGGCCTACGGCCAAGCCATCAGCAAGGGTGTGGTTATCGAGTCCAATATCCTGAACCGAGATCGCATCGTGGTACCCGGTGCTCAGCCCTAACAGCATACAGGGGGAGTGTGTCGGCTCAGCAAAATAACAGCGCACGGCATCGCCAAAGGCTAATTTAAGCCCAAACGCGACGCCGCCGGGGCCGCCGCCAACACCACAGGGTAAATAGACATAGAGCGGATGTTCCTGATCGACAGTAATGCCTAATGCGGCGAGTTGTGCGGGTAGACGCAACCCCGCGACGGCGTAACCGAGAAAAAGAGTAGGTGAATGTTCATCATCAATAAAGAAACAGTAAGGATCATCTGCCGCCGTTTGACGGCCTTGTTCCACCGCCACACTATAATCATTCTGGTGTTCAACAACCGTTACGTGGTGGTCTCTAAGCCGCTGTTTTTTCCACTCGCGGGCATCGGCTGACATATGAACGATCACTTGGAAGCCTAATGTCGCCCCCATAATCCCAATCGATAATCCCAGATTTCCGGTCGACCCTACCGCAATTTTATAGCGACCAAATAATTGTCGAAAGTGTGGCGTGAGCAGCCGTCGGTAATCGTCCTGCTCACTAAACTCTCCTGACTCCAGCGCCAGTTTTTCAGCCAGCACCAGCACTTCATAAATTCCGCCGCGCGCTTTAATCGAGCCGGAAATCGGCAGGTGGCTATCTTTCTTTAGCCAGAGCTTACCGTGTAAGGGGCCTTGTTGTGCCAAAGCCTGTTGCATGGCAGGGATCTCGACGAGATCCGATTCAATGATTCCCCCACGCGCGCGACTTTCTGGGAAGGCTTCGGCGATTAAGGGGGCAAAGCGTTGCAGTCGCTCGGCCGCGTCTTGAACGTCTTCTAACGTTAACCCTACGTGCTGCAATCCCTCAATGGTCGAGAGGCATTGGGGGTTATGCCAAAGTAAGGGGGTGTGGGTCGAGAGTTGCTGAACAACCTTATTTTTATTAAGCGCGGGGAATTTATCAGTCATAGCCTTATTCACTTATTCTACACATAGAGTTAGTAGGGGCGTGGTCACTCACCATTGGCCGTAAGTCAGCATACTGTCGTAACAGATAGGCTGACAAGTGATCTCTTTTCAGCCTAAGGTGAGGACAAATCATGTGAACCTTCTGCGGGTTTATTGCATTATTCCAGATGAAATAGGCAATATGAATTTACGATGATGAGGGCAAAACGCTGAACAGTTTCCAAGCAGGGCAGCTTAACCGCTTACAAACCTTCGCCTTAGTGGCAGAAAAAGGCGCTATTTCGACCGCCGCAAAATTACTCTGTTTAACGCCCAGTGCAGTCAGTCACCGTATTCGTCATTTGGAACGTGAGCTGAACTTGCCTCTATTTACTCGCTTACACCGCAAAATCACTCTCACTGCTGAGGGGGAACGGCTCTTTCGAATTATCACTAATTCTTTCGATTTACTGAGTAAAGAGCTGCTCGATCTTAAACATCAAGGGGTAGTGGGGCGGCTAACGCTTTATAGTCGCCCGTCTTTTGCCCAGGCATGGTTAGCCCCCCGTCTAGGGGACTTTTTAGACCGTTATCCCGGTATCGACGTTTGCCTCTCGACCGGTAATGATCTTATCCAGCTGGATGAGCTTGGGGTGGATATTGCCATCAACTTCGGCCCTTAGCCTGCCAGGCCTTGCCTGTACGCCGTTGATGAATGAATCGATGACCCCGGTATGTTCTGCCTATTATGCAGAAAAGTTTGGGTTAATGAATCATCCTGAACGATTAAACGAATGCCGTTTGCTTCACGATCATAAAGCGTGGGATAGGGATAGCGGTGACCATGAGTGGCAACAGTGGACGGAGGCCTTCGATATTAGCCTATCGGCAGCTTCCCATCTTCATTGTGACCAGATGGAGCTTTCGGTAGCTTCCGCGTTACATCATGGTGGCGTCGCCATGGGGCGGATGGGTTTGCTTGAAGAGAGGTTACAATCAGGCAGCTTGGTGGCTCCCTTTCCTGATAAAATCTTGGCGAGTCCTTACGGTTACGCTCTTTATACACAGCAGGGTAACCATTGGCCCAAGGTCCAACTCTTTATGGCGTGGATAACCGAGCAAGCAGGGGGCAAAGGATAACGGTCGTGACGCCCGATTTATCGTCGCCTATTACGTTATCCGGGTATTTCGGGTCAGGTATCACTAGACGATGACACTTTCCTTGCACCCACACTTAACTTCTCTTAAGCTGCTCAGTTATAGTATAGAGAAACACTTTCTCTTCGACTCGGGGTGCCTGATTTATCAGGCTGAGAAATACCCGTAATACCTGAACTGGATAATGCCAGCGTAGGAAAGTCACTTGCCTCAATAGGGGCTGTCTTTCTACCGCCGGAGGGAGACAATATGCCCACAGATACCACTATACTTGAGCTTGATGCACCGATTGCCCTACAGGCCATCGCTCAGCTCGCCGAGCACTCGCCACTTATTCACTGCATCACTAACACCGTTGTACAGAATTTTACCGCCAATCTGCTGCTTGCGGCCGGGGCGATTCCGGCAATGATTATCGACCCGAGTGAATGCCAGGAGTTCGCGCAGGTCGCCGATGGGCTATTACTGAATGTCGGTACCCTCCACCGCGAACATTGTCCCACCTATTATCATGCTGCGGAAAATGCTAATCGCTATGCTAAGCCGTGGGTGCTGGATCCGGTGGCAGTGGGGGGCTTAACCTTACGTACTGAATTCTGCCGTAAGTTGCTTTCGCTCAATCCGAGTGTGATCCGCGGCAACGCGTCGGAAATCAGCGTGTTGGCAGGTGGAGGGGCTAGCGGTCGGGGGCCGGAAACGCAGCTCAGTACTGATCAGGCGCTCGACGCGGCGCGACAACTGGCGACCACGATAGAGGGCATCGTGGTGGTCACGGGAGAAGTCGACCTTGTTACTGACGGCCATCGAACGCTTAAGGTTTTGGGAGGCTCAGTGCTCGCGACGCGGGTGACGGGGGCCGGCTGTACATTGTCGGCACTGTGTGCGGCTTTCGCCTCGTTAGAGGGCGATCGGCTTACCAACGTTGCCAGTGCATGCTGGATGATGTCACGCGCGGCAGAATTTGCTGCGCGACAGGCCGCGGGTCCAGGAACGTTCGCGCTGCATTTACTCGATGGTTTTGCACAGCTGAGGGAGGCGCAATGAGTCCCTACAATATTTTAACCATTGCCGGTACCGACCCCTCAGGGGGGGCGGGCATTCACGCCGATTTAAAAACCTTCAGTGCGTTGGGGGGCTACGGAGCGAGTGTGATCACTGCCTTGGTTGCTCAGAATACCTGCGGTGTGCAAGGCATTTTTCCTGTTTCTGCCGAGTTTGTCGGCCAGCAATTAAACTCGGTACTGAGTGATCTCGAGATTGCCAGTGTGAAAATAGGGATGCTACATCATCAAGGGATTATCGAGCGGGTGGCCGCAGGCTTAAAGTACTCGACGATCCCTTGGCGAGTCTTGGATACGGTGATGCTGGCAAAAAGTGGCGACCCGTTGTTGGAGCCAGAGGCTATACGCTGCCTGCGTGAGGTACTGATCCCTAACGTGTCAATCATCACCCCAAATATTCCGGAAGCTGCCGCGTTACTGGGTTGCCGCCCAGCCGAGAACGAGCAACAGATGCGTGAGCAGGGTGAAAAATTACTAACGTTAGGCTGTGAGGCGGTGCTGATGAAAGGGGGGCACCTGCAGACGTCAGAGAGCCCTGACTGGTTGATCACAACGACCGCTGAGCAGCGTTTTAGTCAGCCGAGAATCGCTACGCATAATACACATGGGACAGGCTGCACTTTATCGGCGGCGTTGGCGGCCCTACGACCTCATTTTCCTGATTGGGTGCAGACGACTCATCAGGCGAAGCAATGGTTACAAGGGGCGATTGCCCATGCCGACGAGTTAAATGTTGGACAAGGCCATGGTCCCGTCCATCACTTTTATCAACAGTGGCCGGTTAGCCTACCCTAATAGTGCACAGACACTGGGTAGACGAAAACGGATCGCTTCGCCTAACACTTTAAAGTGGAAGTGTGTGCCGCTCTGCGGTTCGCCATCTAAGTTAAAGGTCATGGTGTGTTCGCTGGTGAGGGTAAATTCACTGGCCCTTTGGTTGATGATATTGGGATTCTCATCATCACGGGTCAGTGCGTGTAGCAAGGAAGGGAAAAGCTCTTGAGCCGTGATGAGGGTTAAGGCCAGTTGCTGGTCGTTGATCAAGGCGGTTGGGCAAAGACGTTGGCCACCCCCCGCAATACGGCCATTACCCACCGCGATGACTAAGGCATCGCCTTGCCATTGCCATTGTTCGCTGGCGATAGTGCAGCGGTCGGGTTTTAAGCGATCCATTCGTAACAGTCCATGCAGGAAATAGGATGCACCGCCAAGAGCCGACTTCAATTTTTCTGGCGTCTCGGTGGTGATCCGCGTACCAAAACCGCCGGTCGCCATATTGATAAAGTAGTGTTGCTGATTGACACAAGCAAGATCGATGGGCTGGGCGGTTGCGGTTAGGGCTAAGCGCAATGCTGCCTCTGGCTCCTGCGGCAGGCCGACACTGGTGGCAAAGTCATTGGCAGTCCCCAAAGGTAATACCGCCAAGGGGGGGCGTTGCGCGGTCGGGAATTGCATTAAGCTATTCACTGCCTCGTTCAGACTGCCGTCGCCGCCGCCGATGATCAGGGTTGAACACTCAGCATCGATGGCCTCAGTAATAAAACGATGGCAGTCGCCGAATTCCCAGGTCACTCTGACTTCTAGGCTGATCCCTTCTTCGCGCAGTTGTGTGACAACGTCACGGATAGTCGGGTCACTGGCTTTTTTGCCATGTAAAATCAGAAATGCTGGAGCCATGCTCTTTACCTTCACTTAATCAAATTGGCTCCTTTATACCATACCTTGGCGCGGATTGGTGCGATGGGGCGCTTGGGTGGTCTGCCCATTTTCTAAATGACGAATGAGTAAGGCGTAGCGAAGCTCAGTGTTGGGAGGCATGGGGATCCACACACGGTAACCATCACCGGGCGCAACGGTGAGGGGTTGATGCCTTTTATCGCGAAGGGTATCCAGAATAAATGAGAAATTGCCGGAGGGGGTCATCACTTCTAAGTGGTCACCACACTGGAACTTATTTTTAACAATCACCTCGGCAAATCCCTGCTCTTCGGCTTGACTAAATTCCCCCACAAACTGCTGTCGGTCTGAAACAGAGTAGCCTTGCTGGGTGTTTTGATAGCTATCGTGGGTATGACGACGTAAGAAACCCTCGGTATAACCGCGGTGGGCTAACCCTTCCAATGTCGTGAGTAACGATGGGTCGAAAGGTTTACCGGCTAGCGCATCGTCAATGGCTTTACGATAGACTTGCGCGGTGCGGGCACAGTAGTAAAAAGACTTAGTACGACCTTCAATCTTTAACGAGTGGATCCCTAATTCGACCAATCGCGGCACATGCTCGACAGCCCGTAAATCTTTTGAATTCATGATATAGGTACCATGCTCGTCTTCGGTGGCACTCATGGGTTCATCGGGGCGCATTTTATCGGTCAAGAGCAGGGCTTGCGGAGTGGTGGGTCCTAAGCCAAGCGTAGGGGCGGGGGTATAGCTTTCCACCATATTGCCGACATCGTCTTCCTGAGCGGGGCTGATCTTGTAGTCCCAACGACAGGCATTGGTGCAGGTTCCTTGATTGGGGTCGCGTTTATTGAGATAGCCTGATAGGAGGCAACGGCCGGAATAGGCCATACAAAGTGCGCCATGAACGAACACTTCGAGTTCCATCTCGGGGACTTGCTGACGGATCTCGGTAATCTCTTCTAATGATAGTTCCCGTGACAGGATGACTCGACTAATGCCTTGTGTTTGCCAAAACTTAACGGTTGCCCAATTCACGGCATTGGCTTGTACTGACAGATGGAGGGGGACGGTAGGAAAGTGTTCACGTACCAACATGATAAGCCCAGGATCAGACATAATCAGCGCATCGGGTTGCAGGGCCACGACGGGTGTCAGGTCGCGGATAAAGGTCTTGAGCTTAGCGTTATGCGGGGCAATGTTACTGACAACATAGAATTTTTTGCCTAACTGGTGGGCCTCCAGGATCCCTAAGGCGAGATTCTCGAGGGTAAACTCATTGTTTCTGACGCGCAGACTATAGCGCGGTTGTCCCGCATAAACGGCATCTGCGCCATACGCAAAGGCATAGCGCATATTTTTTAACGAGCCAGCAGGAGAGAGTAATTCTGTTGTCATGGTCAACCCCATACTTCAGCAGAGTTAATGGTAACCCTGTCAAAAGTAGGGGATTCTACGACCCGTCCGTTGGCCCAACAACCACTAACCTTGGTTGACTTGATCTGACTACGTAAAAAGCGTGTTTGCCCAGCGCGTTAAGCCTAAGGTCACCGATCCAAAATCGTCCCCTTGGACAATCTTTGTATCAGGAAGAAGCTGTTCTAGGGCTTGACGCAGCAGAGGGGAGCGCGCGCTCCCCCCGGTTAGGTAAATCACTTCGGGTTGGACGGTGGCTTGCTGCATCACCTCAGTGACTTGCTGTAGCATTTTCTGTAACGGTGAGTCGATCGCTTCACGTAATGTTTGCGCAGAAAGACGGAGATCCAATGCCGTATCGAGATAACTTAAATCACAGCAGGTCTTTGACGATACGGATAGGTCGATTTTCGCTTGCTCGGCACTTCGCAACAGTTGGTAACTTTGCTTTTCTCGCCATAAGGTCAGTAATCGGGTGACTAACTCGGGCTGTTGTGCATCCTTGACCATTTGCTGGAGCTGTTGACCGCCACGGGCACTGTAAAAATCGCCTTGTGCCATCACATCGTTGATGGCGATAGCATTCCACCATGGCAACATAGGTAAGGCTTTGCCGGAACGAGAAGGGCTGCCTGCGCCTAATAACGGCATCAGTTGTTTATAGGCCAGCATAATATCCAGATCGTTACCTCCTACCCGACAGCCGCTGTGTGCCAGTAAGCTTTCACTTCGCTCCGCTTTATGCCGCCACTCAGGCCCCATCAGTAGCAGTGAGCAGTCGGTGGTTCCCCCCCCAATATCCACGACCAGCACCCGCGTTTCGCGGGTGAGTTGTGATTCATACTCAAGTCCTGCCGCCACGGGTTCAAACTGAAATTCGACATCACGGAATCCAGCCCGCAGTGCCGCGCGGCGTAAAATGCCGACCGCTTGCAGGTTAGCCTCTTCACCGCCTGTGCCTTGGAAGTTAACGGGGCGTCCAATCACAGCTTGATCAATCGGCGTTTGGGTATGCAGCTCGGCTTGCTGACGGATATGCAACATCATGGCGCAAACAACGTCATCGAAAAACGCGATTTGCTGAGATTTAAGTCCCTTAGCCCCAAGAAATGATTTCGGAGATTTAACAAACCAAACGTCTTGCGGGTCGGCCATATAGTGGTTCAAGGCAGATAAGCCAAATTGCACACTTTGCGCCGACACGGGCAGATCTTCCTCGCGATTCGCTCGCAAGGCGTGTTGTTACAGCGCGGTCTCTTCGGCGCTGTGATAACTGACGCCATGATGACGAAATAACCATTCACTGACGACTGAACGAATGGGGGCACTCATCATTGAGGGGAGTAATTTCTCTGACCCCGCAATCGGCAGTTGTTGGAACTGACCTTCACGTTCGACGGCCACCGAACAGTTTGCTGTACCATAATCGAAACCAATTACCATGCTGCACCCCCTTAATAAAAGGGGCGCACTTTAACGGGTTACGACATAAAGTCAATCGCTAACGCTTATCGACCCAAAGAGAGTAGTTGTTGTCGGGTGTGAGGGTGTACCATTCCGGCGAGCTTTGCCGCAAGTGTGCCGAGGAAATGTTGGGTGGTAGCAGGCTTACCCTGTGATACGAGAAATAGGGGTAGCGCGATAATTAGCAGGAGTTCGGTAAAGGTAATCGGCTTAAATGCCACTTTTCGTTGCATTGCCAGAAAGAATAGGCTGCAACAGCATCCTAATAAAAAGCCACATATGACTTCGCTCGGGGAGTGGGCATGCAGTACGAGTCGAGAATAAGCAATAGTCAGGGCGAAGAGATAACCGGCGGCCACCCAAAGAAATGGACGTTTAAACGAAAATCCCCGTGCAATGAACCATAAAAAGATCGGCCAAAACGTCGTCGACATCGTGGTATGGCCGCTAAACCCCGTAAAGTTATAGCGCACACTACCAATTAAAAATCCCAAAAATAAGACTTTAGAAACACTGACTACCAACCCCGCCGTCCCAAAACTGACCAACCAGAAGAACACTGGCGCGAGTCGCGACGTGTTATAGAACAGGGCAAAAGCCAAGACAACAGCACTCGGTAACAGCAGCATGCTATCGCCAAAATAGGTCAACATTTGCCAGTGCATAAATCCTCTAAGGTTGACAGGGATTGGCTGCCAGTCAGCCAATTGAGCGCGCTAGTGTATCCAACCGCCACCAAAAAAACAGTGTTAAACTCTTAAAAGCATGTCCTTTTCGCTAGCATCACTGCGGTGAAACCCTTATAATCGCCGGCGCTTATCCTCCCATTTTGCTAGAGTGCTTGCGGGACAACGCGGGTATTTCGGCTTCAGTTTCAGGTTGTAAAATAATGACTGACCAGTCTCATCAATGTGTGATTATCGGAATTGCGGGCGCGTCCGCATCTGGAAAAAGTTTAATTGCCAGTACGCTGTATCGTGAAATTCGTGACCAAGTGGGCGATGAACATATCGGTGTCATCCCAGAAGATTGTTATTATCGCGATCAGAGCCATCTCACGATGGAAGAGCGTATCAAGACCAATTATGACCACCCTAATGCGATGGACCACGATTTACTCTTGAATCAGCTGCAAGCCATTAAATCAGGTCAGTCGATCGAACTCCCGATGTATAGCTATTCTGAACACACCCGCATGGCAAAAACCCAAACCTTAGAACCCAAAAAAGTGATTATCCTCGAAGGGATTTTATTGTTGACCGATGCCCGCCTACGCAACGAATTAAATTTCTCCATTTTTGTCGATACTCCCTTAGATATCTGCTTAATGCGTCGGATGAAACGCGACGTCAACGAACGCGGACGCTCGATGGACTCGGTGATGAGCCAGTACCAAAAAACCGTCCGTCCAATGTTCTTGCAGTTTATCGAGCCGTCCAAACAATACGCGGACATCATCGTGCCGCGCGGTGGAAAAAATCGTATTGCGATCGATATTTTAAAAGCTAAGATTAATCAATTCTTTGAGTAAGTTTTTTTGCGATATTTTATTAGGGAATCACTATGAGATTATGCGACCGAGACATTGAGGCATGGATGGATGAAGGGAAACTTTGCATCGACCCGCGCCCGCCTGTTGAGCGGATTAATGGTGCCACGGTCGACGTACGATTAGGAAATGGCTTTCGTACTTTCCGCGGTCATACGGCGGCATATATCGATTTAAGTGGACCTAAGGATGAAGTGACTGCCTCATTAGAACGTGTGATGAGCGAAGAAATTGTGTTGAAGGATGATGAAGCGTTCTTCTTGCATCCGGGTGAACTCGCGTTGGCCGTAACCTATGAATCAGTAACCTTACCTAATGATTTGGTAGGATGGCTAGATGGTCGTTCATCCTTAGCCCGCCTAGGATTGATGGTTCATGTCACCGCACATCGAATCGATCCCGGTTGGAAGGGGCGAATTGTGTTAGAATTCTTTAACTCGGGTAAACTGCCTCTGGCGCTACGTCCAGGGATGTTAATCGGAGCATTGAGTTTCGAACCTTTATCCGGTCCTGCTGCGCGGCCTTATAATAGCCGACAAGATGCAAAATACCGTGATCAACAAAGTGCGGTCGCTAGCCGAATCGATAAAGATTAATTTCGCTTAAAGGGAGATGGCATGAGAAAGCTGATAACCACCTTCGCCATTCTCATTGCGGTACTGGTCGCAGGGATGTCTGCATTAGTCCTGTTGGTGAATCCAAATGATTTTAAACATTATATGGTGCAACAGGTTAAAAAGCGCAGTGGTTATCAACTGACGCTTAAAGGCGATCTGCGTTGGCACGTGTGGCCAAGACTGAGCATTTTAAGCGGGCCTATTGCTCTTACCGCGCCGGGGGCTTCACAGCCTGCGGTGACGGCCGACAATATGCGCTTAGATGTTGAGCTGCTTCCTTTGATCTCTCATCAGCTACACATTAGTAAAGTCTTAGTTATGCATGCGGTCATTCAGGCGACGCCGGATGCGGCAGCCAAAACTGCCCAAGCGGGACCGATCGCACCGGATGATAATAACGGATTTTCTCCCTCTTTAGGCAACTGGTCCTTAGACATTGCGAACGTGTCGGTGGCGAACAGTTTACTTATCTGGCAAGACCCGCAAGGCGAGCAACTCAATTTTCGCGATGTAAATTTCAGCTTACATCAAGATGCCTCGCGAGTCGGTCAATATCGCTTAAGCACCGCATTGACTCGAAATCAGCAGACCTTTTCTATCGATTTCGAAGGACAGATGGATGCCCGTCATTACCCACATAAATTGGCCTTCACGGTCGATCGCGGGAGTTATCAGTTACAAGGTGTTTCATTACCTGAAGAGGGTGTGAAGGGGGAAACAACCTTTATCGCACAATGGTCACCGCTGAGCAACGCTTTTGACCTGACCAACTTTAGCCTGCACGCCAATGATAGTAATTTTAGTGGGGAAGCGAGCGGCGTATTAGCGCCAGCCTTACAACTTAAACTAAAGTTGCATTCACAGAATGCTAATTTCGACCAGTTGTTGCTATCCAGTGAGCCACAAGTCTCTCAGCAACTCTCTGCTCAGACAAACACCTCAGAAAATACCCCTGAGAAAACTCGCGCGCGGACTCCGGTGGTGGTGGTAAAAAATAATCGTGGCTTTATCGACTGGCTGAATAGAAGCGAAATTTCCAGCCAACTCACGGCTAATCAAGCAATGTGGCACGGCGTGACAGTCGAGGGATTAGTACTGGATGCGCATAATGCCATGGGCATGATGAGTCTTAAAACGCTCTCCGGTAAGGTGGACAACGGTCAATTCGCGATTCAGGGTAAGGTCGATTTTCGACAAAACTTAGCTACCGTGGACCTGCATACCGATTTACAGCGTATCCCGCTGCAAGTGGTTCAGCAATTATTGCAGATACCGCTGGTATTGCGCGGGGATATCTCGTTGCAAGGCGACTTTACGGGGCAGGGATTACGCGGTAAGGAGATCATCACCCAGTGGCAAGGTCGCTCAACGATAGATCTTATTGGGTTAGATATCCCTCAGATGAACGTTCAACAAATGGTTATCGATGCGGTAACGCGCGCCAGTAATCGCGTTAACTCTGACCCTACTCTGCACCCAGTGATCCCTGATATGCGGGGTAACTTTACTTTAACGAATGGCACGCTGCAGCTGACTCGCTTAGAAGGCCAGAATGCACAAGTCTCATTAAATGCGCTAGGCGATATCAATTTCGCCCAGCGACAGCTTGATATCACCTTCAACCTGCTAACCCGCGGGTGGAAAGGTGACCCCGGCATGATTGCCCTTCTGGCCAATCAACCTATTCCGTTACGTTTTTACGGTCCTTGGAATAACTTGCAGTATTCACTATCGGTCGATAGGTTATTGAAAAATAATCTTAAGAATCGATTACAACAGTGGCTTAAAGATAACGATAAGACTAAACACCCCTCATCATGATAATGCAGGGAGAGTTTCAGACTCTCCCTATGCTTTGAAGGGTTAGGCTCATCGATACTATCGTACACGCACCCCAACCAGTGGATGAGAGATGAAAAATTTGAAAGCGGTTATTCCTGTTGCCGGTCTCGGTATGCATATGTTGCCAGCGACCAAAGCGATTCCAAAAGAGATGTTACCTATCGTTGATAAGCCGATGATTCAGTACATCATCGACGAGTGTGTCACCGCGGGTATCAAAGAGATTATCTTAGTCACGCATGCCTCTAAAAATGCGGTAGAAAACCATTTCGATACGACCTACGAACTTGAGGCACTCCTCGAACAGCGAGTAAAACGTCAGCTTCTTAGCGAAGTTAAAAATATCTGTCCTCCAGGTGTAACCATAATGAATGTGCGTCAACCCCAGCCGTTGGGCTTGGGTAATGCGATTCTCTGCGCGAAGCCAATTGTCGGCGATAACCCTTTTGTAGTGGTACTGCCCGATGTCATTCTGGATAACCAGAGTGCCGATCCACTGCGCTATAATCTGGCGGCGATGCTATCGCGTTTTGCAGAAACTGGGCATTCACAAGTGCTGTGTCAGACTCTCCCTCGTGAAGAACTTGCAGAATATTCAGTTATCACTACAGAACAACCGTTAGTTGCCCCAGGTGACACTTGCCGCATTGTCGATTTCATCGAAAAGCCCTCCGATGTTGAAAATTTACCGGAAACCGCACAACTCGCGGCAGTTGGCCGTTATGTGCTGTCTGAAAAAATCTGGGCGTATCTAGAAGATACTCAGCCAGGCGCTTGGGGCCGTATTCAATTGACCGATGCGATTGCTTCACTTAATCAATCCGAAGCCGTTGAAGCCAGTGAGCTTCATGGCATTAGCTATAACTGCGGCCGTAAGCTGGGCTATATGCAAGCCTTTGTAGCCTACGGTTTACGCAATGCACAATCTGGGCAGGCTTTTAGAGATTCTATTAAAAAACTTATTAATTCTTAATGTAGGCTAAATAATCATGGCAATTTTAGTGACAGGTGGGGCGGGGTATATTGGCTCGCATACCGTCTTAGCACTGCTCCAACGGGGTGATGACGTCGTTGTTCTGGATAATTTATGCAATGCTTCGCAAGAAGCGCTGGCACGTGTTGCTAAGTTGACCGGACGTCAGGCGGCATTTGTCGAGGGTGATATTCGCGACAGAGCCTGCTTACAGTCACTGTTCGCTCAGTACAGCATCACAGATGTGATCCACTTCGCCGCATTAAAAGCGGTGGGCGAATCGACTAGAATGCCGCTGGAATACTATGAAAATAATGTTTCCGGTACCTTGATATTGCTAGAAGAGATGCGCCGCGCGGGGATCTGGAACTTTATCTTTAGCTCCTCGGCGACCGTCTACGGGGCAGATGCGCCAGTGCCTTATGTCGAAACGACGGCGATTGGTGGAACCACCAGCCCTTATGGCACGTCGAAGCTAATGATTGAATTGGTATTGCAAGACTTTGCCAAAGCCGAGCCGCAATTCAATACGATCGCTTTACGTTATTTCAACCCAGTGGGTGCGCATGAGTCGGGCGAGATCGGCGAAGACCCATCAGGGATCCCCAACAATTTACTGCCCTATATTGCTCAAGTAGCGATCGGTAAGTTGCCGCAGCTGGGCGTATTTGGTGGTGATTACCCGACGCCAGACGGTACCTGTCAACGTGATTACATTCATGTGATGGACCTTGCGGAAGGCCATTTAAAAGCCTTGGACCACCTACAACAGACACAAGGCTATCGTGCTTATAATCTTGGAGCAGGCAAAGGCTACTCGGTATTAGAGATGATCCGTGCGTTTGAGCAGGCTTCAGGCTGTACCATCCCGTTTGAAATTAAGCCTCGCCGTGCGGGTGACCTTGCCGCATTTTGGGCTGATCCTGCCTTGGCGGCGAAAGAATTAAAGTGGAGCGTCTCACGGGGTGTTGACGAAATGATGGTCGATACTTGGCGTTGGCAGCAAAAAAATCCTCATGGATACCGTCAATAAGTGTAATTAATAAGCATCTGACCGGCGAGGACTTGATCAAACGTGCGTTAAGCATGGATTTCCCGGTCAGGTTTTTATATAACTTATAGGACAAGGTACGTGCTAACAAACCTAGAACATAATGTTCACATAGGTAAGCTTTCTACCAGACAGGAGAATGTAATGTCTAAGCAGCAAATTGGTGTTGTCGGAATGGCAGTAATGGGCCGTAATCTCGCGCTAAATATTGAAAGCCGTGGCTATACTGTCTCAATCTTCAACCGTTCACGTGAAAAAACGGATGAAGTGATTGCAGAAAACCCAGGTAAAAAACTCGCGCCATTCTACAGCGTTGAGGAATTTGTCGAGTCTTTAGAAAAACCTCGCCGTATCCTGTTAATGGTACAAGCGGGTGAAGCGACGGATAAGACGATTGCCTCGCTCACGCCACACCTTGATAAAGGCGATATCCTGATCGACGGTGGTAACACCTTCTATAAAGATACTATTCGCCGTAATAAAGAGCTGTCCGATCAAGGCTTCAACTTTATCGGTACCGGTGTTTCCGGCGGTGAAGAAGGTGCATTAAAAGGCCCTTCAATCATGCCTGGCGGTCAAAAAGAAGCTTACGAGTTAGTGGCACCGATTTTCGATAAAATCGCTGCGCGTGCTGAAGGCGAAGCCTGTGTGACCTATATTGGTCCAGACGGTGCGGGTCACTATGTCAAAATGGTTCACAATGGTATCGAATACGGTGATATGCAGCTGATTGCTGAAGCCTACTCTGTACTGAAAGGATCTTTAGGTCTCTCTAATGAAGAATTAGCGAAGACCTTTAGTGAATGGAACCAAGGCGAGCTGAGCAGCTACCTAATTGATATCACCAAAGATATTTTCACTAAGAAAGATGATACCGGTAACTACTTGGTTGACGTCATTCTTGATGAAGCCGCAAACAAAGGTACGGGTAAGTGGACCAGCCAAAGCTCACTCGACCTTGGTGAGCCATTATCACTGATCACTGAGTCAGTATTCGCACGTTACCTTTCCTCGCTTAAATCACAGCGTATTGCTGCCTCTAAAGTCCTGACTGGACCAAAAGTGGCTGCCTTCAACGGTGATAAAGCAGAATTTATCGAGAAAGTCCGTCGTGCTCTGTACCTAGGTAAAATTGTCTCTTACGCACAAGGTTTCTCTCAACTTCGTGCAGCGTCAGACCAATATAGCTGGGATCTGAACTACGGCGAATTAGCGAAAATCTTCCGTGCGGGTTGTATCATCCGTGCACAATTCCTGCAAAAAATCACTGATGCTTATGCAGAGAACCCAGAAATCGCTAACTTGCTGCTGGCACCGTACTTCAAAAATATCGCGGACGAATATCAACAAGCGTTACGCGATGTAGTGAGCTATGCGGTGCAGAACGGTATCCCAATGCCAACTTTCTCTGCAGCGATTGCTTACTACGATAGCTACCGTTCAGAAGTTCTGCCTGCTAACCTGATCCAGGCTCAACGTGACTACTTTGGTGCGCACACTTATAAGCGTACCGACAAAGAAGGTGTTTTCCACACTGAGTGGTTAGACTAACTCTTAGGTTAAATGTCCTAGCAAGCCAGTGACTGTGTCACTGGCTTTTTTTTTACCCAGCGATCCGTCCATGTACCAAATGAAGTTGGCGATTTGTGACGCGTTCCGCTAGGTGTGCATCGTGGGTGGCGATCACTAAAATTGCAGCTTGCTGGATAAACTGCTGTAAACGTTTCTCCGCCTTATCTTTAAACTGCGCATCTCCCACACTTATCCACTCATCCATAAGCAGTATTTCCGGCGGCTGTGCAGTACAAATGGCGAAGGCTAATCGTAGCACCATGCCACTGGAATAGGTGCGTACCGGTAAGTAGATAAACTCCTCCAATTCACTGAACGCTATCACTTCGTCAATCAGGGAAGGGAGTTGTTGCTTAGGTATCCCCATCAATAAGCTTCTGAGTTTAATATTTTCAATACCGGTCAATTCGGGTTCCATCCCGAGCGTAGCATCCAACAACGAGCTAATCCGGCCGCAGGTCTTAACGTATCCACCACTGGGGCTGTAAACGCCCGCTAACGCACGCAGTAAGGTCGTTTTACCCGAGCCATTATGGCCCAGCAGCGCTAAGCGATCCCCCTCTGCTAACCTAAAGGTAATATCTTCCAATGCGTTAACTGTCATCGTGCCACCGGCTTGGCCCAATCGCCCTCCTGCCAGATTAAGCAGTGAACGCTTAATCGACCGTTGTTGGGCATTATAAATTGGAAATTCAATCTTGAGATGCTGACAATCGATATACATTATTCATATCCAATAAGCGATACGCTTATGCGTGTGGGAGATAAGGGTACTGGCAATTACGGCGGCCAACAGAGCAAACAGAGCAGTTAACCCCCATTCCATCAAGGAAGGATAGTGTCCTAAAGTCGTTCCGCGCAGCAGTTCAATAAAATGTGTAAAAGGGTTGAGTCGCGCAAAATACTGCTGCTCGACCGAGAGTAACGATAACTGCCAAATGATTGGGGTAACAAAGAATAGCAGTGTCATTACACTCGTGATAATCGGTGCGACATCGCGGTAACGGGTGCAGAGAATGGCAGTAATTAATCCGACGCTACTTAAAAAAACGAGGGTAATGAGAAGTGCCGGTATCAGCAAAAGCATGGCCCACGACCAGTTAGGGGGGTAAACAAGCATGACGAAAGGGACTACCGTAAGATTATGTAACAGGATGATGAGCTGCCGCCATGTGACGCGTAAAATATAGAGCGGAAAAGGTAAGGGGATTTGACGAATAAAGTGGGCGGAATCGTTGAATGCAGTGCTGCTTTCATTAATCACTCCCGTGCAGAGTGACCAGAAAATTAATCCCAGACATAGATGAGGCAGAAAATTAGCCAAAGTGAGGTTAAACAGGCTGCCGTAAAGCGGACCCATGGCTAACAGAGTCGTTGCCATACTAATTGTGATCCAAAATGGTCCTAACACGGAACGCCGATAGCGATTGAGCACGTCGTTCCACGCCAAGGTTCGCCATAATGAGAAAAGCGTAAAGCTGCGTTTAATTTCAGAGGTAAGAGAATCCATTCACCGTCTCCAAAGGGGAAAAGGGCGTTAGTATGCAGAGAATTACAGGGGTGTGTGAATAAGATTTTTACTGTTTGGGAATTTATTAGAGGGAATTTTAATAGAAGTGAGTGGCAGCTAGCCGCCCACCTCTAAGATTTATGCTTGATGACGCTGGCGTAAATTGGAAATAATCGCACTCAAATCAAGATCTTGGTCTTGTAGCAGGACAATCAGGTGATAAAGCAGATCTGACGCTTCGTTCGTCAGTTCTTCACGATCGTTGACGGTGGCCGCTAATGCCGTTTCGACCCCTTCTTCCCCCACTTTTTGCGCAATACGCTTAGTGCCGCTGGCATATAAGCTCGCCGTATAGGAACTGCTCGGATCAGCCGCTTTACGGCTGGCCAGCAATTGTTCAAGTTGCCATAGGAACTGCCAATCCGAGGCGGCAGGGGAGAAACAACTTGAGGTGCCAGTATGACAGGTTGGTCCATGAGGTAAGGCTAACACCAGTAAGCTGTCGCGATCACAATCAGCAGTGATTTGCTTAACGGTTAGAAAGTGCCCAGAAGACTCGCCCTTAGTCCATAACCGTTGCTTGCTCCGCGACCAGAAGGTCACGTTGCCACTTTGCTGAGTCGCGGCTAATGCCTCTTGATTCATATAACCGAGCATCAATACTTCACCGGAGACAGCATGTTGGATAATCGCCGGGATCAGATTATCTGTTTTATGCCAATCCAGTGCGGCCATTGCTTCAGACGTTAACATAGACGAACCTCAATCTGATTATCATGTAGGAACTGCTTGAGTTCACCAATATTAATGATTTGCTTGTGGAAGACCGAGGCCGCTAAGGCGCCATCGACGTTCGCTTGAGTAAAGGCGTCGAGGAAGTGCTGCGGGTTCCCTGCGCCACCGGAAGCGATGAGCGGTACATGACAGATCTCGCGGATTGAAGCCAGCTGGGTGAGATCGTAGCCTTGGCGAACGCCGTCTTGATTCATCATATTCAGCACAATTTCGCCAGCACCGCGCTGTTGCACTTCTTTCACCCATTCCGCGGTTTGCCATGAGGTATTGCGCGTCCGCGCCTCATCCCCGGTGAATTGTTTGACGTGATAGGTGCCTGTACTCTCGTCAAACCAAGTATCGATACCGACGACAACACACTGCACACCGAAGCGGTCAGCCAGGCGAGTAATCAATTCGGGATCCGCCAGAGCGGGGGAGTTGATCGAAATTTTATCTGCACCGAAAGAAAGAATTTCAGCAGCCTCTTCGACCGATTTAATACCGCCCGCCACACAGAACGGGATATCGATCACTTCAGCAACCCGCGCGACCCAGCTTTTATCCACGACACGTCCCGCAGAGGAGGCGGTAATATCATAAAAAACCAGCTCATCCGCGCCTTCTGCCGCATAACGCGCAGCAAGCGGCACGATGTCACCGATCACTTCATGGTCGCGAAACTGCACCCCTTTTACCACCTGACCCTCGCGCACATCAAGGCAAGGAATTATCCGTTTTGCCAGCATGAAATTGCCTCCGAGACAGTAAATTTATCTTCTAATAATGCGCGACCGACAATAACGCCTTGCACACCGCTGGTCCGCAGGGCGGCAATATCTTCCAGCGAGCCGATGCCACCTGAAGACTGGAAAGCGATTGCCGGCCAAGTCGCGGTAATTACTTGATACAGCTCGACGTTCGAGCCAGCTAGGGTGCCATCGCGCGAAATATCGGTACACAATACGTGACGTAGGCCGTAGGGCTCGTAATCAGCAATCACCTGCTCTAATGTGACACCAGAGGCTTCTTGCCAGCCGCTAATGGCCACCTCTTTACGCTGATGCTCATCAATGCGGATATCCAAGGCCAATACGATTGCGTCTGGCCCAAATTCCTCGAACCAGGCCTTAACCATTTCAGGCTGGCGGATCGCGGTAGATCCCACCACGACACGGCTAGCCCCGGCTTGTAATAACGCCACAACGTCGTCACGTTGACGAATACCCCCACCGACTTGCACGGGTACCGAGACGCCTGCGAGCAGTTCGGATAATAGGGTAATCTGTCGCGCGGCCGGATCTTTAGCACCGGTCAAATCGACAAGATGCAGCACTTCTGCGCCTTGTTGCTGATAAGATTGCAGACGCGGGAGGGGCTCACGACCATAATCACGTTGCTGGCCATAATCACCCTGATGTAAACGGACGACCGCGCCTTCAATCAGGTCTAACGCTGGGATAATCATGACATCTCCAAAAAGTTTTTCAGCAGCTGAGCGCCCGCAGCGCCAGAGCGCTCTGGGTGGAACTGAACCCCATAAAAATTATCGCGTTGCACGGCAGCGGAGAACGCTTCACCATAGTGACACTGCGCAATA
Source organism: Rosenbergiella nectarea (assembly GCF_900111105.1). Classification (GTDB taxonomy): domain Bacteria; phylum Pseudomonadota; class Gammaproteobacteria; order Enterobacterales; family Enterobacteriaceae; genus Rosenbergiella; species Rosenbergiella nectarea. The sequence continues at coordinate 17,316 of NZ_FOGC01000013.1, read as the reverse complement.
GTGAACGCGTTTACTGGCATCGCGTAGCTGTGTACAAAGTAGAAATAGGCTTCTTTATCGATATCGCGAAATAGCGGGTGACCCGCTTGCGCCGTCACTTGGTTCCAGCCCATGTGCGGGGTTGGCAGTTCACCGGTCTCTAAGGCGCGCACCTCTTCTGGAATTAATCCTAGGGTTTTGATCTCGCCGCGCTCTTTACTGTGACTGCCGAGAATTTGCATCCCTAGGCAAATACCTAACACGGGCTGGGTACAGCGAGTGATAAGCGAAATTAATTCGCGCTCTTCAAGCTGCTGCATCGCCGCACTCGCGGTACCGACGCCGGGCAGTAGCAGCTTATCTGCCGAGAGGACCAGGTGTTTATCGCGGCTGACCGTAGGCTGATAGCCCAAGCGTTGAACGGCCCATTTTACCGATGACAAGTTGGCACAGCCTGTATCAAGGATGACTATGTCCATTACAGCACCCCTTTTGAGCTTGGCAAGGTATTGCCTTCAACGCGTATCGCCTGACGCAGCGTACGACCAAAGGCTTTGAACAGACTCTCTACACGGTGGTGGTCATTTTTACCTTTGGTTTTTAAGTGTAAGGTCGCGGCCATGGTGTAAGAGAGTGAGCGGAAAAAGTGCTCAATCATCTCTGTGCTGAGGTCACCGACGTGCTGATGGGTGAATTCAGCTTTATACTCTAGCCAAGGACGGCCTGAAATATCCAGCGCACAGCGTGCGAGGCATTCGTCCATCGGTAAGGTAAACCCAAAGCGTCCAATACCGCGTTTATCGCCTAAAGCTTTCAGTAGCGCTTCGCCCAAGGCTAAACCGGTATCTTCTACTGTGTGATGATCATCGATATGCAGATCGCCTTTTGCTTGGATGTTCAAGCGGCAGCCACCGTGGGTAGCAATTTGGTCGAGCATATGGTCAAAGAAGCCAATACCGGTCGAAATCTGGTTTTCGCCTTCTCGGTCTAGCCACACTTCCACCGTAATTTGCGTCTCGTGCGTGTTACGCACGACTTTTGCATAACGATCTTTGCGGCACAGACGTTTCGCGATAGTGGGCCAAGTTTCCCCGTCAGCGCCATAGCGGATCCCTTGAATGCCCATATTGTCGGCTAAGGTAATATCGGTTGCCCGATCGCCAATAACGTAACTCTGTGCCTTATCAAGTTTGCCTTCGACCAGCCATTGCTCGACGAGTAGCGTTTTCGGCTTACGACACGCACAGTTATCCGTCGGTAAGTGTGGACAAATTAATACGTCAGAAAATTGAATTCCTTGTGAGGCAAGTATCTGCATCATCAAGGTATGTGGCGGATCGAAATCGGCTTGCGGAAAGCTGTCCGTTCCTAATCCGTCTTGGTTGGTGATCATCACCAACTCATAGCCCGCTTTTTGTAAGTCGAGCAGTGCAGGGATCACACCCGGTTCGAAGGCTAACTTATCAAGACGATCAACTTGAAAATCGAGAGGAGGTTCGCTGATCAGTGTTCCATCGCGGTCGATAAATAAGGTTTTAGTGGTCATTGGCGCGCTCCCTTAGGACCAAATTGTGTCAAGGCTTGATAAAGTGATTCCATTTCTGCTTCAGTCCCAATCGATACACGCAGACATCCACCGAGGAGCGGGTTCTTCGTTTGGTCTCGTAGAATGATCCCCTGATCCCATAACCCTTTAAAAATGGCAGGGGAGTCGTGGAAGCGGATCAGGAAATAGTTCGTGTCACTGAGGAAGGCTTGCTCAACACAAGGTAATTCAGCAAGACGGGGAATAAAGGTATCGCGAATCGCATTAAGTTCCGCAACACGGGCACGCATCGCGCTAAGCCCTTCATCACTCAAGGCTTGGCTGGCGATATCCGCAACCGGTGTTGAAAGGGGGTAGGGCGCGATCACTTTCAACAATGTTTGAATAACCCCAGGTTGCGCCAAGGTAAATCCACAGCGTAGACCCGCTAAGGCAAAGGCTTTGGATAAGGTGCGTAACACCACTAAGTGGGGGAATTGCTGCATCCAACTAACGACAGAGGCTTGTGGACAGAACTCAATGTAGGCTTCATCGACCACCACTAACGCCTTCCCTGCGGTGGCCGTTAAGACTTGGCGAATATCTTCGGCCTTGAGTAAGTGACCGGTTGGATTGTTCGGACTACAGATATAGACAATTTTTACCGAGTCTATTTGCTGAAGGATGGCGGGCACATCGAGTTGCCATGCCTCAGTGAGCCGCTGGGTCTTGGTCTGTACACCATAGGTTTCGGCACTGACGCTATACATACCGTAAGTCGGTGGACAATACAGTACAGTATCTTGCCCCGGTTCGCAGTATGCGCGGATCAGCAGTTCGATCGCTTCATCGGCTCCCCGGCTGACCAGAACGTTGTCTGGGGTCAGCCCAGCATACTGAGCATATCGGCTAATTACCTCGCGAGGTTGGCATTCGGGGTAGCGATTTAAGGTTTGCTGGGTCAGCGAAAAGTTGACCGGCGTTGGGTATTCGTTAGCATTCAGCCAGACGTCACCGCAGCCCCCTAACCGCCGTGCAGATTGGTAAGGCGTCAAGTCTCTAACATTTTTACGGACAAGCTGACTCATCGGGTCACTCATGAAGACTCCTTAAGCGCCTTAACGCGTAGCGTCACTGCATTTTTGTGCGCAGTTAACCGTTCTGCCGCCGCCAATGTTTCGATAGTCTCGGCGAGAGAGAGAAACCCTTGCGGGGTCAATTCTTGCAGTGTCATCCGTTTTTGAAAATCGGCTAACCCTAAGCTGGAATAGGTCGCAGTATAGCCATAGGTCGGCAACACATGGTTGGTGCCTGACGCATAGTCGCCCGCGGACTCCGGTGACCAATCACCGAGGAATACCGATCCAGCACTGCTGATACTGTCGACCCAGTCACGCGGTGATCTGACCTGCAAGATAAGGTGTTCGGGACCATATTGATTGGATATAGCGATACATTCCGCTAAATCTTGGGTAACGATGATCTGGCTGGAGGTTAACGCTTGCGCGGCGGTCTCCGAGCGTGGCAGCTGCGCTAATTGTTGTTCAACCTCTGCGACCACCTGTTCCGCAATCTGTTGGTCAGGCGTCAGTAAAATGACTTGAGAGTCGGGGCCGTGCTCGGCTTGTGAGAGCAGATCGGCTGCCACAAAAGCCGGCGTCGCACCACTGTCGGCGATGACTAATACTTCTGACGGGCCTGCGGGCATATCGATTGCCGCGCCGGATAGGTGCTGGCTCACCTGACGTTTTGCCTCGGTGACCCAGGCGTTACCCGGACCAAAAATCTTATCGACGGAGGTCAGTGTCTCGGTACCAAAGGCCATCGCCGCAATCGCCTGAGCCCCCCCGATCTGATAGATCTCCTCGATACCACAGAGTTTAGCGGCATAGAGGATCTCATCGGCGATAGGGGGCGGCGAACAGAGCACCCGCCGAGCACAACCCGCAATCTTCGCGGGCGTTGCCAACATTAATACGGTCGAAAACAGTGGCGCGCTGCCGCCTGGGATATAAAGACCGACGGCTTGGATAGGGCGCGTCACTTGCTGGCAACGGATGCCCGGTTGCGTTTCGATGTCGACACCGGCCAATTGCTGTGCTTGGTGAAAGGTCTCAATATTATCGCGGGCCACCGCCATGGCTTGCTTAAGCGCTGGACTCACACGCTCACATGCCTGATTTACTTGAGCAGGCGTCACCGCGAACTGTTCTATTTCACAGCGATCAAACTGTTGGCTAAAGCGACGCAGTGCCGCGTCACCTTCTTCACTGACCTGTGCCAAAATCTGTTGTACCGTGTGGCGAATGTTATCGGCAGCCGCCATCGCTGGGCGCTGTAACATTTTTTGCTGCTCGGCGGGCGAAAGGGTCGCCCAAGAGACGATAGGATTAAGCGTGCTCATCGGTTACTCCATCATTTTCTCAATGGGTAGGACTAAGATGGAGCTAGCGCCCAGTGCTTTGAGTTTTTCCATCGTTTCCCAGAACAGTGTTTCACTACTCACCATGTGTAAGGCAAGACGCGATTGGTCACCGGCCAATGGCAGTACGGTCGGGCGCTCGGCACCGGGTAACAGGTCGATGATTTGCTCAAGTTTTTCACTCGGCGCGTGCATCATGATGTACTTCGATTCACGTGCCTGAATAACGCCTTGAATGCGGGTCATCAGTCGGTCAACCAGGGCTTGCTTATCATCCGATAACTCGCCTGCGCGTTGGATCAATACGGCTTTAGAACGATAAATGACATCGACTTCACGTAATCCGTTGGCCTCTAGGGTTGCACCGGTAGAGACGAGATCACAGATGGCATCGCTCAGCCCCGCGCGTGGCGCGACTTCAACCGAACCATTTAGTAAGCAAGATTTGAAGGTCAGGCCTTTCGAATCGAAATATTTCTTTAATAAGTGTGGGTAAGAGGTGGCAATACGTTTGGTATCTAAACATTCAGGACCTGTGTAGACACTGTCAGCAGGCATGGCGAGAGAGAGACGACACCCACCAAAATCTAAACGGCGTAAAATCGAGAGTTGAGGGTCCTCACCTTGCGCACGACGCGTTAGTACTTCTTCTTCTAATACGTTCTCGCCGATTATCCCCAAATCCACGACACCATCCATCACTAAACCTGGAATATCGTCATCACGCACTCGTAGAATATCGATAGGCATGTTCTCAGCAAAGGCAATTAAACGCTGTTGTTGTAGATTGATTTTTATTCCACAACGGGTGAGAAGTTCGCGAGATTCATCACTTAAACGGCCTGATTTCTGCATTGCAATACGTAAACGCGTGTTATCCAACATTACACCAATCCTCTTGATTTACTTTTCTGTCTGTCATTGTTTTTGTCATTATTATGGGCATTAAAAAAGCCCCCGGAAGAGCGATCTTCCGGGGGCTTTATACGTTCAAACCAGAGGAAGACCTAATCGTCTTCCAGCCGTCATCGCCTGAAAGACTAGTCAGGATGATGATGGTGATGATGGCGGGTTTGAACAAAATTCATAATTTTCTTCTCCAAGTATTGGAAAAAAGTGATGTTATTTAACCTAGCCGAGTTAATTGACCTTGGCAACCGTTTTTTCGCCACCGAAGCGATTTTTTTACAACAAACTCAGATAACTTTACTGGTGGGCAAAGCAGAGTCGCGCTAACCTTGGACCATGACTTTTGACGGCGAGACCGGTATGAAAAAAATAGCGATTATTGGATTAGGGTGGTTAGGGATGCCTTTGGCCTTGGCGCTCAGCCAGCGTGGCTACGATGTGCAAGGGTCCAAAACGTCTGAAGATGGTATTCTTGCCGCCCGGCGCTGCGGAATTTCTGCGGTTAAATTGATCACTACGCCCGATATTGAGTGCGATTTCGAAGAGCTAGAGCAATTGATGTCGGTGGATACTCTACTCATTACCTTACCCGCATCACGTAGCAGTGAGGGGGGGGAGCACTATGTGAATGCTGTTCAAAATCTGGTCGATACGGCGATAGCCAACGGCGTGAAGCGGGTGATCTTTACTAGCTCAACCTCGGTGTATGGCGATCAGTCAGGTGAAATGGTCGAAGCAAGTCCGCTCCTGCCGGTCACTCCCGCTGGCAAACGCTTAGTCGCCCTTGAGCAATGGCTGCACCAACTACCCGGTATTGAAGTCGATATTTTACGACTATCCGGTTTAGTCGGACCTGATCGACATCCTGGCCGCTTTTTGGCAGGTAAAAAACAGTTGAAGCAGGGAAATCATCCGGTCAATCTAGTACACCTTGACGATGTGATAGACGCTATCACACTCCTTATCGCGTCGACACACTCGGGGACGACCTTTAATCTGTCAGCACATCAGCATCCAAGGCGTGATGAGTTTTATCCGTTTGTCGCGAAGCAACTTGGCGCCGAACCCCCAACGTTTGAGACGATAGATCCGCAAGCCTCTACAGGAAAGTGGGTGAACGGTGAGGCCATTTGTCGAAGTTTAGGGTTCCACTACCGCTATAGCGATCCCTACACTATGCCACTCGGCTAAATGACCTAAAGTAGATAAAGAAAATTCTGAGGTTTTACCCAGAAGGGCTTGTTTTAAAAGCTGGATTTAGGCACAATGCGCGGCCTGCAAAATTCGAGATAACCGACGTAAACTGTTTTAATTAACCGTGCGTCGGTTATTTTTTTGCAGTAAAACTTACTAGTAGTGTTTAATTGGTCGGCCTACGTCGGCTTAGTCACCCTTTCACGCTTGAGCGTATGTTTAGAGGAAAAGTAATGGGGCCATCAACTATTATGCAAGTAGCAGCAGCTGCTCGCTTTCGCGATGACTACGGCGCTAAGGCTATTTCACAGCCTATCAATGTCACTCCTTCCCTCCCTTTGCGGAGTTTCCCTGTGGTGCAGTCCGTGTCGATTGCGGCTATAGGGGGGCAACACCATGCAGACTAATGCATCTCCAGCACAATCACGTGCCAGCTTAAAGAAAACACTGACGCTGTTCCCGGTCGTTATGATTGGCTTAGCCTATATGCAGCCAATGACCTTGTTTGATACTTTTGGCATCGTTACGAATTTAACAGGTGGGCATGTTGCCACGGCATATGCCTTCGCCCTAATAGCGATTCTGTTTACTGCGCTAAGTTATGGAAAACTGGTTCACCGGTTCCCCTCAGCGGGTTCTGCGTACACTTACGCACAGAAATCGATTTGCCCGCATGTTGGTTTCATGGTGGGTTGGTCGTCGCTGCTTGATTATCTGTTTATGCCGATGATTAACATTTTGCTCGCCAAAAGCTATTTTGAGTCACTGATCCCAGGGATCCCATCGTGGATTTTCGTTGTGCTATTAGTTGGCTTTATGACCCTGACTAACCTGAAAGGTATTCGTACGGTTGCTAACTTTAATGGTCTGATTGTTGTCTTACAGATCACGGTAATGTTAGTGATAGTCGCTATGGTCATTTACGGTGTGGCGCATGGCACAGGTGAGGGAACATTAGTCAGCAGTAAGCCATTCTGGACTGAGAATTCGCAGGTGGTGCCGATGATAACCGGTGCGACGATACTCTGTTTCTCCTTCTTGGGCTTCGATGGCATTAGTTCACTATCGGAAGAGACAAAAGACGCTAAGCGTGTTATCCCGAAAGCGATCTTCTTAACGGCGCTGATTGGAGGATTACTGTTCATTGCGGTATCTTACTTCTTACAGCTCTATTTCCCTGATGTGAGTCATTTTAAAGATCCTGACTCTTCACAACCGGAAATTATGCTGTATGTGGCAGGTAAAACCTTCCAATTCGGTATTTTGATTTTCTCTTGTGTCACGGTACTCGCGTCAGGCATGGCAGCCCATGCAGGGGTTTCCCGTTTGATGTATGTCATGGGGCGTGATGGGGTATTCCCTAAACGTTTCTTCGGCTACATTAGCCCGAGATTCCATACGCCGGTCTTCAACGTATTACTGGTTGGCGCTATTGCATTGTTAGCGATTAACTTCGACTTAGTGACCGCCACAGCGTTAATTAACTTTGGTGCGCTGGTGGCCTTCACCTTCGTAAACCTATCGGTGATTTCGCAATACTGGATCCGCGAAAAACTGCGTCGCACGCTGAAAGATAATATCCGCTTCTTGATCCTACCCCTCTGTGGGGCGTTGACGGTCGGTGCGCTTTGGGTGAACTTAGAGAAAAGCTCAATGGAATTAGGCTTAATCTGGGCGGCAATCGGTATTATCTATCTTGCTATTGTCACCAAGGGCTTCCGCCTGCCGGTTCCACAGTATACCGAAGAACGTTAAGCATCATTGCATGACTTGAAAACCGACCTTACGAGGTCGGTTTTTTTTTGCATCCTGCAAAATGTAAAAAAGGGTCTATACTTAAATCGAACTGATAAATTACATATCTCAAGGAGTGTCATATGAAGAAGTTGATTATCCCTGCTGTAGCAATGATCGCGGTTTGTGCATTATCGGGTTGTACACGTACCAGCTATGCAATCCATACTGTTGATGGGCGCACGATAGTCAGCGATGGTAAGCCTAAAGAAACGGATGCCGGCTTAGTGGGCTACACCGATGCAAACGGTGTAAAACAACAGATTAATAAGAGCGAAGTTAAAGTCGTTTCTGAGATCCCTAACAAGTAATTTCGTTCCTCTAATTAAGAAAGCCTGCCTAGCAGGCTTTTTTTTTAACTCAACAGTTCTTGAGCGTAGCGGGCTAAGGCCTGTAACAGGGCAACTTTATCAGGTGATTCTTGATGCTCTTGTAGTAATACAGTGAGCTGCTCAAAATAGTCGTTGACCCTGTCTGGCGTCAGAACCGAGCGTCGGTATTCCATCCAGCGTTGTTGCTCGATCTCATCAAGTGTCCCAGGATAATTTCTTGCCCGAAAACGGAACAGAAGCTCATCGATTCGTTTATCGCTCCAGCGTAAATCCATTGCCGGTAAATGCTGAGGATGGGTCTGACGAATAACGTCCATTGTCTGTTTATCCGCCGTGGAGAAAAAGCCATCATAAAGCTGGTTATCGACATCATGGTTTGCAGGAAAAGGGGCTTTGTCCGCAAACAAAGCGACCACTTTTTCACGGATCTCAGGATGCTGGCGTAACAGTGTTAGATTATTCAAGCAGGTTTGTCGATCAATGCCCAAGCGTGCGGCATCTTCGGGACGTAGTACACTGGCGGGCGCTAAGACTGGACATTTATTGATATGGACTAGCTTTAACGGGATAGGGGCACTATCACCGCGTTCTTCTTTGGTCTGATACAGCTTTTCTCGTAAGGCATCGCTATCGAGAGTAAGGAGTGGCGCGATCTCTCCCGCTAAGTCTACGGTTATCAACGCATTCTTATTATCTGGATGCCAAGCGAGAGGCACAATCCAACTGGTATTCCCGCGCGCCGCGCCAAACATTCCTGACACATGCACTAAAGGTTTCATCTGCGGAATATCAATCAAGCTAGTGAGGCGGTGTTTATTACGATGAGTAAAGAGAAAATCGAATAACTTTGGCTGTTTTTCTTTGACCAGTTGCGCCATGGCAATCGTTGCATAGACATCTGACATCGCATCATGCGCCTGCGTGTGGGCAATGCCGTTCGCTTTCGTGAGATGTTCAAGCTTGAAACTTGGCAAGCCTTGCTCGTTCTCTGGCCATTCAATTCCCTCAGGGCGCAACGCATAACAGGCGCGCATCACATCCAACAAATCCCAGCGAGAGTTACCCTCTTGCCAACTCCATCCATAAGGGTCATGAAAATTACGATAGAAAAGGTGGCGGGTGACCTCGTCATCGAACCGTATATTATTATACCCGATGATGCAGGTATTTGGCTCACTGAACAGATGATGAATACGTTGGGTAAACGCCGCCTCTATCACGCCTTTTTGTTGCGCTTCTTGCGGCGTGATATGGGTAATTAATACGGCCTCTGGTTGAGGAAGATAATCGTCAGCCAATTTGCAATAAAAGACTTCTGGTTCGCCGATCACCGTAAAAGTACTGTCTGTACGCACCCCAGCAAATTGTGCGGGCCTATCTAAGGCAGGATGTGTACCAAAGGTCTCATAATCGTGAAAGAGGAAAGTAGGCTGTACTGTATCGTTGTTTTTCATACATTATCGTCACTATTTGTAGTTTATTGTACAGTTAAATCAATACTTTAACGTACATACTTGTAGCTCTCCGTACACTGTTGTAGTTTTTTGTACATTGTAATCCAGTTTTGTACATGACATATTGCGTACACATTGAGTACATAATTTTATTTTAGTGCGTACATAATATAAAAATGGCAATCAGCGACGTTAAACTTAGAAAACTTCTCGGCAAACCTTATACCGGTCCGGCAGAACTAACTGATGCCGAAGGTCTTGGTGCACGAGTCTCTCCGAAGGGAGTTATTACCTTTCAATACCGTTATCGGTGGAAAGGTTCGGCTCAGCGTATTTCTATTGGTCGCTACCCTTCAATATCACTTCAACAAGCGCGAAACATAGTAGCAGAGTTCAGGGAGCTTTACTTCGCCGGAGTGGACCCTAAGACATCACTTCATAAAGAAGAGGTTAAGTCAGTCACATTAAAAGACTGCCTGATTTACTGGAACGATAACTATGTTACGGCGTCTCTTCGCCCTAAGACTCAGCAACTCTACGAGTCTACCGTTATTAAAATAATGGATGGCGCATTCCCAAGCACTCCGATTGACCAGATAACCACAAGGCAATGGGTGGATTTCTTCACGAAAGAAGAAAAGGCTAATCCTCGCAGAGCAAGACAAGTTCTATCTCAACTCCGATCGGCAATAAGTTGGTGTATCAGGCGACAATATGTTGATAGCTGCGCAATTATGAACATCATGCCGAAAGACTTCGGCGTTGCTTCAGCAGTGGGTGACCGGGTTCTTACTTACACCGAGTTAGCAAAAGTATGGATTGGTATAGAAAGAAGTAGAGCTGCTACGTCGAATAAGCTTCTCCACCAAATGCTCATTTTATGGGGCGCAAGAATATCCGAGTTACGATTGGCTGTGAAAGGTGACTTTAACCTGGAGGATGGAGTTTGGACGGTGCCTGCGGCAAACAGCAAAATGGGTAACACCATTCGCCGACCAATATTTCCACAGATTGAGCCATTACTTGAAAAGGCATTAACTACTTACAAAGAGAACCTTTTCCCTGGTGATGACCTGAGCAAGCCTATAACTATCTCAGCAGCAAATCGGTTTATTGGCAGAGTTAGGGATTCGATAGATATTGATAACTGGCGAACACACGACTTTCGAAGGACCATAGCAACGCGACTATCAGAGGAAGGAGTAATGCCCCATGTCATTGAGAAAATGTTGGGGCATGAGTTGGGCGGGGTTATGGCGGTGTATAACAAACACGATTGGATAGAGGACCAGCGCAAAGCCTATGAACTTCACGCTGAGAGGCTGTTCGAGCACATTAAGAAGCTTTCTGATTAACGCCACCATTGTCGATCCACGCTTGAATGTCTGATGGGCGAAATTGTGAAGGATGGGTGCGAACCGGCTGAGGAAAGTTACGCTCTTTGCGGTACTTCCAAATTGTGTACCGTGAGCGTATGTGTAAGAGGCTCATAACTTCTTTTTCAGTGACTAATTGTTCAATCTGCATAGCATTCTCCTTTACCTTCCCGCAGGCATGACAATGCCGCCGATTATCGGTGCGGGAATAGGGTGGGTTGATTTAAGGGGGGTTATTTGCTGTTAACGTGTGGGTATTTCTTGATAATTTCGGATGCTTTGGACAAGATAACTGGGTCGATATTTTTTTCATTCCTTAGATAACTGCTTACAACTTTATTAAGAATTTCAGCCAGCTCATTACGCTGCTTCAGTATGTGTCGCTCAAGTTCATTAATCATTTTTACCTCATTGCTGATGATGAACTCTGGTTAGGTTCCTGCATCCGGTTATTACTGTTGCGGATATGGTTGTCTTTCTGGTGACTACTTCGATTTGATAATGTCGGTCACGGTAGCCGACTGAATACACGACATGGTGATACTTATTGCCAGTTCCGTACTTCAGTCGATGCTTATCAATTGCTTTACTGGCGACCACGATATGCACTGGTTCGGTATCGCCGCGAATAACCTCACGCATGGCTCCCTCTAATTATCCAAGTTAGGGGCAGGAGGTATTGCTTTTACTCCGCGCAATTTTCTCGCGCCAGCCCACCAAACAACATGGCGAAGGATAAACCCAAAAGCCTTCTTGCATATAACTCCATCCATTTCTACTATTTCGCAGAAGAAAGGGCCATTTGCTATCCATAGTACGTGTCCATTTCGGTGAGCACTATAGATTTGACCATCACACCCATTTACATGGGCAATCCACTCTCCATTTTTAATTTGGCCTATAGCCAACTTGGTATTTTTCAGATACCGAATAAAACTAATCATTCATGTATTCCTTACCACTTCACCACACACAAGCTCATACTTAGGCTGTATATCTTTCATAGCCTCTATCTGATGCTCGCATTGTAATTGGGTGGGGGTAGATTGTGTTATTGAGGGGTAATGCTTGATTGTTGATAATTAGGAATAGGGCGAAGCCGAGAGTCATGTCCTGATATGCCCTCCAATAGCCAGCATAAGAAGAATAAAGGCACAAATAATTCCGGCCCCAAGCAATCCACAGACAATTGAAAAGTTTAATATCGATAAAGTAACCATCACTCCCCCAATCCGTTTAGGTGTTTTATTTCTGCTAGGCACTCATTCCATCCATCCTTTTTACCAGAATGGTAATCGGTATGTTCAGTCCCTTCGTGGTCACCAGGCAACTTAATATCCGGCACTGGTGGGGCGGTGAATAGCATTCTATAAATTACGTTTTCCCCGTCTTTACCAAAAGCTGAAACTGCATCACTCAGCTTTTCTATAGGCGTTGTAGTCCAAACGGCGTTTTCATCCTTAGCCCATTTCCATTGGAAATACTTACACTCTGCCGTTAGTGATGCTAGGGCTATTTCTGTCATTAACTTTGATGATTCAATAGCTCCTCTATCAAAATCGCTTAAGTAAGAAGAAAGCCTGTCTTTATGCCAATCAATAATTGTGCCGTAATATCTAATCAACTCTTCACGCTTCTCTTTTGTTAATGCAATCATAGTTATTCCCCCAATCCGTTTAGGCGTTTGATTTCTGATTCGTACCAACCAAGAGAATCCTCATGATTTCTAGCCCATCCGGGTAATTTATCTCTATCAGGCAACTTAATCTCCGGCACTGGCGATGCGGTGAATAATGGGATGCGCCCTTCATTCGATATCTCATCTGTAGATGAATTCCAAACTCTACCGCAAACTCTTCCTCCTTCACCTGTCATGCTATCAAGCATGTTATGGTGGATGAACACTTTTGGCTCTGCCGTTAGTGATGCTAGGGCTATATCTAGTAATTGCTTGGTCTTGTGAGGCTGAAACGGGTAACCGTACTCAGAAAGTCGGTCTTTTATTTCATCAGCGTGTTCTATTAGAGCAATTTTACGTTCTTGTGTTAATGCAATCATTACTACTCTCCACTATAAGTTAGCCTTCCTTGGCGATGGGGTTATGCCCGGCGTTGTTCTTCGTATTGCAGGTAGTTGAGGATTATCTGTTTCTTTTCCTTATGCATAACACGCTTAGGTTTCTTTTCCAGCGTATAGAGCCTATCCATGGCTCGACCTTCTGTTGGGTATGGCTCACCGAATGAAACCTTGCTGGTTTCACCTCGAAAGCTACCGCGCATGATTGTGTTAATTTGACCGAGGGTTAACTTGAAGTGGTCAGCTAGTTGCTGTCCTGTCTGTGGGCCTTTAGATAGCTTCCATTCTATTTTTTCGGTCATCCCTGACATTGGCCCACCTGCGTTTCTACGAAAGTGGGGTATCTTTTTCATGCCACCTTCCTGTGACTCAGGATTGTAGAGATTTCCTGCTCCATGTCGGATAGGAATGAAGCAATCTCGACCTCTATCTCCTTGACCAGTTCATCATCCTGATGAATTCTTGTCTCGAAGTAAGCTAAGTCCTGCGGTAAACGGTCGTCGTAACTGACAAAATCACACCATTTGCGTCCCGTACACATCATCTGGGCGTGCATTTGCAGGAGATATTCACGCTTTGGTTTGCCAGTTCGCATGGTTTCCAAGTGCGTAGCAGTATTCGGGCATTTGATTTCGATAAGCCCATCATCATTGACTAAGCCATCAGGTGACGCGCCGAATCCATCTATGACAGGGTGGAGGATAAAGCCAACTTCTTTCACCTCAGCATCGAACTGGTTAAGCACATACATTTCCCTCGCCACTGGTTCAAGTTCGGTTCCTCGAATCATCGGGACACTGGTAAACCCCTGTTCAACTTTTCCTGTTAGCCGCTGGCATATCAGTTCCATCATGTAATTTTTTCGACTGGCAGAGTAACCAGACTTTGTTTTTGCCATCACATCGGCAAGTCGACTAGCAGTAATGCGACCGCAACGGGCCGCAAACCAATCATCAGTACGCTGTTCCATTATGCGACCTCCTGATTAACTACCTCACCATCTACCACGCCGCTAGCATCTTCACTAATACGCTTGATGCGCTCTTTTTCGTCATTACCGATGATTGCTCTGTCTGCGGGAGATAGGCTTAGCCAGTGAGACTTGAACACCTCTATTCCAGACTGCGCAGATTTTTCAGCAGCGGAAACTAGCTCAGGTCGCCTTTCGTCTGATTGCTTACCAGCGTCAACGCCCGCTGGCGTTCCTTCGATTACTCGCTCCGCTTCATCCTGGTCAAATATTCCAGCAAAGCCGAATGCCATCCTTGCGCACTGTATAAGTGACTTGTGACGTAACATACGGGTAGGGTGTGACTGCCAAGGCTGGCTATTTCTTTTACACTCGCCCATGTACTCGGTAACGATTGTTGGGTGGTTCCTATCCTTGCGGTAAATCTTACAAGTACAAGCGCCTTCATCCTTGTCGTAATTAAACTCCATGCCATCGAACTGAGGGTGCTCATTGATAATCCTAGCCCATCCATCAACGCCAACCACAGGAACGATTCCCCCTTTATCAGGGAACGCATAAATCTCTTTAGTCCATGGGTTCAGTCCGTACTGGTTTGCAACAATCAGCAGGGCAGTAAACTGTTCATCTGTAACGTTCCCGCCTTTGAATGCTGTATTTTTTAGGGTGCTCATCAACTCTGTGCCAGCTTCCATACCTAGGCGAGTTGCTAGCTTATTTGCCATTGTTGCTAATGCGGTAGTCATTATGCTGCCCCTTGAAAGTCTTTTCTGTGGTCGTAAATTTCAAATGCACGTTCAGCGATAACACGCGACTCAACCATGTCGTAAAGTGATTCAGTGCCTTTATCCTGAGCACCCATGTCGTAATCTTGCAAGTATTGGACGGCCCGCCTGGTGTTATCTGTTTCGTTTAACTTGATGAGTAACTCGAAGATGGGGTTTGACTTGATAGGTTCGATAACTTCGTCGATGCGTTGCTTAATTAGCTCGTTCTCTAGCTCATTGGAGCCTGAGCGCAGAGTTTCGACTATCAGCTTTAGCTCTCTTACTGTTTGCAAGTCCATTTTGACCTCCATAGGTAACTCATTGCCAATGCCCAAAGTTCTTTGTCTTTCGACTCGATAGCCTCTCTACTCATGGCTTGTGCTAACTTGAATAAGTCAATCATGCAAACGCCTCCCGATTAGGTCTTGCCGCGTCATTAACAAAGCGTTTGATGCGGTCTAGTTGAGTTTTAAAGTAAGTGGTAGCAGCGCCAATGACGCCGCTATTGACGTTGATGGTCATTAGCGATACTCCGTTAAGTGTTGTTGTCATATAACCGCCCACTCGTTGAATAGGCGCTGATATGAGGGCGTAAAAAAAGCACCCGTAGGTGCTTAAATCGATTAGGGCAGTATTACCCACATAGCCCATTCTTAAATGAGCTATAGGGGGTTACTCGGCGGGAGGTTCTGGCATGGGCATCCAGTGGGTAACATTAACTATAAAATTGTCTCTATCCTCTTTAG
>NZ_FOGC01000013.1:0-1762 GCF_900111105.1 Rosenbergiella nectarea | reverse complement strand
GCATAAGCTGGTATAACGCCAAGCTCGCACTTAATAATTAATGGAAAATCAGTTCTCCAGCAGTTTTCATTAACTTCTGGCATCTGTTCACTACATTTAATCCACTTCATCACTACCCCCACAGACCGTACAGGTCGATATAATCAATCCATCTGGCAACATTCCAGTTGCTAGTGTCTCCACTTGGTATAGGGCAGGAGTAAAGCCCTTGCTTGTATAGGTCGCGTTTAATCATGGTTACTCTCCGCGAGCTTTAAGCATTGAGTCTGCAGTTTGGTAGGCTATTTTTGAATACCTACTTAAATCATCAGAAAGGAGTCCAGCGTCAGGGTCTGAAAGAATTCCCTGCATAGCTTTGGCTGCGAAATAATCACGCAATGTCATTCCTTCCTGCTGTACAAATTGCTGCCCCGGATGACCGCTTGCCGGAAATGCTGGACCACCTGTTTCTTTAATCATGTTTTACTCCTACTTCAATCTGAATTAACTGAATCATGCGGTCGTAAAACTTGCTGTTGTTGCCAGTCTCGACATCCTTAACGACACACTGATTGCCGGCAAACTTGCACCCTTTGCATAGTTTGAATTGCTTGCACCACTTCTCAGCCATATTTCACCCATAAAAAAGCCGCTCTAGGCGACTTATATCTATTCAATAAGCTATTCACTTTCTGTCTTAACCCTTGTCTGGTAAGGGTAGGGAGTGAGTAGCTAGTTATTCATTAGCGAGGTATCTATATCCATGGCGCGAACCGCTTTTAAACGATTATTTTTCAGAAGCCTTCGGTAGTTTCGCTCGCTTTGATTTCGCATGCCGGACCAGAACTCTTCCTTGTAGTAATTCTCAACTCCATAAATTCTGTCTCCCATACTTACCTCGCACTAACTGAAACTGATTTACGATGACCGAATAATCAGCCATCAAGAATAGGTTCCTGCTCTTATAAGTCGCTCAGGATGCGCGACTTCCCCTGCTTTCCACAGACAAAGGAAGCTGATAAATTGGTTATTCCACAGACAATTAAGGAAATAGTTGATGTCAGAGCCATTAAACAAGCCAAAATGCCCAGATTGTAAAGTTATAGGTAACGAGTTTATTGTGTGTGAACCTAGCGAGAAGCGCAGCAGGTTAAATGACCCTTGGTTCGAAACAGCATATTGCTCAAATTGTGGGCATGTTTATGGTGTATTCGCTAAGGTGGTGTATAAACCATCTCCAATACCTATGGGTAACTCGGGGTTTTAGCTGGCAAAGAACCTTCAATAATGGATATTTGGCGGCCTCCTTCGATGGCTGCCTTTAATGTATTAACTATCTCCAGCTCATAACCATTCCACCCTAGTTCTTGACACATGCTTTTTAGCCGAACATTCAATTCTAATGCACCTAAAATCACTTCTCTTTCATGTAGCATACTTACCTCGCTGTTACTTGATTTGATTTACGATGACCTGCCGCATAGATGGCGACTTGCTCAAGGCAGATAGAGCCTTCAACTACCGGCTTGCGTTTAAACTCGTGCATATAGAGATAGGTTGCACGAATAATTCCATTCTTATATCCAATGACCTGACGCTTTGCTGCTGCTGCGAGTAGGATTAGCGGCTTAGGCTCGTAGCCCGGTCTCTGCACTGGCGTAATTGGCTCGCCAATGTCCTGATAGCTACGTCCAACCATTGTTGGGTTAGCTGCTGCGAAAGCCATTTGTTTAGCTTTACGCTTCTCATCACGGCGAGTACGGGCGGTAGACTTTAAATTCTG
>NZ_FOGC01000012.1 GCF_900111105.1 Rosenbergiella nectarea | reverse complement strand
AGTCCTTGCTGATTATCCAGTGCATCGCCGCTGAGCGTTAACGGGCCCTGGCTGATAATGCCGCCACTCTGCGACGTCTCTCGGTTGCTGATCCTGCCCTGTTGGGCGGCAATCGTCAGCGACTCGCCTGCTTGGATCAGCCCCCGATCGTTATCCACTCCTTGGCTAGTCAGCTCGAGCTTTTTGCTGGCGCTGATCACCCCTTGTTGATTGTTCAGGCTGGATGAGGCGGTATTGATCGCAATCTGCGCGGCGCTGATCTGCCCCTGCTGATTGTTAAGTTGCGAGCCGGTCAGTGTTAAGCGCTGACTCTGCGTGATGATGCGGCCTTGGCGATTATCAATGCCGTCCTGGAGTGACAGCGTTAAGGCTTGTTCACCGCGGTGCTGTAGGGTGCCCGAACGATTGGAGAGTCGCGTTGCCTTAATGGAGAGTGTTTCGCCACTCAGGTGGCCCCCATCATTATTAAGCTGTTGCGCGCTATCAACCCTAATCTGTTGCGCCACGACGACGGCCTTTCGTGTCTCGACGTTGCCTTTGCTGGCGATAAAGTCGACGCGATTGGCGTGAGTCTGGCTGGTATCGGCGGTGATCTGTGTCGCCTTAACGACTACACTGTCTTTGGCACGCTGATCACCACTGAGCGTAATAGCGTCTTTACTAGATAGCAGTAAGTGACCGGTTTGGCTCGTTTTCCCGTCACGCGTGATCCCGGCAGCGATTGTGCCACGGCTCGACATTTTCCCCGCAGCGGACAGCTGGATATGCTGGCTCGCTTGCAGATGACCACTGTGCGTCAGCGTACCTTGAGTGGTGATCATCACCTCTCCCGCGGCAGCGCCCAGCGTCCCGGCATTATGGACCCCAACGCCGGACTCGGTCCCGCGTAACACAATTTTATTGGCGTACATGCCCCCCAGCAGGGAGACATCTATCGCAAACTGAGGGCGTTCACTGCCTTCCCTTGTTTGCACCGTTACCTCGCCATTGCGGGCATCGATCGTGTTCTGGCCGGTGGTGATCGACAGGGCCTTCGCCTGCAGCGAGGCGTTTATTTTCACGGCACGGGCCAGTAGCTCAGTGCTGTCTTGGCGAGTACTGTCCATCCCCTTACCCTCGACGCGGATCATCCCCTGCTGCACCGCGTAGTGGCTGATTTGGCCATCCGATAACTGCACCTGCCCGGTGGTCAAGGTGGTTCGATTGGCGTTGATAAAGCCACAACCATCGCAGGTAATTCCCGCGGGGTTAGCGATAATAATGTCGGCTTGGCGACCGGCGACCTCCAACATGCCATTAAGCAAAGAGGGGTCTTTGCTATTCACCTCATTGAGAATAACTTTTGCTTCGCCTCTGGCGAGCCACGGATTACCAGCAACCTGTCCGGCGAGCTGGGTCTGACTAATGGTCCGGCCGTTATTTAGGATCGCGCCCCGGTTCTCAATATCAAACTGCGTATACTTGTTATGCGACACCCCTGCGGCACTCGGGGCTTGAATATTGATCTGCTCGATACCGTTCGCCGTCTGTAAGACGGTCGGCTGCTGGTGCGCAGAGGCCTGCGAGTCCGCGACAACCTTCGCCTGGGCCGGAAAGCTGATACCGCCTACGGCCAACAACATGCCCAAACTTAGCCGCGTTAAACGGAACGTCGCCGAAGAAGGTAGGCGAGTTGCGGGGGAGCAAGGTGCGGTAAGCGCATAAGCCGATACGGTAATATCGGCGACCACCATCGCCATGCCTCGGGCGTGGTTGAACACAATACGATAGCGATTTTTATTCATCCCTGAATCCTTAATATTGCCAATTTACCGTAAAGCCAACGGTGAAACGATCCTTCATAAAACCTTGCGGGGCAGATAACGGGATGCGGACTCCATCCGTTGCATCCCACTCCTCAATCTAGATAAATATTAACGTTAGTTCCTGTGATACCCCGCCGACGACAAAATAGAAATTATTTACTCAACACAAAATCCTTTACTAACACCACACATTATTCTGGTTTTTAAATAAACTAGGGCTTTAATTTAGCGAAGCGAAACTGGGCCGGTCAAAGGTGGACGAAGGAATACCAAGTATTGTGGATAACACCAAGCCTTAATATGTGGAATCAATGCGCGTGGGCACACCAGCACCAATACCTGGTGTAGGAAGTAAAATACGTAAAAAACCACAATGATCCCTTTTATGTCTGGCGCGTAACAGTCCTGTCACACGTTGATCGCTTTCACTGAGTAGACTTTCGGCACAACCATAACAATCACATGCTGATAAAATACAGTTAAAGTTTTTATAAATGAAAAATTTCACTCATTTTTTTGCTGTAAATCACTCTATAGGAATGAAGAATTAACGCCTTCGATAAGAGAGAAAAGGATATTTACTCATCCCCGCGCAGGTAGACGCCGACAAGTAGTAGATAAGTGAAGATGCTTGCACCAATCATTGAATAAAAAGCGAGACCGCCATCAATCTGTAGACTCGCAGGTCGTAATGCGCGAAAAATCGATCCAGAGTCAGGGTTAATAGGGCTGAGCAGACGATTATGATATAGCACGAGTCCATTCATCGAATAAGAACAGAAACTCACCATGCCAACCATGGTTTATACTATTTCCATAGAAAAGAATATTTTCATAGCGACAACGCCACTATCAGCCAGGCACTCATCAATCAGTTTCGTTAATACAAAAAGAAAGTATAGATAATTTTAGGGAGAATGATTTTTGAGAGAGGTTCAGAACCTGACTCAATAAGCATAAAAAATCCGTAATCATCGACATTCGATTACGGATTTAGTTAATAACTGGATCGTTTAGATGATCCTTAGCCGATCAGCATTACGCTATCGCGGCCTCTTACTTTAGTGCAGTTTTAATTTAGGTCGGATGACTTTATTGATACTGCCCGATAGCATCATTAAGCCAGTGCGGAAGTAACCGTGCAGGGCCACTTGGTGCATGCGGTAAAGTGACAGATAGACTAAGCGCGCGATACGCCCCTCAACCATCATCGAACCGTGCATCAGGTTACCCATCAAGCTACCGACGGTGCTAAAACGCGAAAGCGAGACTAATGACCCATGGTCTTTATATTTATAGGCCGTTTGTGGCTTACCTTTACGCGCCGCTAAAATATTTTTTAGTACTTGCGAAGCCATTTGGTGAGCAGATTGCGCACGGGGTGGCACGAAGCCGCCTTCTGGTAGTGCACAGCTGGCACAGTCACCAATCGCATAAATATTCTCATCCCGCGTGGTCTGTAGCGTCGGCTGAACCACCAGCTGATTAATACGGTTAGTTTCTAAGCCCGCGATCTCTTTCATAAAATCAGGCGCTTTGATCCCTGCTGCCCAGACCATTAGGTCTGCCGCAATAAAACTACCGTCTTTGGTATTTAAGCCCTCTTTCTGTGCACTGGTGACCATGGTACTCGTCTTGACTTGTACCCCTAATTTAGTCAGTTCCTGATGCGCCGCCGCCGAAATACGGGTCGGTAAGGCTGGAAGAATTCGCTCCCCCGCTTCCACCAACGTAACGTTAAGCGCTTCACGGCCGAGGGTTTTATAACCGTAGCTATTGAGCTGTTTTACGGCGTTATAGAGCTCAGCGGAAAGCTCCACCCCCGTCGCGCCCCCGCCGACAATCGCGATATTCACTGGCTTATCGTTCTGTTGTGC
Organism: Rosenbergiella nectarea; assembly: GCF_900111105.1. GTDB lineage: Bacteria > Pseudomonadota > Gammaproteobacteria > Enterobacterales > Enterobacteriaceae > Rosenbergiella > Rosenbergiella nectarea. The sequence continues at coordinate 120,148 of NZ_FOGC01000012.1, read as the reverse complement.
AGAAGAGTGTTTGAGGAATTGGTTCAGCATTTCATTACGGAAGCGATGAGCCTGTTGCGGGTTATCGAGATAAATACAGTGGTCTTTGACACCTTGTGTACCGAAGTCATTAGAAGTACTGCCTAATGCCATCACTAAAGTGTCATAACTCACACTGCGGGCATCCACTAACACGTTACCTTGTGCATCGTGGATAGGGGCCAGTTCGAGTTGCTGGGTCTCACGGTCAATATTCACCAGACTCCCTAATTGGAACTGGAAGTGGTGATGGTGAGCATGAGCCAGATAACTCAAAGCATCGATCCCTTCATCCATCGATCCGGTAGCGACTTCGTGTAATAACGGTTTCCATAGGTGTGTTGGGTTGCGGTCAATCAGCGTTATTTCTGCTTGGCCTTTACGTCCCAGTTTATTCCCTAGTTGCGTAGCAAGTTCCAAGCCCCCTGCACCGCCGCCTACTATTACAATTTTTTGTTTCGTCGTAGTCACATGACCCCCAAAGATTAACCTTCCCTAGTTAAAAAAATGTTAAGAATAAACTTAATTAACATAGGGTTATAAAGTAAAATCGTTCACTGAATTCAGCATAGCATGCTCAGATTATTCAGCGTAATAAATTTGATCTTAATCAAGCCGATTGGCACAGATGCATAAATTAAGTTGTTTGATACGATAAAAAAACGTGGCGGGAGTAAGAGAGGGGGGACATGCTGTCCCCCTTTTGACGATTAATTGTCGCGCGGCTTCTGTTTTTCTTCTAACCAGCGCTGCTGAATGGTCGCCAGATGTTGATGATTGGCCACCCAGCGACGATGGTGTTGTCGCGTTTTCCACTCGAAGCGTCCATGATGATAGAGGCGCTCAAGGCACCCAGCCTGAGTAACCGGTAGCTCATCCAAAATACTGATGACACCCGGGCGGTGGTTACAGACTAAGATCGCATCACACCCCGCATTCAGAGATTGTCTTGCGCGATCGGGGTAACTGCCCATCACGGCAGCACCTTCCATATGAAGGTCGTCAGAGAAGATCACGCCTTTAAAGCCCAATTCTTCGCGCAGCACCTCTTTTAACCAATAGGGTGAGCCACTCGCGGGACGGTCATCAATCGTGGGATAAATCACATGGGCAGGCATCATCGCATCAAGCTGATGCTGCTCGATAAAGTGGCGAAAGATCGCCATATCTTTCTGACGGATTTCGCTGGCTTCTCGTAGGTCGATAGGCGTTTCTTTGTGAGAGTCCGCGACGACCGCGCCATGACCCGGAAAATGCTTACCCGTTGTCTTCATTCCTGCACTATGCATCCCTTCCATAAAGGCGGCTGCCACAGGCAAGATTTTTTCCTGTTGATCGCTAAACGCTCGATCGCCAATCGCTAAGCTAATATGACCCAGATCCAATACTGGGGCAAAGCTTAAATCAATATCCATTGCCGTCATTTCACTGGCCATCTGCCAACCTGTCTCGCGAGCGACCTGAATCGCCTCATCGACATTCGCACTGAGTGCAAGAAAGGATTGCATAGCGGGTAACTGGGTAAATCCTTCACGAAAACGTTGCACTCGGCCACCCTCCTGATCCACCGCGACCACGAGACGAGTGTGCGAGGCTTCACGGATCTGTTGGACGAGGTGGGCCAATTGCTCAGGGTCGTGGTAGTTGCGGGCAAAGAGGATCACGCCCCCGGTTAATGGGTGTTGCAGTAATTCGCGCTCTTCCGCGTCCAGCTCATACTGCTCGACATCCAACATCAGCGGGCCTGGGGTACTAGTCATGTTTTGTCCTATCGTACTCAATTCAATAAGGTAAAAGGTATCGCCAGCGCTCTGCCGCTTGCTCTACCATCGTAGCGCACTGCGTTTGTTCAGCCCTGAGTTGGAACCAACTTGCTTGTAACAGTAACAACCATGGCTGCCAACGTTTGACCTGTGATCGTAAACGCGCCGTCTCCAGTGTGAACGCCTGCGCATAAGCACTTATCCATGCCTCGGACTGAGAGATGTCCTGTAGACACAAGGTGGCGAGTTCCAGCGCAATATCCCCATCCGCACTGTACTCCCAATCGATTACTCTCAGCCCATGTTCACTCTGGATGATATTGCCGGGATGGAGATCCATATGCAGTGGCACCAGTCGAAGTGGTCGAGGCTCACCAAGACGTTGTAACCGTTTTAATTCCCGCAACCAAAGAGGGTGACGCTGCCGACAGAGTTGCCAATAATTTTGCAGTAGCGATAACAACGGTAATCGATACCCGAATAACGGTTGCTGATGCAAACGTATTATTAATTGCAGAAGCTCTCGATTCTTTGCAGTAAACCGCTCGCCCGCAAGCGGGGTACCCTTCACCCACTCCACCGTGAGCCGTCCTGAACTATACTCTTTGGGCCGTATAGCAAGTTGACTATGTCGTAATTGACGAAGAATACGAAACTCACGTTGGCGGTTCACAAAAGGGAGCGGTTGTGCAGGGGTAAAACGGTAAACGTCATCATGCCAATGCGGATTACGCCAGCTATTGCCAGAAAGACCCGGCAATAGCTGCCAATCGGCGTTAGTAACTGGCTTTACCACTGCCTGTCCAGATAATTTCGCCCGTGTTCACCAGCATTAACTGCATTTGTACACGTGCCGCTTTTACATCGCCACGCGTCGTGGTGTAAAGGACGTATTGTGCATGCAGGTTACGCGCAAGGCCAATCGCTTTACCGCGAGAGTTCAAGCTATCGTTTGGAGAAATCCCCAAGATTTTCTTCGCTTGGGCCAGCTGCTCGGCAGTGACTAAGCTAAAGGAGGATCCGGATAAGGCTTGATTCAACGCGCTATTCGCGTTATCACTTTGGATCGAACCATTGGTACTATTTTTGATACGGTCCACCAACAATACGCTACCTGAGGCAATACCTTTAGTATTCACCATTTTGCTGACTAAGGGTTGTACGGTCGCGGGCCAATCGATGGAGGTAAGCTTGGGGGCTTGCGGAACGGGTTCAGGTTGGGTCACCGGTGGAGGATTCGGGACCGGCGGCGTTTTCTGTCCTGGCTGCGTGGTTAACGGTGGCTGGGTTGCGCCACTACCTTGCTCCACGGGGGCGGGTTTTTGCGATTGATTGATGACACAACCACTGAGCAAACAAGCGAAGAGCAGTGAACTGCTATATTTTAAGTATTTAGTCACGGTAATGTCCTCAGAGAGAAATATAGATACGAACCTGACGAGCATTCACGCTGCCAGAGGAAGAAAATAATTCGGTCGAACTGTGCGCAGGAACACGCATGAATTGCTGTTTCGCATCGTGTGGAATGTCCAATCCTTGTTCATCGTACCAATAATAGTGGTAATGGATGGTGACGGGAACATCGCGGTCGTTATAAACACGTGTCGTCGCGGCAGGTGCTTGATCGCTGTTAATCACCGGTGCATCGGCAGTGATCCCCGCAGAAAGCACCTCCGATCCCATCACCAACGGCTGTGAAATAGTGATGGCAGGCGGTTTACTGCTACAGCCCACTGCGCCGACGATAGACAGTACTAACAAACATAAAAAGCGCATAGTTCGACTCCGATTTATTAGCGTGTCAGCATCGGTCCAAGGGGTTTTCCACCAACCAGATGCATATGGATATGATAGACCTCTTGGCCGCCATGTTGATTACAATTGATAATCAAGCGATAACCGTCTTGCGCAATCCCCTCTTTCTTGGCTAACTTTGCCGCCACCGTCATCATGCGCCCTAATGCTTGCTCGTGTTCGGCCTTAACATCGTTGACGGTAGGAATAATAATGTTGGGGATAATTAGGATATGGCTAGGAGCTTGCGGTGAGATATCACGAAACGCCGTCACTAATTCGTCTTGGTATAATTTTTGAGCGGGAATTTCGTCACGAATAATCTTACTAAAAATCGTCTCTTCTGCCATGGTCTGTCATTCCTTTAGGTCATCTGCCGCGTCACGGCGAGTTTTTACGATAATGTTAAGCGCTCTGGAGCAATAGTAAATAATTTAGCAAAGTTTTCGGTAGTTTGCTCAGCGACTTGCTCAACAGTGAGACCTTTGACTACCGCCAAATATTCTGCCACATCGCGTGTATAGGCTGGCTGATTCGCTTTACCACGATAAGGGACTGGGGCTAAGTAAGGAGAGTCTGTCTCGACCAAGATTCTGTCCATCGGCACATAACGCGCGGCTTCACGTATCTGTTCAGCGTTCTTAAAGGTTAAAATCCCAGAAAAGGAGATGTGCATTCCCAAATCTAACAGCCTTTTCGCCGTGTCACGGTCTTCCGTGAAACAGTGCAGCACACCGCCACAGCGGTCGACATGACCTTCTGCCAGTAAGCTAATCGTGTCTTCACGCGCATCTCGGGTATGCACAATCACTGGCTTATTGAGCTGACACGCGATCTGTAAATGGTCACGGAACGCTTGTTGCTGAATCGCCCACAGCTCTGGCGTCTTATGGTAAAAATAATCCAGTCCGGTTTCGCCCAAGGCCACAACGTTAGGGTCACTCGCACAAGTATGAAGTCGCTCAATATCCCAGTCGTCGTCAAGATTGAGGGGATGTACACCGCAGGAGAGCGCAATTTGTGGGTGGTTGGCCGTAAGCTGTTGTAACGCAGGGAAGGCGCTCAACGTGGTGGAGACTGCTAACATAAACCGAACATCACGGGCCTGAGCTTTATCGATGACCTCTGCAAGGCTCTGATGTTCTTTCTCATAATCTAAGCCATCAACATGGCAGTGTGAATCCACTAAAAACATAATTTTCTCTATAACTTAATAGGCGTTATTTAACAGCGTTTCCCATGCCAATAGCAGGTCGCTGATCACCAACTCGGTGTTAACTTGTGGGGTTTGTGTCAATAATGCATGGCAGTCGCGACACCGTGTAACCATCTGCTGCAACGAGTGTTCGTCCATGAGTGACCTTAAAGAGTGACTGGCCTCATAACCGTCGACATGTGTTAACCACGTTTGGCTACCACGCTGTAATTTTAGCGCATCTAACAGGAAAGCCATCAGCCAATAGATCTTTTCGCTACTGGGTTCATCCACCAAGATGGGAAGAAGTTGCATCGGCTGTCGCGGTAAGGCGGCACGTAATCCTTCGGCTAATTGGCTTCGCTTTTGCCAGCGTGGGGCATTCATCAGCTCAAGGGCTTGTGCGGGCGCCCCACCACTTAAGCGTAACGCCGTCAATAATGTTTGCTCCGGTAATTGGCTTTCACGCGCGAGCCAAGCCAACCCTTGCGACTCTTCAGGCGGAAGGATATTGGTGACGACACAGCGACTGCGCAGGGTCGCCGGTAACTGACTCAATTGTGGCGTGGTAAATAAAAACCAACAGTTTGCCGGCGGCTCTTCGACCGTTTTAAGTAATGCGTTGACCGCCGACTCGGACAGTCGTTGTGCGCCATCAATCCAGATCACCCTCGCGCCGCCTTGCTGCGGCGAGTGCCACACTTTCTCGCAAGTCTCACGGATCACATCGATACCGATCAGCTGTTTGCCTTTTTCAGCGACGATGGGATACCAGTCAGGATGATTATTCGCCAACATAAGCTGGCAACCATGGCAATGCCCGCAGGCTTTGTGGCCTTGAGGGGTTTCACACAGTAACCAGCGTGCGACGCCCCATACTAAGGCTTCCACGCCCATTCCTTCATGGGCATGCACTATCTGCGCGGGATGCGCCTGTTGCGCCTGGTGCTGTCCAATGAGTTGCTTATAATAGGGCGTTAACCAAGGAAACCATTGCATTACTGCTGTTCCTCAAGCCAGCGGCGTACTGTGGTTTGTACCGCTTGCTGCACCTGCTGCTGGGGCTGCGTGGCGTCGATGGTTAGGATGCTGGCATCGTTCGCCGCAAGCGCTTTATAGCGCTGATGAGCACGGTGGAAGAAAGCTAAGGACTCTTGTTCAATCCGGTCTAACTGCCCCCGCGCACGGGCACGAGACAGGCCAATTTCCGGTGTGACATCGAGATATAACGTCATATCCGGTGCAAAATCGCCTAAAACCGACTGTTTGATCGTTTTCATCATCGCAGTATCAAGCCCTCGCCCGCCGCCTTGATAGGCTTGAGAGGAGAGATCATGGCGATCACCCACCACCCAAGCGCCTCGCGCCAAAGCCGGTTTAATGACGGTCTCCACCAGTTGTACGCGGGCTGCATACAGTAATAGCAATTCGGCATTGGCGGTAATGCTTTCACCCTCGATCCCCTCTTTGACAATCTGCCGTAAGGCCTCTGCCAGCGGTGTACCGCCGGGTTCGCGGGTAAAGACAATGTCGGTAATGCCCTGCGCGTGTAATTCGCTAACGACTTTATCGCGGACAGTGGTTTTGCCTGCACCTTCTAAACCTTCAATCACAATAAATTTACTTTTCACCGGTTTTACGCTCATTTTCAATTTTGCGCCAGGCTTTGACGGCTTGATTATGATTGGCTAGGGTCGAGGTAAAGGTGTGTCCCCCCTGACCATTCGCAACAAAATAGAGTAAATCACTTTTTTCAGGATGGGCGGCCGCTTCAAGTGAGGCAAGGCTTGGAATGGCAATCGGTCCGGGCGGCAACCCTGAAATAACATAGGTGTTATAAGCGGTCGGTTTTTCTAAGTCGCTACGCGTGAGTACCCCGGTGTAAGCACTGCCCAAGCCATAGATTACCGTTGGATCCGTCTGTAGACGCATACCCTTACGCAGACGATTCACGAACACTGAGGCGACTTTTCCGCGCTCCGCTGATACCGCGGTCTCTTTTTCAATAATTGAAGCCATGGTCACCAATTGATTGAGATCTTGATAAGGCAGACCGGCCTCACGCTGTTCCCACACTGTCTGTTGAAGCTTCACCATACGCTGGCGCGCCTGTTTCAAGAGGCTGATATCGCTGCGTTTCGCCGTGTAATAGTAAGTGTCGGGATAAAAGCCCCCCTCTAACTCGGAAGCTTGCATCCCCAAGGCCTGCGCCACAGTGGTTAACTGATCATCAACAAGCTGATGAGTGATCCACGGCGCGTTGCGTAACGTTTTCAACCAGTCTTCGACACGTTGACCTTCGACAAAACGTACAGGAAATTGAGCTTCTTTGCCGCTGGCTAATAAGGCCAGTAGTTGACGTACCGTCATCCCCGGCGTTAAACGATAGGTACCCGCTTTAAATTTCGACAGCTGTGGCTCAACTTTCAACAGCCAACCAAACCACGGGCCACGCGGCACAATATGTTGTGATTCGAGCTGCTGCGCTAACACGACACGGCCGGACCCGGCAGGTAGAGTATAAATCGTTTCTTGCTGGATCAATAGCGGATGCGCGGCAAAACGCTTTACCTGCCAGAGGCCAGCGGTTGCCAAAATCACACACAAGATCACTAAGCCTAATAGGCCCTTACTTTTTTTCTGCATAACTTAACTCGCAGTAAATCCTAATTTAATCAGTGTTGCCATTGCCTCACCGGGATGATAGTGCCATTGGTCAATACGGGTGACGGGAAGCACTGGCATTAATGCATTACAAATAATCACTTCATCAGCCTGTTCAAGCGCTGTCGGTGCTTGAGTGACGTGGCGGCAATGGTACCCTTCCGCCTGCAAGGCTTCAATCACTAAGCCTTTCATTATTCCTTCAACGCCACTATGGGTCAGCGCCGGAGTAAAGATCTGTTGCCCCTTACGCCAAAGAATATTGGCCGCACAGCACTCCACCACATTACCCTGTGAATCGAGGACCAGCGCTTCTTGAGCCCCTTGGCGATCAAGATAGTTCTTAATCAGCACTTGTTCTAGGCGGTTTAAATGCTTAATCCCCGCTAGATAAGGATTCATTCCTAAAGGAATGGGGCTGGTGATTAAGGTTACCCCTTGCTGCTGCCACGCGGCGTAATGCGTTGGATAGGGCGCTAACGACAGGATACGTTGAGTTTCCGTACAGTCTGCAGCACTATAGCCCCTTCCCCCGACGCCGCGGGTTAACAGAATCTTGATCACCCCTAAGTCGCTCTGTTGAGCCAGCATGTTAATTTCTTGCGCTAACTCCGGCCAGGCATCGAATTGAATACCCAGCCGTTGGCTATCGTGAGCTAAACGAGCCAAGTGATGGGTTAAAAAACGTACCTTGCCTGCATTAACTTGTGCCGTGGTGAAACAGCCATCACCGAATTGTAAGCCACGATCGAGACTGGAGAGTTGGGATGTGTTAACACCATTGATCAACTGCATACGATAAGCCCTCGCGTTGGCAAAAAAAAAGCCCGTTAAACGGGCTTTTTGAAGGAGTCAGCATTTAGATCTTACGGAAGATCAATGAGCCATTGGTACCACCGAACCCAAACGAGTTACAGAGTGCATACTCAAGACCTGAAACTTGACGTGCAGTGTGCGGAACGAAATCGAGATCACAGCCCACATCTGGATTATCCAGATTCAAGGTAGGCGGGATTGCTAGATCACGTAAGGCCAGAATAGAGAAGATCGATTCGACTGCCCCTGCTGCACCCAGCAGATGCCCAGTCATTGATTTCGTCGAGCTGACCAACACTTTAGTTTGTTGACCAAATACTGATTTAACGGCTTGACACTCGGCCAAATCACCCGCTGGGGTAGAGGTTCCGTGTGCGTTAACATAGCCAATCTGCTCAGCATTTAGTTGTGCATCATTCAATGCATTACGCATCGCTTGCGCTGCCCCTTCACCATTTTCTGGTGGGGAGGTCATGTGATAAGCATCGCTGCTCATTCCAAAACCGACTAATTCAGCATAAATTTTTGCGCCACGAGCTTTCGCATGTTCGTACTCTTCGAGAACTAACACCCCAGCACCATCACCCAGCACGAAACCATCACGGTCTTTATCCCATGGGCGACTCGCCGCCTGAGGATTATCGTTATGCGTTGAGAGCGCACGGGCCGCACCGAAACCGCCGACACCAAGAGGAGTACTCCCCTTTTCTGCTCCACCGGCTAACATCACGTCAGCATCGTTATAAGCAATCATACGTGCCGCATGGCCGATGTTATGAACGCCGGATGTACAGGCTGTCGCAATACAGATGCTGGGTCCTTTCAGACCGTACATAATGGTCAGATGACCCGCCACCATATTCACGATAGTACTCGGCACGAAGAATGGACTGATTTTGCGCGGTCCACCTTTAGTCAACGCTGCATGGTTTTCTTCAATCAGGCCAAGTCCGCCAATACCCGAACCAATGGCGGCACCAATACGGTGGGCATTTTGTTCGGTAACGGTAATTCCAGAGTCTTGCAATGCTTGAACACCCGCAACGATCCCGTATTGGATAAACATATCCATTTTACGTTGTTCTTTACGCGAGATGATCTCATCACAATTAAAATCTTTTACTGTTCCTGCAAAACGCGTTGCATAAGAACTAGTATCAAAATGGTCAATCAGGTTGATGCCGCTCTGACCGGCTAGGAGAGAATTCCAGGTAGACTCTACTGTATTGCCGACAGGAGACAACATGCCAAGACCGGTCACAACTACACGACGCTTAGACACGTTCGTCCTCCAGGGAGGGGAATAATTATTCTTCGTGGGACGGAATAAATTTCAGGCGGTCGAGTGACCGCCTGAAGGTGTTCATTAGCCCTGATGGCTATTGATGTAGTCGATCGCTGCCTGTACGGTAGTGATTTTCTCAGCTTCTTCGTCTGGAATCTCAGTATCAAACTCTTCTTCCAGAGCCATTACCAGCTCAACGGTGTCAAGAGAATCAGCACCCAGGTCTTCTACGAAAGAAGCAGAGTTGATCACTTCATCTTCTTTAACACCCAGCTGCTCAGCAATGATTTTCTTAACGCGTTGTTCGATATCGCTCATACTATTTAATTTCCTATCAAAACTCGCTAATGCGACGGTTTTCGTAGTTTATAAAATGTTTAAAAAGATGCAACTACTTCCCTGCTTTTCTGACGACAAATTAGTATTTTTTGTACAATAAATCTCAAAAATAATAATTTGAAGCAGATCAGACCATGTACATCCCGCCATTAACGTGCAAAGTTTCACCAGTGATGTAACTTGCTTCGTCAGAGGCTAAGAAGGCCACAGCGTTAGCAATTTCCTGAGGCTCCCCTAAACGGGCAGCAGGAACTTCTGCTAAAATACCAGATCGTTGCTCTTCATTCAGTGCTCGCGTCATGTCGGTTTCGATGAAACCAGGAGCCACAACGTTCACAGTAATACCACGTGACGCAACTTCTCGCGCCAGTGATTTGCTAAAACCAATTAAACCCGCCTTTGCAGCAGCGTAGTTTGCTTGGCCCGCATTACCCATTGTCCCGACAACCGAACCAATGGTAATGATTCTTCCTATGCGCTTTTTCATCATGGCACGCAATACTGCCTTAGATAGTCTAAAAACAGAAGTCAGGTTCGTGTCAAGGATATCCTGCCACTCATCGTCTTTCATGCGCATTAATAGGTTATCACGAGTTACCCCTGCATTATTAACTAAAATATCAATTTCGCCAAATTCTGCACGGATTTGTTGCAATACTGTATCGATAGATGCCGCATCAGTGACATTGAGCACCAGTCCTTTGCCCTTATCCCCAAGGTAGGCACTGATTGCTTCAGCACCGTTGTCGCTGGTCGCTGTACCGATAACCGTTGCCCCGCCGGCCACTAATTTTTCAGCAATCGCACGACCAATTCCACGACTAGCACCCGTAACGAGCGCGATCTTACCATTGAAGTTCATGTTTTTCCTCTTATTCTTTAATCAATGCTGCGCTGAATGCAGCTGGATCGTTAATCGCTGACGCCGTTAACGTATCAACAATTCTTTTTGTCAGCCCTGTCAGCACCTTTCCTGGCCCGACTTCGACTAACTGTGTCACACCTTGCGTAGCAATATATTGCACGCTTTCCGTCCAACGTACTGGACTATAAAGCTGGCGGACTAATGCCTCACGAATTGCTTCTCCATCCGTCTCGCATTTTACATCAACATTGTTGACCACAGAAATCTTAGGCTCGCTGAAAGTGATCTCCCGCAAGGCAACGGCTAATTTATCTGCAGCAGGCTTCATTAACGCACAGTGCGACGGGACGCTAACCGGAAGCGGTAAGGCTCTCTTTGCCCCCGCAGCTTTACACGCCACACCTGCACGTTCTACCGCTTCTTTGTTGCCCGCGATAACCACCTGCCCTGGGGAATTGAAGTTAACAGGGGAAACCACTTGCCCTTGCGCACTCTCTTCGCACGCTTGGCGAATGGCGGCATCATCGAGACCAATGATGGCTTGCATCGCACCCGTACCTTCTGGCACGGCTTCTTGCATCAATTTTCCACGTAGCTCGACTAAACGGATGGCCTCAGCATAGCCAATCACGCCTGCGCAAACTAGCGCCGAGTATTCCCCTAAGCTGTGTCCTGCCAACAGCGCGGGCTGTGCGCCGCCTTGTTGCTCCCACAGACGGAATAACGCCACGGAAGCCGCGAGTAAAGCAGGCTGAGTTTGCCAGGTCTTATTTAGCTCTTCAGCAGGGCCCTGCTGGACCAGTTGCCAAAGGTCGTAACCTAGGGCCTCAGACGCTTCAGCATAAGTGGCTTCAATAACCGGATGTTCAGCGGCTAATTCCGCTAGCATTCCTAACGTCTGTGAACCTTGACCGGGAAAAACAAAAGCAAAGTGTGTCATAAAAGATACCTGTCAATCAAAAACGAACGAGGGCAGAGCCCCAAGTAAAACCACCGCCAAAGGCTTCTAATAAAATCAACTGCCCCCGTTGAATTCGTCCATCGCGCACGGCTTCATCGAGCGCGGTCGGCACGGATGCCGCTGAAGTATTACCGTGACGATCAAGCGTGACGACGACTTTATCCATTCCCATATGCAATTTTTTAGCCGTGGCGCTAATAATACGTAAATTGGCTTGGTGAGGCACTAGCCAATCAAGCTCTGAACGATCAATTCCATTCGCTTCCAATGTTTCTTCAACAATGTGGGCGAGTTCAGTGACCGCAACCTTGAACACCTCGTTACCTGCCATGGTTAAATAGGATGGCTGATCTTGGTGCTCACGATCTTGATAACCTAATGTCAGTAATTTCCCAAAACTGCCATCAGCGTGTAGATGGGTTGAGATAATTCCAGCACTCTCACTCTGACCAAGTAACACTGCCCCGGCGCCATCACCGAACAAGATGACGGTGCCTCGATCGTTAGGATCGAGTGTGCGAGTTAACGCATCAGCCCCAATCACCAGCGCGTGTTTCACTGCACCATTTTTGATGTATTGATCGGCAACGCTGAGTGCATAGGTGAACCCCGCACAGGCGGCGGCTAAGTCAAATGCAGGACAGTCGGTGATGCCCAACAGTTGTTGGATCATACAGGCGGAACTCGGGAAAGCGTGGCTCGATGACGTGGTCGCAACGATGATGAGTCCGATGTCGTTTTTATCGATCCCCGCCATCTCGATGGCTTTTTGCGCAGCATAGAAACCCATAGTCGCCACGTTTTCATCGGGACCCGCAACGCGACGTTCACGGATACCGGTACGAGTAACAATCCATTCGTCGGTTGTCTCTACCATTTTTTCTAAATCTGCATTGGTGCGGATTTGTTCAGGTAGATAACTACCCGTACCCATAATTTTGCTAAACATTTATGTTCTGTCACTCCTGGCTACTACAGTGGCTAATTGGCGGGCGACTCGCTGGGAGAGTTGCCGCTGTACCGTCAATATTGACTGCTCAATTGCCGCTAAAAAAGCTTGCTGATTCGCTGCCCCATGGCTCTTAATGACCACGCCCGACAACCCTAATAAAAATGCACCATTATACTTATCTGGATCAATCTTACTGGTATTTGGTGAAAGCAGTGTTCGGATAAGCCGCCGCCAGCTAGACTGGCCACGCCCTGCACGTTGAAGAAAATATCTAACCGCGCCTTCTAACGTCTTCAATGCCACATTGCCACTGAACCCATCACAGACCAAGACATCAGCTTGACCTGTTAGTAATTCACTTCCTTCTAAGAAGCCAGTATAACGGATCACGCTCTGTTGCCGTAATAATTTCGCGGCTTGACGGATAGATTCTTTCCCTTTGCCCTCTTCTTGACCAACATTAAGCAATGCGATCCGAGGTTCAGAGATGGCTAACATTTGTTGCGCCACTACTGCGCCCATCATCGCAAACTGCAGTAACATTTCACTGTCCGCCTCAACATTGGCGCCAATATCGAGGATGACGGTCTGGCCATCCAAGGCGTTGGGCAACAGGGTCATTAACGCTGGGCGACGGATTTGTGGCAGAGGTTTGAGAAGGAATAATGCCAGCCCCATCAGCGTACCGGTATCCCCTGCACTCAGGCAAGCCTGCGCTTTCTGCTCTTTGACTAACTCTAACGCAAGCCGCATTGAGCTATTTTTACTTTGGCGAATGGCCGATGAGGGTTTTACATCACTGGTGATAACAGACTCAGCCGCGACGCAATGAAGACGTTCGAGTACAGAGGAATCTGCTGTCACAAGTAATGGCTGAAGTGTGTCGGGAAGGCCGACAAGAAAAATCTCTAAGAAGGGATAGATGCCCAGTGCCTGCAGAACTGCAGGCACTGTCACGTGGGGACCGAAATCCCCGCCCATGGCGTCAACAGCCAGGGTCACACGTGTCAAAGTAATACCTAGCTTCGCGGCCAGAATTACTTAGCAATTACCTTGCGACCACGGTAGTAACCGTCAGCAGTCACATGGTGACGCAGATGAGTTTCGCCAGAAACTTTATCTACGGACAGAGCAGACGTAGTCAGTGCATCGTGTGAACGGCGCATGCCACGCTTGGAACGGGTTGGTTTATTCTGTTGTACGGCCATGGACCTTACTCCTATTACTTACGCTTTAAACTTGCTAATACGGCAAATGGATTTGGTTTTTCTGCCTCAGCAGGCAAATCGCCAAATACCATATCCGCGTCGGACACTTCACAGTGTTCAGAATCATGTACCGGAACGACAGGCAATGCGAGGATAAGTTCATCTTCGATTACCGCAAGCACATTGACTTCGCCAAACTCATCGACTTCAACGGGCTCATAATCTTCTGGTAACGCTTCCGCCTGCTCGTCATTGCGAACAGGGCTGAAGAGGTATTTTACGTGGACAGTATGAGTGAACGTGTCATTACAACGCTGGCAGCATAACGTTACCGTTACGTCAGCGCTGCCCTCAAGGACGGCTAAGCGCTGGCTATCAATGCCGAAAGACATGGTACACGACACATCGGTGTCCACACTCACCACTGAATCGGCTAAACGTTGTAACGCGTCCGCAACATAGACTCCCTGATAATCAAGGCGTTTCTGTGCAGTACGTTGCAGATCCAGAGTAAGAGGTAATTTTACTATTTGCATAGGGCGCGCATATTAACTTTGTAATGATAAAGAGTCAAAGAAAAAGGCCATTGACCCGCATCTTTAACCGAGAAATTCGCAACCAGTGCGGCAGATAGTTTAAGATGAGTTGACCTAATTCGCTATAGATTATGAAAAAAATATGTCTTATAACCTCGTACTCGCCTCTTCCTCTCCTTTTCGTCAGGCGGTTTTAGATAAACTGGGACTCCCCTTTTTCTGTGCCGCACCCGATATCGACGAATCGGCGGCTCCCAGAGAATCGATTGAAGAGCAAGTGTTACGCCTAGCCCGCGAAAAGGCTTCAGCGCTGATCGACCGATATCCAGACAGCATCATTATCGGCTGTGACCAATTGGGGAGTTTAGCTGAACGCATCTTGGGCAAGCCCCATACCCCAGAGCAGGCGTTTATCCAGTTGCGTGCTTCTTCCGGACAATGTGTGACATTCCACACCGGTTTGGCCGTGTATGACGGCGTTAACCATCAGTGGCATCAGCGGCTAGAAACCTATCAAGTCTTTTTTCGAGAACTCACCGACGACGAAATCTGGGGCTACATCCATAAAGAACAACCGTTACAATGTGCAGGGAGTTTTAAATCGGAGGGATTGGGGATCACGCTATTTGAGCGAATGGCGGGAGATGACCCGAATACGCTCGTCGGTTTACCCTTGATTGCGCTATCGGCCATCCTTAGAAAAATAGGCATTAATCCGTTAACCGATTAATGCCCTACTCACTTAGGCGTTTTTCTTCTGACGCAGTGTCGTTAAACAGCGTTTAAGCCCTGAATCTAACGGGGCTTCAACCCTTAGGGTTTCACCTGTCCCAGGATGGGTAAAGGTCAGCGCTGCCGCATGCAGGAAGAGACGCGAGAGTCCAGTGCCGGCTAATTGTTGATCAAAACTGGCGACACCATAGCGGTCATCGAAGGCGATAGCATGACCAGCATGTAGAGTATGCACCCGAATCTGATGAGTGCGCCCGGTGACCGGACTCGCTTTGACCAAGGTCGCGAAGCCAAAACGCTCTTCAACCTTAAACCGTGTCTCGGAGGGTTTACCTTCAGTACTGACTTTCACGACCCGCTCACCACTTTGCAAAATATTTTTCAGCAGCGGGGCTTTAACGGATTTAAGGTGGGAAGGCCATTCGCCGCGCACCAATGCCAGATAATCTTTCTGCATAGTCTTATCACGCAGCTGTTCATGCAAAGAGCGCAACGCAGACCGTTTTTTAGCGACGAGTAGAATGCCCGAGGTATCGCGATCTAATCGATGAACTAATTCCAGAAAACGCGCATCCGGTCGCAAGGCACGTAAACCTTCGATAACCCCGAAACTCAAGCCACTACCACCGTGTACCGCCGTACCGGAGGGCTTATTCAACACCAGAATCGCCTCGTCTTCGTACAGGATAGCGTCATCTAACTGCGCGACGCGTGCTAACTTAGGCGAGACTTCCGGCGCCTCACTCTGAGAAGTCCGAACCGGTGGGATACGCAGTTCATCGCCGGCAATAAGTTTATATTCCGGTTTTACTCTTTTTTTGTTCACTCGAACCTCACCTTTACGTAAGATTCGATAAATCATGCTCTTCGGAACCCCTTTCAAAAAGGTCCGCAAAAAGTTATCAATTCGCTGTCCGTCGTGTTCCGACGTGATGGCAATCAGCTGTACGCCATTATGTTCTGTTTTCATGCGGATAAGTGTAAAGAGACTCAAGATTGATCGCTACTCTTTTATTACTCTTACGTCCGCCAATATCGCGCACTATGCTCTCTTTTTAACCAGCTATTTTCTGGTTTTCCTCTTAAATTGCTCAAATAATAAATAAAGTGATCAACAACGCGAAAGTCACCTTGCTATATGAAGGGGAGCAATGGAATAATGCTGGGGCTGAACGATTACAGAACTTTGCATCGTAAAGCAACTTAGTTGAATTTTTATCTGATGAGACAACACGCTGCAATGGCATAAGACGTCGAGTGGATTCAGATAGTTAGCGGGCTGCGGACTGCAGCCTGAACGAGATGGGATATTGCCCTCTCCCCTTATTTTGGGAAGAGATGATCTCTACGGAATTGTGAAGCTGATTAGTAACACTTCCCCGACGTTATGCGCTTCTTAAGCGATCGACAGCCGTGAGGCTGACGTCATTGCCTACAGACACGAAGCCATCGGATAACTCGCTCATCGCAGTAATGCCCGCAGCTTTTCAAAAATGATAATGACGAGAACATGTAAATGAAAAGAATGCTCATTAACGCAACTCAGCAGGAGGAGTTGCGTGTCGCACTGGTAGATGGACAAAAACTCTATGACTTGGATATTGAAAGTCCGGGCCATGAACAAAAGAAAGCGAATATTTATAAAGGTAAAATCACCCGTATTGAACCCAGCTTAGAAGCCGCTTTCGTTGACTATGGTGCTGAACGCCATGGTTTTCTCCCTCTTAAGGAAATCTCTCGCGAATACTTCCCTGACAATTACTCCGGTCATGGACGTCCAAACATCAAAGATGTTTTACGCGAAGGCCAAGAAGTTATTGTACAAATTGATAAGGAAGAGCGCGGCAATAAAGGGGCAGCACTGACCACCTTTATCAGTCTAGCGGGAAGTTATCTGGTCCTTATGCCTAATAACCCACGCGCAGGGGGTATCTCCCGTCGTATTGAAGGCGATGACCGCAGTGAATTAAAAGAAGCCCTCTCCTCTCTCGATATTCCTAATGGCATGGGTCTGATCGTGCGGACCGCAGGCGTCGGGAAATCAGCAGAATCGCTACAGTGGGACTTAAACTTTCGACTGAAACACTGGGAAGCGATTCAAAAGGCAGCGAGCAGCCGTCCAGCGCCTTTCCTGATCCACCAAGAAAGTAATGTGATTGTCCGTGCGTTCCGTGACTACTTGCGTCAAGACATCGGTGAAATCCTTATCGATAACCCTAGTGTCCTTGAATTAGCCCGCCAACATATCGCTGCGTTAGGCCGCCCTGATTTCACCAGCAAAATTAAATTGTACTCCGGTGAAATTCCCCTGTTTAGCCACTATCAAATTGAATCGCAGATTGAATCTGCGTTCCAGCGTGAAGTGCGTCTGCCTTCTGGTGGCTCTATCGTCATCGATACCACTGAAGCCTTGACCGCTATCGATATTAACTCTGCGCGCTCAACCCGTGGCGGCGATATCGAAGAAACTGCCTTTAATACTAACCTTGAAGCGGCCGATGAGATTGCGCGTCAATTGCGGTTACGTGACTTAGGTGGCTTAATCGTTATCGACTTTATCGATATGACGCCAACCCGCCATCAGCGTGCCGTCGAAAACAAATTACGTGATGCCGTCCGCCAAGACCGCGCGCGCATTCAAATCAGCCATATTTCACGCTTTGGTTTGCTTGAGATGTCGCGCCAGCGTCTAAGTCCTTCACTGGGCGAATCGAGCCACCATGTTTGTCCACGTTGTAGTGGCACCGGAACCATCCGCGATAACGAATCCTTAGCGCTCTCTATCCTGCGTCTTATCGAAGAAGAAGCGTTAAAGGACAACACCAAAGAAGTGCATGCGATCGTGCCAGTACAAGTCGCCTCGTACTTACTCAACGAGAAGCGCTCGGCGGTCAATGCCATTGAGACTCGCCAAGGTGGCGTGAAAACCGTTATCGTTCCAGACGACAAGATGCAGACACCACACTACTCAGTACTGCGCGTACGCAAAG
The DNA here is from genome assembly GCF_900111105.1 of Rosenbergiella nectarea. Taxonomy (GTDB): domain Bacteria; phylum Pseudomonadota; class Gammaproteobacteria; order Enterobacterales; family Enterobacteriaceae; genus Rosenbergiella; species Rosenbergiella nectarea. The sequence goes on along the minus strand of NZ_FOGC01000012.1, from coordinate 102,030 downwards.
GTGAAGAGACTCATACGCTCAGTTACCACTTGCCGAAATTGCACGAAACCGAGATGGCGCTGCCATCGGAAGACGATACGGTTGAACGTCGTCGCTCTGAGCAACCTGCACTGGCTGCTTTTGTTATGCCTGATGCACCACCTGTCGCGGCAGAAGCGCCCGCTCAGCCTACCACAGAAAAAACGACGGGTTGTTTCTTTAGCCGCCTAGTGAAAGGGATTAAAGCCTTCTTCGCTGGCGCTGATAATGCAGAAAAACCTGCGGCAGACACCACGACAACCGCGCCTGCTGCATCGACTGCGTCGCAACAGCAAGATAAACAGCGCCAATCAGATCGTCGTAACACTCAGCGCCGTAATAACAACCGTTATGATCGCAATGATAAGAACGACCGTTCTGGCCGTCAGAGTCAAAAAGAGACTAGCGTAACGGGACAACAAGACGAGACTCGTCTTCAATCTCCACGTAACCAGCCAAACAATACGGAAAACGCGACTCGTCAAGAACGTGCCCCGCGCCAAGACAATGCGATCAGCGATGAAGTGCGTCAGCAACGCGAACAGCAACGTCGTGAGCAACGTGCTGAACGTCAGCGTCGTCGCCAAGAAGAGCGTCGTCAGCAACAAGAAGCGCGTAAGCAAGAAACGGCCCCCGTGCTGGAAGACGAAGCGTCATCAAGCGAAGAAGCACCGCGTGAAGTAAAGGTCGCGCCACGCCGTCAACCTCGTACTCTGCAACAAAAAGTCCGTGTGACTGACACTGATGCCGCCGTTGCAGTCGCTGCGCCACACGCTGAACAAGCGGTAGAGGTCGCTGCGCCAGTTGAAACAGCCACGGCGCGTCAGGCTAGCATGGATAATCAGGAGAGTGTTGCACCACGCCGCTCGCGTCGCTCACCACGCCACCTGCGGGTAAGTGGTCAACGCCGTCGCCGCTATCGTGATGACCGTTATCCACAACAAACCCCGATGGCCGTGACCACGGCGGCCGCTGCGCCGGAAATGGCATCAGGTAAGGTATGGGTACGTTATGATCTGGCACTCACCCCTGAGGAACCGATGATTGACGCTGTGAATGAAACGGATAACGAGCAAACTGCTACGCTGCCAGTCACCGATTCTACGCCTGTTGAAACAACCATGACATCCGTTGCAGCGACCCCAGCAGAGACTGTTGAAACACCCGTTGTTCCTGAACCCGTATCAACCGTGGAACCCGCAGCCGTTAAAGAAGAGCATGTTGCGCCACAGTCCGAGGTTATCGAGACTCAGCCTGCGGTCAACGAAACTCAGCCGACGATCGCGGAACCTATCACCCCGACCGCAGTTACCGCGGGTCGTCTGGTGGCCACCTCACCCGTGACAAAAGCTGAGGCCCCAGCTTGGGTCTCTGAGCCGATGAAACAGAGTGATTGGATGCGTCCGGTCTATCACTTCACCGGTAAGGGCTCGGCAGGCGGACATGCTGCACGTCACCATGCCACCGCCGACGTGACCAAAACGAGCTAAGTCAGCGCAATACAAAACACCCGCGATAGTGCGGGTGTTTTGCTATCTATCACCTATTCATTTGAAACAGCGAGAGTTTGGACATTTGCGTAAAGGCGGTATAGCTGGCTTGTAACGCAGTCTGCTTCATTTGATACTCCGAAATAGTTTGCGTCATATCGGCATCCGTTAACTGACTCAATTGGCCTTGGGCAAGCACACTCTGGCTGGCACTGATCGACCCTAGGCTATCTAATTCCTTCAACTGGGTACCATTTTCAGATTGAATGGACAGAATATTGTTCAAACTATTATTTAACCCTCGGTTTGCCTTATTCATTGCCTCCTGAAAATCCTTCATCCCCGCATCATCGGCATCTTTCAGCGGTGTCTTCAGGGCAGCAATCGCTTTGTCTAAGACCGAGAAGAGATCCGTATCGCCCAAACTACCATCAGGTTCTACTTTCGGATTGGGTGGAGCGGATTGAAAAACCTGTTTACCGGTGTGGGTTAGGGTCATTACCCGTTGGCTATCCACCTGTTGCATAATTGGTTGTTCGCCCCCTTGATAGGTCGCTCCTTGTGCTCCCTCGACAAACGGCGGCTGGCCGGTGTTATACCCGGCAAACAAATAGCGTCCGCTGCTGTCCTGACTGTTCGCGATGGTCATTAATTGACTACGCGCCCCTTCTAACTTCGCTGCCACGGATTGCCTATCATCATCATTTAAGGTACCGGTTGAACCATAAATAATGTCACTGATCGCAGATTGAATAGTATCGCTTAACGAGGATAGCGCGGTGGCTTCGGTGCTCAGGGTGGTTTGTGCAAATTGCTGCGCCATACCGTAACGCTGTTCGGTACGCTGATGCTGCTGTATCCCCAAAGCTTGTGACGCCGCAATCGGATCATCCGAAGGAGAAACAACCCGCTTACCGGTAGAGAGTCGCTGTCCAGTGGCTAACCAATCCGCTTGAGTCTGACTGATCCCTCGCAGCTGTTGCTGGAAAATAAAGGTGGTACTTAATCGCATATTACTTACTCCCGCTCTCTGGATTAACTCCGCACGCTGATCAAGGCATCGAATAGCGCACTGGCGGTATTCAACACTTGTGTATTGGCAATGTAATACTGTTGATATTGGGTTAAATTGGCATACTCCTCATCCAAATTGACCCCTGATACGGCTTGCTGGCGCGCGGTTAGCTGCGTAATGATATTATCCGACAAGTTCACGGCATTCCCATACGCTTGCGTCTGTGTGCCGACAAAACTTACCGCAGAGCTCCATGTCTGACTGAAGGTTTGTGTGCCGCCAACCCATTTTTGTGACTGTAAGTCGAGCATCTTCTGAACATTGCGATTGTCACTTTCACCCGAGAGGTCCTCTGCGGCGGCTAATTTATTCGGATCGCTAAAGTTTAATGAAAACTGATGGGTTATCTGATTAACGGGCTGTAGTAAAAAACTGTCGCCCTCTGTCGGTGTTCCGGTCACTGAGAGTTCGAGCCCTTCAAAACTCAATGTTGAACCATCATCAGATAGCGTGGCGTTAATTGAGCTATTATCACTTAACCGAGTCACCTGCCAACTCCCTTCTTTAAAAGCAACACGATAATCAGAGGCTTGTACTTGTTGCGGATCCGTAAATGTCGCACTCAGTGTAGCATCACCTTTATTTAACTGATTTTGCTTAACGGTCGGTTGACCGATAGTGAACATCGCTTCCCCTTGCTGTCCATTAAGGTCATAGCCCTGTTGCTGGACGCTGTTCATCGCCGAGGTAAAAGCAAGCGTCAATTGGCCTAGGCGGTTTTGAAGTTGATTCAATTCATCATGCCGAAAGGCAAGTAACCCGCCTATCTTACCGGTCTTAAGCAGTTTCTCAGGCAGCTCAACCTTTCCTGCAACCTTATCTTGGTAACCGATGGTCAATTGATCAGGGTTGGCATTGGAGGGAATCGCCTCTAATGCATAACTTTTGCTGCCACTGACCAAGGTGAAACCGTTAGCAATACTGACGGTCATATTGCCATCTTGCATTGCGACCGTTACTCCCACCTGATCATTAAGCTCACGCACTAACTGGTCACGCTGGTCGAGAAGATTATTGGGGGCATCGCCGCTTTGCGATAATTGGGAAATCCGTTGGTTAAGCGTGGCGAGTTGCTGGGTATAACTATTGATGGCTGAGACGGTACTCTGCAATTGTGTGTTGATATCGCGCTGTTGCTGATCGAGCATCGTCTGCGTACTGGTAAACTGATTAGTGAGCGCCGCGGCCTGAGACATAACCGCCTGACGAGCGGCGGGGTCAGCGGCATTATTCACCACATTCTGTAGCGTATCAAAAAAAGCCTCGAGCCCGTCATTTAATGTCCCCCCCTCTAGGGTCATCTGTTTATCGATGGCAGAGAGCTGAGTATAGTGCGCCGACTGTGCGCTGCTCTTGGCACTGGCATTGCGCAGTTGACTATCGATTAATGCATCGTATTGCCGTTGGACACCGTTCACAATCGCCCCATTTCCGTACCAACTGTTACCACTAAATGTATTTTGCGCTTCAGAAATAACCGTGATCTGCCGGTTATATCCCGCAATGGTATAACTACTAATATTATTCGCGGTGCTATTTAACAGTTGCTGGGCGGCACTTAGTCCACTCATTGCAGAATTAATTAAACTCGACATAACTTTTCCTTACCCTAATAAACTTGCAGATGCCTTGGCCTGACAACGTTCCAACCTGTTTATCGGCACAAGATAAGCGAGACTTTATAAAGACAATTAAAATAATTCGTTAAGATTGAGCGTGGCGGTAGGATGATGTGTGGGGAGGCTTTGATTGAGCTGACGGATAATCGTCAATAGCTTTTGTGCATAATTAGGGTCGGTGGCATAACCCGCTTGTTGTAACGCGTAGGCCCCTTGTTCTGCGCTACGTGCAGAGGTTACTGCTTGGTAACGAGGATTATTCACCAGTAGATCGCCATAATCCTGCAATGCTTCCTGCCATGATCGGTAGACGCGAAAGGGTTCGGTGGTTTTTTCTGCCTGACCTTGTCGATACTCAGTCGTCAGGGTAGCCGTCGTCGGCCCCTGCCAACGATTACCTGCTTTAATTCCAAACAAGTTATGACTAGGCAGCCCCCGCTCAGTCGTGATTTGCCGCTGCCCCCAGCCTGACTCAAGGGCTGCTTGGGCCAGGATCAATTTCACGGGTATCCCCGTTTCTCGGCTCACACTCCTCACATGCGGCAGTAAACGTTTAATAAATTGCTGCATCGGTTGTGCCAGCTGCGCAACGCTATCAACCTTACGTTCCACCAACTGTGATACCCGTTGGAAAAACTGCCGATCATTATCGAAAGGCAAGGCGCGTTGTCCGACTTCTGCGGACGGAGGGGTTACCGGCTGCATTTGCTTTTCGATTAATGCGGCAAGCCCCAAATGGCTATCCGGTGTCATCTGGGTGATCTGCTGATCATACAAAGAGGTAAACAGCCGTTGTTGATCGCTGCCAAGCAGATCTCCCCCCGGCAAGCTTTGCCGCATACTTTTTAGCATCATCTGTAAGAAGATGCCTTCGACTTGTCGTGCCACTGCCGCGATATTCTGTTGCGGCGACTGTTTTGCCGCCCCACGTAACGCGTTCAGTTCATTGACATCCCAACCCGTTGTTAAGGTCATATCCATTAAAGAATCTCCAATTCCGCATTAAGGCAACCCGCGCTTTCCATCGCCTGTAAAATGGACATCAGTTCAGTCGGGGTTGCACCGAGGGTATTCAGTGCTGCCACCACATCATTTAACGACGCACTGGTATTCACTTTCTGTAGCGCACCGCCCTGCTCGCGTAACGAAATATTCGTCTGCGGCGTCACCACCGTTTCTCCCCCCGCGAGCGGCGTATCTGGTTGGTTAACCTTTGTTTGGTTATCGACCGTCACGGATAAGTTACCTTGTGCAACGGCACAGCGTTCGATACTGACTTGCTGATTCATAATCACTGAACCCGTCCGGGCATTGATCACAATCTTCGCCCGTGCGGTTGGCAATGTAATCGGTAAATCCATCAGTTTGGCCAACAGCTGCACTTGTGAGGCCTGGGAAGGAGAGACTTTCACCGCGACACTGCCGGCATCGAGTGGCACTGCCGCAGAATAACCACTTTGTTTATTAATGACGTCAGCCACCCGCTGCGCGAGGGAAAAATCGTTACGCGATAGTTGCAGGATCAGTTGATTTTTATCACCAAAATTATTGGTCAGTTCCCGCTCGACCGTTGCGCCCCCCGTGATCCGTCCACCATTCAGTTGGTTAACTTGTACACTGCTCCCCCCGGCTTGCGCGCCCGCACCGCCGATCAGCACATTCCCTTGCGCGAGGGCATAGACCTGATTATCCACCCCTTTCAACGGCGTCAATAACAACGTACCGCCCCGCAAACTTTTCGCATTCCCCATCGAAGACACCACCACATCGACCGTTTGGCCTTGTCGTGCGAAGGCCGGCAGTTTAGCCGTCACCATCACAGCGGCCACATTTTTTAGTTGGATATTGGTTCCTGCGGGTAGCGTAATACCGAGCTGTGACAACATATTGCTCATCGACTGAGTGGTAAAAGGGGTTTGCGTGGTTTGGTCGCCGGTACCATCTAAGCCCACCACTAATCCGTAACCAATCAAGGCATTTTCCCTGACTCCTTGCACTTGGGTAACATCTCGAATACGCAGTGTTTGCGCGAGTGAGGAAAGACTCATACAGAGTAAACCCACCATGATGATGATCATTCGCATCCTAGGACTCCCTTACATCGGTGCGATAGTTAAGAAGAAACGCTGTAGCCATCCCATTTGTTGGGCATCGTTAATATAGCCATTCCCGACATACTCGATTCGTGCATCGGCAACTGAGGTGGATAGCACCGCATTATCGGCATTGATGGTGCGCGGGTTCACCACACCAGAGAAACGAATAAACTCGGTCCCCTGATTAATTTCAATTTGCTTCTCCCCGACTACGTTCAAATTACCGTTTGCGAGCACTGCTGAGACCGATACGGTGATCGTTCCGGTGAAGGTATTATTCGCCGAGGCTCCCCCCTTTCCAGCAAAATCGTTACTGCCTGCCCCATCAAAGTTAGCCTTATCGCCGCCCAATAAGCCATTTAACGAACGAGGCACTACGCTCAGACCGAACTGGCCACTGCCTTTTCGTGACGCATTACTGCTTGAGCTTTTACTGGCGCTGACGTTTTCCCGCAGGATGATGGTTAAGGTATCGCCGATCGCGCGGGGTCTGCGATCTTCAAACAGAGGTTGATAGCCGAAATTCATTGGCGCAACCGCTTGGAAGATTGACCCATTCATTACAGGTTGCGGCAGTACGGCGGGCTTGGCTGAGGTGTCTCCTTTCACTAACGGAGTATGGGGAATGAGCGCACAGCCGCTGAGGGCGCTCAAGCATGACCACATCAGTCCAGTGTAAAACCAGCGCATTTTCACCGTTATCTCCTGTCTTATTTTGGGCGTGTGACCACGCCCATGTCGGTTTAGAGTTGTGTTAGACGTTGTAACATTTGGTCCGAGGTACTGATGGCTTTACTGTTAATCTCGTAAGCACGTTGCGTCTGGATCATGGTGACTAACTCCTCAGCGACATTAACATTCGAGGTTTCGACATAGCCTTGATAGAGCGATCCCGCCCCATTTTGACCCGGCGTACTCTCGGTTGCCGCGCCAGAAGCTTGGGTCTCTTGATACAAGTTCTCTCCCTTACTTTCTAATCCGGCATCGTTGACAAAGGTATTCAGGGTTAATTGGCCAACCTGAGCCGGTTGCGTCTGCCCGGCTTGCGTCACACTCACAATGCCATCTTTGGAGATGGTAATGCTTAAGGCATCCGCCGGAATGGTGATCCCTGGCTGAACCGGATAGCCCGCGTTATTCACTAATTGCCCATTCTGATCCACTTGAAACGATCCATCCCGGGTGTAAGCCGAGCTACCGTCCGGTAGCAAGACTTGAAAATAGCCTTGTCCGTTGATGGCGACATCTTTCGCATTATCGGTTTTCGATAAATTACCCTGAGAGTGCAGGCGCTCGGTGGTGACTGGGCGCACCCCAGTGCCGATTTGTAAACCGGAAGGCAAGGTATTCTGCTCTGAAGCCTGCGTTCCTGGTTGGCGAAGGGTCTGATAGAGCAAATCTTCAAATACCGCGCGTGAGCGTTTGAAGCCATTCGTCGAAACGTTGGCGAGGTTATTGGAAATGACATCCATGTTCGTTTGCTGGGCATCAAGTCCGGTTTTCGCAATCCATAAAGAACGGATCATGGTCTTTCCTTATCAACTTGTGATAGATAATAACTGGTTAGCCTTTTGCTCATTCTGATCAGCATGGCTGATCTCTTTCATTTGCATTTCGAAGCGACGGGCATGATTAATCATCTCCACCATCGATTGCACGGGATTGACGTTACTTTCCTCCAACACACCCGGCATCACTTTACCCAAGGGATCACCCGGTAACCGTGCGTCGCCAAACTGGGCAATGGCTTTCGCGGTTGGCCGAAAAAGCCCGTCATCGCCACGCGTCACCATGGTGGGTTCACCTTGTGCAATCTTTAATCGCCCGATCGCGACCGTAGCATTAGGCTGATCCCCGGCATTCAAGGCGGTAAGGGTACCATCCGTTGCGAGGGTTAATTGCGCATGCTCCGGGATGGTTATTGGCCCCCCTTCCCCCACCACAGGATGGCCATTCAAGGTGAGGATCCCGTCCGGTGAGACTTGCATGTTGCCATTACGCGTGTAGGCCTCGCTGCCATCCGGTAGCGTTACGGCAAGCCAATCGTTGGGGTGTAGCGCCACATCGAGTGTCCGTTCCGTGTAATTAAAACGACCGGCGGAGAGATCCGCTCCCGGGGTGGAGGCGGTGACAAAACTGCGTGTGGCGAGGGAGGCACCTTCCACCGGGACCGCGCGAAAATTCGCCAGTTGTGCTTTGAAGCCGGGGGTCGAGACGTTCGCTAAATTACTCGAGGTCACCGCCTGTAAAGCAAGGGTTTGGCTTGCTCCGCTCATCGCGGTATAGATCATCCTATCCATGAATGGCGCTATCCTTTACCGTAAGTTAACCAAGGTGTTGAGTATCTGGTCTTGGGTTTTTATTGTCTGCGCATTGGATTGATAATTACGTTGCGCGACGATCATATTGACGAGCTCTTTACTGAGATCGACGTTCGACGCCTCTAATGCACCCGCCGTCATGGTGCCCAAATTACCGCTGCCAGGCGTCCCGATGGCCGGCTGTCCTGAAGCAGAACTTTCGCTCCACAAATTGTTACCCATTGGTTGTAGCCCTTCACTGTTAGTGAAGCTACTGAGGACAATCTGCCCCATCGCTTGGGTGCGTTGATTCGAATAACTGCCGATAATTGTGCCATCGTCATTAATGGTGAACCCGGTCAGATCGCCCGGCGCGTAGCCGTCTTGCTTAGGATTACCAAATTGCGTTTCGCCGGTATTCTGCTGACTACTGCCAGCGAAATCTAAGGTCAAGGCTTGGTCAGCCGCCGCTCCATTAGCCCCTTGTATAGTGATTGACTGCATAGCATCGCTGGTCAGTTGACCATTTGCATCGAAGCTCATGGTAAAGTCGGCTGATGCTTCACCCGTCGAACTATCTATGGGATACACTTGCCACTGATTGTCGGCCGTTTTTACGAAATAGAGATCGAGTTGGTGGTCATTCCCTTGGCTGTCATAGACGGTCATGCTGCTTTTCGCGTTATAGCTGTTGGCCTCTTTAGCATCAAACGGCGTGATCGTTGGTAAGGCATCCGAAGAGTTCAAATTGACCTGTAGCGATCCTTGAGTGGTCGCGCGGGCAGGAAGCTGGGTCGTCGGGATCATAATCGGCACGGGATCCGCGCCGGTCTGTACTGTCGCGGGAGAACCCGCTACCGGGTAGCCGGTCACTTGAAGACCTTCGGTGTTAACTAAGTAACCGTCGGCATTACGCTGCAACTGGCCATTACGTGAGTAATAAATCGAGCCATTGCTATCCACTAAACGGAAGAAACCATTCCCCGAGAGCGCTACATCGAGATTACGTCCCGTTGCATTGATGGCACCATCACCAAAGTTTTGGATAACCGCCGACACTTTGGTCCCCAGCCCTGTTTGGCTACCGGCAAACATATCGGCGAAGGCAGCGGTTGAACTCTTGAACCCACTGGTTGCTGAGTTAGCAATATTATTCCCTATCACATCCAAGTTACTTGAGGCAGCATTCAATCCACTGACTGCTTGCGAAAAAGACATACTTATCTCCTACTGGTTAAAGAATTTGCTTAATTTGATCGAGGGTGGCAGTACCATAGGTCCCTAAATTGAGTACCGCACCGGTGGCGGTCGGGCTGACCCCATAAACGATGGCGTAAGTTAGAGGAGTCGTTTTTAGCGCGCCGGTATCATTACTCGCATCAATGGTGACGGTGTATTTTCCTGCCGGAGCGACACTATCATCGTCAAGCGTGCCATCCCATTGGAAGGTGTGCGTGCCGGCCCCCATCGGCCCGAGGTCTAATTGGGCGATGACATTACCATCACTATCTTTAATGGTAGCGGTGACCGCACTGGCGGCAGCATCCGTTTCGAATCCAAAAGGTGTGGTGGCCTCTTCCCCAACCAGAATGGCATCGCCGGGTACCATTACCCCATGACCTATCAGCAGTGTGTTTTGCACCGATTGATTGGTATTAATCTGTCCAGAAATGGATGACAGGGTAGTGTTCAAATTCTCGATCCCCGCCAAGGTGTTGATCTGAGCCAGCTGGGTCGTTAACTGGCTGTTATCCATCGGGTTAGTGGGATCTTGATTTTTCAATTGCGCGATTAACAGTGTCAGGAATTGATTCTGTAAATCTGTGCTCGAATTTCCCGAAGCCGTGGTCGTGGCACTGGCGCTTAGTCGATTAGTGCTGCTAATGTCAGATAACATGCATCGATTCTCCTTATTGGCCCAGTGTCAGGGTCTTCAGCATGAGGCTTTTTACGGTATTCAACACCTCAACATTGGCTTGATAACTGCGTGAGGCAGAGATGCTGTTCACCGTTTCAGCGACGACATTGACATTAGGCATTTTGACATAGCCTTTTTCATCGGCGAGGGGGTTCTCCGGCTGATAAACCTGCTTAAACGGCGTCGGATCATCGATGATCCCTGACACTTTCACGCCACCAATACCGGCTGCGTTCATCGGTTCGGCTTTAAAAATGACCTGTTTCGCCACATAGGGCTGACCATCAGGTCCCGTCACACTGTCGGCATTGGCTAAATTACTGGCGCTAACATTCAGGCGTTGCGACTGGGCCCGTAATGCCGAACCTGAGATATCGAATATTGAGAGCATGCTGCGAGGTTCCTTATCCTTGGATGGCACTGCTCAGCCATTTAATTTGATTAGAAAGGTAGGTCAGATCCGTTTGGTATTTCACGCTGTTTTCTGAAAATGCTACCCGCTCTCTATCCATATCCACGGTGTTACCGTCAGCGGAAGGCTGATCTGGCACGCGATACATCACGTTAAGGGGCTGAGCGGGTTGGGTTTTTCCGGCAATATGGCCCGCCGAGGTTAACCGTAAATGCATACCTTCTGCGGGCGTCGCGAGACCGGATATCCTGTGTTTAAGCGAAGCTGAGAAGGATATATCCCGCGCTTGATAGCCGGGGGTATCGGCATTGGCAATGTTGCCGGCTAAGATACTTTGTCGCTGAGTACGCAACGCGAGCGCTTTACTTACGAAGTCGAGATTCTGATCGAGGCGGTCCATCATAACGTTATCCTTACTGACTGAATATTACGCAGAATACGTTAATCATTTCAGAGTAAATCGTTTGAATAGCCGATGAAACACGGAGTAATTCCCTGCTTGGGGAGCGATAGCGAGGTTTACACTTAGCCTATTTATAAAGGGAGGTACCGTATGAAAGCGCTATGGATCGCAGCAAGCTTGTTGATGACGACCCCCGCCCACGCAGTCCCCCTAGCAGACCAGCTAGTGGCATTCTTTGCCCAACGTGAACCTGACTATGCAAAGACGCTGCAGGTGGAGATTTTGCGGCAACCGCCGACTCAGCTCACGTGTTCACACCCTCGCTTTCAGCTACCGAGTAATAGCCGCCGCTGGGGGCAACTGACGCTTACGGCGAAGTGTGATCAGCAAGTCGCCGTCTTACGCGTAGCGGTGAAAGTGAAGGGTAAATTTTACCGCAGTCAACAAACAATTAAACAAGGTACTTTAGTCACGGCAGACAATATAAAAGCAGACTTTGGCCGCCTAGATCAGTTACCGACAAACAGTTGGTTAACCCCCTTACCCTTACCATTAATCGCCTTACAACAGATCCCTGCAGGAAAGGTGCTAACCAAGAATCAATTTCGCCAACCATGGGTAATCAAGCAAGGACAAACGGTTCCGATAACGTTAATGGGTAAGGGGTTTCACATTGCAGGACGAGGCACTGCCTTAGACAATGCCGCGGTTAATCAGCCTTTACGGATCCGACTCGATAACGGCCAATGGCTGACAGCAACCGTGAATGAACGTAAAGAGATCATCGTGAAATAATCACTGAATAAAACTTATAAAGTTTCTCGTTATCTCGCCGATAAACGGAGAGAGCCACTATTATTATGCTTTTTTTTAAAAAGGACAGAGTATGACAATTGAAAAAATGCCAGGCATCACGGGGATGGGCAATGATGTGGTCCAAGGGCAAGCGCGCTCACGTACCCTGTCTACCGACCCGCGGTCGGCCCCGACCCTGATTGCCGAGAATCAAACCGATAGCGTCGATCTGAGCCAATCTCTCTCACGCTTCACTCAGCTCAGCCATAATGATATCGACCATGACAAAGTGCAGCGCTTACGCCAAGCGATCGCTGAAGGAACTTATCACCTTGATGCCGGTAAAATTGCGGACAACCTATTGGCCATCGCCAAGGGAGACTATTATGCCTGATCGTTACCGTAATTTGAGTACCGTTCTCAATAGTCTGTATCAAGTCCTGGCATCACTCGGCCATGTAATGAATGAAGAGCAGCAGCAACTCATGACGGCGTCGCCAGATAGCCGCCGCTTGATAAGTTTAAGTGAAGATAAACAGGCATTGTTGGTGACGCTAACCTTTGTTGAGCAACGACGAACCGAGTCAGAAAGCGCGTTAACGTTAGCGCCTCCCTACTCCGACCATCCATCATTGGCGGCACTGTGGCAGCGAATCGAACCGCTGGCACAGCAACTCGCTGAGCAAAATCAGCATACGGCCTTAATGCTCAGCCAGCAGCAAGCATGGACCGAGCAGGTGCTAAATATTCTCCAACCTCTGCAAGCCCAACGCTTTTATGGACCGGACGGTCATCCGGTCATGAATCGATAGGGATCAGCAGACACTGCGACGGGAGAAGTCTTTCACGCGAAAACCGAGGAGGAGTAGCGTAGCAAAGAAGCTTATGCCGCCCGCTGCACAGACTGCCGTAAGACGCAGTAAGCGTTCAAACATGACGCCTTGGCCCCATGCTGGCATATAGTGCAATACGCCATACAGTACGGCGGCCATCACCCCCACGGCCACGATCAATCGGACCAAAAAGATGCCCCATCCTGCTTGTGGGATGAAGAACTTTTTCTTACGCAGTTGCCAATAGAGTAATGCAGCATTTAAACACGCGGCCAACCCGATAGAGAGTGACAAGCCTGCATGCTTCAGCGGCCCAATAAAAGCTAAGTTCATGACCTGCGTCATAATCAGTGTCATGATGGCAATCTTAACCGGGGTTTTGATGTCCTGACGTGAATAAAAGCCCGGTGCGAGGACCTTCACCACAATCAGGCCCACTAAACCAATGGAATACGCCACCAGTGCACGTTGGGTCATTGCGGCATCGAAGGCAGAAAATTTACCGTATTGAAACAGTGCTGAAGTCAATGGACCCGCTAAAATACCGAGCGCCACCGCACTAGGCAGTGCCAGCAGTAGACAGAGACGTAGCCCCCAATCCATGAGTCGAGAATACTCGTCGAAATTACCGCTCGAAAAACTCCGCGATAGCGAAGGTAATAAAATCGTTCCTAATGCGACCCCTAACACGCCCGAGGGGAACTCCATCAAGCGATCAGCGTAATACATCCACGAGACGGAACCAGACACCAAGAACGAGGCGAAGATAGTATTAATGATGAGAGAGATTTGGCTTACCGACACCCCTAAGATAGCCGGCCCCATTTGGCGTAATACTCGCCAGACGCCGGCATCTTTTAGATTAATCCGGGGTAACACTAACATGCCAATTTTCTTCAGATGGGGAAGCTGATAGCCGAGTTGTAAAATCCCTCCGACCACCACAGCCCACGCCAACGCCATTACCGGCGGGTGAAAATAGCGTGATCCAATCAGCGCGAAACCAATCATACTGATGTTCAGCAAGGTTGGCGCAAACGCCGGGACCGAAAATCGGTTCCAGGTATTGAGGATAGCGCCGAGCAAGGAAGCAATCGAGATTAACAGGATATAGGGAAACGTGACCCGTAATAATGCAGTGGTTAGCGCAAATTTATCGGCGGTATCGGCGAAGCCTGGCGCGGTCACATAAATCACCCAAGGGGCAGCGATAATCCCTGCTACCGTGACCAGCGCGAGAACTAACGTTAATAATCCTGCCACGTAGGAGACGAAAATACGCGTCGCCTCCTCACCCTGTTTACTTTTGTATTCGGCCAGAATCGGGACAAAGGCTTGCGAGAAGGCACCCTCGGCAAAAATTCGACGTAATAAATTCGGCAGTTTAAAGGCGACAAAAAAGGCATCTGTCGCCATCCCCGCACCAAATACGCGCGCTACAATGGCATCGCGCGCAAAACCTAGCACCCGTGAGAACAGAGTCATGGAACTCACGGCCGCTAATGATTTAAGTAAATTCATAAAAGAAAAACATCCTGAATAATCGACAATGTAGGCTGTGCCACACGAATAATGCTGGCTAGTGTACTGCCATTCCTGGAAATAATCAGTTCCGATTGTTACAAGTAATGACGACTTAGTCCGCAGGGGTGATCAAAGCCGTGAGAACATGGTCTTCCCAGCGCCCGTTTATCTTAAGATAATCGCGGGCATACCCCTCTTTTTCGAATCCTAGTCGTTGTAACAGTGCCCCACTGCGCTGATTGCGTGGCATGTAGTTGGCCATAATCCGATGGAGTCGCTGCTGTTTTTGCAGATAAGGAATGATGACCGACAAGCCTTCAAACATCAGTCCCTTGCCTTGCTGCGCCGCTGCCAGTGAATACCCCAAATAACAGGCCTGAAAACCGCCGCGGATCACTTGGCTAACATTTGCGACGCCCCAGACCTGTTGCTGGCGAGGATCCATCAACAGAAAGTAAAAGGCTTCGCCCTGTTTTTGTTGCATCCCCATGACCTGCAAACGTGCTTCCCAGCCATGATGTTGGAAATAACTTTCATCGCGCAACGGCTCCCACGGCATCAAGAAATCTCGATTTTCATGGTAATAATCAGTCAGTAACCAACTATCCCGTTCTGCGACGGTTCTGATATGCATCGAGGGTGAATTCAGTGATATTCTCGGGCTCGGTGCGCGATAGCCAAACATAATGTCTCCAGCGAAACTCAATAAGCAGCGATTATTTGCTAATTAGCTCAACGAGTAAAGTCACACGACTGTTTTCGTCGTTTGGCAGAATCCGCCGTCTGACGTACAATTATTCATCTAGAAGATTGATTCCTTTAAGAATAGGACTGACTATGCATCTTTATGTTTATGACCACTGCCCGTTCTGTGTGAAAGCGCGGATGATTTTCGGTTTAGATCAGCAACCGGTTGACGCCTCTTTCTTGCTCAATGATGACGAGGAGACACCGAACAAGCTGATCGGGAAAAAGATGTTACCTATTTTGGTGAAAGACGATAACAGTGCGATGGGCGAAAGCTTAGACATCATCAACTATGTTGAGTCGCTGTCGGCCTCTCCTCGACTCTCCCGCGAGTCCTCGAAGGATCTGGCTCAGTGGCTAACGGATGTGGGCACTTATATCAATCAACTGCTGTTACCTATTATGCCAACCACCGACTTTGCGGAGTTCTCCACCGCCTCTGCGCGCGACTACTACTCGGCAAAAAAACAAGCTTATATTGGTGACTTCGGCCCGCTCCGCGCTGCGCGTGCCTCGCTTGTGGAAAAAATTAATCACGACCTCACTCGCCTGGTCGATATTATCCAGTCGCCTCACGCGGTGAACGGCACGCTCTCTTATGATGATATTCATCTCTTTCCGCTACTGCGTAACCTCACCTTAGTGAACGAAATCACTTGGCCGACACCCGTTGCCGCCCTGCGTGATTCACTCTCGACCCAATCCGGCGTACCCTTATTGTTCGATTTAGCCCACTAGAGGTTTGTTACTATGCGTAAGTGTCTTACCCTTATCGTGTTCTGTTGCACTGTAGTCTTAGCCGGCTGTGACCACTGGGCGTCTTATACGCTGAGTGAACAGGAAATTAATCAGAGCCTAAGCAAGCATGCGTCGTTTGAGAAAGATATTGGTATCAATGGATTAGCCAATGCGCATATCAGGTTAGATACCTTACACGCTGAAATAGGCCGAGCCGTCGCCAACCAAGTCGTGTTGTCTGGCCATGCCAAGGTCGAATTTGCCTCACTGTTCGGGCAACAAAACGCTGATCTCAACCTGAAAATGAGTGCGGTACCGGTCTTCAATCGTGAACAAGGTGCGGTCTACCTGCACGACATCACTATTCTCGATGCGCAGGCGCAACCGCAAAAAGTACAAGGCGTGGTTGACGGCCTCAAACCCATCTTAGCGACATCGCTGCGTGAATACTTTACCCAACAACCGGCATGGGTATTGAGCAGTGACCGTTCGAAGGCGGAATCCTTAGCGAAAAAATATGCCACAGGCATCGAGGTAAAACCGGGTGAGTTAGTCATTCCCTTAGCGCCCTAACCTCTCCACACGCCTGCGCGCGCTTGCAGGCGTTTACCTTTACTGTCCGGTATTCATCACTGATTTAAAGCGTGCTACCTACGTCCTCATCACTTCCCGTCGTCCCATTGTCTTTCACTCACCCTTGCTCGCTCAGCACCAAATGTATAAAAAAAGTTAAACTAATGACCTTGCTAAACATATGGATTACAATAGTGATACAAAAATATAATTTGTATAACTAATTGTGAGCATAATTACGATGTTGTTGCAAAAACCCACCAGTAGGAGAAAGTTCCTATTAGCCTCATTAATGGCATTGCCACTCACCGAGTTAGTCCTTAAGGGGATGACGGCGGCGGAGGCTGCTGAACTAGCCGCCCCCGATTTAAGTGCCTATCAACCGTACTTCTTCTCTGCCGAGGAGTGGCAATTTATCCTGGCGGCAACCGATCGACTGATCCCAGCCGGGGGACAAGGTAAAGCGCCTGGCGCCTTAGAAACCAACGTCCCTATCTTTATTGATCAACAACTGCACGATCCCAGCTTCGGAAAAGAGATTTACATGCAAGGTCCTTTCCCTGCCAATCTTCCCGCCACCTTAGGCTACCAGATCCCTTGCTACCCACAGCAAATCTACCAATTAGGGATCGCGGCAATTAATCAGTGGTGCCATCAACAGCACGGCAAAGGCTTTACCCAATTGGCTCACCCCGACCAACAGCAGGTGCTCTCTTTGGCTGAGAAAGGAACCTTACCTTTTGAACAGCGCCAAGATAGCGCTTCTCTCAGCGCCTCGCAGTTCTTTAGTCAACTGCTTAACGATACTAAACATGGCTATCTCGCCGACCCGATGTATGGCGGCAATAAAGGCATGAAAGCATGGATTGCGATTGGCTTTCCCGGCGCACGCGCCAGCTACTTAGAGTGGGTAAAGCAACATAATGTGCAATACCCTCTGGGCCCAGTCAGTATCCAAAGCGTGCAAGCATAAACGGAGAGCGTTAACAGATGCCAAAAGTCACTAAGCAAGAAGTCGATGTGGTGGTGTGTGGACTAGGCTGGGCGGGGTCGCTAATGAGTATTGAACTCGCGCAAGCCGGATTGCGCGTTCGTGCCTTGGAAAAAGGCCCCGATCGCGACTACGACGAGTTCGCCTACCCTAAACCTGCCGATGAGTACGCCTATGCGGTACGCAATAAGGTGATGACCACCCCCGCCGAGTCAGCGGTAACCGTCCGTTATGGACTGCAAGACACCGCCGTCCCAACACGCAAATGGGGAGCCTTTGTCCCCGGCGGTGGCGTCGGAGGATCCGGTATGCACTGGACGGGGGTATTGATCCGCCCAACGCCGACCGACCTTAAACTAAAAACCTATGCCGACCAAGCCTATAAGCCCGGTATTCTGCAAGAAGATATGCGAATTATGGACTTTCCCTTTAGTTGGCAGGAGATCGAGCCTTATTACGATAAATTTGAGCGAATCTGCGGACTATCCGGCAACACGGGTAATCTACGGGGTGAAATACAGCCGGGCGGTGACCCTTTCGAAGGCCCTCGATCCCAGCCTTATCCATTGCCCGCGTTGGAAGATACCTTAAATAATGTGATGTTCTCCGCTGCGGCTAAAATGCTCGGTTACCATCCTTTTCCCAACCCCTCTGCGGCGGCGTCACGCGCGTGGACCAACCCCTATGGCAATACCATCACGCCCTGTAATTATTGCGGCTATTGCTCTAAATATCCCTGCTTGAACTATTCCAAGGCCTCGCCGCAAACCGCGGTAATGGATGCACTCAAACGTATGGAGAATTTCTCCTATGAAGTCAATGCCGAGGTGACGCGTGTCGTCTTGCATGACGATAAAAAGAGTGCGAAAGGGGTTATTTATTATGACGTCGACGGTAACGAATGCTTCCAACCCGCCAAAATCGTCATCCTCAGTAGTTTCCAATATTACAATGTTAGATTGATGCTGCTATCCGGGATAGGAAAGCCCTATAACCCGATCACGGAAGAAGGCGTTGTAGGACGTAACTATGCGTTTCTCAGCAACGGTGGCGCAACGCTATTTTTTAAAGATAAAAACTTTAATCCCTTCGTCGCAGCCGGACCGACGGGACAGATGTTTAACGATATCTCACCCGGCAATGTTGACGGGCCAAGCTTAGGATTTATTGGCGGCGCGAAAATTCACAGTTCACAGGCCACCGGGACGCCAATTAGTGCGGCGCTGCCGAAAGATACGCCGAAGTGGGGCGCGGGCTGGAAAGAAGGACTGGAAACCTGGTACGGACACTCGATGAAAGTCAGCATTACCACCACCTGTATGGCCTACCGCGACAGTTATCTGGACCTCGACCCAACCTATACCGATAAGTATGGGCAACCTCTGCTACGCATGACGTTTAATTGGAAACGCAATGAGTTACTGCTACAGCAATATTTAAAAGGTATTGTCGGGGATCTGGTCAAAGAGTTAAATCCAGATAATTTCAGCATGAGTTTCCTACCGATGGACGCTAACTTCGACCTCACAAAATATGTCTCGACCCATAACGTGGGTGGTGCGGTAATGGGCGACAACCCTAACACTTCGGCGTTAAATCGCTATCTCCAAAGTTGGGATGTTCATAATGTCTTCGTGCCTGGGGGTAACGCTTTCCCACAGAATTTTCAAGCTAACCCTACCGATACGATCGGCGCGATAACCTTGATGGCGGCACAAGCCATCAAAGATCATTATTTAAAAAATCCCGGCCCATTGGTAGAGGCTTAAGCTGATGAAATATTCTTTAATTGCCTTAGCATTATGTACCACCGTCTTGGCCAGCCTCCCTGCCAGCGCAGAGCCTGCCTCCTCCACCCTTATTCAACAGGGGGAGTACTTGGCGCGATTAGGTGACTGTATGGCCTGCCATACCGTCGCAGGCAAAGATAATTACGCGGGGGGCTTAGCGATAAGCTCGCCGCTAGGTACGATCTATTCAACCAATATCACTCCCGATAAACAGTACGGTATTGGTAACTTTACCGAGCAGCAATTTGCCGATGCGGTACGCAAAGGCGTGTTGCCGGATGGACGCCACCTTTACCCTGCCATGCCTTATCCCGACTATGCGAAGATTAGCGATCAGGATATCAGCGCCCTGTATCACTATTTTATGCAAGGGGTAAAACCGAGTTCGCAACAGCCGCCGAAAACCGCGCTAAGCTTTCCGTTCAACCAACGTTGGGGTCTTGCACTCTGGAATTGGGCCTTTGTCGACGACCAGCGCTTCACCCCTTTACAAGGGGCTTCGCAGCAAGTAAATCGTGGGGCCTATATCGTGGAGAGTTTGGGTCACTGTGGCAGTTGTCACTCCCCTCGTGGCCTCGCCATGAACGAGAAGAGTGTGAAAAGTAGTGAAGAAAGTTTTGTTTCGGGTGGAGAACTGAATGGCTGGGCCGTTCCATCGCTTCGTGGCATTGCTCGCTGGTCGACACAAGATATCGTTGATTATCTGCAAACCGGTCGTAATCGTCAGGCAGGGGTTGCGGGGGAGATGACCTCCGTGGTGGCACACAGCACCGCTTACCTCACCGATGCGGATGCGCAAGCCATCGCCACTTACCTGAAAGCCTTGGGGGGAAACCCTGCATTGGACACGGGTAATCCTCAGGCCGTACAGCACACGGCAGACAAGTTGACCGCGGCCAAAAACTTAACGGCGGGTGAAACCTTGTATCTCGATAACTGCAATGCCTGCCACTTCGTTAATGGTAAAGGCGCGCCACATGCCTTCCCCGCCTTAGACCAAGCGTCGATAGTTAACGCTGAGAATCCGACTGGGCTAATTCATATTATCCTTGCAGGAGCGCAATTGCCCTCCACCGCCAAATCGGCTTCGGCGTTGAAAATGCCAGGGTTTGCACAACGTCTCACGGATCCACAGGTCGCCGAACTGGCAACCTTTATCCGTCAAGGTTGGAGTAACCAGGCTAGCGCGGTAACCGCCGAACACGTTAAGACTGTGCGCGAACAGCTAGCAAAGCCGTAAGTCATCAAGACAGCCTTAACCCCTGTTGTGGGTTAAGGCTGTATCATCCCGCCACTGACGTATTATTACCACTCCAGCGTCTGCCCTTGGTAATCAAGGTAATGATGACCCCCTTTACTTGCCGCCGAGATAATCACCTGTTTTAACCCCGTGCTACTTTGTTCAACCGAGACCGGGGCTTTCTCCCCGCCCATATCGGTCTGCACCCAACCGGGGTGTAACGATAATAAGGTAATACCCGCTTGCTGCGCAGCAGGATGTAGCGCGCGCACCAGCATATTGAGAGCAGCCTTGCTGGCAGCATAAAGCGGCATCTCGGCAGCAGGATTTTCTGTCAAACTGGCCATCTGCGAACTGGTGAAGGCCAATACTCCACTGTGCGAGGCAAGATAAGGGAGTAGACGCTGCGCCAAGCGCACGGGGGCGAAGCTATTGGTAAGAAATAATTGATTCAACTGCGCATCGGTAGCCTGGTCTACACGTTGTTCAGCGGGGCCGTATATCCCAGCATTGATGACGATAGCCGCGAAACGTTGGTCCGCTAATTGTTCGATAAAATAGTGCTGACTTGCGGGGTCAGTAATGTCCAAGGCCAACCAGTGTGCCGAGCTATTTTGTACAGGTGTGCCGCGAGTCGTAGCGGTCACTTGCCAGCCTTGTGCGAGAAATTGCTCGACCAATCCGAGTCCAATGCCGCGTGAGGCACCAATAATTAAGATTGTCTTATCGCTTGCCATAGATCCTCCTTAAGCGTGTCAATGAATGTACACTAGCCAAACTAGCCAACCATGACGTTATAGACAGTGCGAAAAGCCGTTAAGGTTCTGGCCCTACGCCTAGTCGCTTCTCTGTGGGCTATTTCTCTTCGCCCGACGTGCCTAGATACAATGCTTCCATTTCGTCTAACGCCCCTTGATGTTCAAGCCCCCAGTGGTATAACGCTTCGATCGGTTCGGCAAAAGTACGGCCTAAAGGGGTGAGCCGATAATCCACTCTTGGAGGGACGACGTCGTAGACATGTCGAGCGATCAGCCCGCGTGACTCCAACTCTTTGAGCGTTTGAAACAGCATTTTTTTTGAGATCCCCTGTAAACTGCGGTGTAACTCACCGGTGCGGGCCCGCCCTTCCGGCCAATGATATAGTGCATGCAATACCATCGAACGCCATTTTACGGAAAAGAGCTCCATAATGCGTCGCGCCGGTGAATCCGCGTAAAAATAGAGTTTCCCCTCAACCCAATCAGGCATTTATCGCTCCTTATCACTATGGTTACCAAATGGTAACTACTACCAAAATACGCTCTTCTCTACTATAGTCCCGCCCCGCATCCAGACCCAGTCTTACCGTGAGTAAACATGAAAATAAATGCCTTAGTGGCCCATGATGCCAACGCACCACTCGCCTCAGCGCCGATCACCCTGCGTTCTGTACAGCATCAGGATGTAAAAATTGAAGTCCTTTATTGCGGTGTCTGCCATTCTGACCTGCACATGGCGCGTAACGAGTGGGCGGTCAGCCGCTATCCACTCGTTCCCGGCCATGAGATTGTCGGTAAAGTGGTCGAGGTCGGGGCCGGCGTCACGCGCTTTAGTACCGGTCAGATTGTCGGGGTCGGCGTTATGGTCGATTCATGCCGCGAGTGTAACTTCTGCCAGGCTCAGGAAGAGCAGTATTGTGAGCAAGACTTCACGGCCACCTATAACGGGATTGATCGCTACACCGGACAGAGTACCTGGGGCGGCTATGCACAGAATGTTATCGTCGACCAAGACTTTGTCATCTCTGTCCCCGATAACTTACCCCTCGCCGGTGTCGCCCCGCTGCTATGTGCCGGTGTGACGGTGTGGTCCCCGCTCCGCCATTTTACTGTTAAAGCGGGTGATCGCGTTGGGGTTGTCGGTCTCGGTGGCTTAGGCCATATGGCGGTGAAATTAGCCAGCGCGATGGGGGCAGAAGTCACCTTGTTCACCACCTCTCCACAGAAAGGCGCGGATGCTTATCGCTTAGGGGCAAAACAGGTTGTCGTCTCAACCGATAGCGAACAGATGGCGGCATGCCACGCCTCGCAAGATATCATTATCGACTGTGTGGCGGCGGCCCACGATTTGGATCCTTACTTAGCAGCGTTAAAGACCAATGGACGCTTAGTGTTGGTCGGTATCCCAGAAACGTCGCACCCTTCGCCGCAGATCACCCCGATGGTATTTCGACGCCTAAGTATTAGCGGGTCATCGATCGGCAGTATCAAAGAGACCCAAGAGATGCTCGATTTTTGTGGGCAACATTCGATCACATCAGATATCGAACTACTACCAGGCGAAGAGATCGAAAATGCTTTCCGACGTATGCTGAAAGGCGATGTAAAGTACCGCTTCGTAATAGATATGCACGCCACTCACTGGTAAACCCTATCTTGAATGAAGGCCCTGCTATCGGCTCCCTTATCAAGGTGGCAACAAACGCGTGACCACCTTGAGTTTACGTCGACCCGAGTACGCATCACGCCTACGAGGCGTTGTCGTAGGCGTGAGGATCCCACTGACCCTCCAAGGGTCGATTAGGACGTAGTGGAGAATGGAGACCGCGACTGTGTTAGACATCAGAAAGCGAGTAACGGACGAAACGATACGCAGCCCTTACCGGCAAGAGAAATGGGGTTGACTATTTTTTTCACTTCTCGAGATCGCGAGAAAAGATCGCCTTCGATGGGCTTTTCCCTAACCTCTGCAATAAATCACCCTAATCATTTAAAAAAAAGAGTGCAATCTGTAGCAGTGCCCTTTAATCTTAGTTCCCGGCCTGAACGCCCTAATCGTTGACTATCTAGCCGGAGCCTTTGCTGATGAAATCCCCTGTTAACTCGCTTACCCTTCGTCGTCCCGATGATTGGCATATCCATCTGCGTGACGATGACATGCTGAACACTGTCCTTCCTTATACCAGTGCGCATTTCGGTCGCGCTATTGTGATGCCAAATCTGGTTCCGCCGGTGACCACTGTCCACGCTGCAGAACAGTATCGTCAACGTATCTTAGCGGCACTGCCGGCTGGGCATCACTTTACGCCGTTAATGACCTGTTACCTGACTGACAGCTTGTCTGCCGACGAAATTGAACTGGGCTTCAGCCGTAAAGTGTTTACTGCGGCGAAACTTTATCCTGCCCACGCGACCACTAACTCCAGTCATGGCGTCACTCGCATCGATCATATCGCTACGGTTTTAGAACGCATGGAAGCCATCGGCATGCCGTTACTGATCCACGGTGAAGTCACCGATACCCATGTTGATATTTTTGATCGCGAAGCGAAATTCATCGACCAAGTGTTGATCCCGCTACGTCAACGCTTCCCCGCGTTACGTGTCGTCATGGAACACATCACTACGCGCGATGCCGCGCAGTATGTGCAAGAAGGTAACGAACTATTGGCCGCGACAGTGACACCGCAACACTTGATGTTTAACCGTAATCATATGCTGAGCGGGGGTATCCGTCCGCATCTGTACTGCTTGCCGATTCTTAAGCGCAATGTTCATCAACAAGCTCTGCGAGATGTGGTCGCGACAGGTCATTCACGATTTTTCTTAGGTACCGATACCGCCCCCCATGTACAGTCTCGCAAAGAATCAAGCTGCGGCTGTGCCGGGGTGTTCAATGCGCCAACGGCCTTAGCCGCCTACGCCAGTGTGTTCGATGAGCTTGGCGCTCTTGAGCATCTTGAAGCGTTCTGTTCGATCAATGGCCCGACCTTCTACCAACTGCCGGTGAGCGAGCAGACCATCACCTTACAGCGTCAAGAGTGGATCGTCCCGGAGCACATCGCATTAGGGAACGAACAGCTTATTCCCTTTTTAGCGGGGGAAACGCTACAATGGCAGGTGGTCGATAAATAATCAGCGAGGTGTAGGTTCCGTGCTATACTTTATCCTTCCTGTGTAATGAAACAGGATACTTGTGACCTCAGTCTTCACTTACGTATGACGATTATGGAGGTTAAGATGGATAAAGAAAATAATGTGATCCAAACACATCCGTTAGTCGGTTGGGATATCAGTACCGTTGAAGATTATGATGCGATGATGATTCGTCTGCATTCCGTCTCTTCGAGCCAACAAACAGAAGAAAACGCCGACATTGGTCCAGCTTATTGGATCACTACGGATGTGGCCAGACAGTTTATTTCTCTACTCGAAGCCGGCATTGCGCGTATTGAAGAGTCAGAGAACCAACCAATCAGGGCGAAGCATTAACCTTCCAAGGCACCTCAGGGTGCCTTTTTTTGTCTCCCCCTGTCCGACTCTGCTATGCTGCAAAGAAAAAAGCGGAGCAATGCAATGATTTACGATGTCATTATTGTCGGAAGCGGATCGGTAGGCGCGGCAGCAGGCTGCTACGCAACCATTAATAATTTAAATGTATTAATGATCGATGCCCATCACCCTCCCCATCATCAAGGTTCGCATCATGGGTCAACACGCTTAATTCGCTATGCCTATGCGGAAGGTGACCAATATGTGCCGCTGCTTCAACGCAGCAAAGTACTGTGGGAGGCGTTAGAGAAAACCTCATCAACGACCCTTTTTCGACGCAGTGGCGTACTCTCCTTGGCCCCTTTAGATAGCCCGCTCATTCCTCAATTACTCAATAGTGCGAAGACCTGGTCGATTGACGTCGAGGCATTAAGTGCTAGTGACATCGTGCAGCGTTGGGAACACTTCGTCATCCCTCCGGAATATCATGGGGTGCTGGATAAAGAAGCCGGTTACCTTTATAGCGAAAAAGCGGTTGAACAATGGATCCGCCTAGCTCAAGAGCAAGGCTGCGCTCAGCTTTTCAACTGCCCGGTTGAATCCATTAGCCACTATGATGATCTCTACCGTGTCACCACCGCTGACGGTGACTATACGGCCCGTAAAATTATCGTTACCGCGGGCAGTTGGGTGAAAAAGCTGCTACCAGATTTACCCATCTCACCGGTGCGCAAGGTAATGGCTTGGTTCCAGTCCGATGGCCGTTTTAGCCATCACACCCATTTTCCGGCCTTTACCGCACAGCTAACCGATGGAAGCCAGTATTACGGATTTCCTGCCGAGGATGATCAGCTGAAAGTTGCCCGTCACGATGGTGGCCAACCGCTCAACGATGCCACAGAGTGCTTACCCTTCGGTCAATCGCCTTCGGATGGTAGCGAATGTTTTGGCTTCCTTAAGCAATTTTTACCGGGCCAGAGCGCCTGCTTGTTCGGCCAAGCCTGCAGCTATGATAACTCTCCTGATGGCCACTTTATTATCGATTATTTGGATGAGGACAAGACGGGGTTAGTGATCAGCGGGTTAAGTGGTCATGGATTCAAATGTGCCCCTGCACTCGGCGAAATTGCGAGTCAATTTGCAATGGGTAATGATATAGAAACTATCATTTCGCCCTTCCGTTTAGCGCGTTTCACAAAAAGCTGATTTCCTCTCAGCATTGTCATAAAAACGTCACGGTTAATTCGTATCGTGACGCTAACTTTTCTTGTTAAAACAAGGGCAATGCATGAAGTCGAAGAAAGGAAATGCCACCACGCCTGAAAATCCACAACGTCGTCGGCTGCTGGCCGGCGCATCGGCTTTGGGCGTCAGTAGCACACTGCTTCCCCTCGGCGGCGCACAAGCTGGCCAGATCACTCCCTCTGCTGCTCGTCCGCTAACCGATTACTCCGCCGCGAAACAGACGGAATTACTGCATAAACACGTCAAAAATATTGTGGTGATTTACGCGGAAAACCGCAGCTTTAATAATCTGTTTGCGAACTTCCCGGGAAGCCAACAGCCGCTGCATCAACTCAGTGAACAGGCTACGCGTCAAGTTGATCGAGATGGATCCCCATTGCCACATCTCCCGCCGATTTGGAAAGGGATGGTGCCGGATCCACAAGTCGTTAATCATAAACGTTATCACATTGATCAAGAGGCAAAGTATCTCACCGAGCTGCCCAATAAGCCTTTCGCCTTACAAGGTGACGATCAAGAAGCCCTGCCACAAGGGGTGATCACCCGCGACTTATGGCATGTCTTCTACCAGAATCAGATGCAAATTAATGGCGGTAAAAATGACCGCTTTGTCGCGTGGGCCGACGCTGGGGCGCTCACCATGGGTTACTATGCGGATAGCGCTTAAAATATGCGCTTATGGCAGTTAGCGCGCGAGTACACGCTCTGTGATAACTTTTTCCAAGGGGCCTTCGGTGGATCGTTCCTTAACCACCAATATCTAGCCTGCGCCCAAGCCCCCTTCTACCCTGATGTTAAGACTTCCCCTGCCAAAGGATTAATTGCTGAGTTGATGAGCGATGATCCTACAGATAGCAGGTTAAAACCGTTAGCTGATTCACCCGCCAGTGCCTTAACCGGCATCCCGAAATTCGGACCGAGTCAAATTACCCCCGATGGCTACGCGGTGAATACCATGCAACCGCCATTCTGGCCCTCTGCGAGTCGCGATCCGCAGCGTCCCGATTATGCCGATGCCAGTAAAGCCAACGTACTGCCGGCGCAAAAGCACGCCCATATCGGCGATAAACTGACGGAAAAAAGTATCGACTGGGCATGGTATGCAGGAGGCTGGCAATTTGCGATTAACGATCAGAAAGACAGTACCGAGTTTCCGCCCCGTCCTGATTTCCAGCTGCACCATCAGCCGTTTAACTATTTTGAGAATCTTGGTCCAAGCCACCCGGATGCTAGAAAGCAACACTTACGTGATGGCGGATTGGGCGACTCCCCTGCGACCAACCATTTTCTGGCCGATGTCCAGGCAGGAAAATTGCCACCGGTCGCTTTCTACAAACCGCAAGGTAACATGAATATGCATGCCGGTTACTCGGATGTCGAAGCCGGGGACCGTCATATTGCGCATATTATTGACCAGTTACAGCGCAGCCCGCAGTGGCAAAATAGCGTGGTCATTATTACTTTCGATGAGAATGGCGGCTGGTGGGATCCTGTCGCGCCACCGAAAGGCGATAGATGGGGACCCGGTTCGCGTATCCCAGCGTTGGTTATTTCACCCTTTGCACGACGCGGACACGTAGACAATACTCAATATGACACCGGATCGATATTGCGTTTTATCAGTCGCGTGCATGGCTTGCCGCTGCTTGATGGGTTAACCGCTCGCGATCAGGCGCTCGTGGCGCACGGCCATCAAAAAATGGGTGACCTGACGGCCGCCTTGCAATTTTAGCCGTGCCCTCACGCAAAAGCCCCTGCTAGGCAGGGGCTTGACTTAGGCGTCGTCTTTATTGATAGGTGTCGGCAGAGTCATGCGTAATAATCCTCGCGACTTATTGAAGATTTTATTACTGGTTTCGCGACCGGCCCGACGTTGGCGTTGCTCTTCGGGGGTCAATGCGGACTCTTCCAAACACTCTGGGCTACAACAGCCACGGTATTTGACTGCGCAGTCATCACACTGAATAAACAGGAGATGGCATCCATCATTTAGACAATTGACGTGAGTATCGCAAGAAGCCCCACACTGATGGCAATGAGCTAGGACATCTTCAGAGATACGTTCACCCATCCGCTCATCAAAGACGAAGTTTTTGCCTTTGAAACGAACCGGTAATCCTTGCTCACGCGCTTTGCGCGTATATTCGATAATCCCGCCCTCGATGTGATAAATATTATCGAAGCCTTGGTGTTTCATCCACGCACTCGCTTTCTCACAACGGATCCCGCCGGTGCAATACATTACGATTTTCTTCTCTTTTTGCTCTGCCAGCATCTCTACTGCCATGGGCAGTTGATCCCGAAAGGTATCGGCAGGGATCTCCATGGCATTGTCGAAATGTCCCACCTCAAACTCATAGTGGTTACGCATATCAACAAAGACAGCCTCCGGGTCGTCTAACATTGTGTTGACTTGATCGGCTTTCAGGTAAGCCCCGACGTCACTGGCGTCGAAACTTGGATCGTCAATACCGTCAGCCACGATTCGCTCACGGACCTTCATCCGTAACACCCAGAAAGATTTACCGTCATCGTCTAAGGCGATGTTCATCCGTAATCCGTTCAGCGCAGGGTCGAAGTCGAAAATTTGCTGCTTCATCGCTTCAAAGCGGCTGGCAGGCACACTAATTTGTGCATTAATCCCTTCGGCGGCGATATAGACGCGACCGAACACTTTAAGCTTTAAGAAAGCTTGGTATAGACGGTCGCGGAACGCCTGCGGATCACTGATCGTGAAATACTTATAGAACGAGACCGTGGTACGCGGTTCGGTCTCCTCCATTAAACGCTGTTTTAACTCTTTATTCGAGACAAGGTTATGTAACACTGGCATGGTGTTCGTCCTGTTTTGGGCAATTGAAAAGGCGACTATGATACCCGATAGCCCTACGCATCCCAAGTGTCTATCCGCACTTCATTCAGGAAAAACTGAAAAGTAACAAAATCTCTCCCACCTCACTCAGGGTGAAAAATATGTTCTATGCTTCATCTATTCCCACAGTGATTGAGGTTACAACCATGGATTTATTCACCACCTTAGATGAAGCGATAAGCGTCGCAAAAGAGAGTTACTTAGCGGATCACCCCGAAGTGGACGAGTTAAGTGCCTCGGTAAGTCAGTTTTCGTTACAAAAATATGTGATGCAAGACGGTGATATTATGTGGCAAGCCGAGTTTGCGGATCAGGACGAAGCGCCTAGCGAGTGTCTCCCTCTCTACTATGATGAAGCTGCTCAGGCAATCTGGGATAATGAGTATGACGAAGAGGAAATACTGGCCGAGTGGCAACCTGAAAATACGCTACACGAATGGGATGAAGGCGAATTTCAGCTCGCACCGCCTACCGATACTGAAGAAGGTCGAGCCGCTGCCGAAGAGTGGAGTGACGACAACAGCGACTCTGAACGCTGGTAATTATGGGTAGTCACCGTGCTTGGCATCGATAGGCAACATAAAGGTGTCAACAATCAGTGAAAGCGGTAAATCTAGAATCGTTAAAAAGCGCCAATACCCTTGGCGCAAATCCCACTGCACCCCGGGATAGTACTGATGCCCCTGCCCCTGTCCCGCCACACTTCGACTGATAATACTGCCACAGCCCGTTAGCATGACAATCGAAAGAATAATAACGAGTTTTCTTATCATAACGGCTTGAACCCATTAAAAAAGGCGGCTTACGCCGCCTTTTAATCAGTTAACTTGTAGAGCGTCAGGGTTAGATTCCAGTTTGGCATAACTGTCATGCCATTGGCGGTACTTATCCTGTTGCTGCCACAAGCGGCTGTGTAATCGCGCTAGGACCACCGGGTCACTGATGGCCAGTAAGCGCTGATTGGCACTGCTTTTTTCAGGTGACTCGCTTAACAGCTGATCGATTTGACGCTCACGCGCATGCTCCAGCAGATCACTTTGTAAATGACGTGCCGTGGCCAGCGCGGTGGCTAACGCATTAAAGGAAGGATGGAATAGCGCATGCATAAAGCCATTCTCCAACACACGTTGGCGATTAAGCAGCACGTAGTTATCCGTATCGATCAACTCTTGTGGTGTTTCAAACTCTTCAGGGATTAAGAAGAGTTTAGCGCGACGCGAAGCTAACCCAACGGTTGCACGGCTCGAAATAACCGACACAATCGGGGAGAGGATGAGAGACCCAACAATTGGCGCTAACCACCATAAAAAGTTGAGATCCAGATAGCCCATACCAGCCGCCCAGACGATCCCTAATAGCATCTGAGAACCATGACGGCGGAAGGCTTCGCTCCACGGCGTTGAGTCATCATCACGCTGCGGGGAGTCCCACACCGCTTTCAAGCCTAAGAAGGCACTCACCACGAATAGCGTATGGAATAACATTCTTACAGGGGCTAACAGTACTGAGAACAGCATTTCCAGAATCAGGGAAATAAACACTCGAATAAATCCACCATAAGGCTTAGCCCCCTTACACCAGATCAACAACACACTGAGCATCTTCGGTAAGAAGAGTAACACTAAGGTGGTGGAGAATAGGGCAATCGCTAATTCTGGACGCCAATGCGGCCACACCGGATAGAGCTGACGAGGTTGTAAGAAGTACGTCGGCTCGACCAATGAGTGCACCACCTGCAATGCGGTAGACAGCGCTAAGAACATAAACCACAGTGGGGCCGAGAGGTAAGACATCACCCCCGTCAGGAACACGGCACGGTGAACCGGGTGCATCCCTTTCACCATAAACAGACGGAAATTCATTAAGTTACCATGACACCAACGGCGGTCACGCTTAAGTTCATCCAATAAGTTTGGCGGCAGTTCTTCATAAGAACCGGGCAGATCATAAGCAATCCATACGCCCCATCCCGCACGGCGCATTAACGCGGCTTCAACGAAGTCATGCGACATGATGGAGCCGGCGAACGACCCCTCACCTGGCAGGGGGGCTAAGGCGCAATGCTCAATAAACGGCTTGACCCGTATAATCGCGTTGTGTCCCCAGTAGTGGGATTCCCCTAGCTGCCAGAAGTGCAGTCCCGCCGTAAACAGTGGCCCATAGACGCGGGTCGCAAATTGCTGACAGCGTGCATACAGCGTATCCATTCCCGATGCTTTCGGTGACGATTGGATAATCCCTGCATTAGGATTGGCCTCCATCATCCGCACCAGGCCGGATAAACATTCACCGCTCATCACACTGTCGGCATCCAGGACCACCATATAGGCATAGTTTTGGCCCCAGCGGCGGCAGAAGTCGTCGATATTACCACTTTTACGCTTCACGCGGCGGCGGCGGCGGCGATAGAAAATTTGCCCAGCTCCGCCAACATCACGGACCAGTTCCATCCAAGCCTTTTGTTCGGCAATCGCGATATCTGCATCGTAACTGTCGCTCAGAATATAGACATCGAAGTGTTCGCTATTGCCGCTGCGTACCACCGATTCCCATGTGGCGCGTAGACCGGCAAACACACGCTGCACATCTTCGTTACAGATAGGCATGATTAACGCAGTACGGTTCTCAGGGTTTAGCGGCTCATCGCCCACGGTGCCATAAGAGATACTGTATTTGTCTTTACCGATCAGGAGTTGTAAGAAGCCCATCAGCGCGGTCCAAAAACCAGCGGAAACCCAGCAGAAGAGAATCGCGAATAGGAAAAGAATACCGGTCTGCAGCACATAAGGCAGGATCTGAAGTACCGCCTGTTTCCAGTCCGGGGTGAACAGTTGCGTCGGGTCAATCAAGGTCCAGCCTTGATAAGGCAGAATGGTTTTCATATACCATGTTGCGACGATAGTTTGCGCTAAGGTCAGTAGCAACAAGATATAGCGACGAATCGTCCCAACAACCCGCCACTTCTCTTCTGAGTTACGGGTGGGCGCATCCTGCAAACGTTCACGTTGCTTGCGGGATTTTCCTCGTACAGAGCGCCATGCCCGCGTAATCGGGTTAGTTTCCCAACTGTCTGGAGACATCAACGCACGTCGTACTGGCGGCATCGCCTTCAATGTGGTGCGCTGCAGATCGTCCTGCGCAAACTGCGCATCATTATCTGTCGCCGCTGACCATGCCATTTTTACACGAGATGAGACAGAGGCCAGTGCCGCGTCCTCCTCACGATCACTGGCGGTCACATCGTTGCCCAGTTGATGGTGGAACTGAGCAAAGCTTTCTTGTGATGTCTCAGTCGCGAGCAATGAAGACTGCTCTGCCGCATCAAGCGGCAGAGTGTCAACATACTGTTTAGGATTAAACGTTGATTTATTCATTGGCAGGTAACTGATAGCTCCACGTTTCAGTCAATAATTTTTCGTTGCTGGTTAACGCAGCACGCATCTCGGTCACTTGTTTCGGATCTTTCACGCGTAAGCGTAGGGTTAAACGCCAGCCTTTTATCACTGGGTTGTAACGCACGTTTTGCTCAACGATCTCGCCATTTTTCCCGATGCTCACTTCTGGGGCAATCTTCGCATCGCTAGGCATTTTACTTAGGTTCTTGCCCACGAAGTCGACTAAGAACGCAATGCTGCCGTCTGGTTGACGCACCAGATTCGACTGTTTGACATCACCAGTCGAACGCATCGTGTTTTGTACCCACGCAACATGGTTGTCGTGCAGCGCGGACTCGTCACGAGTAAAGTGCAGACGATAATCAAATTTCATCTCTTTACCGGCTTCCGGTAATTTTTCTGGGCTCCAGAAGGCGACGATATTATCGTTGGTTTCATCGTTAGTCGGGATTTCCACCAGCTCGATATGTCCTTTGCCCCAATCCCCAATAGGCTCTACCCAACCGCTTGGACGTTGGTCGTAGCGATCGTCTAAATCCTGATAATGGCTGAAGTCACGATTACGTTGCAGTAAGCCGAAACCTTTTAAGTTTTCAACTTGATAGGTACTGACACCTAAACGACGTGGATTGTTGATTGGACGCCAGATCCACTCGCCGTTGCCGTTATGAATCGAGAGGCCATCCGAATCATGTAATTCGTTACGATAGTTAATCACTGGGGATGGTTGATTGGCCCCGAACAGATACATACTGGTCAGTGGCGCGATGCCTAACTTTGTGACGTTGTCACGCAGGTAGACACGGGACTGTACATCCACCGTACTCTCTTTACCGGGATGAATGATGAAGCGATAAGCGCCAGTGGCACGTGGAGAGTCCAGTAATGCATAAATTGTCAGCTGTTTAGCATTCGCGGTCGGACGTTCGATCCAGAACTCTTTGAAGCGCGGGAACTCTTCCCCTGCCGGAACGGCGGTATCGATCGCGAGGCCGCGCGCAGAAAGGCCATAGGTTTGACCTGCGCCAATCACACGGAAATAGCTTGCGCCCAAGAAGCTGCTGATCTCATCTTCTTTCTTACGGCTGTTAAGGGGATAGAGGACTTTAAAGCCAGCAAACCCTATGTTTTTAAGGGAATCTGCATTATGCGGGACTTTACCGAAATCGAAGTATGCGGGATCGTATTTAATTTCATGAACGGTAGAGGCCGTAACTTCATTTATTTTGACCGCTTGGTCAAAATACATTCCTTCGTGATAGAACTCGAGTTTGAAAGGCGTATGGAGTTTAGACCAATAAGCTTTATCATGCTTGAATTGAATTTGTTGGTAATCGGTATATTTCAATTCGCGGAGTTGTGAAGGCAAATTACTGTTTGGAGCTTGATAATTTTTCTTCGCTAAGGATTTAGCTTGTTTCGCGACATCGTCGATACTAAATGCCCAGCTATTGCTCGTGTAGAGTGCGACAAGTACCGCTGCGCCAACCCATTTGAGTTGTCGTCCTTTATATGTAGTCTCTTTCTTGATGAGCACATCGCCCCCTTAAAAATATGTTCCAAACTGACTAAGCTTATAATAATTGATTCGGCAGCATTCTGACAGTCATCTTCGAATGATAGTTTCTTTTTATTAGAAAAGCCGGATTTTTCGGATAGTTTTACGAAACCCCAATTCGCATAACGTTGTCTGATATACTTACGTTAATCTTAGCCGTAATCGTGCCAAATACACCCTAGACGATGGGTATAGATGATGTCTGCCCAATCCCAACTACGTGAATATTTTCCCGATTGAATCCGCGCAATCCTGGTGCTGCTCGCGGTCCCTTTCCACGTATCGCTAATTTATTTTTCACAGCATTGGACGGTCAATAGCCCAACGTCATCCTTCGGATTGACCCTTTTTAATGAATGTATTCACTCGTTTCGGATGCAAGTATTTTTCGTCATTTCCGGCTATTTTTCTTATATGCTTTTCTTACGCTACTCGCCCCATCGCTGGTTAAAAGTTCGTCTGGAAAGAGTCGGTATTCCATTTCTCGCGGCAATCCCCTTAATTACGCTGCCGCAATGTAGACTGTTGAAAAATGTCTCGGATAAATTTCCTAACTGGTCTCAGTTCACGCTGTATGAAAAATATAATACTCTGTGTTGGGAGCTTATCTCCCATTTATGGTTTTAACTGATTCTGTGTTTATTAACGATGATCGGTTATCAATTATTTCATTTCCTTAAACAGCGTACTGAACAGTGGCAACATAAACAGATTGGCTGGTGGCAGGTCCTGGGTGGGTTAACACTGAGTATTTTGGTTTGGTGCTTACTTCGCCGTCTACTCCTACTGACCCTGCCCTTGGTGATGAAAGATGCGCTAATGAACATCGTGGTGATGCAGGTGCTATTCTATTTGCCTTTCTTTAATGCTAGGCGCGCTGGCTTGGCAAATCACTTCATCAAAAGCACGCTTTATTAAGCCACACCCGCTGTTATGGATGGGTACAGTCGTCGCCTTTAGTGCCTACCATTACAATCAACATTACAATTCAGGCGTAGGCTGGCTATATGAGCTTGATGCGTTAATCTCGATGGTAATGAGGATCTGTATGCTTAATATCTGCTTTAGCAGTGGCTACCGATTATTAAATATCCATTCGCCCGCGGTCAGTTACTTAGTCAATGCCTCCTTATTTATTTACTTAGTCCACCATCCCCTAACCTTGGTATATGGCTTATATGTAAGTCCCGCAATCCCTAAAAATTACCTTGGTTTTTTTGCAGGATTAGTAATGGTTTTTAGCGTATCATTTATCCTTTACGAAATTCATCAGCGCATTCCTGTGTTGAGATTCCTCTTTTCAGGTAAAAGCAATAATAAATAATACGTTTTTCACAAGGTAAAATGAATGGAACCCTGTTCTGCAGCAAAAGCTGGGCAAGTTAAAACGGTACTGACCTCCCCCGGAAAACTGATTACCGAGAGTTTAGCGGGTATTGTCACCGCCCTGGCCCTGATCCCCGAAGTTATTTCGTTCTCGGTCATTTCTGGTGTCGACCCTAAAGTCAGTCTGATTGCATCCTTTGTGATCTGCTTAACCCTCTCCTTCATTGGCGGTCGCCCGGCGATGGTCAGTGCCGCAGCCGGTTCAGTCGCCTTGGTCATCGGACCCATGGTCGCTGCACATGGCGTGAACTATATTTTACCGACGGTTGTGATGGCGGGAGTAATACAAATTGTGTTTGGTTGGTTAGGATTAGCGAGAATGATGCGCTATATCCCCCAATCAGTGATGACAGGTTTTGTGAATGCTTTAGGTATCCTGATCTTTATGGCACAAGTTCCCCATATCATTGGCCATGGGCCGATGGTATGGCTGTTTTTCGCGATTACGTTAGTTATCGTATTCGGTTTGCCTCGTCTCTTTACCGCCATCCCTGCTCCGCTGGTCGCCATTGTTTTGCTTACCGCAGTCGTTGCCTATACCGGCCTACGATTACCGAATGTCGGGGATGAAGGCAGTATGTCCCCTGGGCTGCCTAGCTTTAATTCACTGCAGGTGGCGCTTAATTGGCACACGCTGAGTATTATCTGGCCCGCCGCAATCAGTGTAGCCTTAGTTGGCCTAATGGAGTCATTGTTAACGGCTAAGTTGGTTGATGAGTTAACGGATACCCCATCGAATAAACACCGCGAGTCTTGGGGATTAGGGATAGCCAATATTTTGGCCGCATTCTACGGCGGCGTTGCAGGCTGTGCCATGATCGGTCAAACCATTGTCAACGTCGAACTGGGTAAAGCCCGCAGTCGCGTTTCTACCATCGTTGCCGCATGCGTCTTACTATTGTTAGTCAGCGTATTGAGTCAAGTGATGGCGAAAATACCGATGGTGGTCTTAGCGGCGATCATGGTGATTGTATCGGTTAAAACGATAAATTGGCACAGCTTGCAGCCTAAGACATTGCGTCGATTACCGGTTAGTGAGACCTTAATAATGCTGCTCACCGTGGTCATCACGGTATGGACCAGTAATTTAGCACTGGGTGTCGT
The DNA here is from genome assembly GCF_900111105.1 of Rosenbergiella nectarea. Taxonomy (GTDB): domain Bacteria; phylum Pseudomonadota; class Gammaproteobacteria; order Enterobacterales; family Enterobacteriaceae; genus Rosenbergiella; species Rosenbergiella nectarea. Next base: position 65,658 of record NZ_FOGC01000012.1, on the reverse strand, counting down.
CGTCGGCGCAGTCTTTGCGTCACTACTGTTTGCCACACGGATCAGCCACATTATCGTTGCCCAGCGGTCGCTTTCGCAATCAGGTGAACGTGTCACCTATCAGGTGCAAGGCCCGCTATTCTTCGCCAGCAGTAACGATCTCTATGAACATTTTGACTACGCCAATGATCCAAAGCAGGTTGTCATCGACCTCTCTGAAGCACAGGTGTGGGATGCGTCGAGTGTTAGCGTGCTTGATTCCATCGAACATCGTTACCATCGTCATGGTTGTGAAGTGACATTAGTCGGACTTGCCGGGCGAAGCGAAGCCATTCATCAACGCGTTTCAACGCATCGCCAGTAACACTATTAAGCGGTAAGTCGTTGGCTTACCGCCCAGACGTCTTCCTCTCAATCATTATAATCTTTTTACATCTAAGACGTATTTCACTATATCATGTTAACTTTATCACATCCCGTTTTGAAGACCGTGACTCCTAACCTCCCACAACCTGATTACGATAGGGTTGGTATCGATACTAATCGCCGTCGTTTCCTAAAAAGTTCGCTGATTGTTACCGCAGGCTGCTTTATCACCTCACTGCCTCTTAGCGGGCTTGCACAGAATACTGCCTCCTCAGGCGATACGTTGCGTGCCTTTATACGTATCACACAGGCTATTACCGAACATAAGCAAGTGAATGCAGAACTGGCGGCGCATTTCTTTAATGCTTTCGTAAAAAAAGTGCCTAACTTCGCCCAACAAATCACTCCCTTGGTACAGATGATTCAAGAAGGCATGAGTGCCACCGCCTTTGCTGAAAAAGCCCAAGCAGCCGGTCTGCAGGCGCGACTCCAACAAATAGTCACCGCATGGTACACCGGCACTGTCGGCAATGATTATCACGGCATCTTGGTCAGTTACCAGCAAGCGTGGATGTATCGCACGGTGAGTGATGGATTGGTCGTGCCGACCTATTGTGGCAATGGGCCGTTATGGTGGACCGCGCCAGTGCCTGACGCTAATAGCACTGCCGTCATCGACGCGTTGTAATCTTTTATACTTAAAATTAATAACAATAAAATCAATCATCATGAAAAAACCAGAATTTACTGCAAGTGGCGATGTGAGCGCCGATGTTGTGATCGTTGGATCCGGTATTGTCGGCGGTATGATGGCGGACCGATTGGTGGCGCAGGGTTATTCCGTGTTAGTTCTCGAAGCAGGGCTGCGGATCACCCGTGCTCAAGCGGTCGAAAACTGGCGTAATATGCCGTTTGCCAATCGTGCCGGTTCCGATTTCCAAGGACTCTACCCGCAATCGCCTTTAGCACCCGCCCCGCTCTATTTTCCACCGAATAATTACGTCAACGTCACCGGCCCGAGTGCAGGCAGTTTTCAACAAGGCTACTTACGTACTGTTGGCGGTACGACTTGGCACTGGGCAGCCTCGTGCTGGCGTCATCATCCGAGCGATTTCGAAATGCAACGCAAGTACCAAGTCGGACGCGATTGGCCGATCTCTTATCAAGAGTTTGAGCCGTGGTATTGCGAAGCGGAATATGAAATTGGCGTCGCAGGTCCAAACGATCCCGCGATGCAATCTCCTGCCGAACGTAGCCGCCCTTATCCTATGGAGATGGTGCCTTTCGCCCATGGCGATAATTATTTTGCCAGCGTGGTCAATCCACATGGCTATAACCTAGTGCCGATTCCGCAAGGCCGGAGTACCCGCCCTTGGGAAGGCCGCCCTGTCTGCTGTGGTAACAACAACTGCCAACCTATCTGCCCGATCGGCGCGATGTATAACGGTATTCATCATGTCGAGCGTGCCGAACGTCAAGGCGCGGTCGTCCTTTCAGAGTCTGTGGTCTATAAAATCGATACCGATAGCCAAAACCGTATTACGGCGGTGCACTGGTTGGATAATCAGAAGGCTTCGCATAAAGCCTCGGCGAAAATGTTCGCCTTAGCCTGTAACGGTATCGAGACGCCGCGCCTATTACTGCTGGCGGCCAATAAAGATAACCCTACTGGGATCGCTAACAGCTCCGATATGGTCGGCCGTAATATGATGGACCATTCCGGTTTCCACTGTAGCTTTCTGACCGAAGAGCCGATGTGGCTTGGTCGCGGTCCAGCGCAGAGTAGCTGTATGGTCGGCCCGCGTGACGGTGACTTCCGGCGTGATTACTCGGCGAACAAGATGATCCTCAATAATATTTCACGGGTGGTTCCCGCGACAAAACAGGCCTTAGCCAAAGGCTTGGTCGGTAAAGCTTTAGATGACGAGATCCGTTACCGCTCGACGCACGGCGTTGATCTATCGATAAGCTTAGAGCCGTTACCAGATCCCGATAACCGCCTTACGCTCAGTGCTGACCGTAACGATACGCATGGCCTGGCTTCCCCTGACATTCACTATGATGTCGGCGATTATGTGCGCAAAGGTGCTGAAGCAGCCCATGACCAGCTGCGTCACATCGGTTCGCTGTTTAACGCGAAAGAGTTCAACATTACCACTAGTCTCAATGCGAATAACCATATCATGGGCGGCACCATTATGGGAGATTCCGTCAAGAATGCGGTAGTCGATAGCAATTGCCGTGCCTTCGACCATGAAAACCTTTGGTTACCGGGGGGTGGCGCCATCCCTTCCGCCAGTGTGGTCAACAGCACCTTGACCATGGCTGCGCTGGGATTAAAAGCGGCCCATGATATGGCTCAACGTTTAAAGGCGGGAGTATAATCGTGCGGCTTAACAAAACACTGGCGTGGGTATTGACCCTGATGGCGACCTCCCCATTGGCCTACGCGCAAACCGAGGCTGATGCAGGCGCAGCGTTGATTGCCCAAGGCGAGAAAGTGGCTATCGCCTCTGACTGTCAGGCCTGTCACACGGCGCCGGGCAGCAAAACAGCCTTTTCAGGAGGCTATGCCATCGCTTCTCCGATGGGGGCGATTTATGCCACTAACATCACTCCTTCGGCACAAGGTATTGGCGGATACAGTGAGGCACAGTTTGCCAGAGCGATCCGCGAAGGTATTCGACCTGATGGGGCGCATCTCTATCCTGCGATGCCTTATACCTCGTATCATCTTATGACAGACGACGATGTCCATGCGCTCTATGCCTATTTTATGCATAGCGTTAAACCGGTGGACAAGGCGAATACGCTGACCAAGCTCACCTTCCCTTCTAATCTTCGCTTTAGCATGGGCATGTGGAACGCTATCTTCGGCAGCACTGACAGCTATAAGGTGGATGAGAGCAAAAGCGCGGAATGGAATCGTGGTAATTATCTGGTTAATGGGCTTGCACACTGTGATACCTGCCACACCCCGCGTAACTTTATGATGGCAGAGAAACACGATCAGCCGCTGGCGGGCGCACCATTAGGCAGTTGGTATGCCCCCAATATTACCTCTGATCCGATCAGTGGTATTGGTGGATGGCGAGACGATGAATTGGTTAGCTACCTCAAAACCGGTCGCGCGGTAGGGAAAAACCAAGCCGCTGGCGGCATGGCAGAAGCCGTAGAGCATAGCTTGCAATATTTACCGGACAGCGATCTTAAAGCGATTGCCGTTTACCTTAAACAGACAACACCGATCCGTACTGAAGGAGAAACGGCTGCGGCTTACACTTTCGGCAAGCCGGTGAGTGTCGAAACCGCGATCCGCGGTGACGCACCGAATAATGCTTATAACGCCCTCGGTAGTGGTGCCAAGCTATTCAGTGGTAACTGCGCCAGTTGCCACCAACCGGATGGTTCGGGCAGTCCAAATCAAGCCTATCCGTCGTTATTCCACAACACGGCCACCGGCATGATCCATCCCGATAATCTAGTCTCCGCTATTTTATTTGGGGTAAGACGGACCACTCAAGATCATGATGTGTTAATGCCAGCATTCACTTCACCGACTTATGTTGATCCACTGACCGATCAACAAATTGCCGATATCAGTAATTATGTCTTACATAATTATGGTAATCCGCAGGTAACGGTTGAAGCGGGTGATGTGGCATGGATGCGTAAAGGGGGGCGTTTGCCTTTCCTAGCGGCCGCACAACCTTATATGGTGCCGGGCATTGCGGTAGGCATCGTTGTGGTGATCTTGTTGCTAATAGGGCTGCGATTACGTCGTAGTCGCCAAAAGCATAAATCTTGATGACCTTTTCCGGCCCCTCAAGGGCCGGGAAGCGTAAAACTAATGCTTCACTCGTAATGAGAGTAAAAAAATAATCAGCCCCATTACCGCTAACACCGTTCCTACCCAAGCCGTTGACACCCAGCCTAAGCCCGCATCAATCACGACACCACCGAGGAAAGCCCCCAACGCATTGGCCATATTCAGCGCCGAGTGATTCATCGCGGCCGCTAAGGTTTGTGCTTCGCCCGCTACATCCATTAAGCGGATTTGTAGGGAAGGAATAAGTAGCCCTGCAGTACCGATCAAAAATGCCGCCAAGAAGCCAGTAATGACGTATTTTGAGAGGAAGCAGAACAGCACCATAATGGCGATATTCCATAACAACGACAGACCGATCGTTTTGCGAACACTCCAGTCTGCGAACTTTCCCCCTAAGGTGCTACCGACAATCATCCCGAGACCAAAAGCGGCCATCACCCAAGGAATTTGTGCCTCACTCATCCCCGCATAATGGATCATGGTCGGGGTGATATAGCTAAAGACCGCGAACATTCCCCCAAATCCGGTTGCGCCGGTCAGCAGGGTTAACAGTACTTGCGGCTTCTTAAGCGCTGTCAGCTCCCGTAATGGATGTGCCGAACGATCCCCTTGGCTGAAAGGCACATAGCGAATGATCATGAGCAGCGAGACGACCGCACAGGCCCCCACAAACCAGAAAGCGAGCTGCCAGCTTAAGTGGTGGCCAATCCATGACACCGCAGGAACGCCAAGTAACGTTGCCACGGTTAAGCCCAACATCATGCGGCCAATCGCTTTACCACGCTGATGCGCGGGCACCATCGAGGCGGCGACCAATGAGGCCACCCCAAAGAAGGCACCGTGTGGCAGACCCGTAATAAAACGCATCAGCACAAAGGAGAGATAGCCTGGCGCAAGGGCGCTGGCCACGTTACCCAACGCGAACAGCCCCATTAAAGCGATCAATAAACGCTGACGTGACACGCGTGAGAAAAGGACCGCAATCAGCGGCGCACCCACCACGACGCCTAAGGCATAGCTACTGATGGCATCGCCCGCCCGCGTAATCGAACTCTGCAACCCATGTGCCACGTCTGGCAATAATCCCATGATCACAAATTCGCCTGTGCCAATGGCGAAGCCACCGAGGGCTAATGCCAACTGGGCCAATCCGAGATGTTCAGTTTTCGTTTGTGACACAACGACCTCATTAAATAACTGTGTGAAAAAAGCTGGGCAGATTTGCCATATAAAAAAAAAAGCAAGCCATTAGTATGGCATGCTGATCACAATTCTGAAAATTAAGTAGGAAATTTTGTGTAGAACTAGCTGTAAAAGTAGTCTTGCCCTTGGTGGCGAACGAACCATCCGGTTAGCGCCATCCGCTCGACCTGCGTCGGCAAGACTTCATGTAAGATTTGTTCTGATAGGAAACAGATCATGCTGCCAGCCACCGGCTCGATGACCTTTTTGCCTTCCGGTAAATGCAAACAGAGCTGGCCGCCATTTTCGGGTTGCCAGTTCTGATTGATATAGAAAATCAGGGTTACCGCTCGGCGTTTGTCTTGAGCGAAACAGTCGTAGTGCGGCTTATAAAACGCGCCTTGTGGATAGCGAGAGAAGTGTCCTTCAAAGCCGTTCAACCCTAAATAAAATTCTCGGTTAAGCAGGTGTTTGATCTCGTCAACTAACGCTAAATAATAGACTACTGCGGGATCCTTTTCTTGAGGATCAATCCAGCTGATACTGTCCGAGCGAATCGCTTCGTTGATGATGTTTTTGATCCCTTGACCAATCCCTGCTTGTAAGAAGGTCCGCTTATGACAAAGATCGGCTAAGGCCGTTACCCATTCGCCCGGGATTACATTTTGTTGGTAAAACCAACCCTTCTCACATAACTGCTCAATAAGATCACTTGCATTAACCATAATCGACTGCGACATCCACAACCTAAGGGATGCGCAGTATACCTTCAGTTTCGATTAGGCACTATCTGTTCACCACAAAGAATCACGATTCTTTGCCGGTCACTAAACTTGATAACGTGGAGGACTGCGTTACATGCGCTTCACGCGGATGCAATATGAAATGCGCCACCCCCGCAATGCCTACGCCGATAAACCAACTAAAGTTCGCTACCGCGTGTAAGCTTGGTATAAAGCTGATCACTAAGCCAATCACTACCGCGGGCACCAATGCGGCAACGGCGCGTAGGTTCACGCCACCTTGATACCAATAACGCCCGTTTTTAGAGGCATTAAACAGCTCATCGACCTCAATTTTACCGCGTTTAATCAGGTAAAAATCGCATAATAAGATCCCAAACAGTGGCCCGATAAAGGCCCCTAAGACATCTAAGCTATAGTGGATCAATTCAGGTGATTGGAATAAATTCCAAGGCGTCAGCAGTACTGAACCGACCGCTGCAATCATCCCGCCCATACGAAAACTTATTTTTTGCGGCGCGCAGTTGGAAAAATCAAAGGCTGGTGAGACGAAATTCGCGACAATATTGATCCCCACGGTTGCGGTGATCATCGTCAGCAGCGCGAGTGCCATCACAAGACCATTTCCAGTATGGGCCACGGTCTCAATCGGGTCGGTGATCATCTGACCATATAAACTCTTAGTCCCGGAAACGATGATGACCGTAATCACTGAGAACAATAGGAAATTGAAAGGGAGTCCCCAACGATTACCCCGGCACACCTCTTGCATCGACTTGCCATACCGAGCGAAGTCACCAAAATTCAGTAATGGGCCTGAGAAATAGGAGACGACTAGCGATATCGCGGTGATCATCTGCCAAGTCTGTTGCGAAGTACTCAGCGTTTTCTCCGATAAGGTCAGAGAAATGCCCTGCCAACCGGTTTGCGAAATAATCCACACGGCCAACGCTAACATCACGATATAAACCGCAGGGCCTGCAATATCGATAAAGGCCTGAATGGTGCGCATGCCTCGCCAGAACACCATGGCTTGCAGGCACCACATCACTGCGAAACAGATCCATCCTAGCGCGGATAGGCCGACAAAATGCGGCACGGTTAGCGGCGTCAGGCTTGGCCAAAATTTTAGTAACACTAACAGTAGCGCATTAGAAGCAAGCCAAGTTTGAATACCATACCAAGCAAAGGCGATCAGTCCACGGATCACCGCGGGGATATTCGCACCAAAGACGCCAAAGGCCTGACGACAGACCACGGCGTAAGGCACGCCGGTCAATTGACTGGGTCGAGCGATTAAATTGGCGGCCACCTGAACAATACAGATTCCGACCAGTAAACAGAGTAGGACTTGCCACCCTGCTAAGCCCAAGGCAAAGAAGCTGGCAGCCACGACATAACCGCCCATGCTATGGATATCCGACATCCAAAACGAGAAAATGTTATACCATGACCAGTGCGGATTTTTGACCGGAGCCAAATCGTCATTAGTCAATTTGGGGCTGTAGCTAGACGGGTAATTGTGTGGAGTTGTCGAATCTTGGTGCGCCATAGTGCCATCCTCGTGAACGAAATCGAACTGATGACAGTAGACTGCAAATAACATACCAATTCTTTTTCAATTGAAACAATAATTTCATCGCCACCTGCGCCGCGTGTGGCCGCCTCAGTCTAGCCTCGGGGTCGTTTATAATTAACGCTTGCAGTGATACTTAGAGATTCATTAGAGTGCACTAATGCCCACATTGCACAGTCACTGTGCATCCCTTTTTCTATGGAGACTTTATGCGCCGCCATCGTATTCAACTGATTAACCCTAATACCAGTCAGGCCATGACCGAGACTATGGCTCACACCGCGCGGACTATTGCCAGTTCACGGGTAGAGATTGACGCCGTATGCCCTAAAGAAGGTGTCCCGTCCATCGAGGGGCATTTCGATGAGGCAGTCGCCACGTTGGGGATTTTGCAGCAGATCAGAGAGGGTGAAGATCGGGGGGTAAATGGCCACATTATCGCGTGCTTCGGGGACCCGGGGTTACTGGCGGCGCGTGAACTGGCGAAAGGCCCCGTGCTGGGGATTGCAGAGGCCGCCATGCATGTCGCCAGCATGGTCGCGACCCGTTTTTCGATCGTTACCACCCTGCCGCGTACGGTAATTATTGCCCGCCACTTATTGCATCGTTATGGCTTTTACGAACAGTGTGCGGCCGTGCATGCCATCGATCTGCCGGTATTAAGCCTCGAGGATGGCAGTGGGTTGGCGCAACAGAAAGTGCGGGAATACTGCCTGAATGCCAAGCACAACGATAATGTCGGGGCGATTATTTTAGGTTGCGGGGGGATGGCTGATCTGGCAGCCGAATTAAGCGAAGAATTACAGATGCCAGTGATTGATGGCGTGGGCGCAGCGGTCACCTTATTGGAGTCGCTGCTAAATTTAGGCATCACCACCAGCAAATGGGGCGATCTGGATTTTCCACGTAATAAGGGGATTACCGGCCCCTATGCAGCCTGTTTAAACACCCCATCATCCTAAGACCGTTTTTGCGCGGCCGCGGCCATCATTGGCGTCGCCGCCGCGTAATCATTACAGGTGACTTCCAGCGGATTCGCACAGAGATCATCGAAATAAATCGACCAAGTCAGGTGATGATCGACCACTGTGTAGGCCAGGGTAGACTGCTCTACCCTCGCGAGCAGTGCACGTAATTTTGTCGCCTGAATCGCAAATGCGATAGTGTTACCCGGTTTGGGTGAGGATCGCTGAAAAAGAGACAGCGCCGCCGCGCCACAGCGGATCACATAGGGACCGCCTTGCTCATACCATTCGGTAAAGGCCGCATCATGTTCGAAGCCTAAAAATTTCCGATACCACGCTGCTGCCGCGAGGACATCGTCAACATAAACATGCACGTGGTCTACCGCATCAATCATCGTTTTTCTCCTTAAATCTTTACCCTGCCGCAGGACATCATACATTTCAAGGCAGTGCGCACGGCTGGATAAAATGTTCCTCGCTTTTTACGACCGGGCATTGAATAATCAATGCCTTATCCTTACTGCGTGGAGACCACCATGGCAAGCCTTTGTATTTCGACATTACTCTCCTTCAAGCGCTGGGCCGATCAGCAAACCTTAGCCGCTATCGCTACGATCGACGATTCGCTGTATGCAGAACAGAAAAAAATTATGATTAGATTGATGAATCATATTCATGTTGTCGATGCGATTTTCAAAGGTAATCTTCAAGGCGTCGATCACGGTTATCCAGCATTAAATACCGTCGAAACGCCGGTACTTTCCGACCTTGCCCACGCAATGGAACAGTGCAGTGATTGGTATCTTTCATATGTCGAGCACTGGAGCGCCCCCACTCGACCGATCGAATTCAGCTTCGTTGATGGCGGGCAAGGGTCGATGAGCGCGAGTGAGATGGTCGAGCATGTATTGCACCATAGCAGCTATCATCGCGGTGCCGTGGGATGGCTAATCGCTCAAGCGGCGGGGGTGCCGCCCAAAGATGTCCTCAGTGTTTTCCTACGTGACCATGCCTCAATTCCTGAAAAGTCATCCTTGTAATTTGAGCAGATTATTCTGTCTCGGTAGGCGGCTAGATTCACCGACGTGGGTACCCGTTACGATAAAAAAAACAAATCGCCACAAAAAAAACCTCATTTGTTGATGGCGATCATACTTTCACTTTTTGACGAAAAGCGTAATATAACTTTCACGCCAATTTGTGGAAACGCCACCATGTTTTCAACTGTCTAGTTTCGCTTCTTATCCAGCCTTGTCAGCAGGCATCACCCCTTTTTCTAAATTTTATTTTTAGATTATAAAAACAATGCATAACTCACTTTTTTACCGGCTTCGCTTTGCCTGTAAAACTACCTGTGCGCTGCTCTTTGCACTGGCGTTAAGTTTTATACTGGAACTCGACACCCCCAAATGGTCAATGATGACTGTCGCCATCATCGCCGCCTCGCCGGCCTTTGCCAGCGGTGGCGAACCGATGAGCGGTGTGTTACGTTTTCGCGGTTTCCTCCGCTTAATCGGTACCGCGGTCGGCTGTGTCGGCGGCGTGTTAATCATGACTTTTTTTAGCCGTGTACCGATATTGTTACTCCTCGCCTGTTGTGCATGGGCCGGTTTTTTCTCATGGCTATTTACCGTTGTTAAGCAAGAGATCAGTTATGCTTTTGGCTTAGCCGGATACTCGGTATTTATCATTTTAGTCACGGCCTGGCAGACCCCACACGACGTGCTACAAATTGCCCTCTATCGTTTCTTTGAAATCACCTTGGGGCTGCTCTGCCTGATATTTTCTGACCTGCTATTCTTACCCCGTTCGGTTAAACGTTCGATCGACCAGCGGATTGCGGAGTTACCCCACAACTGCTTTCAACTTTTGTCTCAGTGTTTCACCAGTGACGATACCCAGCACTTCGAGGACGTCTTCCGCGGTCACCTGACCCAAGCCAAAGCACTACAAGCCATGCGCCAAACACTCCGTATGGAGTCCTCACATTACTCGGTAATGATGCATCGTCGTCTTAAGGGCATTAATGGGATCCTCTTTCATCTGCTTACCTTAACCTACGAGACACAACAGTATTTCCAGCAGCGACCCGATAAACGGAATAGCCATTGGTACTTTTTATTTCAAGATGAGTGTCAGACGCCGGAGCAATTAAATCAGAAATTGCATCAGTTCACCTACCTCATCCATCAGCTGCCCGCGACGCAAACCCCCTACTCATTAAGTGCTTGGCTTAAGGCAATGAAAGAGCTACGGATTTTGTTACGCGGGCTTCACGCGCACCAACCGTTACACCAGATTGAAAAAGAGATCATCGCACGCTACACCTTAACCCCCGCACACACCGCGCAACGCAAACATGCCTTTATCAATGGGATGCGAACCTTTATGACTACCGCAGTGGGCTGTGCACTGTGGTTAGTGATGGACCCTACCGCGATAAGTGGCTTTTTAATTATCGCGAGTATCGTCACCACGCTGGCGATGCGCGCGGAAAGCCCGAAAGCGTTAGGACTCGATTTTATTTATGGCATGATCTACATCATTCCGATCAGTATGCTGTTTTATTTACTGATTATACCGACGACTCAACAGAGCTTCGCACTATTGCTGATCGCCCTAGGCGCACTAGTTTTTATTCTCTCCCTCGCGGTGCAGTATAAAATCTTAGGCAGTGGCGCGTCGTTGATGTTTATTTTTAATTTAATCCCGATCACTAATCCAGAGACCTTTGATTTTAGCCATACATTAGACAGTGGCCTGGGGCAGATCCTAGGGGCGATTGTCTCCATGGTGATCATTGCGATTATCCCTGACCTGCATAAGACGCATCTCGCCAATGCCCTGACCCGTAATATTCTAGTAACCGCCTTGCAAACCTTGACCACTAATCCGCAGCGTCGAAAAAAAAATCGCTTAAGCGGACTCTACGATCAACTTCTGTCGTTAATTACGTTAGACAGCCGTTCACTGCATCGCTATCAATTAGCGATTAATTTAATCATCATCTATCGACGAATTAATGCAATTACGATCTACAAATTTCCAGGCTTAGCCGAGTTCCATCAAGAGATCCGTGACTGCGCCACGCTACTCTCTACCAGCAAACTGGCGTTACACCGCGAGCGGGCTTTTGAACAGCTGCAGGCGCTATTACATCGTTATCAAGCGCAGATCCGTCATTTGCCGACACCCGAAAAACTCAGCTTAGTGGTAGAGGATTTACAACAATTGCTCGAGCAACATAGAGCGTCGTTAATTGCTGGGTAAGCGCGCGTCTGGAAACTCCTATTCTGAGAATTGTCCACCTAGCTTGGGGCAGGATAACGGGTGTAGCATCCTTCCCTACACCCTTTACCCGTCTAGACGCTAGAGTGAAGCAGAAATAGGGAGCCTTGCTATGTCAACTATTACAGCACTATGCAGTAACCAACAGACACTCAGTGGCAGCGGATCGCTGCAGGAATTACCCGCGCTTTTAGGTCAAACTCCGGGTGATGCGCTACTGTTCGCATCACCCTCTTTTCTGAACGGGAGTCATTGGCCAGCCCTGTCGGCGAGCCTTACCGCGCAATTGGTGGGGATTGTCGAAGTGACACAGGAGGCCTCGCCACAACAGCTCGATGAGTGGGTATCGGCTTGGCGCGGCCGCTGCCGCACCGTGATCGCTATCGGTGGAGGAAGTACTCTCGATGCGGGCAAAGCCTTCAGCACCCTGGCCTGCCATCCGCTTCCTGCTGTGCGCTACCTCGAAAAAGTCGGCGATACACCGCTTAGTGGTGAACGATTAGCCTTGATAGCCATTCCCACGACCGCCGGGACCGGCAGTGAAGTCACTCAAAACGCGGTGGTAACGGATACCCAGGTATTAAAGACGAAAGCATCGTTACGCCATCCCAACCTAGTGCCCGATTATGCCATCTTGGATGCAAGGTTGATGGAGGGCACCCCAGCAGCCGTCCTCGCCAATTGTGGAATCGATGCTTTTACCCATCTTTTCGAGGCCTACCTTTCTCGCCACGCAACACCATTAATTCACGCACTGAGCACCACTGGGTTAGAGCTGTTTGTCGAAGCCTGGCCAACGATAGCCCTGGATGACGATCTCGGTGAAGCGTCACGCGAAAAAATGTTGATCGCCTCGTGGTTAGGCGGCCTGTGCTTGGCGAGCGCCGGACTGGGGGTGATTCATGGTATTGCGGGAGAAATAGGCGCCTATAAAACCTGGCACCATGGCAAGGTCTGCGGGCAATTGCTTCTGCCCTTTTTCGATCTACTTGCCGACAGCGGCAATGATCGCCAGCAGCAGTTACTGCATAAGCTTAATCATCGCCTTTTCCCTCTCGCGCAGCAGCAGTTTCCCGCTCAGCATCTGAAGTTATGGATAATGGATAATGCCTGTAGCCCGTTTTGGGAGAGCGATTGCACGCTGACCGCTGACGAAGTCACTGAGCTTACTCAACGCTCGACCAATAAAAATTCAGTTGTGGATTATTGTGCTGACCAGCGGGCCACGCTGATCACTCAAGCCTGGCACACCGCTGGGTAGCGTCTTAATGCTGGCTTCCGCGATGGAGCAGTCGACTGATCAGGCGTCTGTCGCGGAGGAAAGTCAGGACAAAGCTGGCGAAACTGTAGACCGCAAACAGTAACAACAACATACAGATATCCGGCAGGGCTTCCCGCAACGATAACCCCATCTGATTCACCCCGGCAATCGCTTTAATGGCCCAGGTTGACGGGAACAAGCTGGAAATAAACCTTACCGGACTCGGCATAGCTTGTAAGGGCCAGAGGGTACCGGAAATATAGAAGACCGGTGTAGTGATAAACGACAGGGTCAGATAGATCATCTCGACGCGACGAATACATTCCGTCAATAAACGGCCAAGTCCCAGTACCGCCAGAAGGAACGGGAAAGTGAGCAGTAAAATCTCTGGAATCGATGCCGCCTGCTTATAGCCCAAGACCCATGGCCATAGGGCGAACAATACTATCGATAGAAATAACCAAATTGGGATCAACGCCGACAGTGCGCCCAAGACAACAGGCAGCTTAGGCCGCCCTTCTGTGCTCATCATTAAGCAGACCCTGACGCTGGCAATCAGCAAGGAGTGCTGCAATAACATCACCAGTAAGCCCGGAAAGATAATCGCGGCAAAGCTGATGCCGGGGTTAAATAACGGCAATGTCAGGCCGGTCATCGGCGTTAAGACAACGTTCGCTTCAGACTGAGTGAATTGGCTTTTCATCATCAACTCAACTTCATACTGGTTAAGCATCTGTTGGTACGCCGCCACCACATTCTGCTGAATTTGACCATTAGGTAAGCGGTTGGTGGCATCGCCAAAGACAGGAATCGAGACACTCTTACCCGATAACATCTTTTTTTCAAAATCGACTGGGATTTCAATCACTGCAAATAACTTACGATAGCCCATATCACGTTCCGCTTGACCCAGCTGGTCGTAGGTCACCACGTTTAGCTTGGGGCTTGCATCAAGGTTACGCGTTAAAAGATGACTGGCCGAGCTGTGATCCAGATCGACCACCGCCACTGGCATCTCCCATACCGTCCCTTTGGCATACACCATACTGATAATGCAGAGTGATAACAGCAGCATCGCCCACATCGGCTTTTCGAGCATCCCTGCCAGAACCTTCTTGAAGGTCGCCCAATAACTGCTCATACCATCGCCTCTTGGTCGCGTAAGCGCTTAGGTAACCGACGAAACACTAATAGCCCCACCACAATCGGGTAGACCGCCAACAGCGCACAGACGCCCATCACCGGTTTAGCGGGCACTTGTCGAATAAACAGATCAAACATCGCATAAAGCGCGTGAGTGAGGGGTTCCATATTGGCAATAAACTGGGCCGGTAAGGGCATCGATAATTCGGGCATCCCGAGTCCAGAAAACGCTAACGCAATGGTCACAAATATCGCCATTAAGGTATAAGCACTGATCGCGGTACGGGTAAAGGTGAAAAGCATCAGCCCTAGGCTCTGTGCCGCCATAATATAGAAAAAAGCAACGAAGAACATATAGTAGGGATCGCCCACAAACCGTGCTGAGAAGACCCACACTAATAGCGCGATTTCCCCCATTAAGATGGTGGTGTAAACCAAGGTATAAGGGGCGAGCTTACCCAACAATGCCCAACCGAAGCGGTCAGCATAGATCAGGGGTTTACTACGCGATAACACATAAATCATGCTGGTCACCACAAACAGCTGGATAAGGTGTATGGTGGCGGCAAATTGCTGGTAGTAGATATAGCTGCCGCTGGCATTAAAGAGGCTGCGGTACACCAAGGAGACGGAAGGCAGCGTGGGTGCAGCTTTCCCTATCTTGGCTTCGACGGCACTGCGATACTCGCTGTTGATCGCCGTTACCAGTCCAGAAAAGTCTTGAGTTGAATATAATCCCGCGCCGTAATAGAGCGCATTGTAATAAAAGGCAACCTTGGGCTGTTTCGCGGAAAGCAGATGTTTTTCAAAGTCCGGCGGAATATAGACCAGTCCGTAATCTTGCGCCGTGCGCATCTTGTGCAGGGCTTCGTTTAGCCCCCCTTCCCACTCGGTCAGCTTCGCATGAGGACTGGCGTCCAGCTTACGGATTAATTCGCGAGATAATTGGCTATGGTCATTATCGACTACCGCCACCGGTAAATTCATCAGCGTCCCTTCAGAGAAGTTACTGCTCAATAGCCAGAAGAGCAGCAGCGGAAAGCACCAGGTTAACCAGTGAATCGCGGGTTTCCGAGAACTGATCCGAATCTCTTTATTGAAGGCTCGGCGAAAGGCCCGAAAGCCTTTGCTTAACGTTTCCACTGCCATAGCGCGCTCATTCCCTGACGTAAACCATTAACGGGTTGGGTGGGCCATAGGCGCACTTCGAAGGTTTTAAGATCGAAATCACCGGTTGCCCGTGTCGCGCTCTTCGTCGAAAAATCGCCCAGCGGGGCAATGTAATGGACACGCGCCTCAATCACTTGATTATTTAGCGCGGGGACTCGCAGGTGAATCACATCTCCCTTGCGCACGTGGGCAAGAATATCTTCACGTAAATTGAACACGAAATAGGCTTGGGGTAAGCGAACTAATGTCACGAGGGGACTTGATGCGCTTAATAAATCCCCCACTTCAGCGGGAATAGGGCCAACCTCGCCATCGACAGGCGCTTTAACGTTAAGGTCATCGGTTTGCACCTTAATTTCCGCTAATTGCTGTTCGGCTTGTTGTAACTGCGCACTATAAACATCGCGTTGCTCCCAACGATCGCCATGTTTCGCTTCATCCAAATTCGCTTGCGCACTCTGCATACTGTGTAACGCGGTATCGCGGGAATTGCGGGCATTATCTAAGTCTAAAGCTGAAATATAGCCTTTCGCTGCCACACTTTGATTTCGGCGATAGGTCGCTTCGGCAGTTTGATAATCCGCCTTAGCACCCGCCAGAGTCGCGGTCAATTGACGGATACTCTCTTCTCGTGTGCCGTTCTGCGACATCTCTAAGGTAAACTTAGCTTGATCGCGCGCTGCTTCCGCCGCTTTTAGCTGGGCGATCAGCTCAGGGGCATCGAGACGGATGATAACCTGCCCCGCTTTAACATCGTCACCGCGCTCAATCAGCCGTTCGACGACGCGTCCTTTCGCTTTGGATGCGACAATGACTTCTGGTGCATCAACTTCGCCTTGTAACAATAAATCTTGGTTCTGTACTCTAAAAAAAATTGCCAGTGAGACAATAGCTATCATCAC
This sequence comes from Rosenbergiella nectarea, assembly GCF_900111105.1. GTDB lineage: Bacteria > Pseudomonadota > Gammaproteobacteria > Enterobacterales > Enterobacteriaceae > Rosenbergiella > Rosenbergiella nectarea. Next base: position 49,254 of record NZ_FOGC01000012.1, on the reverse strand, counting down.
TAAAACAGTAAAAATTATTCTTTTACTCATCAACCTACTCCAGAACTAATCAGCCGGGCACTGATTTCCCTCTTATGTTGTTATAAGCGTAATGTACTCATTAAGAAAATGCACTGCGCGCACAATTAAATCTTACCAAACGGCACACTATAGTCGATTTGTTAACACAAAATTTTGATTAAGAATGGGTTTCATTCACCGAAACCTCAGTTTAAAACTGTGAGATTGCGCAAAGTTTTACCCATCACAGTAATCATTCAAACCAATTTTATTTTGTACGGTGACGCGCCTAAACTTTGTCCTATCAACTAGAGGAGCTGACTTATGTTTTCCACACAACGTTTTACGGCGAAAGAACTGGCCATTGCCTATGCGTCACAACAGCAAAAAAACTATACCCCTGCACAGTTTCTTGTCGCGGTAGAAAAGCTCGAAATTGAGTTCGCGCGGCTTCTCAAGGCCCCACGCAGCAGTGAACAGGCCTCTACGACGATGGTGTTTGAAGGCTAAGACGGGCAGCCCACTGCTTGAAGTCTTTCAGCTCTGGTTCGTTAATGCCGTGGCCGAGATCCGCGTAACGATGGAAGCTCAACGAATAACCCCGATGTTGAGCTAGTGCTACGGCTTGCTCATCTAAGGCCAGCGCGATACGTTGATCGCGCTGGCCGTGCCCCACGAAGAGTTTCGGTAAATTGGGCCGGTTTTGCTGTATCGGCGATGTACCGACAGACTCTGGCAAACGTCCACTGAAGATGGCCGCCGCACCAATCGACTCGGGGGCGTTTAAGGCAATACTCCAGCTTATTACTGCCCCTTGGCTAAAACCGGCGAGCAGCGTTTTATTCGCTGGGATCTTCAACTGCTGCTGTATCTGAGCGATACGAGACAAGATTTGTTGGCGTGCTGCGTAAATATCTGCCTGCGCGCTGGAACCGTTTCGATACCACGCAAAACGGTGGGGACCCACGGTAATCGGGGCTTGTAAACTGACAACGGCATAGTCTTGCGCGACATAATCGGCCAGCGGCAGCAAGTCCTGCTCGTTGCTGCCATATCCGTGTAACAACACTAATAGTCGCTGAGGCGGTTGCCCCGATGGAGGGGCAAGTAATATCCCTTCCAAAGCAGCCTCTGGCGAGAGGGTTACCAGACACAGCAAACAGGCCAAGACGCCTTGTGTTGCCCTGGCTATAAGGGGCGTCAACATAGGGCCACCGTCAGGGAGATAAGAAAGGGTGCGGCCAGCGTCAAGAGCAACCCACTGAAGATGGCATAGGGAATATAGTAGGCATCACAATTTTGCTTAATAAATGGCAGTGCTGAATCCATCGCGGCGGCGCCGCTTAGCCCCACAGCCGCGAGGGGCTGACGACGGCCCAGAAAGTAGAGGAAGACGATGCTTAGAAGTTCGCGTAAGAAGTCGGTCATAAAGGCGAGGGCGCCCATCTGCGCTCCCGCGAGTTGATGGATCATCGGACCTGATAGCGAGAACCAGCCTAAGCCACTGCCCAACATCAGTGACTGCTGCCAGCTAAAGGGCGTCAGTAGGCTGAATAGCCCAGCGGCTAGAATATAGCCAAGGATCGCCGTCACCGGTACGCTGGCACATTGGCGGGTCACACGACCAAAACGAAATCCAACCAGATCCACCCCCACACAAAATAGCATCACATAAAGTACGCTATTGCTGGAAAGACCTACAGTACTAAGGCTGAAATGTGTGAAATAGCCCAAGGTTACCCCAGCGATAAATGCAGCGATCGCCTTAAGACAGCTACCAAAAGCCGATAATAGCGAGGGTAATGGATGGTCATTATCGATTGCAGCCGGTTTACGCAATAATAATGCGCCGGTAAATAGCGTGATCAAACCAGAAAGCAGCAGCGCGTGAAGCATAATAGCGCCACCCAACCCACCTTGCGTGAGCACTTCCGCAAAATCCATTCCCATACTCAATAACAAGAGTAGAACAATGGTGCTAAGGGATTTCACCACCGATTGTCGAACGTTCAAGGAACACTGTGACCCCACTAGCCAGCCCAAGGCCAAGGTCGCGAATAAGGTGATGATCGCTATTATCGCATGTTGCATAGTCAGCTATTTCTTCATAGTAGGCAGGTGATTGGAGGCCAATACCCTACCATTAATCGACACTATTTGGGCATAAATAATGCCTTATAAAAACTGAGGTTTTTTATAGGCCCTTAACCACTTTTGGGATAATATAGCGCTGCACAAAAGACTGGGGGTTTATCGGTTTGCACCACTTAGCAAAAGTTTACTGCTTCGCTGCAAAGTTAGCGATTTTTTCAATCGCCATGCTGTTTATTGCCCCGATAATCTCGAAGAGCCTACACACTCCAATCCATTCAGCCTCTGCCATGACCTCAATGCAGGGGGTGTCACCACTACCCAGCGATGAATGTGCGATGATGTCACCCTCGCCATCTTCTAAAGCCCCGTCTTTCGACCGAAAAATGCTCGACGATATGGCCTGTGGTTACTGCCAATTGTTAGCGCATTTCCCGTTTTTGCAGTGGGTTATTCTGCTCGCTCTGGTCATTGTTTATTCCCCGCTACGGTCCCGTAGTCACATTCCGCTAATTACCCGGCCCTTAACAGGCTATTGGTCATCAAGCCAAGCTCGCGCTCCTCCTTCCTTTTAAAACGCCCACTCTGTTCCATTCTTGCCTGATGAGAACTCATCTTGGCCGTTTTAGCATTGAAGCGCTAGGCATTGTCACGCCTACGCATTAAGGAAGTTATTATGTCTTATCATTCCACGTTATCGCCCATCACACTTGCTGTACTGGTGGCTTATAGCCAGCAAGTCGCCGCCGCTTCATCGCCTGAGCAGGCTGAAAATCTCTCCACCATTATCGTCAGCGCACCGATCAACTCGCCGTTAGAGGTGATTAGCTCACCGAAAACGCCGCGCCAACCCCTACCCGCCAGCGATGGCTCCGATTATCTCAAAACCATCCCCGGCTTCGCTCAGATCCGTAATGGCGGGACCAATGGTGATCCCGTATTTCGTGGCATGTTTGGCTCGCGCTTACGCATGCTGATGAATGATAGTGAGATGTTAGGGGCATGTGGTAGTCGGATGGACTCCCCCTCCTCCTATCTTTCTCCTGAGAATTTCGATGTGATGACCTTAACCAAAGGCCCTCAGACCGTGTTATGGGGGCCGGGCAACTCGGCAGGTACACTGCGCTTTGAACGACTGCCTCCCTCTTTCACTGCGCCCGGTGTACAAGGGGATGCCAGCCTCGTCACCGGCTCTAACCAGCGTAATGACCAAAATGCTGATATCAGTTTAGGCAATCAGCAAGGCTATCTTCGATTAACGGGTAATCATGCACAGTCTAACGATTACCAAGACGGAGACGGGCGCAACGTGCCATCGAAATGGAAAAAATGGAATAGCGATATTGCCCTTGGCTGGACTCCGGATGCCGACACCTTACTCGAGCTCACTGCAGGGCAAGGTAACGGCAACGCGCGTTATGCCGGTCGAGGCATGGACGGCTCGCAATTCAAACGCCAAAGCCTAGGACTAACCTTTAATAAACAGAATATAAGCGAGACCTTCACCGAACTGACCAGCCATCTGTATTACAATAATGCCGACCATGTCATGGATAATTTCTCGCTGCGCCACGCCACTGCGGGGATGTCGATGCCAATGCGCTCGCAAGTTGGCCGTAAAACCCTTGGCGGTCGTGTAATGGGCACTTGGGAATGGACGTCAACGGAATTACGCAGTGGCGTCGATATGCAGCACAACAGTCATCGTCGTAAAATTTCAGGTACCTGGCGAGATGATGCTAGCTTCAGTGATTATGGAATGTTCAGCGAATTGCGTTATGCCCTTAATCAGGGCGCTCACCTGATCGGGGGGGCCAGAGCCGACCTGAGCCAGGCCGAGGATAAACGCACTCCTTCCTCAGGACATCGTAATAGGGTGATGCCCGCGGGATTCCTACGATTTGAGCATCAGCCAGAACACTCCCCAACGCTGCTCTATGCAGGCTTAGGCTATACCGAACGGTTCCCGGATTATTGGGAGCTTTTCTCCCCCACCTATGGTCCAGACGCGGTACACTCCGCGTTTAAACAACTTAAACCAGAAAAGACCACGCAACTGGATATTGGCGCAAAATACCAAGATAAACAATTGGATGCTTGGGTGTCGGCTTATGTCGGATGGGTAGAGGATTTTATCCTGTTCCGCTATCAGCCCACGCAAAAACGAATAAGCCAAGCCGATAATGTTGATGCGCTGATTTTTGGTGGAGAAATGGGGGCCAGCTATCAACTGTCGGATCATTGGAAATTGGAGAGCAGTGTCAGCTATGCCCAAGCCAACAATCGCCAGGAACATCGACCTCTCCCCCAAATTCCACCGCTGGAGACCCGTTTAGGGGCGACCTGGCATACTGGTAATTGGCGTACCACCGGATTAGTCCGCTGGGTCGCGGCCCAACATCGTATCGCCAAAAATGAAGGCAACGTGGTGGGCAAAGATTTCGGACCGAGTGCCAGCTTCGTCGTCCTCTCTGCGAACAGCCGTTATCAATTTACCGATAAACTAGCCTTAACGGTGGGTATCGATAACCTACTTAACAAAACCTACAGCGAGCATCTTAACTTGGCCGGGAATGGCAGCTTTGGCTATTCATCCAATACGCGGATCAACGAGCCGGGACGCAGCTATTGGGCGAAAGTTAGCCTAAAATTCTAAGCAGATAACTAACTAAGAGGCTTAACTCCAGTTGAGCCTCTTAATCGCCTACTATGCTGCCTCACAGTGCGTCAAACCGGTGCGTGGCTGCACTACCCACCTATTTTATTCCCGAAGCGTTAGCGAACAACCGAGGTAAATTATCAAATAAAACAGATAGTTAAGCCCTTGGCATAGTTATTGCTCCAGTCACTCCCATCTTGTATACCACATGGGATTCAACTATGTCAGCGACTTTTGGCTACACGCTTCAAGATTGGCAACAGCACGCCAAGCAAGACCCGCTCCACTTAAAATCGTTATTGATCGCCCACTTTCACGCACTCAATCCACAGGATAATGCGTGGATACATCTATGTACTGCCGAACAACTCCACGCCCAATTGGATGCCCTATTTTCACAAGATCTCACTTCGCTCGACGCGCTGCCGTTATTCGGTGTGCCGTTTGCAGTGAAAGATAATATCGATGTAGCCGGTTGGCCGACCACCGCGGCCTGCCCTGCTGCCCGCTATATTGCAGAGCAGGACGCACACGTTGTTGCGCAACTTAAAGCGGCGGGGGCCATCGTGATGGGCAAAACGAATCTAGACCAGTTCGCAACAGGCTTGGTCGGGTGCCGTTCTCCTTTTGGCGCAGTCAGCAATACCTTTAATCCTGACTATAGTAGTGGCGGATCGAGTTCTGGCTCGGCCTCCGTCTTGGCGCGTGGATATGTTGCCTTCAGTTTAGGCACCGACACCGCTGGGTCGGGACGCGTGCCTGCAGGCTTTAATAACATTGTCGGTCTGAAACCGACAAAAGGCTGGATCTCGGCACGCGGTATCGTTCCTGCCTGTCGCTTGAATGATACCCCCTCAGTTTTCGCTTTGACCGTAGCGGATGCTTATCTGGTTGCATCATTAGCGGCAGGCTATGATGAAAAAGAGCCTTATTCACGCCAGCATCCCGCGACCGCCCCGGCACAGTTTCCAACTCGCCCGCACTTTGCCGTCCCCGAAACCCTTACCTTCTGTGGTGACAAGCAGGCGGAAGCCGCCTGGCAGCAAGCACTTACTGCATTAGAAAACAGTGGGGTAACCCTCACACCGATCGATTTCGCCCCTTTCCAGCAATTAGCCGAGCAACTTTACGCCGGCCCTTGGGTCGCCGAACGAACCGCTGCGGTGGGTGCGATGCTTGACCGTCCCGAACAGATGGACCCCACTGTTTATCAAGTGATCCGCCAAGGGGTAAATTTTAGCGCGGTACAGGCCTATCAAGCGGAGTATCTGCGGGCCGACTTAACTCGCCAGATCCAACGAACCTTAGCAGACGTCGACGCCCTGCTGGTCCCGACAACCCCAACCATTCATACTTTGGCGGCCTTAGAACACGCCCCAATTGCGTTAAATTCTCAACTAGGCCTTTATACCAACTTTACCAACCTCGCTGATTTAAGTGCCTTAGCCCTCCCCGCGCCGTTTCGCGCAGATGGCTTACCTGCAGGCATAACGCTATTAGCCCCCGCTTGGCACGATCGCGCCCTCGCCGAATTTGGTTGCCGTTGGCAGTCTTTGCTCCACCTTCCCTTGGGGACTAGTGGTCGTGACCTTCCCAGCACGCCGCTGAGCTTGCCTGCCTCACCCGCCCATGTTCGAGTGGCAGTCGTCGGTGCGCACCTAACCGGTATGCCACTCAATTTTCAGCTGACCTCGCGAAACGCGGTATTTATCGAAGAGACACAAACCGCTGCCCATTATCGTCTTTTCGCCTTACTCGATGGCCCGATCAAGAAACCCGGTTTATTGAAGGCTGAACAAGGGCAAGCGATCACCGTTGAACTGTGGGATATCCCACTCGCGCGATTTGGGGAATTTGTCGCTGAAATCCCCGCCCCCCTTGGTATCGGTAGCCTGACCTTACTCGACGGTCGGACCGTAAAAGGATTTATCTGCGAACCTGCCGTGCTCAACACCGCCTTGGAAATCACTGCATTCGGTGGCTGGCGTAATTGGCTCACTGCTCAAGAGGAACGTTAATATGTTTACCACTGTACTGATCGCTAACCGTGGTGAGATTGCTTGCCGCGCAATCAATACCTTAAAACGCTTAGGGATCACCAGCGTTGCCGTCTTTTCTGAGGCCGATCGCAATGCGCGACATGTGAAAAAAGCCGATATGGCTATCGCATTGGGGGGTGATAAAGCCAGCGATAGCTATCTACGTAGCGATAAGATACTGGCCGCCGCCCAACAGAGCGGTGCGCAAGCGATCTGGCCTGGCTACGGCTTTCTCTCTGAGAGCGTCGCTTTTTCCACTGCCTGTGAACAACAGGGAATGGTATTTATCGGCCCCACTGCCCAGCAAATCGCGGAGTTTGGCTTAAAGCATCGCGCCCGAGAATTAGCGGCAGAAGCCGGGGTCCCCATGACACCGGGCACAGCGCTCCTCACCTCGTTAGAAGAGGCCCTTAGGGCCGCCGAAGCGATCGGCTATCCCATCATGCTAAAAAGTACCGCAGGGGGCGGTGGCATTGGACTGACTCGTTGCGTGGATGCCGAGGCACTGCGCGAGGCATGGGAAAGTGTCCGCCGCCTCGGCGAGCAATTTTTTAGCGATGCGGGCGTTTTTCTTGAGCGCTATATCGATCATGCTCGTCATATTGAAGTGCAAATTTTTGGCGATGGAAAAGGAAAGGTCATCGCTTTAGGCGAAAGAGACTGTTCGTTACAGCGCCGCAACCAGAAGGTTGTCGAGGAGACGCCAGCGCCGCATCTTCCCCCTGCCCTCCGCGACGCCTTACTGGCCTCGGCTATCCGTCTCGGCGAGCGGGTTAACTACCGCAGTGCAGGCACGGTGGAATATATCTACGATCCGCTGAAGCAGGCCTTCTACTTCTTGGAAGTGAACACCCGACTCCAAGTCGAGCACCCTGTCACCGAGGCGGTCACTGGCGTCGATTTAGTCGAATGCATGCTGTGTGTCGCAGCAGGCGATCCACTGGACTGGCAACGTCTTCAGCAGCCGCCACAGGGAGCCGCAATCGAGGTTCGTCTCTATGCTGAAGATCCGTTAAAAAATTTCCAACCTAGCCCGGGAACCTTGACCGCCGTTCACTTTCCCGGAGGCGTAAGGGTAGACAGTGGTATTGAGCAAGGCAGTGAGGTGTCTGCTTTCTATGACCCAATGATCGCTAAATTAATCGTCAAGGCCGATAATCGTGAGGCCGCCCTTAAGGCATTACAGCAAGCCTTAGCGGCTACCCAGTTACACGGCATCACCACCAATCTGGATTACTTACGCCAAGTGATTGCCACTCAAGTCTTCCGCGAAGGGAAGGTATCGACTCGCTTCCTCGATAGTTTTATCCCTGACGCCCATGTCGTTGAGGTGATACAACCGGGTACGTTCAGTAGCGTACAAGACTATCCAGGGCGTTTGGGCTATTGGCATATCGGCGTACCGCCCTCTGGGCCGATGGACGATTACGCTTTTCGCTTAGCTAACCGAATTGTCGGCAATCACCCTGATGCGGCGGGATTGGAATTTACGTTACAAGGGCCGACTTTACGCTTTCATTGCGACACGGTGATCAGTCTAACCGGTGCCGACTGCCCTGCACGGCTTGATGACCAACCGATCCCATATTGGCAGCCTATACAGGTAAAAGCAGGTCAAACGCTCACCTTGGGCCGCGCGCAACAGGGATGTCGAACTTACTTAGCTCTACGCAATGGTTTCGATGTACCAAGGTATTTGGGTAGTCGGTCAACCTTCGTTCTGGGCCAATTTGGTGGCCATGCTGGACGCACCTTACGCGTGGCCGATATGTTGGCCATCTCTCAACCTGCGCTTGCCGCCTGCACTACCCCCGCCCCACTCAGCGAGCCTATCGGGCTGGGATCGGCCATGATCCCTCAGTACGGTTCGACTTGGGAGATTGGGGTGTTATACGGTCCACACGGCGCCCCCGACTTTTTTACCGAGGAGAGTATTGAGCGCTTTTTTGCCAGCGAATGGCAAGTTCATTATAACTCTAACCGTCTTGGCGTGCGGCTAACTGGGCCAGCCCCGAACTGGAGTCGCCCCGACGGCGGCGAAGCAGGTTTGCACCCCTCGAATGTCCATGATTGTGAATATGCCGTTGGCGCGATCAACTTTACCGGTGATTTTCCGGTGATTCTGACCCATGACGGCCCGAGCCTCGGGGGATTCGTCTGTCCAGTCACCATTGCCCGGGCTGAATTATGGAAAGTCGGTCAGCTAAAGCCGGGGGACAGTATCCGCTTTTACCCGATGAGTCATCAGGAAGCGGTGGCCCGAGAACAGGCACAACAGCAGGCTATTACGCAACTCGCGCCGCCTTCGCTGCCAACCCTCCCAGCCCCAACGCTCACCGAAACGGCACTCGGCTCAGCAACATTACTCGCCGTACGCCCAGCGACCTCACTGACGCCCGATGCCTATTACCGACAGGCGGGGGATCACTACATCTTAATCGAGTATGGCGATAATATTCTCGACCTCGCTTTACGTTTACGTGTGCATTTACTGATGGAAGCGCTGCATGCTGCCGAGCTCGAGGGGATCGAAGAGCTTTCACCCGGTGTCCGTTCATTACAAATTCGTTACGACAGCTTACGCCTGACTCAACAAGCATTAATGGCCCGGCTCCTCGAGATTGAAGATCAACTTGGCGATGTGACGCAGTTACAGGTTCCCTCACGGATCATTTGGTTACCGATGGCCTTCGAGGATAGCGCAACCCTTGCGGCAGTCGAACGATACCAAGAAACGGTCTGCGCTCAAGCGCCATGGCTCCCCAATAACGTCGATTTTATCCAACGCATTAATGGCCTGGCTGATCGCGATGCGGTGCGCGATACGCTGTTTTCTGCCAGCTATCTCGTCCTAGGCTTAGGTGATGTCTATCTCGGTGCCCCCTGTGCGGTCCCCCTCGATCCCCGTCACCGTCTGCTTAGCTCCAAGTATAACCCTGCTCGAACCTTTACCGCCGAAGGTACGGTGGGGATTGGCGGGATGTACATGTGTATCTACGGGATGGACTCGCCGGGCGGATACCAATTGGTCGGGAGAACGTTACCCATCTGGAATAAATTTTTAAAAAATAGTCAATTTAGTGATAACCAACCTTGGTTACTGCATTTCTTCGATCAAGTTCGCTTTTATCCGGTGACGGAAGCGGAATTGACCGTTGAACGTGATGCATTTCGCGAAGGCCGTAGTACCATTCGTATCGAAGACAGCGTATTTGATTTCGCAGAGTACCAACAATTTCTCAATGAGAATGCTCAATCGATCGATGATTTTCGAGCCCGTCAACAGCAGGCTTTTTCCGAAGAAGTGAGTCTGTGGGCGGCACAAGAACAACCGGCTCCACTGACTCAAGCGGTTGCCGTTGAGGCGACGACGACTTCTACCGATACGCCTATTTGCGCTGAATTGAGCGGTAATGTTTGGAAAGTGCTGGTCAATGCCGGTGATAAAGTCGAGGTAGGTCAGCCGTTGATCATCGTTGAAGCCATGAAAATGGAGCTATCGATCACGGCGACGCTCGCGGGGACCATTACCCACATCAGTGCACAACCGGGCCAACAAGTCATCCCTGGGCAGGTGTTATTGCGGCTCGCTGAAGGGGGCATTGCGCATGCATAATCCTCCTCCCGCTGCCGGGCGTGAAGCACTTGCGGCAAAGGTCTATCAAGCCGTCAAACAATCTATTTTTGATTTTCAGCTTTTACCTGGCGAACGCTTTAGCGAGAACGAACTTGCACAACAATTACAGGTTAGCCGTACCCCGGTACGCCAGGCCCTTTTCAATCTAGAGCGCGAAGGCTACGTAGAAGTCTTGTTCCGCAGTGGTTGGCAGGTGAAAGCCTTCGATTTTGATTATTTTGAAGAGCTCTATGACTTACGGATCGTGTTGGAATGCGAAGCGGTACGCCGATTATGCGCCATGTCTGCCGCAGATTGCCACACGGCCTTAGCCGCAGAGCAACGGTTTTGGGCTGAAAGCGAGCCCCTCACCCAAGGAAAACCCGTCGCCTTAGCGGATGAAGCCTTTCATCGCGCTTTAGTCGCCGCGACGGCCAATCGCCAGTTTCTACTGTTGCATACCGAGTTAACTGAAAAGTTGAGCATTATTCGTCGTCTCGATTTCACTCGTGATGACCGCATTCTGGCCACCTACCAGCAACATCAGGCCATCCTTCAGGCGATCCTCGCCCAGCGCTGCGAACCGGCATTACGCCTGCTTACATTGCATATCTCGGAGAGCAAAGCTGCTGTTAGAGCAATCACGTTACATCGTTTGCATCAAGCCCGCATTACGTTACAGGCCTCGGAAAGTAATGAGGAGGTACTGCGGACAAGCCTTCGCTGAAAAGCGAGGCATATTTACTGACATTCCTCCACGGCGCCAAGCGCCCTATGCAAACCAAAGAGGTCAATCATGAGTGAATACAGTGTGGTTGAGGGACAAAAATCTGTGAAAAAATCTCCCTCCGTTAATGAAACATTAGAGGATTACACCTTACGCTATGCGCCCTATAGCTTCCGACGCTGGGGGGCCGCAACGGTCGCGATCACTGCCCTAGGGGGTATCGCCTACCTAGCCGATTTCTCGATTGGCGCGAGTATTGGAATGACCTATGGCACGACCAATGCCTTACTGGCGATTCTGTTCGCAGCCATTATTATTTTCTTAACCGGCATCCCTCTCGCCTATTACGCGGCACGTTATAATATTGACCTAGACTTAATCACTCGTGGGGCCGGTTTTGGCTATTATGGCTCGGTGATCACCAGCCTCATCTTCGCGAGTTTTACCTTTATCTTTTTTGCACTTGAAGGCTCGATCATGGCGCAGGGCCTACAGCTGGGCCTACATATTCCCTTGTGGCTAGGCTATCTGGTCTCTACCCTAATGGTAATCCCCTTGGTTATTTACGGAATGAAAGCCTTAAGCCATCTGCAAATTTGGACCACTCCCCTCTGGTTGGTGTTAATGATCGGGCCAGTGCTCTATTTAGTCTGGCAACAACCGACCTTAACGGATCAATTTTTCAGCTTTCAGGGCAAAAACGGGACAACGGGTGCGGATCTTGCTTCAGTGATGTTAGGTGCCGGAATTTGTTTATCATTGATTATGCAGATTGGCGAACAGATCGATTACCTGCGCTTTATGCCGGCGAAAACGCCTGAAAATAGCCGTTCATGGTGGCTTGCCGTGATTTCCGCGGGACCGGGTTGGGTGATTTTAGGCGCATTAAAACAGGCTATCGGCGCTTTCCTAGGATTTTATTTGCTGACACTCACCCCAGGCATTAATAGCACCGAACCGGTCCAACAATTTAACGCAGCGTTCCATCAAATGTTACCCGGTGGGTTCGCCTTAACGCTCGCCGTCATCTTAGTGGTGATTTCTCAAATTAAGATTAACGTGACCAATGCCTATTCCGGTTCACTCTCTTGGACCAGTGCCTATACCCGAGTACGCCGTCACTATCCGGGAAGAATTGTCTTTGTACTGATTAATCTCGCCATCGCCTTAGCCCTGATGGAAGGCGATATGTTTTCAGTACTCGGTAATATTTTAGGGTTTTACGCTAATTTCGCCATTGCTTGGGTTACGGTTGTCGCCATTGATATCGCGGTAAACAAGTATCTGTTAAAGCTATCCCCTAAGCTGCCAGAGTACCGCAAAGGGATGCTTTATAATGTGAATCCCGTAGGGATGATAGCCTTTTTAGCCGCCGCGGGGCTATCGATTGCGGCATTCTTTGGTTTACTTGGTCCTTTCCTCATGCCCTATTCACCCTTAATCGCCTTGGTGGTTGCGGCAGTGCTCACACCTATCATGGGGCTGCTCACGGGTGGGAAGTATTACCTTAAACACACAGACGATGGAATTGCTGAGACGCGTTACGATGTTTCGGGCTCGCCCGTCAGTACCCTGTACCATTGCGTGGCATGCCAGCAAGCTTACGAGCGTCCCGATGTGTTGTACTCGACTCACCATCAAGGGGTTATTTGCTCGCTATGTAAAACACTACACTAATTAGTAATGAAGAAGCTCAAGGAAGAGCTTGGCTCAGAAACGTTAACTATCCTATTTCTATGGTTTATTACGGAGCACTGTGTGAAAAGCCCCCTAAAAAGAAACGTTGAGTTGTGCCGACAGCGACCAGCTTGAACGTTTAACTCACTCTGCCGAATGTGAGATTAACGGTTGATTATCTGCCGCAGGCTCGCCAAAGACGGGCATATTTTCGGCATTCCACGAGAATTTTTTTATACGAGTATGCCGATTCGGATCATAAAGCGGATCCCCTTCAATAGTTGAGTCACTGCGGGCATGGTAGACCAATACGTCTTCACCTTGCTCATTACGCGTAAAACTATTATGGCCAGGCCCAAATTGCTGATTAAGCCGATGGGTGGTAAAGAGTGGCTGCGTGAATTTTTGCCAACTTGCTGGATCTAAAAGGTTGCTCGCCTTATCAGCATAAAGTAGTCCAATGCAGTAATTTTCATCTGTCGCGCTGGCTGAATAGGTGATAAACACGCGATCGCCATGGTCAATAAAGGCAGGCCCTTCATTGACCGAAAACCCTTTAGTTTCCCAAAAGAATTCAGGTTTACTCAACATGACGGGTCGCGTTTTTAATGTCCAGGGATTGGTTAGCTCTGACAAGTATAAATTTGAATTCCCTTCAATTGCGGGATCTTTCTGCGCCCAAAGATAATAGTGCTTTCCTTGATGTTGAAAATAGGTCGCATCCAAGGAAAAACTATCGATCGGCGTCAGGATCCTACCCTTTTCTTGCCAAACGTCGCTGAGGGGATCCTGCCCATCACATACCAGCGCATACATCCGATGTTGAAACAGGCCCTCTACTATCTGCTGTGATGGGGCTGCGGCATAGTAAATCACCCATTGGCCATCGATACTATGCAGTTCAGGTGCCCAGATAAGCGCGCTCATCGGCCCACTGTCCGGCTTGCGCCAGATTACCGTTGCGGGTGCATCAACAAGGCCTATCAAGGTTTGTGAATGGCGTATCTCTAAACGGTCATACTCTGGTACTGAAGCAATGAAATAATAGGTCCCATCTGAATGGAGATAAATATGGGGATCTGCACGCTGTTCAATCAGGGGATTGGGGTAATCGCTCATGGTTTAACTCCTGTTAACATTAGGTTGTTCACACCGACTTCCCTCGCTCGGCCTTCTTAATTCCTGATACTGACGACGACGAATCGCTAAATCAGCTTGGATCCTTCGCATCGTTTCACGGTCCACTTTTAATAGCCGCACAATACCTGCCGTGATCAGATAGCCGATCGCGGGGATGAGCGTGAATAACATCACAATGCCATTAATTGCCTGGGGACTTTGATGGGTAGCCCCAGCCTGATAACCATAAGTCGATAGCAAGAAACCCACCATCGCTCCCGCCACCGCCAAGCCGACTTTTATGAAAAAGATATTCCCAGAAAAACTGATCCCCGTTACGCGTTTGCCCGTCTTCCATTCACCATAATCGTCCACGTCAGCCATCAATGACCAATGAAGAGGTGAAGGTAATTGATGTAAAACGTTAAGGATGAAATACGCGAATAAAATGAGTGATGTTGCATGAGGGTCTAAGTAATAAAAACCTAAGGAGAAGCCACTCAGAATAATATTCGTCCAGAAGAAGACTTTTAATTTACAGAATTTATCAGTAAGTGGCTTCGCCAAGGCACTTCCAAGCATCATACCGATAACACCTAGGCTGATAAATAGACTGGCGAAAGACGTCGACTTCTCCATAACCCAAGTCACGTAGTACATCGTCGCCGCCATTCGAATAAAACCTGGGCAGACGTTAAAAAAAGTCAGCAGTAAAATGCGGACCCATTGATCGTTTTTCCAAATATCTTTTAAATCGGATTTTAACGCATGCTTCGAGGGGATCGCCGGTTCAATGCGCTCTTTAACAAAGGTGAAGCAGAACAGGAACATAAATAGGGCAATAATCGCCATGACACCCATCGACATTTGATAGCCGCGAGCCTTATCACCCCCACCAAAAAAGTCCGCCATCGGTAATAGTGTGGAGGATAAAATAAGCGTTGCAATACCCACCATAAAAAAGCGATAAGACTGACACGCCACCCGCTCATAAGGATCTGCTGTAATTACGCCACCCAGCGAGCAGTAAGGAATATTGATTGCCGTATAGGTCACTGACATCAGGAAATAGGTGACAAACGCGTAGATAATTTTACTCTCTTTACTCCAATCTGGCGTCGTGAACATCACGACACTAAATAGCGCATAGGGCAGCGCCACCCATAATAAATAAGGTCGAAACCGTCCCCAGCGACTGGTCGTCCGATCAGCAATCGCTCCCATCATCGGATCAATAATCGCATCAATCACCCGTACCGATAGCAGTAATATGCCCACCATTGCCGGCGTTAGCCCGAAGATATCGGTATAGAAGTAGTTGAGGAAAAGCATGATTGCACCGCCAATCATATTGCAACCTGCATCCCCCATGCCATACGCAACCTTCTCTCTGAACGACAATTGACCTTCCTTCATGGGAATTATCTCCATATTGATGGGCATAAAAGGTGTTTAAAGGTTTGCTATAGCGCTGAGTATCGTCCTAGATTAGAGAGGTTGTCAGGATAATCGTGACGTTAATATGGATAATCGGGTTATTAACCGAAAAGCGTGATGGGTAAGACAAATTGATAAAAGTATCCTTCACGAAGATTAACTTTATATATTAGTACTCTATCGAGCTCATCCGAGCGTTTCTGCGTTGGTGGGACGGCTGGGTAGTAGCCACGCCGTAACACTCTATAGCGGGGTATCCTTGCCGTTAGGCGGCCATTTATCTTCGTGCTTATAGGGGGATGGCGTCAAGGACGGCGCGCTCTGCCGGGCATAGGGCAACTCAACTCACAGAGAGCTACGGACTGTCCGGCGGCTCTGGTTCGACATCAGGTACTATGGCCAGCGTCTGGATGGGTGTAACACCCGAAGTATATACACTGCCGCTGCAACGATTTCATACACGATAACATAATGCCGATGTATAACCAGTTCCCGCGTACCGGCAACTCGACCCGGTCGTCCACTCTCCGGCTGTTCTGTTAGCTGATCAGCCCTGATTGATAGCTGTTTATCCAGCTCAACAGCGGCAACTGGATTATCCAGCGCGATATATTCCCGGATGGCCCTGCGGTCATCCCTGGACATCTCTGTCCAGATTAACTTCATGCTCCGCTGTTGCTTACTCTGCTCAGAACGCTTTTTCTCCATTCTACTGCTTCAGCTTCAACGTCTTCTGCTGGTATCGTCCGCCCCTCCGCCACTGCGGTCCGACCTGCTTCGATTTTCTGACGATACCAGGCATCATATTCCATTGCTTCCTGCTCTTTTCTTATGAACTCTCTCATAAAGTCCCGCAACAGCTGGGCTCCGGTACGGTCACTGGCCTTTGCCGCTGTGGTGAACTCAGATTTAAGCGCTTCATCAACGCGGAAGGTGAATGTGGCTTCGCGCATGGGATCCTCCTTATGTGTTACATAGTACATACAGTGTAACACTCCGTGTTTAGATATCAACACTGTCACTGTATCCTTCTTCCCGCTGCTTCGCCGGATGCGTACTCCCATGCACCGCCAGAAGCGATTTTATGCTCACCTGCGTAGAGATCTGCGTACTCTCCACGCTTAGATGCCCCAGCATCACCTGGATCCATCTCAGATCTGCGCCGTTCTCCAGCATCTGCGTCGCCATCGCGTGGCGGAACAGGTGACAGCTCCCCTTCTCTATTCCCGCCGCTCTGAGGTAAGGCACGACCGCTAAGGTGATACCGTTCGCCGTAAACCCAGCCAAGCCATCCATCGCTAGGAACAGTGCCCGACAGTCTGGTACAGCTAGAGTGCGCATAATACCCGCACATTATGTTGAATGGCCGAACAGCGACCATTCCGTACCACTATATGGCAGGTTACCCGTGCCGCCGGGCAGCCATTTACCCCCGCGCACTCGGTAGGTGATGGCGGCAGGAAGCGGCGAGGACGCCGCGCTCTGCCGGGCACGAGACAGACCCAGCTTACAGAAGGTTCCGCTAACTTCTGTTGTAACGGCCTGCTATTTTGCGGGATGTATGCAGCACACGTAGGATACGAACCACGGTTTCTTCTGCAACATAGATGATGATGAACGGGAAGCGGGGAACAACCAGCTTACGCTGTTTCGCAGTTTTCCCGGCCTTAACGCCTGCCTGCGGGTTTTCCTTGAGGATATGAACCATGCTGACAAGCCTGTCATCTGCCGAGCTGGCTACCGACAGCCCGGCTTCCTGATACAGATAGCGGAAGATCGCTTCTCTGTCTGCCTTTGCCTGGATCTCCCACTGAACGTCTGATGTCACAGCTTACCTCGCGCTGCCTGCGCTTTCAGTTCATCCATGTGGCTGGTCATCTCATCATCGCTGATGAACTGGCTTTCACTTGCATCATAGCGACTGAACGCCTGCGTTATCTGCTGTTCCAGCCAGACATCGTGCTCACTATCCTGATACTGCCGTTCTTCTGCTGCAAGTTCTTCGGCTCGCTGGCGCATGAGTTCAGTCAGGCTGCTCTTCTGACGTTCTGCTGCCTGCATCGCTAGGCGCTTCGTTTCATCGTCTATTCTGAAGTGGATTGTGCTCATCCTACACTCCTTTCTGTGGTGTCGTTCGTGGTGTCATTATGACCTTTATTTTTTTACCTGTCAGGCTTTTCTTCTTCCCGCTGCTCCGCCGGGTGCGTACTCCCATGCACCGCCTGAAGCGCTTTTATGCTCACCTGCGTAGAGATCTGCGTACTCTCCACGCTTCGATGCCCCAGCATCACCTGGATCCATCTCAGATCTGCACCGTTCTCCAGCATCTGCGTCGCCATCGCGGGGCGGAACAGGTGACAGCTTCCCTTCTCTATTCCCGCCGCTCTCAGGTAAGGCACGACCGCCAGAGTGATTCACCTTCACCGGATTTCCAAGCTGATGGCGGCATGTCAGGTATAGCCGTCCCGGTTTTCGAGACAACCTTGGCAACAACCTTCTCCGTCAGGATCGCACCACCTTTCACCATTCCGGCACCGCCATCCGCAGACTGGCTATATCGGTGACCAGCTTACCGCCTTCAAACCCGCATTAAACGAGCCGCTGGCCCCGGCTTTCTGGTACTCCGCCTCCATCTGGTCAATGCGGTCGATATAAGACTGCTTCACCGCGTCATACAGCCCTGCCGGAACCCCCGCCGCCATTCCCGCCGCGAAGCTGCTGTCCTGTCCCAAATCTATAGCCGTCCTTTTCGCCTGTGTCTGGGCTTTACAGGCCACGCTCTGATATTCTGCCAGCTCTTCCTGCGTCTGTGCCTGCTGTTTCTGGCTTAGATAATTATTCTCAACAACAATAAGCACTATACAATTTTATCTATAACAGACTTCCTGCCTACAGCGACAACCTCAGCATCGTTTTCATCAAACCTACCTAAGAGAAAAAGAACAATTCCATCATTGTTAAAAATACTATGGAGCCATTTTATTAGTCTTTTTACTTGAGGAACAACATTAGCGTCGAATTCTGGCGGAATAGTCGAAAAAATATGTTCTCTTCTAAATTTATTAATTTCTGAACCTCGCCTTCCAAAGCGGTAGGAATATAACCATAACCAGTTAATACCAACCCTGAAATACCACTATCGGTAAAAGATTCCTTTTTTTGAACAGATCTATTTGCACTCCTGAATTTTTAATTAAGCCCCAAGTTTTTTTATAATTAACTATTTTAGTATCAGGTTGTTCTGGAACCAACTGCACCATTGAATGATTGCCATCACTAATGTTGTTATTAATAGTAATATACATTTCTTTCAATAACTGCTCGCCATATTTTCTTCTAGATTAACCGGGCCACTCCCAACTTATAGCCGATAGACCAACTACATTAGGCAATAGTTCATTGAAATTATAAATGTCATTTTTAACACTTATATCTTCAGCATAACGTTTGACATGGCTAATAGTCATAATGGTTACCTTTTTCGTCGTTAAAGTGTGGGCCTCGATTCTGGCTAGGGTCGTCAGCAAAGAAATGCCCACCGGCATCGTCCCGTATTATACTTTCTGTTTTCCACCGCCTGGTTTAGGCACATCAAATTCATAAATATAACCAGGCTGGGGGTTTAGCCGCTTATCAACATTTGGATATACATTGCTCGGACTTTGGCTAACAGGAATACCCGATTGCCTTTTAGCCTCATTGAATGCTCCTGCTCTTGCTGAACCTTGAGGTGATAAGTTTGCAGGTCTATCTAGATAAGCTAAATCATCCTTACTTGGCCCATCCGGAAGCGGCGTTACTGTACTCGTTCCAACCGTATTGACTAAACCATCACTATTACCTGTATGTGTCGGACCTGACGCTAAGGGCTGATTATTACCCGTATTGACTATCCCTTGCTGGTCGCTATGACCCGGATTAATGAACTTAGTGTCTGTCAGTTCTCTATCCGGTTTAGTGAAGACCGTGATTAAGCCTTTTTGATCCTGCCCTATCATATAATTATAGGCAGCCCGTTGTTCCGGGGTTAATTGTTCTATCAGTTCAGCCTTGCCGGACATTGCTACGCTATGTAGTTGCTACGCCAACTATTTTTGCCCCGACGCGCTTTTTCAGCCTCGGAGACGCTACCGCCCTGCCCTGGCATCACGCCTGTACTCGGCCATTTTAACAACGTTGCTGTCCCTGTCATTATTCGTTTTTAGCCGCAACTCGTGAGCACGGCTCAGCTTGCTTGAGCGGGGAACGTGGGTTTAGCACGTGCGGGGGGCATAGAGCCCGCTAGCACCCTTTTCGCTCTGTGGCACGACTTCATAACCGGACGTTGAGTAGGCATGACCCCGCCACACTGGGGCAGGGGCGGCCTGACCGCAGGTCAGAACAGCGCTTGCGCTGGCCCGAAGGGCGAGCCTCGGGATGAGTCAAGTAACCTGACAAGTCGGGAACGAGCAAGCAGGAACGACTGCGAGCCACCGTAGACATATGCAGCGGGCGGGCATAACGTCCTTAAGCGGAGGCTGAAGGCCGATCTGCCTTATGGATGTTGGCTGAACACGAGGAAGGGACAGCAAGCCGCCAAGGACGGCGACCGCACCCAGTGCCGCACGCTGGGGCGCAAGACATAATGTGTATTATGCACATACGAGCGCATAACGCGACTGAGGTGTGCAGAGAGCACAACGGCGAGCTTCGCATAATACCCGCACATTATATTGAATGGCCGAACAGCGGCCATTTACCCCCACGCACACGGAACAGGATTGCGTCAAGGACGGCCCGCTCTGCCGGGCGCGCGACAGACCCAAACAGAGGGCTTACAGATCGTCCGGCGATACCGGTGGCCAACATCGGGCTGTGTTGATCAACGTCACTATCCAGACAGTATCCGTTTTTTCATCTAACTGGTACACAAGCCTATAATGATCATGTGGTATTAGCTCCCGTGTGCCGGCTATTTTCCCCGCTGCACCCATCAGTGGCTGTTCTGTCAGCAGATTCGCTGACTCACTGAACCGCTGATCCATCTCTGCTGCCGCCAGTGGGTTTCTTTCTGCTAGGTAATCCCATATCGCTATACGATCGTCCAGTGCCTCCGGCACCCAACGTACCTTCATGTTTTACCTGATGCTCTGGCTCGCCTTTCTACGAACAGCCTTTCAACCTCTTCGTTATCCATTCCTTTATCCAACATGATGGACTGACGCCCTCTCTCTACTTTCTGTTCCAAGAATGCATCATACGCCTTACTCTCGCTCTGTCGTCGGATGTATTCCCGCATCAGTTCACGTATTACCTGAGAGGCCGGTCTATCACTTGCTTTCGCTGCGGCGATAAAGTCTTCCCGAAGAGAACTTTCAAGCTTCATTGTGAACACCGCTTCTTTAGGCATCGTTCTTTCTCCTGTCCCGGTTAAGTACTGACTAAGTATATACATTATCATTATCTTTTATCTATTTCGTGTGTTATTTGTCGGTCTGCTCCGCCGGATGCATACTTCCATGCACCATCTGCAACGCACGGATGCTCACCTGCGTATAGATCGCTTCTATGTCCCAGTATCGCCTGGATCCATCTCAGGTCTGCTCCGTTCTCCAGCCTCTGCGTTGCCGTCGCATGACGGAACAGCTGACAACTCCCTTTCTCTATTCCCGCCGCGCTCAGGCAAGGCACGACCGCCAGGGTAATCCCATTCGCCGTTAACCCTGCCAGTCCATCCATTGCCAGGAACATCGCCCGACAGTCTGGTAGTGCTAGGTTGTCTGGGCGAACCTGCTGTAAATAACGGTTCAGCCATCCTAACGCACGTGCGGCATGTAAGGCCGCCGGATCTGACTGTGCCTTGAGTCCTGCTATCTCCCCTTGCGTACGCGCAATATCGGCGGCTTGATTACCGACCTCACCGATTAACTGCAGAGTCTGCATCCGTTGCTGCTCTTTTTCCTTATCGAATATCGGGCTGAGCGTCTGGTTGGCATGTTCAACATCACGGCTAAGGTCATCGACATTCTGCTGCTGCTTGGCGGTGTGGTTGATCACTATCGTGCCCTCGCTCACCGCAGCATGGGTGGTTGAGCTGTCGCTTTTTCTTTGTTGCCGGTAGTCGCCAATGCATAGCAAAGAAGCCAGACACAGGCATACCCACAACTCAATCAAAGCGTTATACCGTAGGATATGTTCGGGATCACATTAAACATCGGCCTTCACCATCGATTATCCTTAAGGGCTACTGGATGTGGGAGCTGGGATTTGAGACGGGCAAGAAGATTGAAGTGAGTTGTCAGCAGGGAGAGCTGATTATACGGCTAGTTGGGGAGTGATTAGTCAGTAAAAAGATCCCGGCTCGGTGGCCGGGATTTTTAGTTACGTAATGGGAGTTGCTACATATTCATCAAGGATATTAACATTTTCAACATTACATTCTGGATAAATCCACTTGGCCCAATTGGTAATAACCCATTCTGTACTCAATGCTCTACCTTCAGTTGACATACTTTCGATTGGTAAAGATATTAAAATTAGGCCAGCTTTGTGACCAGAAGATACAACTAATCCATGGGTTTCGAATAAATCTATAACCATAAAATCAACCCATTCTTCATATGGCCAGACAGCTGGTAGCCTAAAGACAATTCCTCGTTTGATAGATTTATTCTTATAATCAATAAGTTTCATTATTTTACCTTTAAATCATGACCGCCTGACTTATCTATGCTGTTAGGTATTTTTTGCATAGAAAAATCAACTTCGCCTAAATGCTTACCTTTTGGGCTGACCACTTCGAACCGTCCGTGCTGCGTATCAAGGGCATAGAGATTTCCATCCTGACCGCGGTACACATCACGCCCACCGTTCTTTTTAGTCAGTAGATTATCTTTCACCATACCGTGCTCAGCTGCTGCCTTCGGAGCAGCCTGTTTTACAATTGCGACACGCTCTCTAGGAGGGAGACTAGCAAGGCTTTTTTCAAAGGCTCCGACCGTTTGGCCCGTTGCAATTTTAGTGTCTGGATTAACATGAGGAACTTTCCCGGCTATTTCCAATTTGTCGGGCGCTTTACCTTTTCCCCCTACCAGGGCTCGGACGATTTCCACTGATATCGTCATGGCATCATAGCGGGTTTCAACATCCGACCAGCTCAGCTTACCTCCGTTAGCGTCAACGATACCTTTGATCACCACATCGCAAGTAATGCTGTCAGGATCTAACCCTTTCAGTATGCTTTCAAGATTCGCAGCATCCTGTGGGTACAGACCTCTGTAAATCAGCGAGTAACTGACCATATCGCCATATTTTGCTAACGCAGACTGCGCTTCATTAACCAGTCCACTACAGGCAGAACTGCCTTTGTTGCCTTGTGTACATATGTCTTTAATGGCCTGGCCACGGTCTTTATCCGTCTGTTTTATTCCGGCCAGCTCTTTATCTTCTGCAGATGTCAACGGTTGTTTAAGAATATCGCGTTTCTGCTCCAGTGCTTTCTTACGCTCGGCTTCATCCACACTCAGCCAGTTATTCTCAACAACATAGAATTTTAGCTTTTTGGCGAATCTCTTTCAAACTAGAGTTATTACTAATAACGACCACTTCAGAGCTTTTATAGTCTTCATCACCAAGAAGAAAAAAAACTAGTCCCTCACACTTTAGGAAGTACATAATCACGTCTTTGTAATCACCTAAACTAATAATATTTGATAGAATTTTTTCATCAAAATTTTTTTTATTCAAATAAGTATAAAAACTCATTTTCTTGTAAGAGAAGCATGATATTATTTTTTTAAGATCGTAATCACTTGCTAAAGCATAACCGCTTAATTTTATTTTACCGTCTATCTCCGAAAGAAAATCATGCTTATTTTTAAGCCAATCAAACCCATTTTCATTTGATGATTGTAATTTCCAAAATCCTTTATAACGATTCAACTTCGTATTTGGAATTAAGGTATCAAGTTCGCTATAGCAAATCATAATGTACTGAGATTGTTCCGTATCAGATAAACTGATAATGTTTTGTATTAGTTCGTAAAATCCTTCTTCACGATTAAGAAATAATGCCTCAAAACTGACAGAGGGATAATGTACATCACGAAGGAATTTAAAGTTACACACGTCATTTTCAATGCCAATATCGTCAGTACTACGCATTCTAACGTTTCTAGTAATCATAGTGATTTCCTTCTGCATCATTGAAGTGTGGGCCTCTATTTTGTGAATCGTTGTCACCAAAGAAATGCCCTTTAGCATCATATCTGATTTTTATAGTTTCAGGCTTTCCTTGCAGATTAATCACATCAAATTCATACACTTTTCCTGGTTGCTTATTTCCTCGACGATCATAATTTTCAGTTACCCTATCTGGCTGGCGAGACGTGGGTATTCCTGATTTTCTTTTCGCCTCATTGAATGCACCTGATCTTCCTGACCCACTAGGCGACATGTTTTCGGGTCGAGAATCTATAGATTGATAAGCCAAATCATCCTTACTTGGCCCATCCGGAAGCGGCGTTACTGTACTCGTGCCACCCGTATTTGCTAAACCATCACTATTACCTGTATGTGTCGGGCCTGATTCTAAGGGCTGATTGTTACCCGTATTGACTATCCCTTGCTGGTCGCTATGACCCGGATTAATCAACTTACCGTCTGTCAATTCTCTATCCGGTATCGGGAAGACAGTGATTAAGCCTTTTTGATCCTGCCCTATCATATAATTATAGGCAGCCCGTTGTTCCGGGGTCAGTTGTTCTATCAGATCAGCCTTACCAGACATTGCTACGCTAAAGACATAATCCCGTTCAGATGACGAAAGGTTGTCTAGCGCGGTTTTTGCTGCTCCGATACCCAGTAATGCACCGAGCCCTTTCTCCACGACCATATTTCGACATGCGGCGACTTCAGCACATGCTGTAACGCCGAGTCGTGCTACGGCTGATAAATTATTATTCTCAACCGTCACCTTCCCGGTCTGCATCCCTGATACTGCACTCGCCGTATCGCCGCCCACCAGTCCGCCCGCTAACCCTGCGGCTAAACTGGCTAAGGCACTGACTTTTTGCTTTTCATCTTCACTAAGCTCAGAAGCTTTTTTACCATAATAGGCTTGCGAAATCATCCCCACCGCCTCTGCGGTCACCGCACTACTGGCTCCGGCTAAGGCATTTTCACCCTTAGCCAGGGATAATGCCGCATTCACCACCGCATGCGCCATAAGATTGGCCGTTTTATTTACCTCACCGTCGGCAGAGGTCGTTTGGCGATGAATAACCTCGGCTATGTAGGGTGCGGCACCGCCCGCTAAGGCCTTAGCAAGATCGCCCCCCGCTAACCCCTGTATTGCAGCAGTTGAGGCGGTGATGGCTTGCTGAAGGCTGCTGCCTGTCCCAAAAGCGCCTTGCGCGGTTTGATAAGCTTGTTTGGCTACTTGTTCAGCGGTCGGATGGCTATTGCCATTAACCATCAACTCTGCACGTGCCGCCTCTAAGGCTGCCGGATCTGACTGTGCCTTAACCCCTGCTATATCCCCTTGCTTACGCGCAATATCGGCGGCTTGGTTGCCGACCTCGCCGATTAGCTGCAGCGTCTGCATTCGTTGCTGCTCTTTTTCCTTATCAAATATCGGGCTAAGCGTCTGGTTCGCATGGGCCACATCTCGACTAAGGACATCGACATTCTGCTGCTGCTTAGCGGTGTCGTTGATAATTATCGTGCCATCGCTGACCGCAGCATGGGTGGTGGAGCTGTCGTTTTTATCTTTGTTACCGGCGATGGCCAGGGCATTGCCAAGATTACCGATAAAGTTACCGGCGCTCCCGGCGCCCGTGCTTGCCCCCACGCTTTGGTGTTCAACCTTATAGGCCGCTTGGTTTTCGATATCGCTAAAACCGAGGGTGCCGGTCTCTAAGCGGTTATGCTCGGCACTGGCAGTCGAGCCAATCACCGCACCATTAAGCTGGGTATGCTCACCGACCTTCACATCAAAGCCCCCTTTGCCCGCAAACAGGCCAGTCTGTTCTTGCACACTGTCATAGGTACTGTGCATCTTATCTTTACTAAGATTTAGGCTGCCTGAAGGGGTCATGGTGCCAAAGGTAAAGCTGCCGCCTGCGCTAGCGCTTTGTTGCTTGGAGTCGTAGCGGTTGCTGTCTTGCTCAGAGGTCAGCGTTAAGTTGCGACCAACCTCCGCCACAATCCGCTCACCGTTAACTTGCCCGCCGGTTAAGGTGGTATCGCGACCGCTGTGTAAGGTGACTTGGCCGCCGCTGTCCAGCGTTGTCTCTTGATGGGTCAGAGAACTGCCGTTCTCCTTACCTTTGCTGGCATTGACGCTGGCAGAAATGCTAATCCCGGCGCTATTGCCGCTGGCACCTATGCCGACACCTAGCGACCCGCCATGGCTGCTATTGTTACCGCTCAGGGTTTCACTGTCTTGGCTGGAGTGCAGCAGAATATCCTGTGCGGCGCTCAGCGTTGTATCACGTCCGGCTTTCAGCTGGCTGCCCGCAATATCGATATCCCCTTGGGTGGCCTGCAACCTTAGGTCGCGCCCAGCGGTGAGCTGGCTACCCGAGTGCGTCTGCTGCGCGACTTTCTGCTCGGAGTGGGCGCGTTGATTACCATAGGAGAGGTTAACCCCCATGGAGGATTAAGTCCTGCTATCTTCCCTTGCGTTCGCTCGATATCAGCTGCTTGGTTACCGATAAATCGGCAGCAGTATCGAAGCCAAAGCCCAGTGAGGTGATATGACGCTATCTAAAGCATCTCTATGCTGAGACTTAAAATGAAAGTCCCACCCCCAAGGGTTGAGATTAATTTTCATTTACAGGGATAATTATAATATTTTGGTATTTTATAGTTCTCAGGAAAATCATCCAGACTAGGAATTTTGGCGTAACGATCAATGTCGTCTTTTGTTTGTTCAAAAACGCCAGACATTCCCGATAAAAATGTTGATATACGTAACAATGCTGCTTGCATAGCTAGCTCATCTTTATTTTCATTTGCCTTAAAAAATAACTCTATTGTTGAGTTAATGTTTCTCATATTCCTCTCTAGACTTTCTACAATCGAATAATCCTCAGCTAAATATAGTTCATCCTCATCAAGACCTTTCCCTAACTTATGTTTTAATAAATTTAAATAAATATCCTTAAATTTATCCAACTTATTAATATCAATCATTTTGGCAACCTTCTACCTTCAGCTTTAGCTGCTTTAGTTTTTGCATCATTAAAAGAACCATCAAGATTAAGAACGGCTTTAACTTTTGTTCCTGTACTATCAAAAACTTCAATGTGGTTTTTATGCATCCCATCAAGATAGTACTTATCACCTTTTGCAATATAATCTCCGACAGGTTTTTTCGCTTTGAAAACATTTTGCCCTTGAAAGACCTGACTTGTTTTCTGAGCAGTCTCTTTCATTTGGCTACCAAAACCTGGCTGCCGAAAGAATTCTCCCATATTCCCCACAGCCCCTTGGTTGGGCTGATAAGACTGTTTCGAGCCCTTCCCAATAACACCCAGCGCCGATAAGCCTTTCCCACCGACTGCAGCACCAAACCCTATCGTTTCACCCGCTTCCTTGGTATAGAGCGCAACCTTTACGTATTCCGGCAGTGATTGATAAATCGCTCTCGCGCTTTCTTCATTTTCTGCCAGTACAAATCTATCCAACTGCGATAAATCGTCACTACTCAAACTTGAGAAGATCGGCAATCGCCTTAAACTGGTCGCAACATCTGTTCCTGCTTCAGCCTCAGCTAATACACCACTTGCACAGAATGGATCACCTGAGCAGCTTTTAGCAACTGCCTCTTCGCGATTCTTTTGACTAATCTCAGCAAATTTTTCATAAACTTCGAGCTTATCGGTGCCATTTTTAGCAGCACTCTCAAGCTCTTTATTGAGCTGAATCACCTCGTTTGAATTCAGATAATTATTCTCAACCGTCACCTTCCCGGTCTGCATCCCTGATACTGCACTCGCCGTATCGCCACCCACCAATCCACCCGCTAATCCTGCGGCTAAACTGGCTAATGCACTGACTTTTTGTTTCTCATCTTCACTAAGCTCAGAAGCTTTTTTACCATAATAGGCTTGCGAAATCATCCCCACCGCCTCGGCGGTCACCGCACTACTGGCTCCCGCTAACGCATTTTCACCTTTCGCCAAGGATAACGCTGCATTCACTACCGCATGCGCCATCAGGTTGGCGGTTTTATTTACCTCTCCGTTGGCAGAGGTCGTTTGGCGATGGATAACCTCGGCTAAATAAGGGGCACTCGCCCCTGCTAACGCCTTAGCAATATCGCCACCCGCCAACCCCTGTATCGCGGCGGTTGAGGCGGTGATGGCTTGCTGTATGGCGCTGCCTGTACCAAATGGCTGGCTGGCTTGTTTGAACTCTACTGTCTCACGCAGCTGTTTATCGGTATAGGTGGGATACTTGGCTTTGGCGGCGGTAAACCCTGCGATATCCCCTTGCGTACGCGCAATATCGGCGGCTTGGTTACCGACCTCACCGATTAGCTGCAGCGTCTGCATCCGTTGCTGCTCTTTCTCCTTATCGAATATCGGGCTAAGCGTCTGGTTGGCATGTTCAACATCACGGCTAAGGTCATCGACATTCTGCTGCTGCTCGGCGGTGTCGTTGATCACTATCGTGCCCTCGCTCACCGCAGCATGGGTGGTTGAGCTGTCGCTTTTTTCCTTATTGCCCGCAACGGCCAATCCATTAGCAAGATTACCGATAAAGTTCGCCATGCCGCCGCCAGTGCTTGCGCCTACGCTCTGGTGTTCGACCTTATAGCCCGCTTGGTTATCGATATCACTAAACCCTAGGGTGCCGGTCTCTAAGCGGTTATGCTCGGCACTGGCAGTCGAGCCAATCACCGCACCATTAAGCTGGGTATGCTCACCGACCTTCACATCAAAGCCACCTTTGCCCGCAAACAGGCCAGTCTGTTCTTGCACACTGTCATAGGCACTGTGCATCTTATCTTGGCTAAGATTTAGGCTGCCTGAAGGGGTCATGGTGCCAAAGGTAAAGCTGCCGCCTGCGCTAGCGCTTTGTTGCTTGGAGTCGTAGCGGTTGCTGTCTTGCTCAGAGGTCAGCGTTAAGTTGCGACCAACCTCCGCCACAATCCGCTCACCGTTAACTTGCGCGCCGGTTAAGGTGGTATCGCGACCGCTGTGTAAGGTGACTTGGCCGCCGCTGTCCAGCGTTGTCTCTTGATGGGTCAGAGAACTGCCGTTCTCCTTACCTTTGCTGGCATTGACGCTGGCAGAAATGCTAATCCCGGCGCTATTGCCGCTGGCACCTATGCCGACACCTAGCGACCCGCCATGGCTGCTATTGTTACCGCTCAGGGTTTCACTGTCTTGGCTGGAGTGCAGCAGAATATCCTGTGCGGCGCTCAGCGTTGTATCACGTCCGGCTTTCAGCTGGCTGCCCGCAATATCGATGTCACCTTGGGTGGCCTGCAACCTTAGGTCGCGCCCAGCGGTGAGCTGGCTACCGGCGTGCGTCTGTTGCACGACTTTCTGCTCGGAGTGGGCGCGTTGATTACCATAGGAGAGGTTAACCCCCATGGCGTCCTTCGGTGTTTGCTGTAGATCATTAAGTTCACTGGCTTGTTTAGCGCTGTAACCCGTTAATACTGATTGGGTCGCTTTTAACGCCGCCAGCCGTCCATTATCTTCCTTAGTCGCCGAATGGGCCTGCTGTGTTGCCGTGTTTAAGGCGCTTCCCACCACGCCACTCAACGCTAGGGTTAATCCACTCGACTTCTGCTCGGTTTTGGTGAGGGCGGTATGGCTATTTTCTGCCGCGCTGATATCGATACGCTTGCCGCTTATCGACATATCTTGGCCCGCCAGCAGATCACTGCCATGCAGGGTCACCTGATTACCGGCCGTCACCGTAACGTTACCTTGACTGCTACCGACCACACTGCCTTTTTGTACATTACTGCGGTCGTCTTGGTCCGTTTTTTGGGATGAGGTGCCGACAGTGAAGCCGATACCACCGGTGCCACTTAGCCCCGATTTCTTCTTCTTGGTCATACTGGTCGAGTGATCGGACTCTTCGGCCGTCGTGATCACCACATCATTGCCCGCCAGTAGCTTAACGGCGTTGTCGCCCACAATATTACTGGCTTCTGAGCGCAGATCATGACCCGCGAGGAGCGTCACCTGATCACCGGACACCGAACTGCTTACCGCGCTGATCTGATGGGTACTGGTAGCCACCTCCGTCGTGGTTTTGGATAAACCATGACGTTTTTTGGTTTTCATATAGGTCGACTGATCCCAGCTATCCTGACCACTGAGTAGCGCCAAATCGTGACCCGCCGTCAGTGTCGCGTCACCCCCTGCAGTCACTTCTGCGGCGCGCAAGGTCATATCGTTCCCGGCTTGCATCGTTAAACTGCCCCCGGCATTGATGACGGAGCCTTGTTCATGGGTCTCTAGGCTGCGGTCATAATCTTTTTTACCGCGGGTGTAATCCGTCGCGTGGCTCTGTTTTACCGTATCAAGGTTCAGGTCATGACCGGCGATCACGCGCGTCGTGCTGTCGCTCCCCTGATTACTGAGGGCGCTAGCGGTCAGCTGAATATCATGTCCGGCTTGCAACGTTAATTGTCCCTGTTGGCCCGTGACCGCTATCCCGGCTTGGCGTCCGGTCCATGCCTCACTCCCCCGTTGGAAGCTCTCGGTTTGGCTCAGGATGTCATGACCCGCCTGTAAGGTAAGTTGATCGCCGCCTAACAACTGGCCGCCACGATTGATAATATCGTTACTCGCCAGCAACTGGGTGGTGTTGCCGCTAATATCACCTAGGTTGAGTAGATTGCTGGCCGAAATCGCGGTCAGCCCGCGCCCAGCGATGGTACCGCTATTGAGCAGATCCTGTGCCGTGGTGATCTGAACGGCATTGCCCGACAGCAAGGCACCTTTGCCACTTAACTGATCCTTGTCGACTCGGGCATAGAGTTTAGGGACGGCCACCAGTTGGGTCGTGCCATCGGATAAGGTGACACGCTCATTGACCATCAACACCATGTCGCTGGTCATCTGTGCCATCTGTTCCGCACTCAATGCCGTCCCCGGGGCGATACCAAAGCGCTCGGTAAAGGCTTTACCACTCGTGAGCAGCGCACGATATTGCGCTTCATCATTGCTATAACCCGTTAAAAACCGTTGTCCAGTCGCTTTCACAATCTGCTCACGCACCAAGGATTGTTCGTAATAGCCATCGCCTAATCGCTTGATAAGCTGGTCTTGATAGATATCACTGCTACTCACCGTGGTTTTCCCCCGCGTAAATTGCGGGTCGGTTTCAACCAGATACTGACTGTCGGTGCCAGGATGAAGCTGGTAGAGGCTCGTAGTGGGTAAGCTCACCGGTACACTGGTGGTGCGGATGACCCAATTCCCCGAAGAAGGGGTCTCTGCCAGTTGTGTCGAGGCATCGACCGGTGCCGGTAGGGTCACGTCGGTCACTAAGTCTTGATGGTCTTGTTGTGCCAAGGCGACATTGGCCAGCAAATTCGACGCCCCCGTGACCTGGGTGGTCGCGTCTTGTGCGGCGATGGTTTGCCCGGCCCCCGCGCCTTGACCTTGTAGCTGTGCGGTGAGATGCAGCGGCACCGTTAACTCACTGATCGGCGGTTGATAGACTTCAGGGCCTTCATAGCGCGTCTGCTTATGCTGTTTACGTCGGCCGCCCGCCAGTCGTTCACCTTGCTGCTCGAGGGTCTGCTTAACCTCGGTTTCCTCGTTATTCACCGCGCCATTGATGACTAACGCCTGCCCCGCCACCACTTGGCTATCTTTGTTATGTAAGTCACTGTTTAAGACTAAGTCGCCACCGCTACGCAGTATCGCGCTCTGTTGATCGCTGACCGTTTGGGCTTTGGTGACCTGATCGAAATTGAAGACGTTAAATCGCCGTCCCGCATCCGTCACGCCAGGTTGGTGGAAATAAATAATGCCATTCCTGGCATCCTGATAGACATAGAGATAGTCCTCTTTGCCATCAATGGTAAATTTGACGCGGTTGCCTTGCGCATCCAGCGCATAACTGCGCCCTTGCGCATCGAAGTTAAACACCACTTTATAGTCGCGAGATTTGGATTTATCGATGGTGGCATCAAACCGATAATGCACGCCATCGGTGCGACCGCAGGCATCTGTCCATTTACGTCCGGTACAAAACTCAATCTCGACCAGATCATTAAGGCTCGACACCGTTTGCAGATCATCGCTGACCGTTAAATGGGTATCACGGTTCTCGATCTGCTTAGCAGAGATCCCTAAGCTTCCCATCGCCTCAATGGTCGCACTGAGGTTATCAACCTGTGTTGCCTGACCCATCAGGCTGCCGTCGGCAGCCAAGGCACCGCCTATCTGAAGATCGCCGTTACTGTAGATCAGGCTATTATCTTGGTTAGTGAGGTGATCGGTGGCGATCAGCAGACTTTCCCGTCCGGCGATGGTTGCCGCTTTATTCTCGAGACTCTCATTCGTCAATAGCGGGGCATCGATGACCAATCGATCACCGTAAATTCTTCCCGTGCCACGATTGTGAAGCTCATCGGCGTGCAGGAACACTTGCCCACCGTCGATTAAGCCTTGATTCTCTAGGTAATGGCTAGTGATTGTGGTGATGCCTGAGTTGATCTCGCCCGTCTGCTGGTTAGTGAGCCGATCACTGGTCAACGTCAGATGCTGGCCAGCCGTCAAGCTACCGCTATTGTTCAGTTGGTGGCCCGCGGTATTGAGCTGCAGGTCGTTTCCAGCCGCCAGTTGGCCATCTTGTTGAAAATCGCTGCCGACCTCTACACTCAGGTTATTGCCACTAGTCACGCGGCCAACCTGTGTGAAATGGCCAAGTGTGAGCACGGCATCACCATTGGCGACAATATCGCCTTGGTCATTATTCAAACTCAAGCCACTGCCCGGCTGTCCTAGCGTTAACTGCCCCTGCGAAGAAATCAGCCCCTGTTGGTTAGCCAAGGTCTCGCTTACCTGTGCGTGCAGTGACTCGCCTGCTCGTAAGCTGCCTTGACGATTATCCAGATTCGCCGCGGTGACGTTGAGGTCCTGGGCTTCGATACCCTGCCCTGCATCGCGTGTGTGCTGATTATTCAGTTGCTGAGTGGACAGCGTGAGCTGTTCTCCCGCCTTAATCAGCCCCTGCTGATTACTGACCGACTCGCTGGCGGTCACCTGCGCAGTGCCCGCGGCATACAGCGTACCCTGATCGTTAATCGCTTGGGCGACCAAGGTAGAGAGATCGGCACCCGACAGCACTTTACCGCCCTGGTTGTCGAGTTGTGTGCCGGTCAGTGACAGGCCTTGAGCGCCTTGCAGTTGCCCTTGTTGATTATTCAGCACTCCCGTTTGCAGAGTAAGACTGCCCCCGGCAAGCAGTTGACCATGCTGATTCGCGAATTCACCTTGCCCCAGATTCACCGAGGTATCACCCCCCGACTGTATTGACCCTTGCTGGTTCTCTAAGCCTTGTAGGGTTAACTGGCTGGTGTCGCTGGCAAGTAGAGACCCTTGTTGATTATCAAGGTGTTGTGCGCTGATGGAGAGGTCGCGGCCCGCGACCACCCCTTGATGATTGTCTAGCTCGCCACTGTTAAGGATAAGCTGACCTGCAGAGCGTAGGCCGAGACTCGAGCCATCCGTGTCGCGATTGGTGAGCGTTTGCCCCTGCGTATTAATGGCGAGTCGATCACTCCCTTGGATCAGCCCTGCCTGGTTCGTTAAGGCTAATGTCTGCAAATCAAGGGTCTTGGCGATCAGCACACCCTGTTGGTTGCTAAGCTGACCACTCTCAATCTGTAAATCGGTGGCGGCACTGATAAGACCTTGCTGGTTATCCAAGCTCTCGTTGAGATGTAAAGCCCCTTGGCCTTGCGTCGACTGTAGCGTACCCCCTTGATTAGTGAGTTGCCCTGCTGTGACGGCGAACCCGCCGCCCGTTTGTAGCACCCCCTGACGGTTATCGACTACGCCGGTCGTGCTTAGGGTTAACGGCCCCTGAACGGCGGTAATACGCCCCTGCTGGTTACTCAGACTCGCACTGTTTAGGCTAACCTGATCACGTGCCGATATTTGTCCGGCGTGGTTGGCGAGGTGACCGTTAGCGTGAAGGGTAACGCCAGACTGCGCGGCCAGAATCTTTCCTTGATCGTTATTCAGTGCATCCGCCGTCAGCGTCAGCGCACCTTGGCTTTGCAATGTTCCGTTCTGATTGTGCAGATCCTCTGTCGTCTTCACAGTGAGCGACCCGGTTTGAGCACTGAGCAAGCCTTGCTGATTAGCGAGTTGTTTCGCGTTAATCGCCAAATCCTGATCGCTAATGACCTCCCCGAAACGGTTATCCCACTGTTCTCCTGTCGCGGTAATCGCTTTGGCAGCCATCAATCCGTTGCGGTTATCGATGGTGTGAGCCTGTAGGTCAAGCGACCCACCCGCTCTAAGGCCCAAGCTATCCGCTTGGGTGTCGGCGTTAGTAAGGGTTCCGCCCTGAGTCGTAACCGACAACCGGTTTGCGGCTTGTACCAAGCCCCCTCGGTTATCGAGATCTTGACTGGTTAGCCTAAGGTCGCTCGCGCTGGCGAGGGTGCCTTGCGTGTTATCGATATGCTGGCTATGCAGCGTCAGCGCCTGAGGGCCTTGTGAAATAATGGCGCCCCCTTGGTTATCCAGTCGTTTCGTCGCGGTGAGATCCAGGGCCTGTGCGACCACTTTTCCCTGCCGATTCGTCAGTTGACCTGGCGTGGTCAGCGTCGCCTGCTGGGCAGCAAGCTGCGCGCGGTCAAGGTGTAAATCGCCTTCCCTAGCCTTTACCATCACCTGATTCGCTTGGGTTTGGCTATCGCTTAGGTCAACCTCTTTACCCTTGAGGATAATCTGATCACGGCTGAGGTGGGTGCCGTGGCTCTGTAACTGTTTTGCGGCGTTAAGGGTAAGCTGGCCTGCGGCCGTCGCCTGACCTTGTGCATCAATACCTGCCCCTAAGGCGCTGCCCTGCTGGTTAGTGAGGATATTCGCTTGCAGTGTCGCATTATGCCCGGCCACTGAGGTCGAACTGGACTGACTGACTAATTTCCCGCTTGCTGAGAGTTGCAGATCACCTTGCGCACGAATTTGCCCGGCATTAGTGATATCACCTTGGCTGGCAACGGTAATATTGCCCGCTGCAGCGATTTGCCCTGAGTTATCCATTCCTGCCGTGTGTAGGGCGACGTTTTGCTTAGCTTGGACAACACCTGTATTGGTCAATTTACCACTGGCATCCAAGGTGAAATGACCTTGTGCCGCGCCGATCTCGCCACGGTTACGCACCCCTACCCCTTGCTCAGTTCCCACGAGCGTAATACGGTTGGCATACATTCCCGCCAAAGCAGCAGTATCGAGTGCAAAGGTGGGGCGTCCCGCAGGATCATCATTTTTTACCTTAACGACGTTGCCGTCCGCATCGGTTTGGTTATGCCCGGTAGTGACTTTGAGATCCCCCGCTTGCACTCGACCATTGACCTCGACCGCACGAGCGATAAGCCGAGTATAGTCTTGTCCCGTGCCGTTCATCCCTGCTCCACTGAGGGTAATTCGTCCACGGTCGACGTCATATCCGGCGATCTGACCATTCTCCAACCGAACTCGCCCGGCGGCTAAGGTGTTGCGCCCTGCGTTGATCACACCACAGCCGCTGCAACTTATTCCCGCCGGGTTAGCAATAATCACATCGGCTTTGTGTCCCGCCACCTCGATAAATCCCCGCAGCTGGCTCGGGTTGGCACTGTTAACCTCATTAAGGATTACTTTGGCCGAGCCCTTCGCCAGCCACGGGTTGCCGGCAACTTGTCCCGCTAACTGCGTTGATGTCGCATGTTGGCTATTGTTTAAAATCGCACCACGTTCGTCTACGTCAAATTGACGATACGTATTGTGAGACAGCCCTTGGCTGTTCGGGGTTCGGATATCCACTTGAGGCAATCCATTACCGGTTCGTTGGACCGTCGGTTGCTGACCCTGCGGGGCATTCGGATCGGCGACGATTCCTGCGGCCTGAGTGGAGGCGCTGATCGCGCCCCCTGCCATGATCAGCGCAAAGGTGAGCGGGCGAAGTGTCGCAATTATCGAGCGTTGCGCAGGTTGACAGTCCGTCGACGGGCCACCCGCACGTCGTGCCAACTCTGACACCACCACTAATCTCTGCAAACAACGGTTAAAAATGATCCGATAACAGTGCTTATTCATCATTCATCCCTGTATTAATACTGCCAATTAAGGCTAAACCCAAAGGTCACCCTGTCAGTCTTGAACCCCTTCGGCTTAGCCAATGGCGTTCCGGCAAAGAGATCATACCCCACCCCCATGCTCGACAAGGCGCCACGCACCCCAATAACACTTCCCGCTAAATGTCGACCAATCAGCGTCGAACCATCACTGCGTCCACCCACTTCACCGTAGTCCGCGCCGAGATAGAGTTCTTGATTTGGGAGCGGCGTCTGCCAGGCAAGTGTGTTTTGCACATACCAGCCATGGCTGGCGCTTAGCGTTCGTTCGCCGTTAAATCCGCGAACTGTCCAACGGTTACCAATCGCTAATTGATCGGGAGAGGTTAACGGCGTAGAACTCTGTTGGCGAAGATAGGTAAATTGGTAGCGGAAGTTCTGGTCGGCCACCTGAAACGGCCAATCCATCCCAAGATTCCAGGTGAAAATTTTACTTTTCGCGGTTGCGCGATAACCCGCTTCATAGTGCTCTTCGTAGGCCGGTAATGCGCCGAACCAACGCGTTCCATGTTGATAATTAACACTGCCATTAAGGGTGATTGGGCCGAAATAATGCCGATGGTCAAGGCCTAATTGCCAAGCACTGGTCCGCCGGTGTTGTACCTCGATTTCGCTACGATCGATATAGTTTTGTAATTCACGGATCAGCAAATTACTGCGTAATGTGGTTTTACCGCTGGCGTTACGCTGGATAACGCGACTCACGCCAACATTAAGATTCTTACTTTTACCGGAGTAGCGAATATCACCGTTATACCCGGCTACATTTTGGACATAGTCATATTCACCGCCCGTGACCTCAAGCAACCAGTAACCCAGCGGGACCGAGTAGTGACCATTGATATTTTTACTCTGCTTATGCCCTTTAAACCCAATATCATGGCTGGCAGAGAGGTAGAGTAAATCGCTCAGTGCAAAAGGATTATCTAGGGCGAGCATCCCACCGACTTGCGTGCGGCCGGTACTTTTGGTTCCAGAGTCGTCGGCCCAAAGGTTGACACGCCATATTTTCGACTGTCTACGGGTAATGACCACATCACTCTCACCTTCTTTCTCACCCGGGACAATTTCCATCGAGTCCTCAACAGTGGGCAGTCGCTGTTGGTTTTCCAGCCCTTGCTCGATATCGCGCAGGTCCAATAATTTTTCAGAGGAGGCGGGCACTGAACTCCCCAGTACTGCACGCGAGTCAGACCCTGACGTGTAACGAACTTGGCCCAACGTCCCCGCGACGATCGACAGGGTTAATTCACCCTGACTGAGATCTTGGGCGGGGACCAACACCCGCGACGTCACCCATCCATGGGTAATTAACCGGTTTTGTAAGCGCCCCATCAATTGATTGATCCCTTGCACCCCAAGACAGTGCCCCACCCCCTGATTCACTATCGACTTGGCCCTGAACCACCAAGGCAAGGAATCGGTTCCAGTCAGGTTCACTTTTTTTATAACAAAGCAGGGACTTTCCTGAACAAAGGGGCCTTCGACATTTTTGGGTAGCGACTTATCGAGAGAGATATCGGGTGCTGCCGGGGTTAACTGTGCTTCTTTTGCCGATTGCTGCGTCTGGATATGTTGCTGTTGCTGGTCGATAAAGGGAGCGGCGTGAACTAATGAGGTGAAACCTGTCAAACCGGCGGTGATCATTTTTGCAGTATAAAAAGAGGTCTTCGTCCTTGATGGCATACTCGACTCTGTATAATAACAATTCGTAAAGAAAGGTGAAATTTTGCGTAAAAATATAACAAAAAATTAAAGTCGGCAACATAACACTGGCCAAAATGGATATTTTTTGACCTAAATCAAGACTACCGTGATAAGAAGAAAATCTTCAACGGCGGTCAGGTAAATCCTTTTACCTGACCTGGGAGGTTTTAGCGTTCGCGCAACGCTTCTCTCGCCTTGTTGAGAGGCTTAATTAAGTATTGCAGCACGGTTTTATGACCCGTTTTGATATCGACCGTCGCAATCATCCCTGGAAAAATGGGGAACTGCTTATGGTCTCGATTTTCAAGATGATTGCTAGACGTACGGATATAGACGCGATAGTAGAAAATATCGCGTTTCACCTCATCTTGAATCGTATCGGGCGATATCATGGTGACCTCTCCCGGTAATCCGCCAAAAATCGAGTAATCATAAGCGGTAATTTTTACCATCGCTTTCTGGCCTGGATGAATAAAGGCCACATCACGGGGAGAGATTTTTGCTTCGATAACCATTTGATCATCAAGCGGCACCAAGGTCATCAACTTACCATTGGGTGGAATAACGCCGCCTACGGTGGTCACATCAATATCTTTAACAATGCCACGTAAGGGGGCATTAAAGGTTAAGCGAGTGAGTGAGTCTTCCCGCCCACGCGTGACCGATCGTTGCGCTTCAATTTCTTCATTGGCTTTCGCTAACTCTTCACGGGCTTTCACGTAATACTGGTTTTGCATCTCGGTAATCTTACTTTCGAGATCGTTTTTCTGCCGCTGCAAGCGTAGGACTTCCACGTTGCTGGCCGCACCCAGTTTCACCAAAGGCTGCGTCATGGTCAGTTCCCGTTGCACTAACACCACCCCTTCGCGTAATCCCGCTAACCCCTTCGTTAAACTGGCGCGTCGTGATTCATACAGCGCGGTTTCTTGTTTAATCAAGCCACTGTCATTCATGATCTCTGGAGGAAAGGTCAAAGGTGTGCCATTGACTTCAGCATTCAACCGCGCCGCCGTCGCCAGCGCGGCATTCAGCCTAGATTCACTCTCCATCACACTATATTGCGTTTTAGTTCGATCTAATTGGGCAAGCGGTTGACCTTGCTCAACAATATCCCCTTCCTTCACAAATAATTTATGCACAATCCCGCCTTCTAGTGATTGAATGACTTGTTCGTGCGAGGAGGGAACCACTTTACCGTTGCCGGTCGTCACTTCATCTAAGTGAAAGAAGCTTGCCCAGGTGATAAATACACAGAGCAAGGCAAAAAGGCTCCAGGCCACTAAAGTCGAACGCGGCAGTTTCGGTTCACGTAATCGGCTGTTAAATTTGCCTAACTCACTCATGAGTTCGCCTCCTGCTCTGAAGGGGGGGTATTGCGCAAGGTCACACGACGCGTCGGGGAAGCCGGACGGGCTAACCCGCTCTGTTGGAGAATGGCATCGCGCGGGCCATCTTTGATAATCTTACCGTTTTCGAGCACGATAATCCGGTCCACCAGTTCCAATGCGGCCAATCGATGGGTCGCTATCACTAAGGTCTTAGTCGGGTTAAGCCATTGGCGTAACGCGTGGATAAAATGCTGTTCACTCATCTCATCCAAGGAAGCCGTCGGTTCGTCCAATAACAGAATCGAGGGAGAGGTCAATATAGCGCGCGACAATAACAATGCCTGACGTTGCCCTCCTGACATGCCAAAGCCCCCTTCATTGACCATCGCATTCAGGCCCAATTTTTGGTTGCGCACAAAGTCTATCGCGCCACTGAGGGTCAGCGCATGATGGATCTCTTCGTCACTGGCCAACGGGTTACCTAGCGTAATATTGTCGCGAATCGAACCGAAAAATAGCCGTGCGTGCTGCGTCAATAATTGCATATCACGCCGTACATCGGCGGGATCAAGATGTGCCAGCGCGATATCGTCTAACAAGATACTGCCCGCCTGCGGTTCCTGCATGGCGGCAAGCAATTGCAGTAAGGTACTTTTACCCGACCCGTTACGTCCCAGTAGCGCAATTTTCTCGCCCGGTTTAATGGTGAGTTGCGCAAGGCTGATCACTTCTGTTTTCTCTTCTTCGTCATAGTAAAAACTGACGTTTTTCAACTGGTAGTGGCCTTGTAGATGAGATTTATGGACACGTTTACTGGCCAGAGGATCGTCGATCGGGCGCTGCATTAAATCATCGAGTCCTTTACGGGCGACTTTGGCGGATTGCCAACGCGATAATACGCCAGAAATTTGTGAGAGCGGCGCGATGGTCCGTGACGCGAGAATAGACGTCCCCACGAGTGCCCCGGTGGTCATATCGCCACTCATCACTAAATAGCAGCCGACCAGCAGTACCACGGCATAAACAATCGATTGGACCTCTTGTGTCCAGGTCATCAGTAAGCCTGTTAACCAACGTTGTTTCATGCCGACCGTCGCCGCCACGTCATTGGTGTTGTTCCACTGGTTTTGAAAGCGCTGCTCCGCACGCATGAGTTTTATATCTTCAATGCCTTGTACCGCTTCAACCAAGGTGGCATTACGGATCGCCGACTCACGCATGCCCTCTGCCGATAATTTGGCTAAGGGGATTTGAATCAATAACCCCGGTATCACTAACAGTGGCACGGCTAATAACACCACAAATGCCAATGGTCCACCGATCATCCACAAGATCGCCACAAAGAATAAGAAGAACGGTAAATCGGAAAAGGCCGAGATGGTGGTCGAGGTGATCAGTTCACGCACCGACTCCAGCTCCCTTATTTGTGAGATAAATGACCCGGTCGAGCGAGAACGCATACCGTTTTTAATGCGCAACGCATGGGCGAACACTCGTTCAGAAATGCGTAAATCGGCGCGCTTACCGATCACATCCGAGATATGCACACGCAGCATACGCATTGTAAATTCGAATAATATGGCAATCATTACCCCACTAAACAGCACCCACAGCGTGGGCACAGACTGTGCGGGAACCACACGATCATAGATTTGCATTGAAAAAATCATGCCTGAGAGCGCCAATACGTTCGCAACCAGTGCAACGATCATGATATCGCTGTAGCGACGCCAGTCTTTTAGAGCCAGCTGCCAGAACCAATTTTTTTCATAAGGTTTAATATAGTCATCGACTCGCGCATCACGTACCGATTCTGTCGGGCGTAACACGATAACGCGTTGTAGCCGTGTCGCGAGTTCCTCGCGCGTCAGCGTGGTCTCTAAGCCTTGTTCGCCGCTAAATTGTAAGGTAAGCGAGCCGCTATCATCCATTTTGGTGATAACGGCAATTTGTTGTTCGCTCAATTCTACGACCAAGGGCAATCGCCAGGGGTCGAGAAGACGAGGGTCCGCCGCCACGGTTCGCAGATTAAGACCCAGTTGTTTTGCCATATCTTCCAATACCCACTGTTCGGGGGACTGGCTTTCATGATTGATGGTCATCCGGACATGTTCTTGAGAGAAATCCAGACGATAAAATTTTGCAACACTCAACATCGCCTGCAACCAAGGCTCATAGTGCGGATGCGTTTTCATAACTAAACCCTACTCTAACAACTCAATAATTGTCCCCGCCGAGGGGGGACTTCTAGGTTAACGAAGCACCCCCTCGGCGAGGACGGTAAGAAAGGAAAAAGAGTCCCCATGGGTTGCCCCATGGGGAGAGGCGACTACACCACTAACAGCTGGTGATTGGCCAGTAAGGTTGCCAAGTCAGTCTGCACCCCATTAAGAGTGACTACCGTGGTGGCATCAAACTGACTACCCGTTCCATCTCTGTCGATCTGGATCTCGGTGTTGCTCCCAGTGTGAACAACATGCAAGTAATCGGTGATATTACCGGCACTCGCCCCAAGGGTTGCCACGCCGTCAACGTAACTGGCTGAACCGTCCCCTGTATAGCCCGAGCCACTTAATAGCTCCCTTAGGTCGATACGATCAGTGTCTGCGGTCGACTCCCAGGCACCGACTGTAAAGCCATTCACCACATCGCTACCGTTACCGCCTGTCGCATCAGCGCTGTTGATCAACTTATACAGCATCGTATCGTGACCCCCATTGCCGATATTAAAGGTGTCATTCCCGCCGCGACCTTCGAATTGGTTATCTCCTTTACTTCCGGTAATAACATCATTGAAGTCCGAGCCGTTGATCCCTTCGATATTGACTAAACGCGATGTGTTGAAGCCGGTGTCTTGTGCCGACGAGATACTAAGATCGACATTGACTCCCGCGGTGGCATTACGATAGTCCACCACGTCGACCCCACCGGTGGTGCTCCAGCTATCGTGATCAGAACGGGTCGTCCAGCCACCGCCGCCGTTATAGGTATAACTTCCCTCTTCTGCGACGAAGGTGTCGTTATAGCCTGTTCCGGTCAGGGTACCGCTATGACCGCCCGTTGCCGCATCCGCCGTTAAGGCATAGCTCTCTTTTCCATTACCCGCTTCGAGGTTATTCCAGGTGACATTGTCCGACTTCCCATTAGTAATTTTTACTAATTGAGCCGAATAAGTATCATTAGGATTTAAGCCATAGAAACTTACTAAAGCTGAAGTGTCGTTCACACCAACGCCTGACTGGGCATTGATAATTTGTGAGGCCACTAACTTACCAGCGGAGTTGTATAGATTAACAGTATTTCCATAAAAAACATTGATCCCTTCACTGTCTACGATGCGTAAATGCATGGCCGTGCCATCAGCAATCTTATTATTGTTCTGGATCAATACCACTTTGCCGTTCTGCTGAGAAACCAGCAGGTCTTGGGTACCGTTCCAGTCATAATCCATTGCTGCAATACCCGTCACGTTGACAAGCTTACTGGCCAAGTTGCTGGCCGTGAAACTCGCCCCATGATTATTATTGATAAACAGCGTGGCAGTTTGCGCGCCACCATAGGTGCTGAACTTCACCACATCCATTTGCCCATCACCATTCCAATCGACAGCGGTAGAGAGATACCCCTGCGTTGCACCGGTTGATTCAACCGCCGTACCGGTGGTGGCCAGTTTTCCTTTACCGTCATTGTAATAAATGAGTCCCGCGTTGCCTTTGTAACCGCTGGCGATATACAGGTCCATGTAACCATCGCCATTAAAATCCGCCCAGGTCATGGACGCAGCATTATTACTGTTCGCACCATTTCCAACAAATACACCGGTAACATCTTGTCCCACCGCTAAGGTGCCATCGCCTTTGTTAGTGATAACCGTCATGGTGTAATTTCCACTGCGGTTAGTGTGTTGCACAATATCCACCGTACCGTCATTGTTCAGATCGACCCCGGAAATTTCACGGCCGGAATCAAACTGCCCGTAGAAGCTACTCTCACCACCGGTCCCATCTGGCGTCAACACACCTTTGTTGTTGTTCAGATAGGTTAAGGAGTCCATCCCCGCATCACCGTAGGCGAGATCAAGATAACCATCCCCTGTCCGGTCATAGGCCATAACTCCACCATAATAAATGGTGGTGCCCATCGCTAATTGTGAACCGTTATAATTACTGCCGTCGAAGGTCCAGGTAATCTGGGTACTGTTACCATAGTCTGTTTCAGTCCCATAGAGGGTCTGTACACCACTACGGTTAACATCGGCACCCGTCATATTTACCAGCGCGGCCCCCCGGGTGTTAGTCAATTTGTTGTCGTCATAGCTAGAAAGGTCAGTGCCATTATAAATCTGGCCATTTGCGCCGATCGTCCATAACCCTTGACTATTCGTCCCAATAAGCATGCTCGAGTTATTACCTGCACCGGCAGCCGTTGCCCAGTCGGTATTAACGCTTTCGGTATTCACCACCAAGGTCCCATGTGCCAACCCTGTGGTATTACCATTCCCCGCACTACTCTTAATTTCCGCAGTAACATCGTAGCTGTTAACCGCCAATGCACTACTGTCAGGCACCTGCAAATACCAAGTGTTATGGGCATAATCGACAACAACCGCTCCCCCCTCTTCGGAGGTATAAGTTTTTCCGCCCACCGTGACTTGGATATATTCACCGTGCTCTAGGGTGGCCGAAACCGTCCCGTTGATAATAGGCGTCGTATCGGAAGTCGTTACCGCATTGATGGTCGCGACTGTGGTAGGGACAGACGTGTCCACTTTCAGGCCAAAACTTGTAGAGTCGGTATAGTTACCGGCGAGATCCATCACACGAACAAAATAGCTGTGTTTACCATCAGATAAACCGTTATCTTGATATGTCCAGTGTGTCGAATCAGTCATTGTCACTAAGCCGATTAACACACCATCACGGAATAGCTGAACGATGTCTCCTTTTCCAACTGCTTGGCTTAGCGTGCCATTAATCACAGGTGCGGTATCGTCGGTCGCAACCTTAGAACCAAAGTTTCCTTGACGCTCACCTTGATCATCGGTGTAACTCACTATACTGCCTTGGCTTGCCGGTGCGGTGGTATCGACGGTGACCGTTTGATCCGCGACCGATCCAACGTTGCCTGCTTGGTCAATAATGCGGACTTGATATTGATAATCGCCATCCGCGAGGGTACGACTATCACTGTAGGTCCACTGTTTATTGGTGACCGTGGTATCAACCCAGGTTTGCCCGCCATCAAGACTAATCTGCACTCGCTCATCACTGGCCAATGCACTGCCAAGGGTGCCTCTCAGGGTCAGGGTTTGATCCATAGTGATGAAATCACTGGCAGACTGCCCGGTATCATCGCTAATGCCATCAATAGTAATGCCATAGTCAGGGGCTGTGGTGTCGACCGTGACTTTCTGCGACGTGGTCGACCCGATATTACCCGCTTCGTCAATCACCCGAACTTGGTAGTTATAAACACCATCGGTTAAGGTGCGACTCTC
Source organism: Rosenbergiella nectarea (assembly GCF_900111105.1). Taxonomy (GTDB): domain Bacteria; phylum Pseudomonadota; class Gammaproteobacteria; order Enterobacterales; family Enterobacteriaceae; genus Rosenbergiella; species Rosenbergiella nectarea. The sequence continues at coordinate 5,043 of NZ_FOGC01000012.1, read as the reverse complement.
TTGATAGCGCCATGATGTGCCGTCAACGCTCGCATTGGTCCAGGTTTTACCCCCATCTATACTGACTTGAACGTATTCTTTAGCTTGTAAAGCTTTCCCTAACGAACCTTCCAAGGTGTACGAGGTTTGATTCGTTACATAATCATGCGCATCAAAACCACTGTCGACAGTAATATCGTCAACCGTGACTTTCTCCGCCACGTCTGGCGCAACGGTATCGATAGTCACCTGTTGATGGGTAAAGGCCCCTACGTTACCGGCAGCATCAACGACACGTACCCAATAGGTATAGTTGCCATCAGTCAACGTACGGCTATCGGTATAGTTCCATTGCGTACCGACCACATTGACGTTCTGCCACGTTTTTCCGTTATCGAGGCTGATCTGCGCGTACTCATTTGCCGACAGCGAAGCCCCTAACGATCCTTTCACCGTGAGTGAGGTATCGCTGGTGATAAAGTCATTACTGTGCAGCCCGGTATCCTGATCGATACTATCGATGGAGATCGTTTTCGAGCTATCAGGGACTTGGGTATCGACGGTAACCACTTGGCTTGCCGTTGCACTGATATTGCCTGCATCATCGATCACCCTAACTTGATAGTTATATTTCCCATCGGTTAACGTGCGACTATCGACATAAGTCCAGGTTTTGCCACTGACGCTGACGTCCACCCAGGTTTTCCCCCCATCGATGCTGACTTGTGCATGGTCATATTTGCCCAGCTCTGCGCCCAAGGTTCCGGTCACGGAAAGCTGCGTATCACTGGTAATGAAATCATGATCCGACAGACCTGTATCCTGAACGATCGCATCAATCGTGATCGTGGCCGCATCCGGCGCCGTAGTATCGATAACCACTTTTTGCTCTGCGGTCGCACCGACATTGCCTGCATCATCGATAACGCGAACTTGATAGTCCCAAGATCCGTCCGCTAAGGTGCGCCCATCACTAAACGTCCAGGTATTACCCGTGACGGTAAGGTTCTGCCAGGTTTTTCCACCGTCCAGACTGATCTGAGCATGTTCATCATCCGCCAAGGCTGCCGATAATTTACCGTTCAGAACCACTTTGGCATCGTTAGTGATGAAATCTGTGGCACTCAGCCCAGTATCATCTTGCAGTGCATCGATGGTAATGCCCATACTCGGCGCAGTAATGTCAACGTTAATGCTATGGGAGACCGACCCACTGTTGCCGATGCTGTTAGCCACCTGTGCTTGGATGGCATAAGTTTCACCATCCGCGAGAGCAGTAATATCCTTACTACTGATCGTGGCTTGCCAATTTCCTTTATCATCAACGACTGCAGTATAAGTCTTACCATTTAACGTAATGGAGACGTGTTGGCCTGCCGGTGCCGTGGTGGTACCACTGACGATCAACGGTTGGCTATGTTCCGCCGCATTAACCACGTCATCTGCCGCAAAGGTATCGATGGTTATCGTCGGCACGTCACCATTAAGCGTTACCGTATGGCTTGCTTGGCCTGGGTTACCCGCTTTATCACTGACTGTAGCAGTAACGGTGTAATCACCATCACGTAACCCCACGAGGTCTTGAGCCGAAACTTTAACCGACCAATTACCCTCTTTATCCACTGTGGTGGTGTAACTGTGACCATTAAAGGTCACGGTTACTGACTGCCCCGCTTCCGCCGTCGAGGTTCCGCTGAGTGTTTGCCCCGCTTTCTGCTCATCGCTATTGATGATGTCATCGCCTGCAACGGTATCGATAGTGATGGTCGGTGCTTGCGTATCGACGGTTAAATCATGAGAGGTATGACCTTCATTCCCGGCGACATCCGAGACGGACACGCTGACGGGGTTTACGCCTTGAGCAAGTCCTTGTAAATCATCACTCGCTACCGATAACTGCCAAGATCCATCAGCCTTCACTGTAGTGGTGTAGCTATGGCTGCCTAAGGTCACCGTAACCGTCTGGCCCGCCTGCGCCGTAGTACTGCCACTTAACACCAGCGGCTGTTGTTGCTCGGCAGCATTAAGCACATCATCCCCCGCAACAGTATTAATACTGATTACCGGTGCCGTGGTATCGACCGTAATTGAATGCGAGGCCTGCGCGCTATTTCCTGCACTGTCAGCTGCCGCTACGCTGACTAGATAGTTACTGGCATCTTTCAGCGCCGCAACATCTGCCGCCGGAACCTCTAGCTGCCAATGCCCTTTAGCATCGATCGTCGCGGTGTACTGTTTCTGGTTAAGGGTAACCGTTACCGTTGTGCCCGTGGCAAACTGCGTACTGCCCCCTTGCACCGTCAGAGCTTGTCCCGCCTCTGTAGCATTAATCACATCATCCTGTGCGACGGTATCAAGGGTTAAGCCCACTTCGGCTGAATTAACCACGACTTCATGACTTTGCTGACCAACGTTCCCCGCACTATCCGTGACCGTGGCCGTGATGCTTACCGTGCCATCTTGTAAACCGGCGATCACCGAGGCAGGTACCCCAACACTCCAGTTGCCTGCGGCATCCAGTACCGTGGTATAGGTTTTACCCGCGAGGGTCACCACCACGTTATTACCCGCTTCGCCACCGGTCGCACTGCCACTGATAATCTGTGCTTGGGAATGTTCTGCAAAACTAATAATGTCGTCACCGGCGACCTTATCGAAGGTGATCACTGGCGCGTGCAGATCCACTTGGACAGTATGGCTGGCGTCAATACCGTTACCCGCCTTATCCGCAACGCTTGCACTGATGGTAGTTTGTCCATCGCTGAGCGCTTGCAGATCCGCTGCCGGCACGCTGACCTGCCAATGACCTTGCGCATCGACGGTGGTCTTATAGTCCTTACCGTTCAGGCTAACCGTCACTTCTTGGCCCGCTTGCGCCGTGCTGCTGCCGCTGATCAGCTGGTCGCTGCCCGCTTCTTTGGCATTCAGCACATTGTCTTGCGTTAGGTTATCGATGGTCAGGCTCGGTGCCACGGTATCGACCAGGATCTCGCGGCCCGCTTGCGCGCTGTTACCGGTTGGCGTGGTGACGCTCACCTCGACATTGCGTATGCCATCGTAAAGCCCAGACATATCCGCCGCCGGAACGGTTACCGCCCAGTTGCCCTTACTATCCACTGTAGTGCTGTATTGATGACCTGCAAATGTCACGGTCACCGTGCTGCCTGCTGCCACCTCGTGGGTGCTACCGCTTAATGCCAGATCCTGCCCTTTTTCGGCCGCATTCAGCATATCGTCACCGCTGACGGTATTGATGCTGATCGCCACTTCGGCTAGATCGACGGTGACGGGGTGCAGGATAGCCACCGGGTTACCGGCACTGCTTTCGCCACTGACCGCGATTTGTAGAGGGCCTGCCGCCCAAGCGCCAACATCGCTGCTCGGCACTGCCGCGCTCCACGACCCATCCGCCAGCACGGTCGCGCTGTAGGTCTTACCGTTAATGGTGACGGTTAAGGCACTGTTGGCAGCGATCCCTTGGCTCGAGCCGCTGATGATCAGGTTTTGGTTATGCTCAAGGGTGTTGACGATGTCATCACCCGCCACGGTATCGACCCGTAAGCCCGGCAAGTTCGCATCGATGCTGATCGCATGCTCGCTATGACCGGTATTACCGGTTTTATTGGTGACCGACGCATCAACCGTCAAGGCACCGTTGCCCATCGCGGTCAGATCGTCACTCGGTACCTTAACGCTCCAGGTTAGATCCTTCGCCACGGTCGCGGTGTAAGTCTTACCGCCCAGTTGAACGGTCACGGTATCGCCCGCCGCCGCACCACTGACTTTACCGCTCAGGGTTTGCCCTGCGGCCAGCTCGCTAGCGTTGATCACATCATTGCCAGCAACGGTATTGATGGTAATGGTCGGTGCTTCCCCACCAACAGTGATGGTGTGGGTTGTGCTAGCACTGTTCCCTACATCATTGGTCGCTGACGCGCTGACGGAGTAGATCGCTTCACCCAGATTCGCCACATCGGCGGCAGGTACCACGGTGCTCCACTGTCCTTTATCATCAACGGTGGCGGTATAGTGCTGACCGTTAAGGTTAATGGTGACTGTCGCGCCCGAGGTTAATCCGGTCGCTTGGCCACTAATAGTGATATCTTGGCCTTTCTCCGTGCTGTTGATGATGTCATCGCCAGCAATGGTATTGATGGATAAGGTTGGCAGTCCTGTGTCCACCTTAATATCGTGGGTGGTGCTTCCGACATTGCCCGCACTGTCCGTCACGGTGACCGCAATACTGACGCTACCGTCTTGCAGACCCGCAATAACTGAGGCCGGGACACCGACACTCCAGTTGCCTGCGGCATCCAGTACCGTGCTGTAGGTTTTGCCCGCGAGGGTCACCACCACGTTATTACCGGCTTCGCCTCCGGTCGCACTGCCACTGATAATCTGTGCCTGTGCATGCTCGGTGACGTTGATGACATCGTCACCCGCCACCTTATCGACGGTGATCACCGGTGCTTGCAGATCCACTTGGACATTATGGCTGGCGTCAATACCGTTACCCGCCTTATCCGTAACGCTTGCACTGATGGTGGTTTGTCCATCGCTGAGCGCTTGCAGATCCGCTGCCGGCACGGTGACCTGCCAATGACCTTGCGCATTGACGGTGGTCTTATAGTCCTTACCGTTCAGGCTAACCGTCACTTCTTGGCCCGCTTGCGCCGTGCTGCTGCCGCTGATCAGCTGGTCACTGCCCGCTTCTTTGGCATTCAGCACGTTGTCTTGCGTTAGGTTATCGATGGTCAGGCTCGGTGCCACGGTATCGACCAGGATCTCGCGGCCCGCTTGCGCGCTGTTACCGGTTTGCGTGGTTACGCTCACCTCGACGTTACGCTGTCCGTCGTAAAGCCCAGACATATCCGCCGCCGGAACCGTCACCGCCCACTTGCCGTCGCCGTCGACCGTAGTCGTATATTGATGACCTGCAAATTTCACGGTCACCGTACTGCCTGCTGCCACCTCGTGGGTGCTACCACTCAACGCCAGATCCTGCCCCTTTTCGGCGGCATTCAGTACATCGTCACCGCTTACGGTATTGATGCTGATCGCCAC
>NZ_FOGC01000011.1 GCF_900111105.1 Rosenbergiella nectarea | reverse complement strand
TGATGAAGATTTTGGCGTCAGGTTTGACGGGATCCCGGACAGCACGGATTTTTGTTTCCGCCCTGACCCTGGCTCACGCCCGGTGATGGCCGGCACCTTACCGGCCCGCGTTACCAGTACCACCGAGAACGACATCTACGGCCACATCGATAAAGACGGCCGCTATCGCGTCAATATGCTGTTTGACCGTGATAACTGGGAGACCGGGTTCGAGAGCCTGTGGGTCCGCCAGTCTCGCCCCTATGCCGGCGACACTTACGGCCTGCACCTGCCACTGCTGGCGGGCACCGAAGTGGCGATTGGCTTTGAGGACGGTAACCCGGACAGACCGTACATTTCCGGCGTACTGCATGACTCGGCACACGGTGACCCTGTTACCCTCCGCAACTACAAACGTAACGTGCTGCGCACCCCGGCGAACAACAAAATTCGCCTGGATGACAGCCGCGACCAGGAGCATATCAAGGTCTCCACGGAGTACGGCGGCAAGAGCCAGCTGAATCTCGGACATTTAGTGGATGCTGAGAAACAGAAACGCGGAGAGGGGTTTGAGCTCAGAACCCACAGCTGGGGCGCCATCCGGGCACAGAAAGGGATATTTATCAGCGCTGATGGTCAGACGAAAGCACAGGGTCAAGTGCTGGAGATGGGGGCGGCCCTGAGCCAGCTGCAGCAGGCACTGAGCCAGGCCGAAGCGCTGAGCAGTGCAGTGGAAACAGCCAGAGCCGAACTGGCCGATATCCAGACCCAGAAGACGCTGCTGGAGCAGACTCTGACAGATTTGAAGCAGTCCGCGCTGTTACTCTCCGCTCCGGCGGGGATTGCCCACAGCACGCCCAAAAGCGTACAGCTGTCAGCGGGTGAGAATGTTATCAGTACCAGCGGTAAGCACACGGATTTCAGTGCCCTGAAAAGATTTACCGTGGCAGCCGGCGAGCGGGTGAGTTTATTTGCTCAAAAACTGGGTATCAAAATTTTTGCCAGCAAAGGAAAGGTGGAGATACAGGCGCAGGGGGATGAGATGATGCTGGATGCACTGAAAGATATCCGTATCCGCAGCAGCGAAGGTAAGCTGGTCATCAGCGCGAAGCAGGAAATTATTCTCACCAGTGGCGGCAGTTATATCCGTATCACTGAGGGAAGCGTGGAGTGCGCGGCAACGGATAAAATTATCCAGCGGGCGGCGGTATGGCAGAAGTTTGGTGGGCAAAGTATCAGCCAAGCGGCGCAGCGCTGGGACAGTGCTGATTTTGCCTATATACCCAAAGCGATTCACGCCTACGATGGTTCGGCTTTGTCGGCGCAGAAACTGGTGATTCAGGCTGAGGATGCAGCCAGCCAAACCGTTTTAACATCTGAAGATGGAAAGAGTATTTTGATGAAACAGGTTGATGTGGTCACGGACAAACTGCGGTTTAAGGGAGGAAAATAATTATGGCGCATGTGACAGAAAAAGAGATCGTGAGCCGCCCGGAATATGATGAAAATGGACGGGCCCACTACAGCCTACCTAATGACAGAGCTGAAGAAAATCTGGTGGTTGCCTGTCCTCAAGTGGCGGAAAAAGTGATCCCGGTTATTTTTCTGCCGGGCGTTATGGGGTCGAATCTTAAAGAAAAAACATCTCCTAAAACAGTTTGGTGTGCAGATATGTCTCTGGGCCTCGATGCACTGACATGGGTCTTTAAATCTAAAAAAGAAAGAAAAGCATTACTTAATCCCCTGTCCACGGAAGTAGATGGTCGGGGAACGGTACTTTACGACGATCTCGAGGGTAGGGTATTTCCCTCCAGAACGGCCCGAGGTTGGGGCAGTGCGCTTTATAAAAGCTATGGCGAAGCTCTCCACGTTCTGCAATTCATGCTGAATGATGCTCATATACTGATTGATAACCTAAAAAATGGCACTATCAGACGAACGTCCCGACAGTTACTGATTGGCGAAGATCTCGGGGCAGAAAAAGGCGAAGACGCGCTGACTGAGGCTGAGGTCAGGCGGAGTTATGATTACCTTTTTCCCTTACATGTGTTTGGTTATAACTGGCTGCAGTCAAACGCTGATTCAGCCGTGCAGCTCGATCGGTATATTAAAAAAGTATTAGCCTCTTATCAGGACAGGCTTGCCGTCGATAAAGTCATTCTGGTCACTCATTCCATGGGGGGGCTGGTGGCCCGCTATTATTCAGAAGAACTGAATGGCAGAGACAATATTCTGGGTATTGTTCATGGCGTTATGCCGGATTTGGGATCGCCTACGGCGTATCGCCGAATGAAGACCGGAGAGAGGGGAATTGTTGGGGCGGTGATGGGCGATGACGCGGCAAGTCTGATGCCCGTACTGGCCCAGTCACCCGGCCCACTGCAGCTGCTACCGGGTAAGGCCTACGGTCAAGGCTGGCTGAGAATTCATAGCGATACGGAAAAAGTGAGTAAGCCGGTGTCTGACCCCTACACGGAAATTTATCTGAATGAAGATGACTGGTGGCGGCTATGTGAGAAAGAGTTGCTACTGAATGATGTAGAGGAGGAATGGGAAAAATACAAGAACATCATAAAAAATGATGTTCTTGTATTTATCGAAGGCTTAACTGGCCAATACCACCCCAATACCTACGCATTTTACGGTGCCAGTGTAAAATATCCTTCGGACGATCATCTGATATGGCAGCAGATCCAGATCCCAACGTTATTTAAAGGGAGTCCGGTAAAGGATCCTGTTCAACGTCATAGTGGGGGTAAAACGTTTAAATTGATTTCTTCTGGTAGCAGAGGCGATGGCACGGTACCTGTGTCTTCTGGGCGTATTGCCTGTTCCGGGATCCGTGCGTTACTGGCTACCGATGTCGATCACGAAGGTGCTTATCACGTTGGAGATATTGGTAGGGAAGAGGGGCTTTCCGTCGCGATGAAGTTCACATTACGCTCGATTATAAAAATGACCAAGGAGATCGGCGCATGCGGGTAAGGCATTTATGGCTGGGACTGATTGTTATCGTGCTTATTCTCAGTACGATTTTTTGGTTACTGACCCGCCCGTGGCCGGTCGCCCCTTTGACGGTAAAGGAAAAACAGATAATGGATAATCTTTTTGAACAAACCAAACCCCAATGTATAGGTCGCTATCTTTTTGATGTGCCGATGTCGTTTAATAATGTTGCGATGGGGCAGGTAGAGGTTAATAAGATAATAATTACCAGTAAGCGTCTGTACCCTCCAGCGTTTGCCCAACGTATTCGTTTACGTGAAGAGGAGTTAAACAATAGTCCTACAGTTGATCCCAAGGATCTCCCTTTTCTGAAGCAAGTTTACCGGATCGACAGTAATACCATTATTTTTGATCGCAATAAAAATGTGGGTGTTCCAGGTTTCGGAAGAATTCTTGAAGGGCACCTTTATGATAATGGGGTAGCATTTACCGTAACAGCTCAAATTCGGGACTTATCCGACCCTAAATATCAAAAAGATAAAGAAGATTATTTAAACAGTGGAACCGCTGAAGATAAACTGAACAATAAACTGCAGAATCTGGCAGAAATGAAAAGTCTGCTTTCTAGGCTAAAGGGAAGAAAGGATGATGAGGTGCCAGTCCAGGCCGGCATCTGTATTCCAGAAGGTTTTATTTATGATACGGATACAATATCAAAAGATGTTATTAAATTAGTCTATAACAGTGATGACTTTGGTCTTATCATTGATACCAATAATACTCTGAGGAAAGATGATACTCTATTAGAAAGGGCTGCAGGAGCCAATGCCCTCCTTATCAATATTGGGGCTCATACCCTGAAAAAAGGCGCTGTAAAACTGCCGGGGATTAATGCGGAAGAGTGGTTGGTGAAAGGCAAACAGGTGGTTAACCGTCCAGAAGAGAAATGGGTTTCTGGCTATCGATTCGCTTTTTATGCCAATGAAGATATCGCTGATTTAAGGCATCCGGTATTTTCCGTTGAATTAATTAATTCGGGTATGGAAACGAAAAACTATACGGATTCACAGTTAGTTGATCTCTGGGACAAAATTACCAGAACCTTTAGATATCGACCTGGTGCATTCTGAGTTAAATATGAATAGGATTTATATGTACTTTCGGCTTTAGCGCGAAATAAAAAATATTTTAATAACCTGCCTTGGCTCTAGGGAAGCTAAGACATTAGTGACCTGAAGAAGATATATCCTATTTTAACTAAACGTTAGTCAGCCTAAATGATCAGTCACTTTAATAAAAAATAGACAACAGCGAAGAGCAGAGAATAAAAATTAAGTATAGGTCGTTGAATTTACTGAGTTATAAATAGATTTTTCGACAATATTTCAAAAATAAAAGATACGCAATGAGCGTCGACTATTTTTTAAGAGTTGGCACTGCCTGTGGTGGAAAGATCCTTACCGGTGATGGCGCGTTGTTACGAATGGTAGCGGGATGCGCAGTGGCAGGATTTAATTGGCTGCTGTTGGATATCAGCGTACGTAACGTTTACAGCATGCTTAATCTACCACATAGCGGCGAAGCAGAAACCCCAATGCCTGACGCTTAGCTGAAGTGAGGAAGAGGGGATTGGACTCGCGTTCGATCTTGCACAAGGAGTGTCGGGATGAGCAGTCATTTTCCACTAAGATTTAGCCATAACCACCACCTGCTGGCAGTGAAAGACTGCGAGTCTGTACTCGATGTGCTGGCCTTTGAAGGCACAGAGTCCCTGAGCACGCCGTTCAGTTACCGTATTGAATTCACCAGTTCTGACCATGCCCTCAGCAAAGAAATGATGCTGAGGAAAGCGGCCTCCTTGACGCTGCAGGCCCCGGTTCGCCAGGGTAACGGCGCAGAAATGACAGCTGTAATGGCACAGTCTCCCGGACCACTACAGTTGTTGCCTGGAACTGCTTATGGGAAGGGATGGTTAAGTATAGAGGGTGTCGAAAAACCGCTACCCAATTCAGAACCTTATACAGAGATTTATACTAGGCGTTCGGCTTGGTGGGCGATGTGCGAGGATAGATTTATTAATCCGGATAATAAGATACTGGATAAACCCCAGCTTGAGAAAGACTGGTTGAATTATGACTTGTTGATTACTAATAAAGTACGCCCATTCATAGATAGTCTTCATGGCCATTTTCATAAAAACACTTATGCCTTTTATGGTAATGATGGAAAAAAATATCCTTCCTACGGTTCTTTACGTTGGTTGGATATTAGTTCAAAAAATATTAGTGATGCGTATAAAGAAAAAATCAATGGTAAGGGAGCTATTTTTTCCCCCACTTATCTACACAATAAAACAACTCGATTGGTAGGGATGACTACCGGTGACAAGGGAAAACTTTACCGTAAATTTAAATTATCATCTCCGGAAGATGCGGGGGATGGAACGGTTCCTGTTAGTGCTGCTGTAATAGAGTCCCCAAATCTTATGTCACAGCTAGGAGTGAGCGTCGATCATGAAGGTGCTTATGGAACTGAAAATACTCAGGACGCACGTTGGTTTACATTACGTTCGATACTAAAAATAGCTCAGGCAGTGAATGATACGGGGCTAGCGTATGACAAGTAGAAAGCGTAATTACATATTACTAATTATTGGATGTTTCCTCTTACTCGTATACTGAAGTTATCGGCACTATCGAATTTATCCTTCACCACAAAATCTGACAATATCACAGAAGGCGGTTATGAATAATTTATTTGAAGAAGTCAGACCCTATTGTGTGGGGCGTTATTTAATAGATCTCCCTGCTTCGTTCTCAAGATACAAATTATCAGAAAAGATGGAGGATAATATGTGGGAGGCAAATATATCTAGGCCAGATGACTTGTACAAAACATATATTCTCACCAAGAAAATGTACCACCCTGCATTTTTGCAGTTTATTCAGAGGCGCGAAAAAGAGCTGAGCGTAAAAAAAACCGTTAACATTGATAATATGCCATTTTTAAAAAAACATGGCCTTTAATAAATGGAGGTGACGGGGTTATTTTTGAAAGAAATGAGGGGCCTATTACCAGTGATTTTATTCGTGTCCTTGAAGGTTATTTATATACTAATGGAGTTGTAATTAAGTTACAGAAAAAAACCATAAACGATTCAGACCCTCGTTATGAAAAACAACGCGATGGTGATAATATTAGGAATGATGTAGCCAAAGATATTTTTCAAATGCAGTCTTTAATGACTAGGCTAACGGGTAGAGACGATAATGAAATACCCACAAAGCCGGGTAGTTGTATAACTAATGCTTTTATAGCTACCGATCTTTCTGAGATAGAGCAAGAAGATATTTCGGTTGGGCTACGCAGTGATAAATTAATAAATTTTCGCTTAGTGCTGGAAACTGACAATTTTATTAGTGAGGAAAATTCAGTGTTAGACAGAATGGGTGAGATAAAAAATAATTTGGCGAAGTCTCGTGGATATTTAGAAAGGAAAGGGCGTTTTTCCGTAAATGGACTTAAAATGGAAGAGTTTCTGGCTGTTGGTTTACAAGAGGAAAAAGATGATCCACGTTATAGATTCGAATTATATGTAAATGAGATGAATTCACATTATAAAACACCCAGTCTATTACTGATTCTGGATAATGAAAGAATGGCTCCAACTACTTATAGAAAAGAAGAGATTATTAGCTTCTGGGATACCATTAGTCATACTATCCGTCTGCGACCTGGGGCATACTGACCGACTGTAAATAATACAGGATTATATCACGAATAGTAAAAAACTATCCGTATATTGTTAATCGCTGGCGCGGTCTTGTTAAGTATCAAAAAAGGCTCAACGGCCAATACCACCCCAATACCTACGCATTTTACGGTGCCAGTGAAAAATATCCTTCAGACGATCATCTGATATGGCAGCAGATCCAGATCCCAACGCTATTTAAAGGGAGTCCGGTAAAGGATCCTGTTCAACGTCATAGTGGGGGTAAAACGTTTAAATTGATTTCTTCTGGTAGCAGAGGCGATGGCACGGTACCTGTGTCTTCTGGGCGTATTGCCTGTTCCGGGATCCGTGCGTTACTGGCTACCGATGTCGATCACGAAGGTGCTTATCACGTTGGAGATACTGGTAGGGAAGAGGGCCTTTCCCTAGCGATGAAATTCACATTACGCTCGATTATAAAAATGACCAAGGAGATCAGCGCATGCGGGTGAGGAAGTTATGGCTGGGACTGATTGTTATCGTGCTTATTCTCAGTACGATTTTTTGGTTACTTACCCGCCCGTGGCCGGTTGCCCCTTTAACGGTAAAGGAAAAACAGATAATGGATAATCTTTTTGAGCAAACCAAACCTCAATGTATAGGTCGCTATCTTTTTGATGTGCCGATGTCGTTTAATAATGTTGCGATGGGGCAGGTAGAGGTTAATAAGATAAGAATTACCAGTAAGCGTCTGTACCCTCCAGCGTTTGCGCAACGTATCCGTTTACGTGAAGAGGAGTTAAACAATAGTCCTACAGTTGATCCCAAGGACCTCCCTTTTCTGAAGCAAGTTTATCGGATCGACAGTAATACCATTATTTTTGATCGCAATAAAAATGTGGGTGTTCCAGGTTTCGGAAGAATTCTTGAAGGGCACCTTTATGATAATGGGGTAGCATTTACCGTAACAGCTCAAATTCGGGACTTATCCGACCCTAAATATCAAAAAGATAAAGAAGATTATTTAAACAGTGGAACCGCTGAAGATAAACTGAACAATAAACTGCAGAATCTGGCAGAAATGAAAAGTCTGCTTTCTAGGCTAAAGGGAAGAAAGGATGATGAGGTGCCAGTCCAGGCCGGCATCTGTATTCCAGAAGGTTTTATTTATGATACGGATACGATATCAAAAGATGTTATTAAATTAGTCTATAAACAAAATGATTATGAAATTATTATTCGTAATAACAATACATTAGGTAAAGACAGTACATTATTAGAACGAGGAGGTGAAATTAATGCCGTCCTTATCAGGATTATGGCTCATACCCTGAAAAAAGGCGCTGTAAAACTGCCGGGGATTAATGCGGAAGAGTGGTTGGTGAAAGGCAAACAGGTGATTAACCGTCCAGAAGAGAAATGGGTTTCTGGCTATCGATTCACGTTGTATGGAAATGAAGATATCGCTGATTTAAGGCATCCGGTATTTTCCGTTGAGCTACATAATTCGGGTAAAGAAGTGAAAAACTATACAGATTCACAGTTGGTTGATATCTGGGACAGAATTACCAGAACCTTTAGATATCGACCTGGTGCGTTCTGAGTTAAATATAAATAGGATTTATATGTACTTTCGGCTTTAGCGCGAAATAAAAAAAATTTTAATAACCTGCCTTGGCTCTAGGGAAGCTAAGACATTAGTGACCTGAAGAAGATATATCCTATTTTAACTAAACGTTAGTCAGCCTAAGTGATCAGTCACTTTGATAAAAAATAGACAACAGCGAAGAGCAGAGAATAAAAATTAAGTATAGGTCGTTGAATTTACTGAGTTATAAATAGATTTTTCGACAATGTTTCAAAAATAAAAGATATGCAATGAGCGTCGACTATTTTGGCAGCCGGCGAGCGGGTGAGTTTATTTGCTCAAAAACTGGGTATCAAAATATTTGCCAGCAAAGGAAAGGTGGAGATACAGGCGCAGGGGGATGAGATGACGCTGGATGCACTGAAAGATATCCGTATCCGCAGCAGCGAAGGTAAGCTGGTCATCAGCGCGAAGCAGGAAATTATTCTCACCAGTGGCGGCAGTTATATCCGTATTACTGAGGGAAGCGTGGAGTGCGCGGCAACGGATAAAATTATCCAGCGGGCGGCGGTATGGCAGAAGTTTGGTGGGCAAAGTATCAGCCAAGCGGCGCAGCGCTGGGACAGCGCTGATTTTGCCATCACGCCTGAAGTCAGGCGGTTATCGGATAACGCACCTGTGGCCGGCCTGAAGCTGGGGTTAGCTGGCGAGGATGGCACTCAGCAAAAAGTGGCAACCTCCGCTTCAGGGGCCACGACGGTGCAGAATAATGTCAATATCGATTCTCTCAATGCCCGCTATCTGGATGATAAGTAGGGGATAAGAACCAGGCATCTTTTTTACCTGCGAAAAGAGTCAATTTCACGCTCTGTTATGGCGGAGTATAGCTTCAGGAAAAGCATCGGTTTGATTGCCCCGAAGGCCTTCTCTGGAGAGTATTTTCTTGCACGGAACAAGGACGGAATTCATGGTAGAAGAAGAAATTACGGGCAATGAGAGCGGTTCCTTTATGACCTGCATAAAGCCCGAATGGGATAAAAATGGAAAGGTCTACTGGCCCGGCATACAGAATCAGAAAAAATCAGAAAATGCTAAAGCCAGTTTGCTTCAGCCACCCGTTAAAACGATCCCCGTTATCTTCCTTCCCGGGGTGATGGGGACTAATTTGATGGCAAATACAGCTTCAACGAACGAAGTTATTTGGCGTGGTGATAGTCTGGGGAGCGTTTATTTTGAATGGGCTGGAGTGGATGGGGAGCGCAGAAGGAAATTACTTAATCCCGACACCACTAAGGTGGATAACCGTGGGGATATTGACCGGACCATCTGTTCTCCACTGTCCGACGATGGGGCACTATTTCCAACCCGGCAGCAGCGGGGCTGGGGGGAGGTTTTATCCTTCAGCTACGGTAAATTTCTAAGCGTTTTTCAAGGTGCGCTGTTGGATGACTGGCAGCTGGCCCTTGATAACTACGGCAAATCAGCATCGGAAAAAAAGGGTGCGATAAGTCAGCTGGTCGGTAAATCGCTGTCTGAGGGGAAATATGCAGAAATTACCGGCGAGTCTGTCCTGACCCAGGAGGAGCTGAATCATTTCCAGAATTTTTTATTCCCGGTTCACGTCTATGGCTATAACTGGCTGCAGGATAATAAAACCTCAGCAGAAGGCCTGGTAGCTTTTATCGACAGGACGATCAAGCTCTACAAAAATCACTGCGGACACGGCATGCCCTTTCCTCCCGGGCAGGAAAAAGTCATTATCGTCACCCATTCCATGGGCGGACTGGTGGCACGTTATGCGTCTCAGGTCTGCGGAGCAAAAGATAAGATCCTGGGGATAGTGCATGGGGTGATCCCCGACCTCGGTTCACCGGCGGCATACCGGCGTATGAAGGTTGGCGCAAGGCAGGAAGGTATGGCCGGAGCCGTGCTGGGTAATACCGCGAAAGAGCTGATGCCGGTGCTGGCCAGGGCTCCCGCGCCGCTTCAGCTTTTACCCTCCTCGAAATACCTTTCCGGGGCGCCCTGGCTTATCGTGGAAGGAGCTGGCGAAGACGGCAGCGATGTAAAGCTGCCGCAGGCCCGGGATCCCTTCGGTGAGATTTACCTGAATAAAACTCTCTGGTATCGCCTGTATGAGTCCGACATTATCGATAAGGATGAGGCGGTCAGTCAGAGTAACTGGGATGCTTACCGTGAATTAGTCGATGGTAGTGTTCGTCGATTTATTTTTCTTCTGGATAGCAGAGGCTATCACTCTAATACTTATGCTTTCTACGGTCATAAAATCGACTCCGACGGCACGCTGACGTGGCGGAAAACCTCCATCACCTACCCGAAAAATAGGCGTGAAAGTGACAGGAAGCTGCCTAACAACTATCGGGAGATCCCATTGCCTTTTAATCGCTCTCAGATGTATGTGGTCACCTCATCAAAAACGCCGGGGGATGGCACGGTGCCAGTGGAATCATTGAGCGCCATTTGCCGTCACAGCGAAATTAAAAGTGTTCTGGCAACCAGTGTGGACCACCAAGGAGCCTACGACGTCAGCAGCCTGAAGGATATAAAAGACAGGCCAGCCCTGCAGTTTACCCTCAGGGCTATTGTGAAAATGGTTCAGGAGATCCCGATCCCATGAAGACTATTTGGCAGCTTACAACATTATCTCTTATAGCGGGCAGCATGCTTTTCATTGCTCCGGCAACGGCATCCACGTCGGTACAGAAGGACAGTCCAGTGATAAATACTCTGTTTGCGCAGACCAAACCACAGTGCATCGGGCGCTATGTGATTGACGTTCCCGAGTCGTTCAACAATCAGCTTCACGATATGATTTTTATCGATGACTTTAAAATAGAAAGCAAACCTCTCTACCTGCCCGCCTTTAAACAGCGGGTGCAGTTAAGAGAGCAGGCGCTGCGTGATGCCACTAATAAACCTGAAAACGATCCGAAAGATGCCCCTTTTATAAAAGAGATCATTATTCTTCCTGAAAATAAGGGAGTGATTTTTGATAGCAATCGCTCCGGATCGGATGATCTCTATCGAAAACTTGAAGCTCATGTATATGTAAATGGTATCTCTTTTATTATAACAACAGATATTCGAGATTTTTCTGCGCCAAAATACAAAGAAAGGAAAGCGGAGTATCTTAAAACCACAACAGAAGATCAAACAAATACTAAACCAGCCAAGCTGGCTGCCCTGCAGTCTCTGATATCACGGCTAAGTGGCAGAGAGGATGAGGTTATTCCGACAGCTAAAGGTGTGTGTATTCCAAATGGATTTATCCGGGACGATGGAGGAAAGCACAAAGAAGTCCTCACATTCAGGTACGAGAATGATGACTTTGTTTTTGGTGTCAATATGGACAGCACAATTAAGGGATCGGATGATACTCTATTCAACCGTAGTGCGCTAATTAACGAAGCACTTAAAACGTCAAATCGGTACAGCATAAAAAAGGTGGCGCTCTCACCCAATGGTATTCCCGCGGAGTCATGGTTATTTGGCGGCATCCAAACTATTAGGAACAGTAAGACGGAAAAAGATGAAAAGAACACATTTTATAATTTTATGCTGTATGCGAACCAACGTGATGCGACACCGGATAAGCCAAATGTTAATATAGGATTCACCAGTGAGTATAAAAAAACGCGCTACAGCGAGGCGCAGATGATTGAAATCTGGGACCGGCTGGTGAATTCCCTGCGCTATAAATGACGGATAAAGGCGGATGCCTAGTGTTGCGCTTCGCCGCTTCGAGGGAGCCAGTCAGGTATACTGAAAAGGAGCTTTCACCATGCAACATTTTCGTGGACTTTCTGCCTTAGTGCTTGTGGGCTCAGGGATGCTTTTCATTGCTCCGGCAACGGCATCCATGTCGCTACAGAAGGACAGTCCAGTGATAAATACTCTGTTTGCGCAGACCAAACCACAGTGCATCGGGCGCTATATGATTGATGTTCACGAGTCGTTCAACAATCAGCTTCACGATATGATTTTTATCGATGAGTTTAAAATAGCAAGCAAACCTCTCTTCCTGCCCGCCTTTACACAGCGGGTGAAGTTAAGAGAGCAGGCGCTGCGTGATGCCATTAATAAACCTGAAAACGAGTCAGTAAATGCACCATTTATAAAAGAGAAAATTATTCTTCCTGGTGAAAGTTGAGGAATTTACAACATGGAAAATTAACGAGTTTACTTCGATTTGAGTGGCACACTATCAGATATATGTTTAGATAATGAAGTTGATGTAAATAGATTTCCTCAATAGCAAAAAACTTCCTGCTGCTATAGATGAAGCCGTTTTATTTGAATGAATTGTCACTATCCTTTACACCAAATTCCTGACCCTGACTATTTCTGTATGGAGTAGGTTTGATAAAAAAATCTTTATGGATTTATATTAGTGACTATAGGAATAAAAAGGCTTTACCACAAGATGCAAGCATAATTTGCTCGTGTCTGTTCTCAAAATAATTTACAGTAAAGAATGGCAGTCTCTGAAAAATATAATGCCACATCGTTTTTCCTAAAATAACGCATGATTAATGTTTCATTTGATATTTTAATAATTAGCGTGCCATCCAGTTAGTCTGGAGCGTTACGCATGATCTCTTTAATCTCTCCTTTGATTTTTAACTAAAACACACAAATATTGAGTTTTACTATGGCATGGCCTATACCTGATATTCCTGATAAAAAATCTCTGCCATCACCAAAATACTGGTTATGGATAATAGTATTGGTGCTGATGTTAATAGCGGGTGCTATCTCCAGCTTATGGTTTTGGAATAAGGCAACTTACGCTGAAGTTTTCTTCTACGGTATTTTGCCTGCATTGCTGATTTGGTTATGTTTATTTGGGGTAATATTTAATCGCTACGAGCAGTCCATCGTAGCCAGCCGGGCTTGGGATTTCGAAACAGAACGAACCAAAGCCGAATGGCGAAGCTGGAGTCGACAACAGCTTGCCGTAGTTGGCAATGTATTTTTTTCTCCGGAAGAAAAAGGCATGGAGGCTCTATTGGATGAGCTGGACAAGGTCCCGGTGTTTCCTAAAAAAGCGCGCCCTTTATTCAACTCACCACATAGTTTTCCAACATTAATGAAAGAAATAGACCGAAAACTGGAACAGCAGTTCCCGGGCTATCGTCACTTTCTCCACTCTATTTATGTTTATCAGTCGTCAGATAGCGTCGATAAAGATCGCGATGAGTTGATTTTTCAACAATGGGATCTCATACCCAATTCAATCCATTCCATGGAAATCGTAGATTCTTTCTATGATGCAAAGATCGTTGATGGGCTGGTATTAATACTTTGTCTTCAGGACTGGCATCCTCGAAATACCGGGCAGTCAAGTGAATTTATTTCTGCTCAGCTTATTGCTTCACCTGCTTATGCTCGTCAGCATTTATTGCCTGTTATCGCGGGTATAACTCGTATGATGCCATTGGAAGCGGGGAAGCTTAATAAGGAGTTAGATATGTTATTTGAATACGTACAGCCTAATAAGCAGAATCTGGAATACGTTTGGCTGTTGGGAGCTGCTGAAAAAATGGCCGCAGAAATAATGCAATACGCCACTTCCCATCACTGGACGCTACCGGAGGATAGACCTCTGTATTCTATCGACCTCTCCTTTGGACCTCCAGGAGAGATGGCTTTGCCACTTTCCTTAGCTATGCTGGCCGAAGCCGTGAGCAAAACGGATAAGGACCAGCTGTTGATGCATCAGACGCCGCAGCAAACAGGGACACTTTGCTTGATTTCCAGGGAGCTTTACGCATGACCGAACAAAAAATAATGCCAAATGCACGCTACGGCTTATGGGGATACTTCCTTCTTATTGTCGGTCTGGCGGGCATCAGTGCATTTTTAATTTTTATCAATCAGGAGAGTTTGAATAACCTCGGGGTTTCAATTCATAAAATCTGGGCGATATGGGGAGCCGTTTTTGCTGTCTTGCTTGTTGGCCTGATTGGGGCACCTGTCTGGTGGCGATGGAAGCAGAGAAAAAATCAGGTGGTCTATAAGCCTCAGGTATCAGGCGAGAAGTCCGTTTCTCCCTTAGTTGTGGGCAGTGACAGCAGTCAATTATTCTCCAAACTTAAAAATCATCTTCGAATTCGTTACAGATTTTTCTGGCACAGCAAAGTTCGTCTGTTACTCATCACTGGCGACGATGCCGCGATTGACCAACTCCTTCCCGGCCTGCAGCAGAAGCAGTGGCTTGAAGGCAACCGTACCGTTCTGATTTATGGTGGCAGTCTGACGGCAGAGCCCGATAAGGAAAAATACGCCGCGCTGCGCAAGCTGCGTCGCGGACGCCCCCTGGACGGTATTGTACGTGTCATGCCACCGTCATTTAACCTCACCCCTCAGATCAGTGATAGCGATTTACGCGGACTGGAACAAATCAGTGAACTGCTCCGTTACTCCGCCCCGGTCTGGCTGTGGCAACTGTGCGACAGCAAGTGGTCGCAGGCAACACGCACTGAACAGCCGGTAGGGGCCCGTTTCCCGCTGCGTGCTAAGCCTGACGATATTACTCGGCAGCTCGAGCTGATGCTGCCGACCCTGCGAACGCAGGGGGTAAGTCAGGTCGTTGAGAACAACGGCCACGACTTCCTGCTGCGCCTGGGCCAGCATCTCAAAGACGGCGGTATCGCCCGCTGGGTTCAGCAACTGGTGCCATGGCTGTCTGTCTCCCAGCAGCGCGTTCCGCTGCGAGGCCTGATGTTTAGCCTGCCGGAGAATACGGCCGCTGCTATTGCAGGAGAAACAGCCGGTGCTGCACCTGCCGATGCTGAGAAATATATCCCGGGTTTACAACGCCATGGGCTAACTCTGCCGGTAACCTGGCAGGGCATTGTGGATGACTGCACCCGCGTGCGTGGCCGCCGTGTTGGTATGGCCTGGGAACAGACGCTGGCCTGGACGCTGATGGCCATAATCGCTGCCTGGGGCGCGGGAATGCTGCTGTCGTTTGCGGTCAACCGCCTGCAGATAGCCTCTGTAGCGCAGCTGGCCCATACCCTAGTGGAGCATCCTTCTGTTTCGGATACCCAGCTGACGGCCCTGTATACGCTACGTAATGACGCTGGCCGCCTGCAGCACCGTATTCAGGAAGGCGCGCCATGGTACCAGCGCTTCGGTCTGGACCATAATCAGCAGCTGCTCGACGCGATGCTGCCCTGGTACGGCGTGGCGAATAACCGCCTGATCCGCGACCCGGCAAATGCCGCCCTGACGCAGAAACTCAGCCTGCTGGCAAGCTCTGCCCCCGGCAGTGACCAGCGGGCTCAGCTGGCGAAGCCGGGCTATGGACAGCTGAAAGTCTGGCTGATGATGGCCCGCCCGGATAAGGCCGATGGCGCGTATTACGCTCAGATCATGAAAGCCGTACAGCCGACGCGGCAGGGCATTTCAACCGGCCTGTGGCAAAGCTTATCTCCGGATTTGTGGGCTTTCTATATCACCGAACTGCCAACGCAGCCTCAGTGGAAAATTACGCCGGATGCACAGCTGGTGAGCCAGAGCCGTCAGGTATTGTTGCAGCAAATTGGACGACGTAACGCTGAAAGCACTCTGTATGAGAACATGCTCAAATCCGTGCGTCGTAACTTCGCCGATGTCTCTCTGGAAGATATGACCAGCGGTACTGATGCGCGGCGACTGTTCACCACCGAGGAAGTGGTGCCGGGCATGTTTACCCGCCAGGCGTGGGAAGGGGGCATTCAGCAGGCTATCGAAAAAGCGGCAAACTCTCGCCGCGATGAAATTGACTGGGTGTTGAGCGACAGCCGGAAAGCGGTTTCCTCAGACCTGTCGGCGGAAGCCCTGAAAGCACGTCTGACGCAACGTTACTTCACCGACTTTGCTAGCAGCTGGCTAAGCTTCCTCAATAGCTTGAACTGGAATCCGGTAAGCAACATTGCTGACGTGACCGACCAGCTGACACTGATGAGTGATGTCCGTCAGTCGCCACTGATAGCCCTAATGAATACCCTCGCCTGGCAGGGGCAGACCGGCCAGCAAAGCGAAGGTCTTTCAGACTCCATCATCAAATCAGCTAAAGACCTGATAAGCGGGAAAGATAAACCTGCGATTGATCAGTCGGCCGCAGGGCCGCAAGGGCCGCTCGATGACACCTTTGGCCCGTTGCTTCAGCTTCTGGGGGAAAATAAAGGCAGCAATGTGATGTCGGCTGATAACTCGCTGAGCCTGCAGACATATCTGACTCGCATCACTCGCGTGCGTCTGCGTCTGCAACAGGTGGCTAGCGCCTCTGATCCGCAGGGGATGATGCAGACCCTGGCGCAGACCGTATTCCAGGGCAAAAGCGTGGATCTGACCGACACCCAGCAGTACGGCAGTCTGATTTCAGCAAGTCTTGGCGAAGAGTGGAGCGGTTTTGGCAGCACGATGTTTGTGCAGCCGTTGACCCAGGCCTGGGAAACCGTACTTCAGCCTTCTGCGGCGAGCCTGAATGACAAATGGGGCCGCTCCGTGGTGGCGAACTGGCACACCGCCTTTGACGGACGTTTCCCGTTTTCGGCGAGTAAAAGTGATGCCTCCCTGCCAATGCTGGCTGAGTTTTTACGCAAGGACAGCGGGCGTATTGAGCGCTTCCTGACGACAGAGCTCAGCGGAGTGCTGCATAAAGAGGGCAGTCAGTGGGTGCCAGATAAGGTCAATAGCCAGGGGCTGAGCTTTAACCCGGCTTTCCTGCGGGCGATTAATCAGCTGAGCCAGCTGTCAGACATTCTGTTCACCGATGGCAGCCAGGGCATCAGCTTTGAGCTGCAGGCGCGCCCTGTACCGCAGGTGGTCGAAACACAGCTGACCATCGATGGCCAGCCGCTGCACTACTTCAATCAAATGGCCGACTGGCAGAGCTTCCGCTGGCCGGGAGAGACTTACAAGCCGGGGACGATGCTGACCTGGACTACGGTCAACGCCGGCGCGCGCCTGTTCGGAGATTACAGCGGGACCTGGGGCTTTATTCGCTGGCTGGAGCAGGGTAAGCGCCAGCAGCTTGACCGCAGCCAGTGGATGATGAGCTTCACCGCCCCGGACGGTCAAACCCTACAGTGGGTATTGCGCTCACAACTCGGAAAAGGTCCGCTAGCGGTGCTGGATCTGCGCGGATTCACGCTGCCTGATCAGATATTCAGTGTCGACAGCGCAGCCTCGGCACAGGCACTGATGGGCAACACCGGAAACAATGACATGGATGGAGTCGAATAATGAGCACACTGCAGAATCTGGTCGTGGCTTGTCAGGCTGACGACACGAAGCTGCGGCAACAGGCGCAGACACGTACGGAAAACTGGCAGCCCTGGCTTGCTCCGGTAAGTGACGTCAGTCCGACCGGGGAAGCCCCTGGTTATGACGATGATTTTCAGCGTATCCGGGAGGAGGTAAACAAACTCTCTGGTATTGATACCGGACTGATTTACACGCTTACCGAAAAACTGCTCACCACTACGGCAAAAGATATCCGGATTGCCGCCTATTACTGCTGGGCGCGTTTGCACCAGGACGGAGAAACCGGATTTGCCGAAGGGCTTGAACTGCTGGCGGGATTGGTACAACGCTATGGAACACAGCTTCATCCTCGGCGTGAGCGGAGCCGTAAACTGGCGCTGGAATGGCTCGCAGGCACCCGGGTTCTTGACAGTCTGTCACTCTGGCCGGAAGTGGTACGCGACGATGCCCTACGCACTGCCGGTGCGCTGCTGCTTATTCGCGACAGTCTGGAGACCGAACCGGAAGCGTCACGACCAGAACTCAATGCCCTGTACAGCGCGCTGGAATCTCGCCTAATGACGGCCGGTGGCGTGGATGCCGTGGTACCTCAGAACGCCGGTAATTCCGGTAATAAGGCTAAGTCACAAACCTCGACGCACACAACCGAATCAGACGCACCGGTCCTGAGCCGCATTACCTCCGGTCAGGATTTACTGGCCCAGGCCCGTACACTCACGGAATATCTGCGTGAGCAGCCCAATGGTTGGCTATCCGCTCACCGACTGATGAAAAGCTTGCGTCATGACACGTTGCACAGTATTCCTGCCCCGGATGTACAGGGGAAAACCCGAATCGAACCGCCCCGTGCAGACCTGCGAGCGATACTTAAACGCCTATATCTGCAGCAGAGTTGGTCCGAAATTGTGGAGCAGGCAGACAGTGCCTTTTCGCGTGGCGCCAACCACCTCTGGCTGGATTTACAGTGGTATATCCATCAGGCCTTGATGAAATCGGGGCAGGATGTGCTGGCTGATATCATCGCCGCTGACCTGAAAGGGCTACTGCGTCGCCTAACCGGGCTTGAAACCCTAGCCTTTAATGACGGTACGCCGTTTGCCGATGAGATCACGTTAAACTGGATAAACCAGAGTGTACTGGACGACATGTCCGGCTGGCGGGATGAGCCGGTCAGTGCTGGCAGTGAGGCGGATAATGATATCCTGGCCCTCGAGCCGGAAGTGCTGGAGAAAGCTGACACTGACGGTCTGGATGCCACACTTCACTGGCTGCAGACACGCCCAGGTGCGGACTCTGCGAAAGACAAATGGCTGCTGCGTCTACTGATGGCCCGCGTAGCCGAGCAGAAGGGCAAAAATGAACTGGCCCTGCATCTGCTGGGTGAGCTCGACAGTGCCGCACAGTCAATTACCCTCACGCAGTGGACACCGGCACTGTTGTTTGAAGTGAAATCGCGTCGCCTCCGACTGCTGCGTATGAAAGCCACACGCAGTGAAACCGATAAATCACGGCTTCAGCCCGAGATGGATTTGCTTCTGTCCGGTTTGATTGCGCTCGATCCGGCCAGCAGTGCGGTGCTTTGCGGTTAACCTAGACTGAATTAAGCGAAAGGAAGGAAACGTATGGCAGCAGAAGGCTTTTACCTGGTGCAGGGCGATAAGTGGATATCCAGGAATTCGCAAGATTCTGAAAGCACCATCCCTCTGTATTCAGCATTGATGGTTCTCTTAACTCTATGATTACCCGTGCCAGACTCCTGGAGTCTGCTTCAGTGTTTACCATGCATCAATTAACTAAGCAGAATAAATATGGATGATTTAACCCTGCGTTATTATGACGCTGAAATGCGCTACCTGCTGGAAGCCGGTGAAGAGTTTGCCCGCGCTCATCCCGAGCAGGCGGCAATGCTTAATCTCGATAAAGCGGGCGCGCGCGACCCTTACGTAGAGCGACTTTTCGAGGGCTTTGCCTTCTTGATGGGCCGCCTGCGTGAGAAGCTTGACGACGACCTGCCTGAACTGACCGAAGGGCTGGTCAGCCTACTGTGGCCGCATTATCTGCGTACCATTCCGTCAATGTCGGTGGTGGAGTTCACCCCTGACTGGCGTGAGATGAAAGAGCAGATGCGCATCGTTAAAGGCTTTGAGGTGAACTCACGGCCGATCGGTGAGAAGGGTACGCGTTGCCGGTACACCACCACCAAAGAGATTACCCTTCAACCATTGTCGCTTGAGAGTGTCCGACTGGCGACTGATCCGGATGGCCGTTCGGTCATCACGATACGCTTTAACTGCAGCCATCTCGCCGACTGGAGCCGGGTCGACCTCAGCCAGCTCCCGTTCTACTTCAACGCAGACGCCCCGTTGGCCTGCGCCATGCATGAGGCCTTTACCCTGAACACGGCGTACCTCTGGTTGCGGATGCCGGGTGATATGGATAGAAGACCGCTCGACGGATATTTCACCGCGCTGGGATTTGGCGATGATGATGACCTGTGGCCGAAGGGAAGCAGCAGCTTTAGCGGCTACCAGCTGCTGCTAGAGTACTTCACCTTCCGTGAGAAATTCATGTTCACAGGGCTGCGTGGACTGGAGACCGTGGTCTTTCCGGCTGAGCTCCCATGGTTTGAAATCGACGTGGTACTGGTGGAGCGCTGGGAGCATGACTTCAGCTTTACCGAAAAGCATCTGCGCCTGAACTGTGTGCCGGTCATTAATCTGTTCCCGCTGGAATCCGACCCGCTGACGCTCAACTCCCTGCAGACAGAATATATGCTGCGACCGATGCGCGTGCAGGATGGCCATACCGAGGTTTACGCGGTGGATTCGGTGATGTCATCGAGCCAGCATACCTACGTGCCATTTTCGAGCTTCCGCCACAAAGGCGGAATGATGCGCCATGAAGCGCCGGAATATTACTATCACAGCCGTGTGCGCCGTGGCCTGTCGGGTCTGCATAACACTTGGCTTATCCTTGGCGGTGAAGCCTTTGATAACCACACGGTTCCGGAAGACGAAACCCTGTCGCTGACGCTCACGGGTACTAACGGTCAGTTGCCTCGACGAGCACTGCAGAGCACGGTGCTCGATATGGTAATGAAAACTACCTCGGCCAGTATTGCGGTACATAACCTGTGTGCGCCGACCCTGCCCTGTTATCCGCCGGCGCAAGACCGTTTTCACTGGCGGGTGCTAAGTCACCTCGGCAGCGGATTCCTGTCGATGATGGATAATGCCGATGTGCTGCGTGGCACCCTGGCGCTGTACGAATGGACCGACAGCGAGATGAACCGCCGCCGCCTAGAATCCATCATTGACGTGCAGCACAGCGAGATCGAGCGTTTCGAGCAGGGCTATCTGGTTCGCGGCGTGCAGATAGAGGTGACGCTGAACAGTCACGGCTTTGCCGGACGTGGCGATATCTGCCTGTTTGGCGAGATGCTGAGCCGCTTCTTCGCGCTCTACACCGACATTTATCTGTTTAACCGTTTGATTATCATCCTGCAACCAACCGGAGAGCGCCTAGAATGGGAAGAGAAGCACAACCGCCGCATTCCCGGCTGACCCCGCGGCTGGAAGCCGACCTTCATCGTATCAACTTTTATCGTTTATGCCAGCTGCTGGAGAAACGTAATCCGGCCCGTCCGCTAATGGGATCGACCAGCCACCCTGCGGATGATCCCGTGCGATTTGCGCCGCATCCGGGGATGGGCTTCCCGGCGAGCGAGCTGAAGGCTATCGAATATGACGAGGATGATGACAGCAGGCCACCGCTCATCCGCACGACCTTTATGGGGATGTACGGTGTCGATTCCCCCTTACCAACGGCCTACCTGGATGACATCACCCAGCGTCGCGAAGGGCACGAGGCGCTTCAGGGCTTTCTAGATATCTTTAGCCACCGCATCCTGACGCAGTTCTATCGCATCTGGCGTAAATACTCTTACCCAGCCACGTTCGAGCCCGGCGGTACCGACAGTATTTCGCAGTCGCTGCTTGGCCTAGTGGGGCTGGGCATTCCGGGCACTGCAGAGCACATCGCCACCCCGATATCCCGTTTTCTGTCACTGCTGGGCGTATTGCAGCAGCCAGGTAAAACCCAGGAGGGGATGCAGGCACTGGTGACGCTACTGGCTCCAGATACCACTGTCAAGGTCAGCCCATACTGTCTGCGCCCGGTAGAGGTCAGTCAGCCACTGGGCTTTTACGGTGATGACGATTTTCTTCTAGATGGCAACACGCATCTGGGTGAAGAAGCCATGGATGCTAACAGCCAGTTACTGATTGCGCTTGCGACAGCCAACGAACAGGAATCACAGGGCTGGAAACCGGACGGCCTGCTGTATCAGGACTTTCTCGTGATGCTGCGGGTGTATCTGGGCTGGCGCTTCAAGGCAAAAATCACCCTGACCACCGCCACCCGTCTGCTGGCCGCGCCGCCACTCGGTGAACGCCACTTTTGGCTGGGGATGAATGGCGTGCTGGGCGCGGAAGACGAAGGCCTCCCGGACGATATCCCGCAGACCTTCACGACGGAACTGGGCTATTACACCGGCCTGCAGCCGGCAACACCACAACAAGGAAACCGATGTGTTACATACAAGTTTAACTAAAACCACGCGCTGGCTGCTACCGCTGCTGGCATTCAGCCTGGCAGGCTGCGGGGTGACGCAGCGCGTCACCGATGGCACTAAATCGGCGTTTAACGCCGTGTTCTACAAAAAAATCAAGGTGCTGCGCCTGGATTTCACCGCCCGTGAAGCGCTAAATACCGATGCTCGCGAGAGTAACTCACTGTCTGAACCGGTTATAATTCGCGTTTACCAGTTAAAAGACTGTAAAACCTTCGATAAGACGGTCTACCAGCAGCTGCTGAAAGGCGGAGAAAGCATTTTGAAAGCTGACCTGCTGGCCACCCGGGATGTGGTCGTGAAGCCCGGCGGCGATGCGAACCTGAATATGCCGATGGAAGAAGAGGCGAAGTATGTGGCGGTGGTGGGGCTTTTCCGTCACCCGGATATGGTCAATAACACCTGGAAGCAGGTGATTGGGCGCGAAGACCTCGACCCGGATAAGCCGCGTATTCTGGAAGCGGGGAATAACCATCTGACACTGCAACCGCTCAAGGACGACTAATGACTCAAGGACACAACACGCCTTCGTTGTATGAAATACTGACCGGAAACTTCACCGGCGGTCTCGCTCTCCATCAGGTCAGTGAACAAAATCAGGTCATTCTATCCGTGCTTGATAACATGCAGCGCATCCTTAACTGTCGTGCTGGAACGCTGGCACATTTGCCCGACTATGGCCTGCCCGATATGACAAAAATCCTGCAGGGTATGCCGGGTACCGCCCATGATCTGCAAGGCACGCTGTCTGCGGTTTTACTTCATTATGAGCCACGCCTAAAAAAAATATCGGTTGTTCTGCAGCAGCAGAATGTCCCCGGAGAATTGCGTTATGCGATAGATGCTGAACTCTGGGGCATTGGCCTCGTACGCTATGGCACTGAGTTTGCCCCAGAGGGGCGTGTTCTCTTGCGACATTTAAAACACCACCACTATCTCGACACTGCCACACCTCTCTAAGGCGAAACAGCTCGTGCGGACAGGTTTACCCGTATAAGTTAGGCCGGGAGGTCAGCATGTTATCTGCCAATAATGCAACTTCACGAGCAGAGGGATCACTGATCATGAATAACCTCACCCTACGTAAAATTCACACCGGCAGCGACCCGCGCATGCTGCCGGATTATGCTGCCCTGCGCGATGAACTGAGCAAGCTGACGCATCCGGCTCGTCCAGATGTGAACTGGCAGTATGTTGAAAAACGCTGTCTCTCATTGTTTGAGCAAAATGGGGTAGAGCTACAGACAGCGGCCTGGTATACGCTTGCACGTACGCAATTGGCCGGCTTAACCGGGCTTAATGAAGGGCTGGCAATACTTGTGGCACTAATAAGTCATCAATGGGCAAGCCTGTGGCCTCAGCCAATCCACGCGCGCATGGAAATTCTCTGTAGTCTGTTTCAGCGGCTGCATCAACGAATACGATCGCTTACGCTGAACGATAGTGACCTCAGTCAATTGTACCAGGCGGAGCAACGGGTTATCACACTGGGGGAGGTGTTACAGCGTCAAGAACTTAAGCCTCTGAGTCAGCTCGAGACGTTGCGTATCCTGCTGCAGAATAGTGCTATTCGGTTGAAAAACAGTGAGGATATTCCCCATTCCGGGGCGACAGTTCAACCAGAGATTGTGTTATCTGCCGTTGCGATGAATGATGAGACAGTCTCCGCCTCCATGGGAGAGATTACCGTTGATCCGAGTGAAGCTATTCCGCTAGCAGGCAATACCGTTAAGTGGGTATATGTCGCGCAACCGGAACAGCAGCCTAACGTGGATACGCAGGCAGCAGTGTCCACTACGCTAAAGAAATGGATATTCTTTGCTGCCGGGATGTTTACCATGCTGGTAATCACGACTGCCGCCACGTGGAGCTGGAAGTTTATTTACCGGCAAGATCCCTTACAGATTCAGCTAGCGGCTTCATTAGCCCCATTGCCTGTCATTCTAACCTCTGAACAATTGGCTATCTTGCGTCTGCAAACTCCATTACCGTATGACCTTATCGCTCAAACACAGCAGCAGCTTGTCCGAATGGATAGCTTGCCGCCAGACTGGAATATTGACTTTAGTAGAAAACTGATCGAACAGGTTCAGGCGTTGTACCCAGAGCAGGCTAAGCCCCTGATGCAGCAGTGGCAGCAACAGCTTCAGGTCTTAGCCTTGTCCAAGGATGCATTGAATGGCTGGCATCGAGGCATGATGCAGCTTCAGGCCCTGGCCGATAAATTGGATGCCCTTGACGGTCAGAAGGGAAAATACCTTACCGTCAGTGAACTTAAATCGCAGGTCTTTGGCATGATGACAAGCTTCAGGCAGACCGTGCCAGTGGAGGAAAAGCTTCGTCTATTAAATCAGTTGCCCAATGACTCGTTACAGCGTCAGCAGCAGGTACGGCAGGTCGAGCAACACCTTCGGGCGCAAATTTTCAGGCTGGCGCAGGAAAATAGCGTGACGAATAGCAGAGGGGGCCTAGAGGAGTGACAAAACGTTGCGGCATTGGAATCACCAAGGCTAAAGATCTGAGTCAAAAACCGATCAAACAAGATGTCTGTACATCATCTGTTTAGGAGCGATTAGCATAAGGAACCTAAACGTACCGGCTAATATCACTATGCAAAGTGTCTGATGAGTTGATGAAAAAGAGCCTGTACTTGGGTATGGGCGGATCGAATTCAGCCCAACAGCAACGTTGATGAGAAAGAACACATCGGTATCGTGAACGGCAGATAGTATCGATTTTCACTGCAAGCAGTGGAAGCCTGAACAGGCGTCTAACAACGCGCTGATACGCCTGTATTAGTGCCGTAGCAACTTTAACAGACAATGCAGGGGGTAAATTGTTGTCCGTTAGGGTGGCAATCGCAGCGTTAACCGCTGCGACGTTATGAATAAACTTAGCGGACGAAAAATAAGTATAATTTTATTGTAAGCTTAGGTCGGTATAGCGCTGCATCTTAACGAATTCCACACCGTCTTTGATAAACGGCTCGCTACAGATCTGAAAGCCCGACTTCTGATAGAAACGGATCGCGGTACGACGACTATCAAGACTCACTTTTTTAATCCCAGCCTGGTCAACAATCGCTAAGGTCTGTTGTAGCAGCTGAGTACCATACCCGCGAGACTGGTATTCCTCTAAGGTGGCGAATTTACGAATGACCCAGCAGTCATTATTCGTCATAAATAATGAAACACAGCTGATTAACTTATCCTGAACGAATAAGCCAAAATGTCGAGCCGTATCATCGTTGTCTTCCGCTAAGCGTAACGATTCACGAGGGCGATCCGGCCATAGGACGTGTTGGCGGAGATCTAAACATTGTTCAAGAGTAATCGGCTCAATTTTCACAGTCATCTACCACTAGCAAAGAGTTAAGGACACAGGCTAATGTGGACATAAGTGATGTAAAATTCAAGTAACTTATGCTGAGAAAAAGAAAATTTAATTGAAGTGAGAGAGAGAGTAGCAGCCAACAGGGCGTAATCGTAAGACGGGGAGGGTGCCTCCCCGTCATATAGATTAGAAATCCGCTTTCAGGACAACACGAAAGTTCGCTTTGCCGGCGCGAAGATGATCTAATGCATCATTGATTTTAGACATCGGGAAGGTTTCGATTTTTGGCGTGATTTTTTTACGTGCTGCCAGTTTCAGTAGTGAACGTAATTCGCCCGGTGAACCCGTTGACGATCCGCCAATTGATTTATCGCCGGCAATCAGATCAAAGGCAGCAACCTGAATAGGTTTCATCACCGCGCCGACGGTATGGAATTTGCCTTCTGGGGCAAGCGCATCGAAGTAAGGTTTCCAATCCAGATCCACCGCAACGGTGCTGATAATTAAATCGAAACGGCCTGCTTGGGCTTTCAACGCTTCTGCGTCACGGCTATTAACGACTTCGTCAGCGCCTAACTCTAGGATAGATTCTTTCTTACTTGGATTTGAACTAAAGGCGACAACCTCTGCACCCAGCGCTTTAAGTAATTTAACCGCTAAATGTCCCAATCCACCAATACCGATAACCCCAACACGGCTCATGGCATTGATTTGGCTCATCAACAGTGGTTTAAACACGGTAATACCGCCACATAATAATGGACCGGCGAGGGTTGGATCTAATGCTTCAGGTAAAGGGATTACCCACTGCCAGTCCGCGCGAATTTTTTCAGCGAAACCACCACGGTTTAAGATGGTTGGGGTCGCACCCGATTCACAGTTTGAGTGATTACCGCGGATACATGCGTCGCAGTGTAAACAACTCTTCGCTGACCAACCAATCCCAACCGCTTGACCAATTTTCAGACCTTTATTTTTGGCACTTTCACCTAAGGCAGAGACACGGCCTGAGACCTCATGACCCGCAATCAGGGGGTAGCTTGAAATCCCCCATTCGTTGTCGATCATCGATAAATCCGAGTGGCACAGACCACAATAATCAACTGTGACTTCGACTTCTTCTTCACCGAGTGGTGCTGCATCGTATTCGTAAAATTCTAAAGGTTTACCGGCAGCAGGAGCAGCATAGCTTTTTATTTTCATCTCTTTTTCCATTTTGGTGATAAGTATCAAAAATTAGACAGAATAACTGAAGTGATATTTTGCCACCGTGAAAGTGTAGCTGACAAAGCCACTTTGTGCGGCAAGTTGCGCAATACCAATGGGTACACTAGCCTTAAAGGTAGCGTAAATATCTATCGAGCGGCTGTCATGGCTGACCCGCGCCAAGTCGAAAGTACCTTTTAGTTAGGAGACATCATGAGCAAGAAAACGGTATTGATCACCGGAGCTGGGAGTGGATTTGGCCGAGAAAGCGCCTTTCTTCTGGCTAAGCAAGGTTACGATGTTATTGCGACCACAGAAATCGTGGCGCAGATCCAACCCCTGAAGAATGAGGCACATGCACTTGGATTGACCCTTCAAGTCGAAAAGCTCGATATTAGTGATGAAAACGATCGACTCCGCGCTGCGCAGTGGTCGATCGATGTGCTGGTCAATAATGCCGGGATTTCGGAAGGCGGTGCAGTCGTCGATTTACCCGAAGATAAACTTCGTCGCCAATTTGAAGTCAACGTCTTTGGGACAATACTGTTGACCCAACATTTTGCTCGTCAGTTTGTCGAGAAAAAACAGGGGAAGATTGTCTTTATCTCTTCAGTAGCCGGTATTACTACTGACCCCTTCGCGGGCGCATACTCCGCATCGAAACATGCTTTGGAAGGGTTCGCCGAGGCGTTGAACAGCGAGTTACAAGAGTTTGGCGTGCAAGTTGCCACAGTCAACCCGGGTCCTATCCTTACTGGCTTTAATGACAGAATGTTCGAAGCCTGGACACACTGGTGGCCAGAAGACAAAATTGATACAGTATTTGATTACGAGGAAATCGCCTTCCCTCATGAACAATACCATCCTTTCCAAGTGTCAGATGTTATAGCAAGAGTCGTCAGTGGTGAGATCACTCAGTATCGCAATGTCGTGCCGGCTGAGATTATCGAAGTGACGCAACAGCAGATGAAAGAGGTATGGACTCGGGAAGTGACGACTGAGACTTCGCGTCACCCATTGGTACAGAAAGCCTATGAAATTGACCCCGAAACGCCCAACGGCCGCTAAACCTCTCTAGATCAATGGCAATAGGTAAACTGGCTAGCATTACCTCGTTGAAAGGTGGGATGCTAGCTACGCTTGTGCGAAGCCTGACGCTCTGATATGGATTAGTATTTCTTAAGAGGATGACTCATGAGCGTTAACATTCGTGCGGTGACTCGAGAAGATGCTGCACGCTTAGCTGAAATCTATAGCCAACCTGCTACTCAACAAAATACCTTACAATTGCCTTGTCCCTCTGTAGAGCTTTGGGAACAAAAGATTATCAATTATCCCAATGTTGGACATATCGGTTTCGTCGCCGAACTGGATGGGCTGGTGGTGGGGAACATCACCTTATTCACGCAGAAAGTCGTTAGGCTTAGACACGTGGTGTCCTTCGGCATTACCGTCGATAGCCATTATACTCGTCGTGGGATTGCCCGGCAGTTAATCGATTTTGGCTTAGACTACGCCTTTAATTGGTTAGCCGCGCAACGCGTTGAATTAAGTGTATTCACCGACAATCAAGCCGCTATTGCACTGTATCAGCATTTAGGATTCGTAGTGGAAGGGACTCAGCGACAAGCCGCCTTAAAGAATGGGCGCTACCAGGATACGATTATGATGTCGAAGCTGGCGAGTGAGTATTTTTGTGAAGTCCCTACTTAGCAGTCATGTCGCCATTTATCTGTGCCAAAAATAAATGGCTCATTAAAAACATTCTATGCAGAGGTTAATACATCTGGTTCAGTATAGACCACTGTTTATCAATCAGTTCGAGCGTATTTCGGATTGTATAAAAGTCGTGGTGGCTTATACGGGCCGCATCACGTTGTTGCGAGAGGAAATGTAGAATATCATTTTTAGATATACTGCTAGCATCGCTAAGTAATTCAACGGTGGCTAATCCAATGAGTGCATTGATTCTATTTTGCTGCGCATAGAATAACCCTTCAATAAGTCAAGTTATCAATGTTGGTTATATTTCGTAGAGAATAACTATTACATAATGAGCAGTTATCGTAAACAGTTTTCGTTATACCGCTATGTTATTAGGCCCGTTGTAAAGTATTGAACCAATTACAGCTTGGTACTGCCTACACTTTTCCATTTGTGCAAAAAAAACGATTATTTAAGTCACTAGAATAAAAGGAAACTCACTCTGACAGAGGTCTATTTATGAAAAAAAGCGAACGTCCAACAAAGATCTGTATCGTCTGCGGTCGGCCGTTTACATGGCGAAAAAAATGGGAAAAATGCTGGGGTGAGGTAAAAAAATGTTCAGAGCGCTGTCGACGACAGTGAGTCTTTCTCTTTTTCCTACCGAATTAAAAAAAGTTGCGGTCAAGAGTAAATTTTAGTCCCCGGTCTCTTTTGCGGGAATGAAGTCAGTTATTCAATTCGTTCGGTATTCCAGAGAGTGATTTAATAAATGATTGTCTTCAATTTATTAACCACTAGGTAATCATTCTTAATTTTTCGCTATTTTATTCTGTCGGGGTAGAGTACTTAGTCTAGGTAGGAGTGGTTGAATTTTATCACCGCTAATTTGATATTCTCGCTGTCCTCACTATACCTATCATAGGTAGGGAGAGTTTCTAAGTGATTGCTAATCCCAGTTTATTGAATACCCAACAACCCGATAATTTATCATGAAATTCCTCTTAGTCGATGGTTTAGCAAGCAGAGCTGCGGAGCTGGCGGAGGAATACATTTTATCAGGGTTTTATATCAACACTCTGTTTTTGTGGTTAGAAAATATACAAATCAAAGCGATTTCTTATCCTAACCACAGCTAGCGGTCAAAATGGTACTGTCAACGATTGAAAGAATAGCTGTAAACGCGGTATCATCGGAACGCTTCGAAACGAAGTGAAACACTAACGCGCAAGGTCTCCTTAGTTAAATGGATATAACGAGCCCCTCCTAAGGGCTAGTTGCAGGTTCGATTCCTGCAGGGGACACTTCTCACGCTTCCGCCAACCTCCGTTGACCTCCGCCAAGTTCCGTTGACAGCCGCACTCTATTTTGGGTAAAAGTTGGGTAAAATAAATCAGCCGAGACTTTTGACCCATGCTGACGGTCAAACAGATAGAAGCAGCCAAGCCAAAAGATAAGCCGTATCGACTGCTAGATTCCGATGGACTTTATCTATACATACCCGCTTCAGGAAAGAAGGTATGGCAACTGCGCTATAGAGTCGCGGGTAAAGAGAAGGTGATGACGTTGGGTAAATATCCCTTCGTTACTCTGCAAGATGCTAGGGTAAAAGCTTTCGATGCCAAAAAAGACCTCTCTGCAGGTGATGACCCTATGCAGGAGAAAAGGCTTAGCAAAATGGATAATTCCTTCTCCTCAATTTTCGATGAGTGGTACCAGAATAAAAATCAGGTCTGGTCGGAAAGATATTCCACCGAGCTATTTGGAATGTTTCGCAATGACATTCTGCCAATGATAGGGAGTAAGGATATCAATCTTATTGAGCCAATGGATATTCTTTCGGTTATTCGCAGATTTGAGAGCCGGGGCGCTCATGAAAGAGCAAATAAAGCTAGGCGTCGATGTGGTGAGGTATTCAAATTCGCGATCGTAGCTGGCAGGGCAAAATACAACCCTTCACCTGACTTGGCGGATGCAATGCATGGGTATCGAAAGAAGAACTATCCCTATCTGACCGCTGACCAAATACCGGGATTTAACCGAGCGCTATCTAGTCGCACAGGCAGCCAGATTACCATAAGCGCTACAAGACTGCTTCAATATACTGCAATGCGTACTCTAGAAATGCGCTCGATGCGTTGGAGTAATGTCGATTTCGAAAACCGCATGATAACCATAGATGCCGAATTCATGAAAGGCAGGAAGGTTCACTTTGTCCCGATGAGCGAACAAGTTTATCAGCTACTTAAAAAACTTGCAGCCAATTACCGAGAGCACAGGTCTAGTTTTTCCCGGTAGAAACGATAGCTCAAAGCCGATAAGTGAAGGTGCGGTGCTTCAGGTGATAAAAAGGATAGGTTACGAGGGGATAGCGTCAGGACACGGATTCCGTCATCAGTTCAGTACAAAACTGCATGATAACGGGTGGCCTACCGAGGTAATAGAAAAGCAGCTTGCTCACTCCGATGGTAATGCCATCCGTGGCATTTATAACCATGCGCAGTACAGTGAGAAGAGAAGGGAAATGATGCAATGGTGGGCTGATTGGATTGATAACTGCTGTAAAGCTTAATGGTGTGATGCCGTTTCTAACAAAAAACGCTGGAACGGTTGAACGTCTTCTACGCGTCACAGGCTTTTCCGTCCTCGCTTCATCGCGGGGGCGAGATTTCCTTTAGATATTTGCTCATAGATGTATGTTTTTTTATAGCCGGTATTCGCCTCGATAAAATTCATCGTTACCAAAGCCCCTGATTTAATATTCATAGCATTCTCCTTTACCTTCCCGCAGACATGACGATGCCGCCGATTATCGGTGCGGGAATAGGGTTGTTTGATTTAAGTGTGGGGATTAGTGACGGTTAAAAACTTTAGCGCGGGCAATCTTCTCTGCATCTTCACGGCATTCACAACAGCAATAACTTTTGCTTGGTACCGATGGTTCGCCGCAGTCTCCGTTTAAACAAGTTGTAGATGCCGGCTCCGGTCTAACTCTTTTCGCAAGGGCTGCGTTCAAGTGCTGTTCCGCTTCTGCGTCAGCTTGGTCTGCTATATCTGCGCACATTGTCGTTCCCTTGGGGTAATACAAAACTCATTAGATACCCTGTATTCACATTCAATTTATGAGATTGCGATTAAGAATGGCTTTTATATTTTTTATTTGCTTAATATCAACGCCAAGATTCAAGCGATTACTTGATATGTAAAATAAAATATCTTCCTTAGAGACTGACTCTTTATGAATTAGGAGTTGAAGAGTAGCTTTTCCAATAACTGATTTTAGTAATCTAATTTCCATTATAAAACCTATTATAAATCACCATGAGTCTCAAATTTAGCAAAGAACTATCCTAATATCATCTTCAACTAAATACAATTATTTAACAAATGGTTTTTTAAATGTCAAAATATTATAGTTGCTTTCAAAGGCTTTAGCCTCTAGCTTGGTCAATTCGAGGAGTAGGAATTCGCGCTCTGAATTACTCAAAAATTCGCTTGCCCCCCATAATTCCCTTATTTTTCTGAAAGACACATCTTCACCTAAGCTTGATATTTGGATTACACAAGCACCTAGTGCTGAATGGAAAAATGCCTCGTCTAACATAAAATCTTACCTTATTGTAAATAATGATAGGCTACATGAGCCTACTTAAGTTGATGATAATAGCTATTGTTTGACAGTTTGAGTACATGTAAGTTTTAATATGGTAATGATTAGGATTAATTACACCTTCCTTACCACTTCTCCACACACACAAGCTCATACTTAGGCTGAATATCTTTCATAGCCTCTATCTGATGCTCGCATTGTGATTGGGTGGGGAAGATTGTTTCGGTGAGGGGCTTGGGGTTATTTCCGATTATCTCGAGAACTAAATATCCGGCAACTGCTATCATTAATCACCTACCGGTTTTGCTTTCGATGCCACATCAATCA
Organism: Rosenbergiella nectarea; assembly: GCF_900111105.1. Classification (GTDB taxonomy): domain Bacteria; phylum Pseudomonadota; class Gammaproteobacteria; order Enterobacterales; family Enterobacteriaceae; genus Rosenbergiella; species Rosenbergiella nectarea. The sequence goes on along the minus strand of NZ_FOGC01000011.1, from coordinate 95,855 downwards.
TCGCCTGCTAGCATAACTTCGTACGATAAGCAGCCTGGTCACATCCACTCATTGCTTCGTACTTTTCAACTTCTTCGAGGCTTGAGTTAAATGACGATGGCTTGGATTCGAACCCGGCAATAATCATGTCCTCTGTCGGCTCAATCGGTACCAGTGCATAACTTTCTGGTATTGAATCCGCATCGCGCAGCTTGCGAAGCTCCTTCAGCGCCAACCTCAGACCATTCACGGTCTGATAGCAATTGAATGATATTTTTTACATCATTTTCAAGGTCACTAATCTCCGGCACTGGCGGGGCGGCATATAAACGGTGAATAGGAATATCAATTTGTGGGTCAACATCATTAGCCGCCAGATTACTTATATACCCACTTTTTAAATCTTGAAGGTCATCCTCGAAATTTACAGCGTCTGCGTTATGATCGCCTAAGGGCGTTGGTTGCGCGGGAAGATTACGATCAAGTCATTGACGAATATCATCGGCTGCAAGAAGCAAATCGGCCGTTACCCGATTACACCAAACCTTGGATCGCCACCGCCTTGTTGGCACGTAAACAGCCACGCCAAGCATTGACGGTGTTAGCGTCGATACCAATCCCTCCTGTGCAGCAAGATGATGATCGCTTCTCGACCGAATTTTATGCATTACTTGAGAGTGATCAGTACCACCAGGCAGGAGAGCACTTAGCGCAGCGCATACCCCTTGGAAAACCGCTGTCTGGGGGCTTCCTCTCCAACAACCTAACGATAGTTGGCTAAACTTGCAGGTTTTGAAAACTGATTATCTCGTCGATACCCAGAATCTTATCGACGCGCAGCAGTTGAGCCAGTGATTAGCCACCACTGCACCGGGTAATCAAGGTCTTGCCATTCAATACGCAAGAGTTCTCTCTGCACGGGGGCGGCTCGTCATGCTGAGAAAGTCCTTAAGCGTGCCGAAGGCCTGATGCCCGATAATATTCCGCTGGAAACGGAGCAAGCTTATACGGCGGGTAACCTGCAAGAGTGGCGACAAATGGATCTATTAACCGATGATCTTATCGCGCGTTCGGCTAGCTCTCCCGCTATCCAAGAGTTAGACGCTTTTCGCCGAATACAGCATAGTTGGGAGCTTCAAGTCGGGGTGAGTCACGGTCTGCACTCCGATAGTCCGGTAACGGGCAGCCGAGATGTTACGACCACAAGTCGTCTCTATACACCGCCGATCGCCACTCATTACCGACTTTTTAGTGGCTATCAATTCGAACAGAGCCATTTTGAGGAGGGTAAAAAACACGCCTCTACCGGCTCGGTGGGTATTGAATGGCGGGGACGAGACTATCAGGCTGAAATGGAGGTTAACCATCAACAATTTTCAGGGGCGGAGCATACCGGTTTTCAGCTCGCTGGCTGGCACGACTTCGATGATCATTGGCGTGTCGTGGAATAGAGAGGACACTAAAATGAATTCGCAACCGATCCTTATTACTGAGCCTCGTCTCTCGATAAGAATAGTCGACAGTTTACTGACGATTATAGCGTGGGGAGGATTTCTCTATCTTATTCTCCATGAATATCAGCTATTGTTTTCTGAGCAATATCGTTCAGGCGTCTCACCTGCGACAACACTACTTAATTATTTTTTTATTTGCACTCATATATGTTTTTCTCTTTATCTTGTGGGCGAAATACAATTAATTGTTTTTTAGCCGAGAGAGAAGAAAAAGGAAAAAAAGTCTAAATCAGGAAGGGTTGGCGAAAAGTTTTGATATTACCGGTGATGAATTAGAGAAATTGGAAGGCCATAGAGTAATAAAAGTTTTCCATTCTCCAGCGGGGGGCAACGGAGAGCGAAATAATAATACTCTCAGCGGAACCGTGACGAAAGTCGCGTTTAGATGAGTATGGTAGGGCATCCTCATTATGGTGAGCAGGATAGTGAGAATGAGTCAATCTCTCAAGAGATAGCACTGGTACAAGTTAAATGATAAAATACTTTATGTTATTTTAATGGCTTATTAAGAGAGGGGATAGTGAAACTTATTAGTAGGTCTTTGATTTTAATCTATATTTTTCTATCCCACTATGCTTTATCGATGACGGGCGATGGAGAAACTCAAGTCTCTACCAACAAAATAGTTGAAGGTATATTGAGTTTTTCTTATTGGCCTAATTTAGAAGGGCAGCCATTGCTTTGTGTGTCGCAGCAGGCAAACTATTTTAATATGGCCAAGACCGCGGGCAACCAAATTTATAAAATGGTTGCTATCAGTGATCCTGCTGAATTCCTTTCTGCTGGATGTAATGCAATATATTTTGGCCGAGAATCGGTCAAAGAACAGGATTATATTATACATTCTCTTTCTGGAAGAAATATTCTCACCATTACTGAAAATAATGCCGATTGTGTTGCAGGTGCATCATTTTGTATTAATAGGCGACAACACATTTTTAAATTTTCGGTTAACTTAGACTCACTCACTCGATCAGGGGTCAGAGTAAACGCAGATGTACTACTATTATCTAAAGATGGGGATGAGTAAAATGCTCCGTCTGAAAAAAAAAGCGAAAAGCTCGATAAGGAAGAAAATTAGAAAAGTGAGTTTACTCAATTCACTTCTCAATCTTTTTGCTTGTTGGGTATTACTATTTTCTACGGCAATCTATTTTATCAAAGACTATGAACAGCGTAATATGGAACTGCTATCAACCAGTTTAAGTAGTAGTTTAATCGCAGCAACCGTCTTTGATGATAGCTACAATGCCAATCGTAAATTTAATGCGTTAGGTCAGCAGCAAATGTTTGACTCAGCCGTACTTTATGCAAAAGATGGCCATGTTATCGCTCGCTGGGAACATAGCCAACAGACGTCCTACTTCTGGAAGTATCTTCATAGTTGGCTCTATCCCAATAAAAAGAAGGTAGAAATATTTCATGATCAGCAAGTGGTGGGTTGGTTATTTATTGTGGGGAATGATAGTTATCTATTTAACTTCATACTTTACTCAGTATTAATCTTGACGATTGGAATGGTGCTGATTTTTATCTTTTCGTTTGTATTAAGTTCTATCATGTATAGAAAGATTTTGGTCGCAATGAACCAAATCACAACAAAAATAAATCATGTCATTCATACCAAGGATTTCACAAAACGGTTACCGGACAATTCATTAAAGGAGTTTCAGAATTTTTCTGATAATGTAAATAGCCTTATCAGTGAAATTGAAAGGCTTAATAATGATCTAGTTCATGAAAATAAAACATTAGCCATAAAAGCTTACCAAGATTCGTTAACAGGGATCGATAACCGTGCGGCCTTCATCAACCAGTTGCAGTTTATGTTGAGTGAAAATGGCCCTTATTCTACTTTCTGCATCTTATTTATGGACGGGGATAAGTTTAAGCACATTAATGATACGTGGGGTCATGCCGCAGGCGATAAAGTGTTACAAGAAGTCGGTAATAGATTAAAAACTATGGTGAAAGAAGAGGATTGTGTGGCCCGTCTGGGCGGGGATGAGTTTGCGATGATTCTTTCTAAGACAGAAAATCAACATCAGGTAGAAGAGTTTATATCCGTTATTCATAGTAAATTTGAAGAGCCTATTGAGATAGCCTCTGACCACGCTATCCCCTTTTCATTAACAATTGGTTTTACCATGGCGGATAAGGATGAAGAAGTGAGTGACATATTATTGAGAGCAGATTCTCATATGTATTTGAACAAGAAAACGGAAAGGTAAATTTCATGCGATTAATATTGGTAGGTTTTTCCGTAGTCCTGACATTATTGTTGTCAGGATGCCAAACTAACGGCCCCTTTAATGCTGCACAAAAAAGAACGTTGCAGCAGCAAGGATTTCAGTATTTAGGTTCACATTGGGAATTGGGGCTTGACGATAAGATTCTGTTTGGGATTGAGCAATATTCACTCACCGCAGAGAGTCGCCATAAAATTAATGTCATCGCCAATAATTTAAAGCGAGTCGGTATTACTCACGTGGCAATCAATGGCCACACTGACAACTACGGTAAGGCTGATTACAACCAACAGCTTTCTTATCAACGTGCAAAAAGTGTCGCGCAGGTATGGATGGACAGCACTGGCAACAAGGTTAGTTATGTCACGGTGAAGGGCTACGGTATGTCCAAACCTATCGCCAGTAACAAGACGGCACAAGGTCGGGAGATGAACAGACGCGTTGCGATTGTTATTGAGGCACCTTAGTTAGCAAAGAGGGGATTTATGACAATCCCCTCGAATGATAATTTTCTAGAGTTGATTACTCACTTGGGATCCAGCGTTGCGTTGTTGAGATCGTTGCCACTCCTGAAGGAAAGAAACTAGCTCAATAAGTAGGCCAAACGGGGTCAGTCCAAACCAGATTTGATTACCTTGACCTGCTTCACAACCGAAACAGTCGTTAGGCCCTTCAAACATCGTGGCACCATTCTGTCTCATCCTCTCGCCCGTCGCGGTAATATCGTCGGTATAGATCGAGATATGGTTAAAACCGGAATTACCGATGGTCCGCTTCTGGTTAGTGACAACCGGACTGAAGCCGATAATTTCGATATTTGGGCCATCAGCTAAACGTAACATTGTGACGGACGTCATGGCCAGTTCTGGCGGAAAGCCTTGAATGGAGCTTAATTTCTCACCTGGAATATGTTTATCTTCCTCCCCAAACGGGATCACACGATGCAGGACTTCTGCTCCAAAAGTATGTTTGAAAAAAAGTTCTGCTTTATCGGGATCTTCAACCGTTATACCAATATGTTCGATACCTTTGACCATAAGAATCACCTTTTAAAAGACTCTTTGATAAGGCAAGCATAAGAAGTTGGTGTTAGCGTAATAGAGGAAACATTATCAGACTAGTAGACGTTGAGACATTTGCCGCGAGAGAGGGAGGGGGAAATTGACGTTAACCGTTCATTATTCCCCTCAGTGCGAAGGGAATAATGTATTACTCGTCTATCAATGTTGAACTGGCCAGTTGATCGCCGGGAGTTTACGCGGAAGTACACCCGCGAACAGTTCACCTTGGAATGCTTTAACGCCTGCTAAACGTAGCCACGACCACTCTTCGACCTGGGTAATACCTGAAGCAATGACTTGGATTTCTAATGACGAACAAATTTTAATGATAGATTGATTGATCGCTTGTTTAGGACCATTTTTATGGACATCACGCAGCATATCGCTATCAACCATCACTAATTCTGGCTGGATACGGGTTAACAGTAACAGCCCGGCCATGCCCGCCCCAAAATTATCGATAGCTAGACGAATTCCGGCACGCTTGAGTTTCATCACTTCGGCGTTAAAGGTCTCGTGTTCGTTAACAACACTGTCTTCAGCGATCGATATAACGATCTGTTGCGGAATAAAACCATTGGCCTCGATGGCGCTCAGCAGAAAATCTACCGCTTCAGGATTTTTGACTAAGGTCATCGGCAGTAGTTTCAATACCAGCGTGTAGTCGTTTAACCCTAAGCTTTTTGCCATCTCTAATGCGGTCTGTTTCGACACAAGATCGACATGGTAAATCTCATCCCGCTGCAGACTCGCGAAAAACTTAAGTGGTGACTGACCATCGGCCGCACGCATTTTGGCCTCATAACTTAAAATCTTACGAGAAGTCGGGTTGATAACGGGTTGAAAGCCGAACGTATAGGGCAATTCTTCGCTGTGCTGCGCGACCAACTCGGGTTGTTCGTTGAGTTCGAACCGCCATTGCTCACTTTCGCCTAATTCGAGATAACTGTCTTTATTGTCGCACTCTACAAAGGTCTTAAGGAACTGTAGTGTCCGATCATCGTAGGTGAGTTTGAACTTAGAGGTTGCGCGAGCGAGGACTGCGTCGAGCACAGCAGATTTTTCATAATCACGCAGATCGAACAATTCCATTCCGGCGTTACCGAAATGACGTTCTACTGAGTAGTCGCGCAACAATTCTGTCAGAGAAAAATGGCGATTATCTTCACAGATCTCACGATAAATAGTTTCAACTTCTTCTTCAGGTCCTTCAAGCAATTGTAAAAAATGATCACCATCAAACAGTAAAATCCCTGTTACTGCTGCGTCAGAGTTGCGTTGGTTAGCCTTTTCAATAAACTTTTCTACTTCGGGTTCGGAAGTATTTTTACCGATATGACTTCTATAGATGATGGTCGTAAGCATTTATTATCCTAGTGAAGGATGTTAATGAGTCAGCACTCTACCAAATATTCTGCGAATAAGATAATGATTGGTAAACCCAAACAATAGGTTACACAATTTAGACCCTTATTTCATCAGATATTGAGGTGCAAAAGTCTTCGCTTCAAGCCGTTATTGTAGTGTGAAATTTTATCTTGCGCAAAATGTGTGAAGCAGGTTTTCGCTATTGTATGAGTTTGCGTAACAAATCATTAAAAGTGCCGTTTTTATCGCCAAAAAAACGTTTTTTTTAAACCTTTATGTAACATTTGTCCTGAAACAAGATTCGGCAATGAGGCGGCTTATGGTATAGTTTCGGCCATTATTATTGCCTATTACTGATTTAATCATGTTACAAGCCCTAAACCTCAGTTGTTACCGTGATGAACGTGTCTTGTTCAAAGACTTAACGTTTACGCTATCTGCTGGAGAAATCATGCAGATAGAAGGGGAGAATGGCGCGGGGAAAACCACCTTACTGCGTTTACTTACCGGTTTGAGCCGACCTGATGAAGGCACGATCACTTGGGATGAACGCCCCATTCTTAAACAGTGCGAGGGGTGGCCGGAACAGATGATCTATTTGGCCCATCTGCCGGGGATTAAGCAAGTATTGACGGCCTTTGAGAATCTTCGTTTTTATCATCCTCAGGCAACACGAGATGCTATCTACCAAGCGTTGGAAGAGGTTGAGTTAGCGGGTTATGAAGACACAGTTGTCGCCAATTTTTCGGCAGGGCAGCAACGTCGAGTAGCCTTGGCCCGTTTATGGTTAACCGAGGCTAAACTTTGGATCCTTGACGAGCCGCTTACCGCTATCGATAAGTGGGGTGTAAGGACTTTGTATGAAAAATTCACTGAACATCTTGCGCATCAAGGCATAATCGTGTTGACGACTCATCAGGACCTTCCTGCTTCGACACAGCCAATTCGAAAGCTCCGCCTGAGTGGGGGCGGTGAATAATGCAACGGTTACTCCTTCGTGAGCTTAAAATAGCCTTTCGCCATCGCGCGGACATTATTAATCCGCTGTGGTTTTTTTTGATTATCGTGACGCTTTTCCCGCTAGGAATCGGTCCCGAGAGTGCATTATTAGCCCGTATCGCACCAGGAGTTGTGTGGGTAGCCGCGCTATTGGCCTCACTACTGGGGCTGGAAAGAATGTTTCGGGAGGATTTTCTCGATGGCTCGTTGGAACAATTGCTGTTGATCCCAACACCTTTACCCATGGTGGCTTTGGTTAAAGTCTTTGCGCATTGGCTGACGAGCGGTCTGCCCCTCATCATCCTGTCACCCTTAGCCTCGTTATTTTTATCGTTGAATTTTACTGGCTGGTGGGGACTCGTTTTAACCTTATTACTGGGTACTCTCACTTTCAGCTTCCTGGGCGCAATTGGCGTTGCCTTAACGGTCAGGCTGCGGCGTGGGGGCGTATTACTCAGTCTTTTAGTTCTTCCTTTAGCGATTCCTATTCTTATTTTTGCGAGTAGTGCAGTCGACGCGGCCAGTCAAGGGTTAGCGATTTCAGGCTATCTGGCAATTTTAGCTGCCATGTTAGTCACTAGTGTGGTTTTGGCGCCCTTTGCGATTGCCGCCGCGCTACGAGTAAGTTTGCAGTAAAAAAATATAACATAATTATAAAGTGAGCTTTGTTATGTGGAAATGGTTACATCTCTTGGCAAAACCCGATCGACTGTATCGGCTTTGTGGCCAATGGTTGCCTTGGCTTGCCGTCGCCACGGTGAGTAGTCTTGCCTTAGGCTGGGTATGGGGCTTTGTCTTCGCGCCGCCGGACTATCAGCAAGGTGAGAGCTATCGCATCATGTATTTACATGTTCCTGCTGCGATGTGGTCGATGGGAATTTATACAGCAATGGCGGTCAGTGCCTTTACTGGGTTAGTGTGGCAGATGAAAATGTCAGACTTAGTGGCTAGAGCCATGGCACCTATCGGTGCGGCATTTACTTTCATAGCCTTAGTCACCGGTTCCGCTTGGGGCAAACCCATGTGGGGGACCTGGTGGATTTGGGATGCTCGCCTAACTTCAGAACTCATTCTGCTGTTTCTTTATATGGGCATTATCGCCCTTTATCATGCATTCGACGATCGGCGGGCCGCTGGGCGGGCTGCCAGTATCTTGATTTTAGTCGGGGTAGTGAACTTACCGATCATCCATTATTCCGTGCAGTGGTGGAACACTCTACATCAGGGATCCTCTGGCCTGCTGCAACAAGCGATCGCGCCTGAAATGCGTACCCCGCTACGCTGGTCGATTCTGGGCTATTTACTTTTCTTTATCACCTTGACGCTAAGTCGATTACGAAATCTATTGCTGTTAACTGAGCAACATCGGCCATGGGCGAGAGAAATGGCACATCAGGAGAGAAAAACATGAGTCCTGCATTTCATTCTTGGTCGCAATTTTGGGCGATGGGCGGTTACGGCTTTTATGTGTGGTTGTCGGTATTCGTTGCCTTATCGGTGATGGTTATTTTGATCGGGCACAGTACTTATCAACGTCGTTACTTATTAGCGAGCATCGCGACGAAGCAAGATCGTGAGCAGCGGATGATGGCCGCGAAAAAACGCAAGCAGAATGCGGAAGAGCCTCTATGAATCTTCGTCGTCGTAAGCGGTTGATCACGGTATTGGCCATCGTGATCGGATTGGGGATTGCCACAGCGTTGGTGATGTATGCCTTGCGGTCGAATATCGATCTCTTTTATACCCCTAGCGAAATCCTCAATGGTAAAGGGGAAGATCATCAGATCCCTCAGCCAGGACAACGTCTGCGTGTGGGCGGCATGGTAATGCCCGGCAGTGTTAAGCGTGACCCGACTACCTTAGCGGTAAGCTTTAAATTGTATGATGCAAACGGTGTGGTATCGGTCAGCTACGTGGGGATCTTACCTGACTTGTTTAGGGAAGGGCAGGGGGTTGTCGCGCAAGGTGTTTTAGCGCCAAACCATCTGATTAATGCCCAACAAGTGTTAGCGAAACACGATGAGAACTATACACCACCGGAAATTGAGGATGCGATGAAGAAGAACCACCAACAAGCGGGTGTAGCCCAGGCGGGGAATAACGAATGATGCCAGAGATTGGGAGCTTCCTATTATGCTTGGCCACGGGGCTATCGTTGGTGCTGAGTATATGGCCACTGTGGGGAGCAAGAACCCTTAACTTACGATTAATGGCATTGGCGCGTCCACTAAGTTATGCGTTGTTCTTATGCATTGTTGCGGCGTTCTTAATTTTGGTGAACGCCTTTGTTGAAAATGATTTTACCGTTGCGTATGTGGCCGAGAACTCGAATACATTGCTACCCGTCTGGTACCGGGTTGCGGCTACGTGGGGCGCTCACGAAGGTTCATTACTCCTATGGCTATTGATGCTAAGTGGTTGGACGTTTGCCGTAGCCTGTTTTAGTCGGAAAATGCCGTTGGACTCAGTGGCACGTGTACTGGCTGTGATGGGGATGATTAACCTCGGCTTTCTTTTGTTTCTCACCTTAACCTCTAACCCCTTTATCCGTACGCTACCCAACTTCCCCGTCGATGGCAGCGATTTAAATCCCATGCTACAGGATATTGGGCTTATTTTTCATCCCCCGTTACTGTATATGGGCTATGTTGGATTCTCGGTTGCCTTCGCCTTCGCTATCGCGTCTCTGATGACCGGACGTCTTGATACGGCGTGGGCAAGATGGTCGCGGCCTTGGACCACCGCGGCATGGGTTTTCTTAACCATCGGTATTGTCTTAGGATCAGCATGGGCCTACTACGAACTGGGTTGGGGCGGCTGGTGGTTCTGGGATCCGGTAGAAAATGCGTCGCTGATGCCTTGGTTGGCAGGTACTGCATTAATCCACTCATTAGCGGTAACTGAAAAGCGTGGAACCTTTAAATCTTGGACGGTGTTACTCGCGATTACCGCTTTCTCATTAAGTCTATTAGGGACATTCCTCGTTCGTTCTGGCGTGCTGGTTTCCGTTCACTCTTTCGCGTCCGATCCGACGCGCGGTATGTTTATTCTGATTTTCCTCGTTATTGTAATTGGTAGCTCATTATTACTGTATGCCTTGAAAGGTGGAAAAGTCCGCAGCCGGGTTGATAATCAACTCTGGTCCCGGGAATCGTTTTTACTCGGCAACAACGTTTTACTGATTGCCGCGATGTTAGTTGTCTTGCTTGGTACGCTACTGCCGCTGGTCCATAAGCAATTAGGGCTGGGCAGTATCTCTATTGGCGAGCCATTCTTTAACACTATGTTTAGTTGGCTTATGGCGCCCTTTGCCTTATTCCTAGGTATTGGTCCATTAGTCCGCTGGCGTCGTGATGAACCGCAAAAGTTAGTGAAGCGATTGGTATTGGCTATGGTGGCGACCTTTATTGCCGCGATATTGATTCCATGGTGGTTGCAGGATCGTATTCAAGGTATGACTGTGGTCGGGTTAATGATGTCGCTATGGGTGATCATCCTGACGATTATGGAATTACACGAGCGAGCCACTCACCGACACCGTTTCTGGCAAGGGCTGACAAAGTTATCTCGTAGTCACTGGGGGATGGTATTAGGCCATCTGGGCGTGGCCGTCACGGTAATCGGCATTGCCTTCAGTACTCAATATAGTGTCGAAAGGGATGTACGGATGAAAGCCGGTGACAGCGTCTCGATTCACGATTATCGGTTCACCTTCCGCGGGGTCAAACCTTTGCAAGGCGCTAACTACAGTGGGGGGGCCGGTGTGATCGATGTCACTCGTCAGGGTAAGATTGAGGCCGTGTTATATGCCGAAAAACGGTTCTATACCGCTGCTCGCACAATGATGACCGAAGCGGCAATCAGCGGAGGAGTGACCCGTGATCTTTATGCTGCGTTGGGTGAAGAGCTGGACGATGGCTCTTGGGCAGTCCGTATCTATTATAAACCTTTCGTTCGTTGGATCTGGTTTGGAGGGGTATTCATGGCCATAGGCGGCATTTTCTGTATCGCAGACCCGCGCTATCGCTCGGTTAAAAAGGCACAAAAGAAAGGAGATAAAGTATGAATAAAAAAATTCTTTTTATTCCTCTAGTCCTTTTTCTGTTACTTGCCGCCGCGCTGCTTTGGCAATTGACCCGTAACGCACAGGGCGATGACCCTACCCGTTTGGAGTCTGCCCTAATAGGCAGGCCTGTGCCAACTTTTCGACTGGAATCGCTATTCGAACCCGGCAAACGCGTTGATCAACATGTTTTGATCGACGGGAAACCATTACTCCTTAATGTCTGGGCAACGTGGTGTCCGACCTGCCGCGCTGAACACCAATACTTGAATCATCTGGCTGAACAAGGTGTTAGGGTGGTGGGACTCAATTATAAAGACGACCGGACCAAAGCCATTAACTGGTTGAATACGCTCGGTAACCCCTACTCACTGAGCTTATATGATGGCGACGGGATGTTGGGACTGGATCTTGGGGTGTATGGTGCACCCGAAACCTTCCTGATCGATGGTCAAGGCATTATTCGTTATCGCCATGCTGGAGATATCAATGATCGCGTCTGGCAGCAAGAGGTGAAGCCATTGTGGGATAAATATTCACAGCAGGGGCAGCACTAATGTTCAGAAAATATCTAATGTTGATCGCCGGCATGTTACTGACGACCTCGGTCTGGGCCGCGATCGATACCTATCACTTTTCGTCGGTAGAGCAAGAAGAGCACTACCGAGAGCTGACCCAGTCATTGCGTTGCCCGAAATGTCAAAATAACAGTATCGCTGATTCTTCGGCGATGATCGCCGCCGATATGCGCGAAAAAGTCTATCAATTAATGGAGCAGGGGCAATCGCGCCAGCAAATAATCGATTATATGGTCGCGCGTTACGGAAATTTCGTGACCTACGACCCCCCCGTTACCCCTTCAACGCTCATCTTATGGTTGGGGCCCTTACTGTTTGTGATCGGTGGCGGCGTCGTCATCTTTCTTCGTGCTAAACGTCAACCCCAAGCAGCCAAGCTGTCGGGTGAAGAGCAACAACGTTTAGCCAAAGTGATTGCCGATAAGGAGCAACTGTAATGGGGAATTTATGGTTAGTGCTGCTCGGTTTACTGGCAGTAGCTTGTGTGTGGATCGCTATCGCCCTTGGCCGTAAACCGCGAGACTATGCACAATTACGCGATGAATTGAATACGCTCTTTTATCAACAACGATTAAAAGAAATTGAAGAGGACGATGCGCAAGGGATCGTTACCGAAAAAGCGGAGTTGGTGACAGAGCTACAGCATTCGCTATTAGCGGATCTCCCTGAACAGGCGTCACGCACCGTGCGGTTGGGTAAATCTTGGGTGATGGCACCGATTATTCTGGTGGTGATTGGTGTCTCACTGGCGATGTATTTGAAAACCGGCGGGTTGATGCAACAAATGGAGCTCAATCAAGTCGAGCAAGATTATCCCCAGCTTCGTGACCGGTTAATGAATCCACAGGCTGAGCATTTAACCCAGGGTGAATTACAGCAATTCTCCTTAGGGTTACGCGCATCGTTACAAAATGACCCTGCTAATGTGCAAGATTGGGCGATGTTAGGCCGTTTGGGAATGGTATTAAATAATAGCCAATTGGCCAGCCAAGCGTTCGAAAGAGCATTGCGCCTTGCCCCAGATGATACCGGGTTAAAAAGCGATTATGCCGAAGTGTTGGTACGCTCGCCAGATCCACAAGATAATCGTCAAGCCCAGCTGTTATTACAAGATATGCGAGTAAAACAGCCTGAGGATACTCGTCTACTGACGTTACTTGCGGCCGATTTCTTCGCACAACAGAAATACCCTGAAGCAATTCGCTATTGGCAACAATTGTTACCGAATCTCGCACCGGGTTCGGCACAGAGAGACGCGGTCGAGAAGGGGATTGAGCAAGCGAAAACTAACGCCGGGTTACAAACCAGCCAATTAACCGTTAATGTCGATTTAAGCACTTCTGCTAAAAGAATGTTACCGCAAAATGGTGTATTGTATATTTCTGTAACCGATGGTATCTCACCCGTTCCTGTCGCGGTTAAACGCATTCCGTTAAGCCATTTTCCATTGAGTCTGGTACTGGATGACAGTAATGCAATGGTGCCCGAGCGGCTCCTTTCTGCTCAACATCAGTTACAGGTACGTGCACGTATTTCTCGGGATGGTAGCGCTAAACCGCAAAAAGATGATTGGTTTGGCTTGAATCCAGTGGCTCGCTTCACCGGTAAGCAGTCGCTTTCTGTCATCATTGATCAGCAAGAACCTTAAAATAATAACGGTGCGAAACATGGCAAATAACCTCTCTTACCGGCTTGCAGCATTAAGTCTAGCCACGCTAATTTTAGCAGGATGTGCGAGTTCAAAACCCGATGATACTCAGCAGGCGGCACAACGCATTGACCCTCTGCAAGGGTTTAACCGTAAGATGTTTAATTTCAACTATGATGTGCTGGACCCGTATATTGTTCGTCCGGTTGCTGTTGCATGGCGGGATTACGTTCCCGTTCCGGCGCGTACTGGGATCAGTAATGTGCTGGGTAACTTGGACGAGCCGTCGTCAATGGTTAACTATCTATTGGAAGGGGACGTTGAACGCGCTGCTATTCACTTTACGCGGTTCTTCCTCAACTCGACCCTAGGTCTAGGCGGGCTGATCGATGTGGCGGGTAAAGCCAATCCACAACTCGCCCGTGAACATTCCCACGGATTCGGAAGTACCCTGGGGCATTATGGGGTAGGTTATGGCCCTTATGTTGAGCTACCAGGCTACGGCAGTTTCACTGTTCGTCAAGATGGTGGTGACTATGTCGATAATCTTTATGCACCGCTCAGCTGGTTAACTATTTGGTTGTCAGCAGGAAAATGGGTACTCGAAGGCGTAGAAACCCGTGCGCAGTTACTCGATTCTGATGGTATTTTACGTCAGCAAAGCGATCCTTATTCCTTTATCCGTAATGCATACTTCCAACGTTATGACTTCTTAGCCAACGGCGGAAAATTGAAGCCAGAAGATAACCCTAACGCACAAGCTATCCAGGGCGATTTAAAAGATATCGACTCGGAATAATACTGTTCTCGTTAGGCTTTATTCGGCCCATGTAAAACGCCCCAAGTGGGCGTTTTTCTTTTTTTGGGTATTTTTTTTACTCGCGATTACAGCGGTTTGCACAGTATTCGCTTGCACTAGGGTTGACTGTGTTTAAGAGCTAAGGTAAAAAAGCAGGTTCACGCGCAAGAAGTGACAGGCGCTGAATCAATTTCCCTTTCAGTAACGGTGCTTTATGCATGTTTATATAATGCGTCATGGCGACGCAGCTCTCGATGCGGCAAGTGATGCGCAACGCCCGTTGACACATTGCGGCGTTGTTGAATCTCAACAAATGTCTCGTTGGCTAGCAGCACAACAGCCTTCATTTGATCTGACGTTGGTCAGCCCCTTCTTGCGTGCGCAGCAGACATACAACGCTTTCTCTGAAAATATCACGCGCAGTGGCCACGTTGAAACCTTGGAGATGCTAACGCCATCAGGCGATGCTCGAGCGGTGGGTGACTACTTACAAGGCTTAGCCAGCGAAGGGGTTGAGACCGTAATGATCATCTCCCACCTGCCTCTGGTGGGGTACTTGGTATCGACCTTGTGCCCAGAGCAGTGCCCACCCATGTTTGCCACGGCAGGTATTGCGCATATTGATTACGATGCCAAGACGGCTCGCGGTACCCTTTGCTGGCAGGAAAGCCCGTCACGCCTTGCCACGGCAATGTAACCGTTAGGGCTGATCGCTAAAACAGCGGCATTGCCAGCTCGTCAACTTCGATCAGCATCAAAATTGCCGCATTGCCGCCGAACATTTTCGGGGCCTGATGAAAGGCCATTACATGAGGATGTTGGGCTAACCACAAAGGCGTTTGTTGTTTAAGGATATGTTTGCCGTGTCCATGCATGACAGACGCACAAAAAAGTCGCTCTCTTCTGCATGCCGCGATCATGGCACCCAACTCTTTTTTCGCTTGTTGTTGAGTCAACCCGTGTAAATCTAAAAAAATTTCAGGGGTATAGTCTCCCCGACGTAACTTTTTGACCTCATAGGGACTCACATCTGCTCGGGTATAGCGCACTGGCCCGTCTTCCGCTAGCAGTGGCTGATACTCATCTGAAAAATAGTGGCTATTATCGACTTGTTCGCTAATGAGTCTTTTTTGGGGGAGGGCGCGTTCAATTTTTTTCGCTAGAGGGTGTAAAACCGTATCTTGCTTGAGACGACGAGTGTCACCCATCAATGTTCTAAATAGGTCAAGATCGTCATTATCGAGGGGGTCTTTACGGCTCATCGTCGTTCCAGCTACTGAATTATCATCCTGACATTTTTAACGGCAATGCTTCAAAAATCAAATTTCTCTTATCAATTACCAGGCATAGGTGAAAATAGCCGTCTAATGAAGCTGAATTTAGCATAAGTTCGTGGCAAACTAGGTAAAGTTTTGTTAGTTGCCCTGGAGGGCATGTGGATAAATTTTTTGCCGAAGAGGTGGTAAGCGACCTGCATACCATCCAGGATATGTTACGTTGGACAATTAGCCGTTTTTCCGCCGCCGATATTTGGTATGGTCATGGGACGGATAACCCGTGGGACGAAGCGGTCCAACTCGTTTTACCTACCCTACATCTTCCTCTCGATCTCCCTGAAGAGATGCGCACGGCAAGATTAACGCGTTCAGAGCGTGAAATGATTGTTGAGCGTGTGATGCGTCGTGTATTTGAGCGTATTCCAGTGGCCTATTTGACTAATAAAGCGTGGTTCTGCGGCCATGAGTTCTATGTCGACGAACGCGTTTTAGTCCCACGCTCCCCGATTGGCGAATTAATTAACCATGGATTCTCCGGATTAATCAATCGTTCACCGCGCCATATCCTTGATCTGTGCACGGGCAGCGGTTGTATTGCTATCGCCTGCGCTTATGCCTTCCCTGATGCGGAAGTCGATGCGGCCGATATCTCGCCGGATGCCTTAGCGGTTACCGAGCAGAATATTGACGCGCATGGCATGATGCATCAAGTCACGCCACTGTGTTCAGACCTCTTCAATAATATTCCGCCGATTAAATACGAGCTGATCGTCACGAATCCTCCTTATGTTGATGCAGAGGATATGGATGACTTACCCGATGAATATCGTCACGAACCGGAACTGGGCTTGGCGGCTGGCCATGACGGCTTAATATTAGTCAACCGCATGCTGGCACAAGCGACTGAATTCCTGAGCGAAGAGGGCGTGATGATTTGCGAAGTCGGTAACAGCATGGTGCATATGATTGAACAGTACCCTGAGGTACCCTTCACTTGGTTGGAATTTGAACAAGGGGGCGATGGGGTCTTTATGTTGGACTATCAACAACTACTCGAATGTAAGCCTATCTTTGAAAAGCATTCGGCGAAATAAGTCGATTTTTCAGCATAGATAAACGATAAGGATAAAACATGGCTGGAAATACAATTGGTCAACTTTTCCGTGTGACGACATTTGGTGAATCTCACGGTATCGCACTCGGCTGTATTGTCGATGGTGTCCCGCCCGGTATTCCGTTAACAGAAGCTGATTTACAGCATGATTTAGATCGCCGTCGTCCGGGTACGTCACGTTACACTACGCAGCGTCGTGAACCTGATCAAGTCAAAATCTTATCGGGGGTTTTTGAAGGCAAAACGACAGGAACCTCGATTGGTTTATTGATTGAAAATACCGATCAACGTTCACAAGATTATGGTGAAATCAAAGACTTATACCGCCCGGGCCATGCTGATTTTACCTACGACCAAAAATATGGCTTTCGTGATTACCGTGGGGGCGGGCGCTCCTCGGCGCGTGAAACCGCGATGCGTGTCGCCGCCGGTGCAATTGCGAAGAAGTACCTCCAACTCCAGCACAATGTGGTGGTTCGCGGCTATTTGGCACAAATGGGTGATGTTTGCTGCGAATTGAAAGACTGGTCGCAAGTGGAACAAAATCCCTTTTTCTCACCGGACAGTGATCAACTTGAGGCACTGGACGCGTTACTGCGTGGCTTGAAAAAAGAGGGCGATTCAATCGGTGCGAAAGTCAGCGTGGTCGCTGAAAATGTCCCCGTCGGATTAGGTGAGCCGGTATTTGACCGCCTCGATGCAGACCTCGCTCATGCCTTAATGAGTATTAATGCCGTGAAAGGTGTTGAAATTGGCGATGGCTTTGATGTGGTGGCTCAGCGCGGCAGTCAACACCGTGATGAGATCCGTAAAGACGGCTTTCAAAGTAACCACGCTGGGGGTATTTTAGGCGGCATTAGTAGCGGACAAACCATTACCGCCTCCATCGCGCTAAAACCGACGTCCAGTATTACCGTGCCAGGTAAAACTCTTACTCGCCAAGGTGAAGAGGTGGATATGATTACTCGCGGTCGTCACGATCCTTGTGTCGGGATCCGCGCCGTGCCGATTGCCGAGGCGATGACCGCCATTGTGTTAATGGATCATTTGCTAAGACATCGTGCGCAATGCGGCGATGTATCCCACTCTCAGAAATAAGGCGACGACTATGATGAAACATTGGGTGGCCGGCAGTGCACTGTTTATTGCTTCGACGTGTGCGGCCTTTGCGCAGACGCCTTGGCAAAAAATTCAGCAACCGATCGCGGGGCCTGTGCAACCGATTGGTAGCTACGCGAATGGCTGTATTGTCGGGGCGCAAGCGCTACCGCTTGAGGCGGAGCATTATCAGGTGATGCGTCAAGATCAACACCGCTATTTCGGTCATCCTCTGTTAATTCAATTTATCCAGCGTTTTAGCCAAGATATTGCTCAGCAGACATCCGGCACAGTGTTAATTGGTGATATGGGCATGCCTGCGGGGGGACGCTTTAGCAGCGGTCATGCCAGCCATCAAATTGGCTTAGATGTCGACATTTGGCTACAGCTTCCTCGCCAACGTTGGACACCGCAGCAGTTGTTACATCCGCAGCCTCTCGATTTGGTCACCGCCGATGATAAGTCGGTAGTGAACCGACTTTGGAGCCGGGATATTGACACGATGGTGCGTCAAGCCGCTGAGGATCCGCAGGTTGCGCGTATCTTTGTTAATCCGGCGATCAAACAGCAGTTATGCTTGGATGCTGGCAGTGACCGTCAGTGGTTACAAAAAGTCCGACCTTGGTTTGCCCACCGCGCCCATATGCACGTGAGGTTACATTGCCCAACTAATGATGCGCAATGTATCGAACAGGCTCCGCCTCCGGCAGGTGATGGATGTGGCGCTGAGTTACAAAGCTGGTTCGAACCGCCGAAGCCTGGCGTGCATCCGGTAAAACCTAAACCACCGGTCCTTCCTGCCAATTGCCAAGCATTATTGGATAAACACTTACTGTAAGGAATGCGCATGGATTGGTTTGTCGTGACGCCTGGACTGGTCGTCATACTGTTTTTCGTGGCGGTACTTGCCGCCTTTATCGACTCGATCGCCGGGGGTGGGGGATTATTAACGGTACCGGCCTTATTAGCCGCGGGATTATCCCCCGCACAAGTGTTAGCCACCAATAAATTGCAATCCGTAGGCGGTTCGTTTTCAGCGAGCCTCTATTTTGTTCGACGTAAGGCTGTTGACCTTCGTCGTCAGTGGTTGAATATATTACTCACCTTTATCGGTGCGGTGGCTGGAACCATTACTATCCAGCATCTGAAGGCGGATATTCTCCGTCAGGTATTGCCATTACTGCTGATCGGCATTGGGCTGTGGTTCCTCTTTATGCCTAAATTGGGTGAGGTGGATAAGGTCGCCCGGCTCGAAGGACTGGCCTACGCCTGTGTAGGCGGTGGGTGCGTTGGCTTCTACGATGGTTTTTTTGGTCCGGGAGCGGGTTCTTTTTACGCACTAGGGTTTGTCACCTTAGCGGGCTTTAACCTCGCCAAGGCCACCGCTCATGCCAAGGTGCTCAATTTCACCTCTAACTTCGCCAGCTTACTGTTTTTCATGGTAGGGGGAAAAGTGGTCTGGGGTCTGGGAGCCATCATGCTGATCGGTGCAGTCTGTGGTGCTAGGTTAGGGGCTCGCTTGGTGTTAAGCCGCGGACAAAAGTTGATCAGGCCAATGGTCGTGGTGGTTTCGATGGTGATGAGTGCAAAACTGTTGTGGGACAGCCATGGTGCTGCCCTAATGCAGAGTATCGGTTTCTAATTATACGAAGAATACTTTATGACCCAGCAACACGATTATCAAGACATGATCAGGCTATTTGATCACTGTTTCTATGATGATTTCAATACAAGACTAATAAAGGGTGAGGATGAACCACTCTACTTACCTGCTGATGATAAGTGTGATTATCATCGAGTTATCTTTGCTCATGGTTATTATGCCAGCACGCTTCATGAGATCTCGCATTGGTGCATCGCGGGGGCTGAGCGCAGGCTATTAGTCGATTTTGGTTATTGGTATTGCCCAGACGGACGCGATGAAGCGACCCAGGCGCAATTTGAACAGGTTGAAATCAAACCTCAAGCGTTAGAATGGATATTTTCGGTGGCTGCCGGGTTTAGGTTTACTATCAGCTGCGACAATCTCGAAGGCACCTGTGAACCGGATCGCGTTGCCTTTCAACGAAAAGTGCATGCGCAAGTGATGCACTATCTTGAGCAAGGTTTACCGGAACGTCCTGCTCGGCTCGTTGCGGCATTACGGGATTTTTACCATACGGAACCCTTACATAGCGGACAATTTCCGTGGCCCGAATCGTGATAAGTGAGGCCAATATTTTTAGGAAAAGTAATGATTATAGATCTCGAAGAGCATATTCTCGACAGTATTGATAAGACCGTGGAACAGGGTTCTGACGATGAGCTTTTTGCCGGAGGATACCTACGAGGGCATTTGACCTTGGCGGTGGCGGAGTTGGAAAGTCAATCATCCGCCGAGCCGGAGGCTTTGAAAGCTCAAGTTGAACAGAGTCTCGCCCAGGCCATTAAAGCCGGCGAACTCTCCCCTCCTGATCAAAAATTAGTGACCCAGTTGTGGGAAGATCTCTACCACCGCGCGGTAGCAGCGTTATTAACCACTAAGTAATCGGTTTGCCTTTAATGCGTTTGCGTATCCAGAATCGACCGGGATGCAACGCATTTAAGGTGGATTGGTCAAGCGGTAACGCTTCCCCTGCGAGTTGCGAGGCGAGTATTTCGGCTGTGAGCGGCGCGCTACACAGTCCTCGTGATCCAAATCCACCGAGTAGATAGATACCTGAGTGGTAGCTTTCTAGCATTTCTTCTTTAGGCTTAGCAGGCTCGGCTACAAATTGCTGATAATGACTCAATACTCCGACCATGGGAAGATGATCGCGTGTCGCACAGCGTACGGCGACGCGTGCGAGATCGCCTATTATAAGCGATGATGCCCAGGCACTGTTAGGCAGGCATTGTGTTAAGCGTTGTTTATTGATCAGTTGCTCATCGTGCGAATAATGGCACGCTGTCTGACCACGGCGATAGCTCGCGCCTATACAATGACTTTGATGAGTGGCACTCAAGGGGGTCAAGTATCCCTCGTAGCAAAGAACCGTAGAGAGCTTGCTTAACGGCTGCTGTTCGTCAACGTGGCTCACTTGTCCGGCAACCGGATAGACTGGCAAGGACTCAGTCTGCGTAAAGTGGCTTAACTGATGGCCATTGGCTAATACCACTTGATGATGCTGAGCGCAGCCGCCTTGGACAAAACCGAGTTGCCAGTCGCCATTGGGTTGTTGTTGAAGATTTTCTACACCGCATCCCCAGTGACACACCACACCCTGCGAGCTTACCCAGTCAAAAATTTTCGCAGTCAATTCGGCGGGCGATAACCATCCCCCTTCGGGATAGAAAATACCGGTATGTTCAATGTCTAATCCCGCAAGCTGACTCGCCTCATCAGCATTCACATATTTTGCCAATGATGGCGGCAACGAGAGTGCTACGAGTTGGTCGATTTTTTTTTGACTCTTCTCATCCCACCCTAGTTGTAATACGCCACACCACTGATGTTCGAAGGAAAAGGGAAGGGCTTGATAGAATCGCTTTGCGAAAGTGAAAGCCGCGCTAAAGAAGGTCGCAAGATGAGGGTCTTGTGCGTGCAATAGTGGGTAAACTGCACCTTGCCGATTCCCCGACGCATTTTCAGCGGGTTTGGCATCGGCACAATAATGCGTTACCTGCCAACCGCGTCGTACCAACGCGAGACAAAGACAGGCGCTGGCAATTCCGCCGCCAACAATAGCGATCTCTTTTTTATTTGCCGCCGGGCGAGGATACCAAGTCGTTGGGTGCTGATAATCAGGAGGCGTGGCGAGTTGCCCGACTAGCATCTCGCGCTTATGCGCAAAGCCTTTACGACGTGTCACGTTGAAGCCCGCTTGCTCGAGTCCACGCCGTACAAAGCCCGCGGCGGTGAAGGTCGCAAAGGTGCCTGTTTTCTTAACTGTGGCCGCTAATGTCGAGAACAGCGCGTTGGTCCACATATCTGGATTCTTAGACGGCGCGAAGCCATCTAAAAACCATGCATCGACCTTTTGAACTAAATTGGCTTTGAGATCCTCTAACATGTCGTTGATATCGCCGAACCACAGGTCGAGAGTAATCTGTCCTTGCGCAAAAATCAGACGATGGCAGCCGGGCAATGCGTCAGGCCATTGCTGACGGAGCGCCTGCGAGAAGGTGGCCAGTTCAGGCCAATGAGCATGGGCGAGTTCAAGGTCTACCAGCGTTAACGGGTATTTTTCGCAACTGATAAAGTGTAATCGCGGTAATTTTTTAGCGCTATTCTGGCAACCTAGCGGTTGGTAGCGTTGCCATAATGTCAAAAAATTTAAGCCCGTTCCAAAACCGGTCTCTGCGAGGACGAAGGTATCCTGCTGCGAGTCGAGTAGGCGTGTAGAGAGGTGATTACCCTCTAAAAAGACATAACGTGTCTCTTCCAACCCGTTATCGTTAGAAAAATAGACGTCATCGAAAAATTGTGAAACAGGTGTACCTTGTTCGTTCCAAACGAGGTCTGCATAGTTAATTGTGGGTGATTTCACGTCGAGGGCTCTTTGCGGAAGACTTAGGAATAGTCTAGCGATATCACAATTTATAGGCAAATTTACAAAGAGTTTTTGTGTTGGGGGTTGTTCGGCGTACAACTGTACGCTAAAGTGATCCCCATAAGATGATAGTTGTTATGAGGAATGTGAATGAAACGTGCAGTGATCACTGGCTTGGGGATTGTTTCCAGCATTGGTAATAATCAGCAGGAAGTGCTGGCTTCTCTTCGTGAGGGGCGTTCAGGAATCACTTTTTCTGATGAAATGAAAGATGCAGGCATGCGCAGCCACGTCTGGGGTAACGTTAAAATGGATACCACAGGCTTAATTGATCGCAAAGTTGTTCGTTTTATGAGCGATGCATCAATCTATGCTTATCTGTCTATGGCAGAAGCCGTAAAAGATTCGAAGCTGACTGAAGAGCAATATCAAAATAACCCACGTGTGGGCTTAATTGCGGGTTCAGGCGGCGGTTCTCCACGTTTCCAAGTTTTCGGTGCTGATGCAATGCGTAGCCCACGTGGCTTGAAAGCGGTCGGTCCGTATGTCGTGACCAAAGCGATGGCTTCGGGCGTCTCTGCTTGCTTAGCAACGCCGTTTAAAATCCACGGTGTAAACTACTCAATCAGCTCAGCGTGTGCGACCTCTGCGCACTGTATCGGTAATGCTGTTGAGCAAATACAACTGGGCAAACAAGACATCGTTTTCGCGGGTGGCGGCGAAGAGCTGTGCTGGGAACTGGCTTGCGAGTTCGATGCAATGGGTGCGTTATCTACTAAATATAACGACACACCAGAAAAAGCCTCTCGTACTTACGATTCCGAGCGTGATGGCTTTGTCATCGCAGGCGGTGGCGGCATGGTCGTGGTCGAAGAACTTGAGCATGCTTTAGCACGCGGTGCACACATCTACGCAGAAATCGTCGGCTACGGCGCAACCTCTGATGGTGCCGACATGGTTGCTCCTTCTGGTGAAGGCGCGGCACGTTGCATGAAGATGGCGATGGAAGGTCTCGACATGCCAATCGATTACCTGAATACGCATGGTACCTCTACCCCAGTGGGTGATGTGAAAGAGCTGGGCGCGATTCGTGAAGTCTTCGGTGACAACACGCCAGCGCTTTCTGCAACCAAAGCGATGACAGGTCACTCCTTGGGTGCCGCCGGTGTTCAAGAAGCGATTTATAGCCTGTTGATGTTGGAGCACGGCTTCATTGCGCCAAGCATTAACATTGAACAAGCGGATGCAGCGGCAGAAGGGATGAACATCATCACTCAGCCGACCGAGCGCGCATTGACTACCGTTATGTCAAACAGCTTCGGCTTTGGTGGGACTAATGCGACATTGACGATGCGTAAATTTACGTCATAATCAATTTATCGTAGAAAAAACGGCAGCTTAGGCTGCCGTTTTTATTGGAGTAAATAAAATTTTTCGTAGTAATAAGGACTTATGTTAATGACAGAGGATAAGTGCCGTCCTGAAGACCGCTCTGTAAAGCCCGTAGCTATGACATCTTTTGCTGTATTTTTGACCTACCTTACTGCAGGCATTGCCTTACCGGTCATCCCTTTATTCGTTCATGATGGCCTTGGAATGAATAATGTGATGGTTGGCATTGCCGTAGGTATCCAATTTTTTGCAACATTAGCCAATCGAGGCTTTGCCGGCAAAAAAGCCGATCAGCAAGGTGCTAAGCAGACTACCCGACTGGGCATGGGCGTGATTGTCTTAGTGGGTGTGGCCTATTTACTGTCAGTTTTTGCTAGCCACTCTCTTTGGCTGCAATTTGGTTTATTACTTTTGGGCCGTATTCTGCTGGGGCTGGGTGAGAGCTTTCTGCTGACGGGAAACCTTACCTGGGGACTTGGCCTTATTGGTCAGCCACGTTCGGGGATTGTGATGTCTTGGAACGGCATGGCAATCTACGGATCGCTGGCGGCGGGCGCACCTATCGGTCTGTATCTCTACCATCATTTCGATTTCCTCGGGGTGAGTATCGCCTGCATAGTCTGTCCTATTGTGGCGTTATTGTGTAACGCGAACATTCCGGCGGTCCCCATTAGTGGAGGCGATCGTCCTCGCTTTTCGACTGTATTGAAACAGATTTTGACCCCCGGTGCAGTATTAGCGCTTCAGGGAGTCGGTTTTGCAGTGATTGGCGCATTTATTTCACTCTATTTTGCCGCTGAACATTGGGGCAATGCAGGATATACCTTAACGATTTTCGGACTGGCTTATGTTTTAGTACGCGTTTTGTTTGGCGGGATCCCCGATAAAATGGGCGGCGTCAACGTCACAATTATCTCCTTATTGGTGGAAACCGCCGGACTATTACTGCTCTGTTTTAGCCAGCAGGCATGGCATGCTTTAGTCGGCGCGGCGTTGACAGGGGCAGGGTGCTCATTGGTCTTCCCGGCTATGGGCGTCGAAATCATGAAGCGTGTCGACGCGCAGGTTCGTGGTACTGCCTTAGGGTGTTTCTCAGCCTTTCAAGATATTGCCTATGGCGCAACAGGCCCGCTGGCAGGATTTTTAGCAAACAGCGCAGGCTATGGCGCAGTTTACTTAGCGGGTGCCTGCTGCGCCCTTATCGGGGTCGTAGTCAGTCTGACGATGCTGCATGCTGGAGCACCTCGTTCAACAGCGTAACTGCTTGAAAAAGTTTAGTCGTATAACCACCGTCCGGCTTTCGCTGATTCGATCAGCATGCGCAGAGTGAAGTCAGGCACAGGTATCGGAGGACTTTTTTTGAATGGGTTCCATAAGAAAGGTTCATAAGGATAGTAAGTTTGAAGTTTGAAATTACCCCGTGTGACATCAAACTTCTCAAAAAAGTCATTCATCAGATCTTCGACTTCAAGCTCGTCAATACTGAGATCTGTATCTAAATCAGTGTCAGGCGTTAGCTCAACTTTCTTTACGTTGAATAGATAAGTGCCAGCATAAGGGCGCACAAGTTCATAGATTCTTTGCTCAATACTTTCTTCTACCATACTTTATCGTTGCCTCTCGCTATGGTGTTATAGTCTCGAAGGGTTCTGTAGGTAATTTGAGTGATATCAGAGGCAAGGATAATCACACCGAGCAACGGAATCGAACGACCAACGAAGGGCGCAATGTTATGAACCCTAACGCGACGAGCTGTCCAAGGTGTGTAACCGCCAAGCCAAGTAGGTAATGATAGTCCAAAGGGAAATTTTGTTTACCCGAATACAGCTCTCGCTCCTTTGGACGCATAAGATGTACCTTTAGTCGTGTTGGCTAATTTGCCTCGTGTGCTCAAGTTATTTCTCTCTGAAACAATAGCGATAATTGCACCAAAATCCGCCACGCCGATACCGAATTGCCCTGCTGTATTCTCACAAAAGATCATGAATAAAAGTTCAGTGGCGGTGAGATTCGATCTTCCCGCATAGAAATATGTACCGTTTAATTCTTCTACCGTATCCATTGATTCCTTTCCTTTTTTTCATTCCAAGTACACTTTTGATAAGTGCACATTATAAAAATCATCCCCCGAGGGGAATGGATAATAATCACGGGGTGTGTTGCGACAATCTTCTAGATCTATTTTTACCTATTTTACTCTATATTTTTCCGGTACAAGCAATGGTGCTGCAAGGTGAAATAGAGGCAACGTCCTTTCCGAGTGAGTAAGGGGGGGTTATCACTGCATACTTTTCTGCTAAAACCAATAGGTAGGTTTAGTTCATAAGCTAGAGGCTTTTAATATTTTATCAACCGCTAAAAAGAATTTTTTAAACCGTTATTAGTCTGTACTGTTAGAAAGTCGTCTATTAAGTTAATACATTCACTAGGTCACCCTATTGACGTGCCATTTATGCACCAGAGTTTAATGACTCCAGTAGAGCAAACCAATATTTCTTTTTAGTTGCTGTCTTTCATAGCTCATGCAACTTTAGGTATTTATTTTTCCGTGAGCAGGCTAGCGATCTCTTCTTTCAACACGAGATTGAGATTTTTCTTGAGTAACTCTGTTTTCTTTAAATTTATTATCGGTCTCTTTTAATGATTCATTTCTATTTTAATCAGTACTGCGCTACCCTTGGAAAAAAGGATTTTAGTTAAAGAAATATAATTTTTAGAGTAATTTACTCCCCGAGTGAAGTTATCACCAGATAGTTTGTTTCAACAGCCTCCAATCGTAGCCCCTGAATTGTTTCTCTGACAAGATAAAAATTTCCATCAACAGTGTAATTTTCTTGAATACTCCCTACTTGCCCTAAAGTTATTACCTCCGGCTCTCAATATTAGTTTCCCTTTTTTACGCTACAGCATGTGTATTCATCCTTTTGCTTAATAGGAATCAAGTATAATACGATTTTTTTCGTTTCTTTTCGTTTCAGCCTTGACGTTGAGGGGGGAAGATAAATATTTCTGAGCCTTAATCCGGTAATTTACTGAGCTCCATAAAATTATTACAGAGGAGATAACGCTTGGCGAGTCGTCTGATCTAATAGGGTCAGTCTGACGATGCTGCATGCTGGAGCACCTCGTTCAACAGCGTAACTGCCCGACGTATCGCCTGTGGGGTGAGCGCCGCGAAGCCGAGTATCCAGCCATTGATGGGCGGAGAGGTCAGGCACAGTGGCGCAAGCTCAGTGAGTACCAACCCTTTGCGTCCCGCGGCGGCCGTTATCGCTGAGGTACTTCCTTTAAGATACTCGACAGCCAGTTGGAGTCCGCCTTCAGAGGGAAATAAACGCAAGGTATCTTCGGGACACTTTTCCAGTAATTCAATCAGTAGACGACGTCTGGCGGCATAGAGTTTTTTCATCAAGCGTAAGTGACTCGCAAAATAGCCTTCCGAAATAAACCTCGCCACCACGGCTTGTGATAATACGGCGGTATGACTGTCCAGTCGTTGTCGTGCGTTCACGATCTGGAGAACCAGAGAAGGGGGCACGACCATATAGGCAAGCCGGATCCCCGGAAACAGCGTTTTAGAAAATGTCCCGAGGTAGATAACCTTTTGGGTACGGTCGAGCCGCTGCAAGGAGGGCGGTGAATCATTGCCATAATGATATTCACCATCATAATCATCCTCAATAATCCAGCTTTGTTGTCGAGTTGCCCAGTCCAGCCACTGCTGACGTCTGGGTTTGCTCATCGTCATACCCAATGGATAGTGGTGTCCTGGCGTAAGATACGCCAATTTAGCGGTATGGGTCGGGGGGAGCGCACCCTCCGTATCCATAGGCTGTGGGGCGAGCACCGCACCCGCCTGACGGAAGGCATTGACCGCGCCCTGATAGCATAATGCCTCGGTCAGAACGGTATCACCTTCTTCCAATAAAAGATGGGCAAGTAATTGTAGAGCCTGTTGTGAGCTGTTCATTATGATGAGTTGTGAAGGGGTACAATTGACTTGGCGTGATAGCGTTAAATAATGGCTGATGGCTTTACGACAGTTAGCCATCCCCTGCGGGTCACCATAAAGTAACTGCTCAGGCGATAATGTCGCCATAACTTGACGGGTAACATCCGCCCACTGCTTCAATGGAAAGGCCTGAACGTCGGGAACGCCGGCACTGAATGGCTGTATCGTGCGTGGATCGAGGCACTGATGCTGAGCTAACAGCTTTTGTCCCCGGGTAGATAAAGTAGGGGGGAGTCCGTGGTAAGGTGGCGATGTCGTCGGTAAGCCGTGTTGCGCCACGAAACTCCCTTGACCGAGAAGGCGCGTAAGATAGCCTTGTGTGGTTAATCGTTGATAAGCCGACTCTACAGTGGTGCGTGAGCAGCGTAAATCATTGGCTAACTGGCGGCTAGAGGGTAAACGCTCTCCGGCGCTTAACTGCCCCTTTTCAATTGCTGTTCTTATCACCCGGCAAAGCTGTGTGACACGATTCCCGCGTTCAGCTAATGTCAGGGACAACCAGATCGAAGAGCGTTGCGACATAGTGGTCTTATTCTTTATCGGAAATGGGTCTGATTCGAACCGCTATAGTGCGATATTCTGCTATGACAATTCAAGGAGATTCATTATGACAGACTTAACGTTTAACTTCGCTGACCCTGCTGAGAGCACCGCCTACTTAACGGCTAAATTGGCTTATTATATTGACGCTTGGGACTTGGCAGAAAGCTGCCAGCGTAATACTGCAGAATGCATTGTATTAGATGTCCGTTCCGCCGAACACTATCGCCTCGGCCATATTCCCGGCGCGATTAACTTTCCGCACCGCGAGATGACTGCGCTGACCTTGGCTCAGTTATCGAAACAGGCCAATTACGTCACCTATTGCGATGGCATAGGATGTAACGGCTCAACCAAGGGCGCGTTTAAACTCGCGCAAGCCGGATTTAAGGTAAAGGAGTTAATTGGCGGCTTAGACTTTTGGCGTCGAGATAGCCACCCGATTATAGAAGGCAGTGAGCCAGACACTTGGCCCCTTGCCGCAGAGACAGTGCAATGTGGGTGCTAGATTATAGCCAGACGAACAATAGGAAGAGCAGTACTATCCCAATAATCGTTACGGTCACCCGTGGAGAGAGAGGCCAAAACCCAGTCTGCCCAGCAAGTGGTGGTGCCGGATGATAAATCGGGATCGGACCTGCGGTTAATGCACCATGAGGCGGGTGCCAGCCAAAACCCGCACGGTGGCAAAAAAGCACGTTAAGGAGATCTTGTGCTTGCACTCGTGATAACGAGGCGTCCACGGCCAATTGGTAATGTTGTTGGCAGTACATTGCCGCTTGCTCCAGTTCTTGGCCACTAGCGGGGTGTTTCAAACCTTGTAACAGCTGAGGCAGTGAGAGGCTGTGTTGTCCCACTATCTGCTGGCGAGCCTGCAAATATTGGATTAATAAAGGGTAATGTTTAGCTGGGATAGGATCGCCGTCCTTTATGCCGATTAAGCTGTGCAGCGTTTCCCAGACACTGATCAGCGACTCGCCGTTGGCGACTGACAATTTAACCACTTGCTGGCTAAGCGTCGAATGTTCGGCAGGCAGTAAACTCCGCGCAGTGGAGGTGGTCTGCACGGGTTGGGGGATGGATATCTGCCCTTGCTGCAGGCAAGTTAATACTTGCTGAAGTTGTGCCTGAGTCAGGGCACTCAACACCGTTTGTCCAAATTGATGGCGAATATATTCGCTGACGGCTTGCCGATTATTTCCTTGAGGAAGTAAATCGGTGAGCTGCTGTAATTGACGACGCGCCAGATGGTTATTCTGTTCTTGCTTGAGGACACCTTGTAACCACTTTTCTGCCTCAGGAAAATGAGACGAAAGCAGTTCAGCCTCCCCACTTACATT
Source organism: Rosenbergiella nectarea (assembly GCF_900111105.1). Lineage (GTDB taxonomy): Bacteria > Pseudomonadota > Gammaproteobacteria > Enterobacterales > Enterobacteriaceae > Rosenbergiella > Rosenbergiella nectarea. The sequence continues at coordinate 66,313 of NZ_FOGC01000011.1, read as the reverse complement.
CACGTGGTGACGGATCCCTGCCCACAGCGCGGGTGCTTTGAGGCTACTGATCGCCAAAATTTTAACGATGATGCGTTCTAACGCAGTGCGTTGCGCGGAGGTAAGCGCTTCACTGTGCAACGGCTTAGCTTTTAGGCTATTCGGGGAGGTTAAGTCATGACGGTGGGGTCCGTCGGTAAATCCGCGAGGGCCGCTAAGTGGCTGCATGGCAACATCCTTACAAAAGCTTAGAACCGGATGACCGGAGAATAGCCGGCTATCATAGCAACCCCCCAATAAAATCCCAAGCAGCAATCTGCTTTTCACCGCATTATTTGTCCTGTTGATGAGAATCGATCTCAGGTGTTTTCAGCCTAAGAATATGACAGAATATCTTAACGCTTCTTTTTTTCCTTCTAGGCCTAATCATGAAAATCGTTGTCGATGAAAATATGCCTTATGCGCAAGAGTTATTCAGTCGTAAAGGAGAGGTGGTACGCGTCCCTGGTCGGCCCCTGCCGGTAGACGAATTACAGGATGCCCAAGCACTGATGGTGCGTTCGGTCACGCCAGTCACTACGCAGCTGGTTGCTAACACGCCACTGGCATTTGTGGGGTCGGCGACGGCGGGAACCGATCATGTGGAACTGGCGGATCTGGAGGCGGCAGGTGTTGCCTTTTCAGCCGCACCCGGGTGCAATGCCATTGCGGTGGTGGAATATGTACTGTCCGCGTTGCTACTGCTGGCTGAGCGTGATGGCTATGCATTGTGTGATAAGACCATTGGTATCGTCGGTGTCGGCAATGTCGGGAGTCGCCTTCAAGCGCGTTGTGAAGCCTTGGGGATGAAGGTTTTATTATGTGATCCCCCGCGTGCAGATCGTGGCGAAAAAGAAGACTTCCTTTCCTTAGAAAGTGTCGCAACGCAAGCCGATATCCTGACGTTCCATACACCGCTAATTAAACAGGGGGCCTACCCAACATGGCACTGTGTTGATCGCGATCTGTTAGAAAAATTACCTTTAGGCTGTGTACTGATCAATGCTTGTCGGGGAGCGGTGGTCGATAATCAAGCCCTTAAGCAGGTACTGACTGAACGTCATGATTTGAGTGTGGTATTGGATGTTTGGGAGCCAGAACCCCATCTAGACCAACAACTACTGGCACAGGTCGACATCGCTACCGCCCATATTGCGGGCTATACCTTAGAAGGTAAAGTTCGTGGGACAACTCAGCTTTATGAAGCGTGGACCGCGTTTATTGGACAACCAGAAAGCATCGCCCTGAGTGAGCTATTACCTCAGCCTGATATTAGTGCTGTTGACGTAACAGGTGAGTTTTCGCAGTCACTTCTAAAACGTTTAGCGCATCTGGTGTATGATGTGCGCCGCGATGATGCGTTGCTCAGGTTGCATATCGCTGATGAAGGGGGATTCGATCGGCTAAGAAAACAGTATCAAGAGCGCCGCGAATGGTCTTCATTAACCGTTAGCTGTTCGGATGTCTCGACGGCCGAGCGACTTCGTCAACTCGGATTCAATACCTTGTACTGTGCTTAGGCTCAGTTGTTGTTGGGATGGGCATCACTCATCCCGTTAATTTAGTGTGGAGTACCCCATGTCCCAGGGTTGGAATATTGCTATTTTAGGTGCGACCGGTGCCGTTGGCCGTGCATTAATTGAATGTTTAGAACAGCGTCAGTTTGCGGTAGGTGACGTCACCCTGCTGGCCAGCGAAGAGGGTGCGGGTGAATCGATTCGTTTTGCCGGGAAAAATTATCTTGTTCAGGCTGCGCGTAATCATGACTGGAGCGACAGCCAATTAGCCTTCTTTGTCGCGGGACAACAAGCGAGTGCTGACTATGCGGATCTCGCTGCTGAGGCAGGATGCATTGTCATCGATAGCAGCGGTTTATTTGCGCTAGCCCACGATGTTCCCCTCGCGGTGGTTGGCGTCAATGACAGCACCCTTGCCGATTACCGTAACCGTAATATTATTGCGGTAGCCGATAGCCAAGTGAGCCAACTGATGAATGCTATTGCACCGCTCAACGAGGCAGCAAGCGTTCAATCTATCCAGCTTACCGAACTATTATCTGTTTCTGCCCAAGGTAAAGCCGCGGTCGATGCATTAGCGGGTGAAAGCGCACGCTTACTCAATGGTATCCCGCCCGAAAGTTATCACTTCGGTCGTCAGCTAGCTTTCAATATGATGCCGCTGGCAATCGATGATCAAGGAAGTGTCGCGGCCGAACGCCGGGTCGTGGATCAGGTACGTAAAATTTTACAAGACGAAAGTTTCTCATTGAGTGTGACCTCGCTGCAAGCGCCGGTGTTTTATGGCAATGCGCAAAGTGTTCGTGTGATTACTGCGCGTCCACTGGACGTTGACGAGGCACAGCAAGTCTTGACTGGGCAAGCTGATTTGGCGGTCAGTGAGGAACACGACTTCCCAACGCCCGTAAGCGAAGGTACAGGCCAAGACCAGTTGTATATTGGTGCCATCCGTCAAGATTACGGTCAGCCGGAAGGGTTACAGTTTTGGTCAGTCGCGGATAACGTCCGTTACGGAGGGGCCTTAATGGCGGTGAAAACGGCAGAGCGCCTAATTGAGGATTATCTGTAATGTCGACAGCTGAAGCCCCGTACAAAATTGCACTGGGGATTGAGTACGATGGTAGCCGATATTACGGTTGGCAGCGCCAACGCGAAGTACGCAGTGTCCAACAGGTGCTTGAAAAAGCCCTTACCCAAGTTGCCAACCATCCGATTGATGTGTTTTGTGCTGGGCGAACGGATGCTGGGGTACACGGTACGGGACAAGTCGTCCATTTTGAAACGCAAGCTAAACGGGCGGATGCTGCGTGGACATTAGGGGTAAATGCTAATTTACCCGACGATGTTGCGGTACGTTGGGTTAAAGCGGTGCCGGATGAATTTCACGCACGTTTTAGCGCCACTGCGCGTCGTTATCGCTATGTGATCTATAATGAGCGCCTACGTCCAGCGATTTTAGGGAAGGGACTCACGCATTGTTATCATCCCTTAGATACCGAAAAAATGCATCGGGCCGCACAAAGCCTGCTGGGAGAGAACGATTTTACGTCGTTCCGGGCAGTGCAGTGTCAATCGCGAACGCCATGGCGCAATATTTCACATATTCATGTCGTGCGCCAAGGCAGTTTTGTCATTATCGATATCAAAGCGAACGCCTTTGTCCACCATATGGTGCGGAATATTGTCGGCAGTCTGCTGGAAGTGGGGATGGGCAACCAGCCTGAAAAGTGGATTGCGGATCTGTTGGCGTTAAAGGATCGTACTAAAGCTGCGGCAACGGCGAGAGCGGAAGGGCTTTACCTTGTGGCGGTAGACTATCCCGAACATTTTGCACTACCCACACCTGCGTTAGGACCACTATTCCTCGCAGACGAAAATCACTTTCCTTTATAAGGAGTTATGCAATGCTATCAATGATTATTGATTTTATATTGCATATAGATGTTCATTTAACGGCACTGATCGCACATTACGGATTATGGGTCTACGCCATCCTTTTTCTCATTATTTTTTGTGAGACTGGGCTGGTGGTGACGCCATTTTTACCCGGTGACTCCCTGCTGTTTATTGCAGGTGCGCTCGCCGTGTTACCCAGTAATGCGTTAAATGTGCATATGATGGTGGGATTATTGGTGATTGCTGCCGTACTGGGTGATGCGCTGAACTACACCATTGGGCGTTTATTTGGTGAAAAACTGTTTAGCCGGCCAAATTCACGGATTTTTCGTCAGAGCTATCTCGATAAAACACACCAGTTCTATGATAAGCACGGGGGTAAAACCATTATCCTAGCGCGCTTCGTTCCAATCATTAGGACTTTTGCCCCCTTTGTTGCAGGGATGGGGCGAATGAGTTATCGCCAATTCGGGTTTTATAATCTGGTTGGAGGCGTGTGCTGGGTCGTATTATTCAGTTATGCCGGTGCCATTTTTGGTGATTTACCGGTGGTGAAAAGTAATATCAACCTGTTGATCGTGGTGATTATCGTGGTCTCGGTTCTGCCTGGCGTGATTGAAGTGATCCGCCATCGTGCAAAGAAGAATAATACAGACCCTTTAGCATAATGCTGATATCTGTATAATTGCTCCATATTTTTATCCACAGATCCTCGCGATTGTGGTTTAATGAGCGCTATTTATTGGCTGTTGAGTAATCATTCAGCAGAAACACAGTGACTGGTAAAACCAGGTTCAAACAGAAAGGTCCTCAATGAGCTGGATTGAACGCATTCTTAACAAAACAAATGTTGCCCCTGCCCGTAAGGCGAGTATTCCTGAAGGGATTTGGACAAAGTGTACAAGTTGTGGCCAGGTACTCTATCGTGCTGAGCTGGAACGTAACTTAGAAGTCTGTCCTAAATGTGATCATCACATGCGTATGCATGGACGTGATCGTCTGAATACTTTCTTGGATCAAGGTACGACTCTTGAGCTGGGAAGCGAATTAGAACCGCGTGATTTACTGAAATTCCGCGATTCAAAAAAGTATAAAGACCGTATTGTCGCGGCGCAAAAAGAGACCGGTGAAAAAGACGCTCTGATTGCAATGAAAGGTCAACTTCATGGTATGCCAGTAGTGGCCGTTGCATTCGAGTTCTCCTTTATGGGCGGATCGATGGGTGCAGTCGTCGGGGCGCGTTTTGTAAGAGCTGCAGAACAAGCATTAGAAGAGGGTTGCCCACTCATCTGTTTCTCCGCCAGTGGCGGGGCACGGATGCAAGAAGCATTAACGTCATTAATGCAGATGGCTAAAACCAGTGCGGCGCTAGCCAAAATGCGAGAGCGTGGCCTACCTTATATCTCGGTACTGACTGACCCAACGATGGGCGGTGTTTCAGCAAGCTTTGCGATGCTAGGTGATCTGAATATCGGTGAACCGAAAGCCCTGATTGGTTTTGCGGGTCCGCGAGTCATCGAGCAGACGGTGCGTGAGAAGTTACCTCCTGGTTTCCAGCGTAGTGAATTCCTAATTGAAAAAGGGGCGATCGATATGATCATTCGTCGTCCGGAATTACGCTTCAAGCTGGCAAGCCTACTGGCGAAGATGATGAATCTTCCGGCACCGCTTCCTGAAGAGCTGCCGCCAGAGCCTGAGAAGGTTGAGCAAACGCCTAGCGACGCTTAATTCTATATTGCACATTGAAAGACGCTCTGGTAGCGTCTTTTTTATCATTGTTTTAGCGAAAATTCATACCATGTCTAAGCCTCATCACCCACACTCATCTTCCTCGCTTGAGGAATGGTTGGTTTACCTTGAACAGTTGCACGGTCAAGCCATTGAACTTGGCCTAGATCGTATCCGTGATGTTGCGACCGAACTGAATCTTCTCAAGCCTGCGCCATTTGTGTTCACGGTAGGGGGCACGAATGGTAAGGGAACAACGTGCCGTACCTTAGAAGTCTTATTAATGGCAGCAGGGTATCGGGTGGGTGTTTACAGTTCGCCGCACTTTATTCGCTATGCTGAGCGGGTACGGATCAACGGTCAAGAACTGAGTGACTCACAGCATATTTCCAGTTTCCACAGCCTCAACCAAGGGCGTGGTGAGACCTCGTTAACCTTTTTTGAATTTAGCACCTTGTCAGCGTTACAACTGTTTAAGCAATCTGATTTAGATGTGGTGATCCTTGAGGTGGGGTTGGGTGGCCGACTCGATGCGACCAATATCATCGATGCGGACGTTGCGGTGATCACTTCGATTGCGCTTGACCATACCGATTGGCTCGGTCCTGACCGAGAAAGCATAGGCCGTGAAAAGGCCGGTATTTTCCGTCAAGGTAAACCCGCAGTGGTCGGCGAACCGGATATGCCCGCCACCATCAGTAAGGTGGCACAGGACAAAGGGGCTATTTTATTCGCTCGCGGCAGGGAGTGGTCCTATAGCGCCTCATCGCAAAGCTGGCAGTTCCAGGATATTCAAGGGAGATTGACAGAATTACCTCTACCGCAGATCCCTCTGGCCAATGCGGCAACCGCGCTTGCCGCACTGCGTGTATCCGGATTAACGCTAAGCGAATCGGTGCTCAGAGAGTCCATCGCGACCGCAACGTTGCCCGGCCGCTTTCAAATCCTGCAACACTCACCCTTGGTTATCTTAGATGTTGCGCATAATCCCCATGCGGCACGTTATTTAGTGGAAAAAATCCAACAGCTTGCTCCTGTGGGAACAGTGCATGGCGTATTAGGGATGCTCCACGATAAAGATATCGACGGGACAGCAACGATATTATCCGAAGCAGTAAATCAATGGTATTGCGCAAGCTTAGAGGGACCTCGCGGTGCCACGGCACAGCGGTTACAGCAAACTTTGCCAGAAGCTGAATGTTATGAGACGGTAGAGCAAGCTTGGCGTGCAGCCTTGGCGCGGGCCGATAAAGAAGACTTGGTGTTGGTTTGTGGATCTTTTCATACCGTTGCGGCGGTGATGGCATTGAGCGATAAGGAGCAGTAACGTGGCCAGTAAATTTCAAAATCGTATGGCGGGAACCATCATTCTGGTGGCACTCGGCGTGATTATTTTGCCCGGTTTACTGGATGGTAAAAAAAAGCATTATCATGAAGAGTTTGCTGCCATCCCTTTAGTCCCTAAACCGGGTGACCAACTGAATGATGAGATGGTTCCCCCCGTCACTCAGCCAATCCCTTCTAAAACGATTCGTCAGCAGGCCGCCCAGCACATTCCGGATGAGGGTAGCACGCAAGAGGCGTCACGCGGCAGTGTCGCGACACAACCTCATGACGCAGGGACAAACCCAACACAGCTACAGATGCAACGGGCTCAAGAGCAGCTGGCACAGCGTGAAGCGCAACGTTTAAAAGAGCAAGCGCGTCAACAGCAAGAAGCTCAGCGTCAAGCGCAAGCGAAGCAACAACAGTTGGCCGCACAGCAACAGGCGGAGGCGCAGCAACGTCAACAAACTGCGACTCAAAATACCGCCTCGTCAACGCCAACCGGCCAGGCTTATGTGATCCAATTGGGTGCTCTACGGAATGCTTCACGGGTAACTGAGGTCGTTGAACAGCTGCGAGGCGCGGGCTTCAAAGCGTATTCGATTCCCGCTACACCTTTACGGGGTTTTCCAAAAGTGTCGATTGGACTCAATCACAATTGATCCCACAGTTCAGTATCGTCATCAGATGGTTTTTTGACTATCTGCAGAGCACATCGAGTTTTTTACCCCGATAATGAGTCGGGACAAGCGGCTATGAGGAAATGACACCATGTGTGGGATTGTCGGTATCAGCGGTTTTTTACCTGTAAACCAAGCAATTTATGATGCGTTATCGGTGCTACAACACCGTGGTCAAGATGCCGCTGGCATCTGTACGATTGATCAGCTTAATTGCTTTCGCTTACGTAAAGCGAATGGACTCGTCAGCGACGTGTTTGAAGCACGCCATATGCAACGTCTTCAAGGAACAATGGGTATTGGCCACGTTCGTTACCCTACTGCAGGTAGCTCAAGTGCCTCGGAAGCACAGCCCTTCTATGTGAACTCTCCGTACGGTATTACGCTGGCACACAATGGTAATCTAACCAATGCGCATGAGTTAAGAACGCGTCTATTCGAACAGGGCCGTCGCCATATCAACACGACGTCTGACTCTGAAGTCCTGCTCAATGTCTTTGCGCAAGAGCTCGACCGTTTTCAAGATTATCCGCTGACGGCAGATAATATCTTTACCGCCATTGAGTGTATGCACCGCCAGATCCGTGGGGCTTACGCTGTCGTGGCGATGTTAATTGGCCACGGCATGATTGCCTTTCGCGACCCGAATGGCATCCGTCCATTAGTCTTAGGTAAGCGTCAACTGCCAGATGGCCGCACCGAGTATATGGTGGCATCAGAGAGCGTCGCCTTGGATACACTCGGTTTTGAATTTATCCGTGACGTTGTGGCGGGTGAAGCGGTCTATATCACGGAACAGGGTGAACTCTTTACTCGTCAATGCGCCGATGCGCCGAAGAATAATCCTTGTTTATTTGAATACGTTTATTTCGCTCGCCCCGACTCTTTTATCGATAAAATCTCCGTCTATAATGCAAGAATTCGCATGGGCACCAAGCTCGGTGAAAAGATTGCTCGTCAGTGGAGTGATCTCGACATTGACGTGGTAATTCCTATCCCTGAAACCTCGACGGATGTCGCGCTGGAAATTGCCCGCATCTTAGACAAGCCCTATCGTCAAGGATTTGTGAAAAACCGCTATGTGGGACGAACTTTTATCATGCCGGGTCAGCAGCTACGTCGCAGCGCAGTGCGTCGTAAACTGAATGCTAACCGCGCAGAGTTCCGCGATAAGAACGTATTGTTAGTCGATGATTCTATCGTTCGCGGAACCACTTCAGAGCAAATTATTGAAATGGCCCGTGAAGCAGGAGCCAAACGCGTCTATTTAGCCTCTGCAGCACCGGAAATCCGCTTCCCTAACGTCTACGGTATCGATATGCCGAGCGTGAATGAGTTGATTGCGCATGGTCGTGAAGTGGATGAGATCTGCCAATTGATCAAAGCGGATGCCTTAATTTTCCAAGATCTCAATGACTTGATTGAAGCGGTGAAAGAAGAAAATCCCGATATTTCACAATTTGAGTGCTCGGTATTCAACGGCGTGTACGTTACCCAAGACGTTAATCAAGAATATTTGGATTATCTGCAATCACTGCGCAAAGACGATGTGAAAGCGGTGGCACGGCAAAATGAGGTGGAAGGGCTGGAACTTCATAACGAAGGATAAGCTCTGGCTGAACCTATAGACGACAGGGCGAATATCGCCCTGTTTTGCGTTCTGCTATACTCAGCCTTTGCAACGTAGCGCTTGATATGTGGAAAACTCGTTAATATGACCAAAAGATTGATTGTCGGCCTCTCCGGGGCAAGTGGTGCGCTGTATGGTGTACGACTGCTTGAGGTATTAAAAACGGTACCTGAGGTTGAAACCCACCTTGTTGCAAGCATGGCTGCCCGCCAAACACTCTCATTAGAGACTGACTACAGCTGGCGAGAGGTGCAAGCGCTGGCAGATGAGGTTTATGATGTGCGTGATATTGGCGCATCGATCTCGTCGGGTTCCTTCAAAACGTTAGGTATGGTCATTTTGCCTTGCTCGATTAAAACCCTCTCCGCTATTGTGCACAGCTACAGCGATACGTTGCTGACGCGAGCCGCCGATGTCGTGTTGAAAGAAGGGCGTAAATTGGTGCTAGGCGTGCGTGAAACGCCGTTACATCTCGGACACTTAAGAATGATGACCACCGCCGCCGAACTCGGGGCTATCATCATGCCGCCCGTCCCGGCTTTTTATCACCGTCCGACGTCTATTACCGATATCGTCGATCAGACCGTGAACCGGATTATTGATCAGTTCGATATTCAGTTACCGGCAGATCTCTTCACCCGCTGGCAAGGTCAATAATGGTGCACGGAATTTTTCTTGCACCCACTCCGTGCTAATTTGCGCGCGGATCCTTAAAAAATCCTACTAAGCCTTGGCATGTTTTGTGCATTTCCAGTGAGAATCTTCTCTCACTGGTGATAGACATGAAAAAGTTGACGGTACTCGCTTCGCTGTTCTTAGGATTAACACTTTCTAGCCAAGCTTTCTCTGCGCTGCCTTCGCATCTTCGCTTTGGCACAGACCCTAGCTATCCGCCTTTCGAGGCGAAAAGCCCCGATGGAAAACTCGTTGGCTTCGATATTGATTTAGTAAACGAAATTTGCAAAAGAATTGCGACGCAATGTGAGTTCGTGCCGGGTGACTTCGATGGGCTGATCCCTTCGCTAAAAGCTGAGAAGATCGATGCGATCATTTCGGCGTTATCGATTACCGAAAAGCGCCTTCAACAAATTGATTTCTCGGATAAATTATACGCGGCTAATGCTCGTTTAGTGGCGGTAAAAGGGTCACCTTTACAACCGACTGCGACATCGTTGAAAGGTAAAACTATCGGTGTCGAGCAGGGGACGACACAAGAAACCTATGCGGATAAGTACTGGCGTGCGGCAGGTGTCACCATCGTGCCTTACCAAGCACAGGATCAGGTTTATCAAGATTTGGCCTCAGGACGTTTAGATGCGGCGTTCCAAGACGAAGTCCAAGCAAGTGAGGGCTTCCTTAAATCGGCGGGTGGTAAGGGCTATAGCTTCGCAGGCCCAGCAGTGAAAGATAAGGCTATTTTCGGCGTTGGCACGGGAATTGGTTTGCGTAAAGGTGATGCGGCATTAACCCAAGCGATCAACAAAGCCATTGCGGCGATGCATCAAGATGGCACCTACGACAAATTGGCGAAAAAGTATTTCGACTTCAATATTTACGACGAGTAAGTCAGACAGTGATAGAGCGCCGCGTGTTTGGCGCTCTATCATCGCATGTTAAGAGAGGTCGTAAATGCTAGAAGGTTACGGACAGGTTATTCTGCAAGGCACGTGGATGACAGTCGAGCTTGCGCTCAGTGCATTGTTTTTAGCGGTGATCATTGGCCTAGGTGGCGCAGCCGCGCGCCTCTCACGCTATCCTTGGTTGCGAGCCATCGGTGCCGCGTATACCACGATCGTTCGTGGTATCCCTGATTTGGTATTAATGTTATTGATTTTTTATGGTTTACAAATTGCGCTTAACCAACTGACTCACGGTCTGGATCTCACCCATATCGATATTTCTCCGCTGCCAGCTGGAATTCTAACCCTAGGGTTCATTTATGGTGCGTATTTTACGGAAACCTTTCGTGGCGCAGCATTATCCGTTCCCATCGGTCAACGCGAGGCAGCGATTGCTTATGGCATGACACCGTGGCAATGTTTTGTTCGCATCAACTTTCCGCTGATGATGCGCTTTGCGCTCCCTGCAATGGGTAATAATTGGCAAGTGATTTTAAAAGCGACTGCGCTGGTGTCAATTTTAGGATTAGAAGAGTTGGTCAAGGCCACGCAATTAGCTGGGAAAAGCACGTGGCAACCCCTGTTCTTCGCACTGGTTGCGGGGGCGGTTTATCTACTGTTCACGCTAGTTTCACAACTTATCTTAGCCGGATTGATGCGTTTCTATTCTGTTGGCGTGAAGAAGGTGACATTATGAATGCGATCCTTCAACAGTATTGGCAATCGCTGCTCTGGACCAATGGCTACCAACTCAGTGGTTTAGCCATGACCTTATGGTTGCTAGTGTTTTCAATGGTGGTGGGGGGGATCCTTGCACTCTTCTTATCTATGGGTCGTACCTCTTCCCGTCGCTGGCTGTCGACCTCCATCGCGCTGTTTACCTTCGTGTTCCGAGGGACGCCTCTTTATGTACAGCTAATAATTATCTACACTGGTCTGTACACCTTACACGTAGTTAAAGATCATCAGCTACTGAATGAATTCTTCCGTAGCGGGTTACATTGTACGCTTCTCGCCTTGACCCTCAATACGGCAGCCTACACCACGGAAATCCTCGCGGGGGCCATACGTGCAGTCCCCGCTGGCGAGATTGAAGCCGCCCAGGCCTACGGTTTTCGTGGCGTAACATTGTGGCGTTCGATTATTCTTCCCTCAGCGTTCCGCACAGCATTACCCGCGTACAGTAATGAAGTGATTTTATTATTACACTCGACCTCCCTGGCGTTTACCGCGACGGTTCCCGATATTCTAAAAGTGGCCCGAGATATTAACGCTAATACCTACCAACCATTTACCGCCTTTGGTATTGCCGCATTGCTTTATCTTTTTATCTCCTGCGTTTTGATTATGGTATTTCGCCAAATTGAAAAGCGTTGGTTACCTCATATCAGTTCACGCTAAGGGTTTGCGTATGTTGTCCACCGAAAAACTAAGAATCGAGCAGCTCCATAAAGCTTATGGTCAGCATGAGGTACTAAAGGGCATTAGCCTTACCGCCAAGGAGGGGGATGTGATTGCGATTATCGGCGCATCGGGGTCAGGGAAGAGTACCTTGTTACGCTGCCTAAACTTCCTGGAGCACCCGAATGCAGGCGAGATTTGGCTCAATCAACGGCAGATCCCGCTTGCCGCCGATCGTAGCCAGCAATTGCAGGTGACAGATAAACAACAGCTGAAATTATTGCGTAGCAAATTATGTATGGTGTTCCAACACTTTAATCTGTGGAGTCATATGACCGTGCTACAGAATGTGATGGAAGCCCCGTGTAAAGTGCTCGGAATAGCGAAAGTACAGGCGCAAGAGAAAGCGGAATATACCTTGCGTAAAGTGGGGATCGATCCGATAAACTGGAAAAAATATCCCGTCCACTTGTCAGGTGGTCAGCAACAGCGGGTGGCTATCGCCCGAGCATTAGCCATGGATCCTGAGATTATGTTATTCGATGAACCGACGTCTGCCTTGGACCCTGAATTGGTGGGGGAAGTGCTGCGGATTATGCAGCAACTGGCTAAAGAAGGAAAAACCATGATTATGGTAACGCACGAGATGGCGTTTGCAAAAGAGGTCTCTTCACAGGTGATTTTCCTCCATCAAGGCAAGATTGAAGAGCAGGGTTCACCAGAGGAGATATTCAACCGTCCTAAGTCGTTACGCTTGCAACAATTTCTTAGCAATAACTTAACATAAAAATGAAAAGCATTTCTTCATAATGCTAGAGATTGCGAAATTAAATTTTACTTATTACTCTTAGGGTAAATAAAAGCATATGGCGCCGAGTAGCGACTCGCGTTAAAAAGGGTTAACCATGGTTGAACAAATGCCTGCAGGTCAGATTGAATGGGTTGATATTGTTGATGAGAATGATGAGGTCGTTGCGACAGCCGCCCGTCAACAAATGCGTGCTGAATCACTGCGCCATCGCGCAACCTATATCGTTGTGACAGAAGGGTCCGGTCGTATTTTGGTCCAACGTCGAGCAGAGAATAAGGACTTTGCCCCCGGGAAACTCGATGCGACAGCCGGTGGAGTGGTGCAATCTGGTGAAGAACTTCTCGCTTCCGCGCGTCGCGAAGCGGAGGAAGAGTTGGGTATTGCGGATGTCCCTTTAGCGGAACATGGTAAGTTTTATTTTGAAGATGAAGGATGTCGCGTGTGGGGCAGCCTATTTAGTTGCGTCTGCCATGGCCCCTTTGCGTTACAAGATGGTGAGGTGACAGAGGTGTCCTGGATGACACCGGAAGAGATCACCGCACGTTGCGATGAATTTACCGATGACTCGTTAAAAGCCTTGGCATTATGGTTAACCCGTAACGGAGAAAACCGCTAAGGACCTTTTACTAGCCACCTGTCGCCGAAGGTAACAGGTGGCTTATGGGTTAGCCTCTAGTCTCAGCTTGTTGAGACTGAATAGCGGTAAGCGCGATGGTGTAGACGATGTCATCGACTAATGCGCCCCGTGAAAGGTCATTCACCGGTTTACGCATACCTTGTAGCATGGGTCCGATTGAAATCAATTCCGCCGAACGCTGGACGGCCTTATAAGTCGTGTTGCCGGTATTCAGATCAGGGAAGATAAATACTGTTGCTCGACCCGCCACCCGAGAATTTGGTGCTTTAGACTTCGCAACATCTTCCATAATCGCGGCATCGTATTGTAATGGCCCATCAATGATCAGGTCAGGACGCTTCTCTTGCGCGAGACGTGTGGCCTCTCGCACTTTATCGACGTCGCTGCCGCTACCTGAATTGCCGGTAGAATATGAGATCATCGCGACACGGGGTTCAATCCCAAACGCTGCGGCCGAGTCTGCCGACTGAATGGCAATTTCCGCCAATTGTTCAGCATTGGGATCGGGGTTGATCGCACAGTCACCGTATACCAGTACCTGCTCAGGTAACAACATGAAGAAGACGGAAGAGACAATACTGCTATTCGGCGCAGTCTTGATTAATTGTAGCGGTGGACGAATGGTATTGGCCGTAGTATGGACCGCACCGGAGACCAATCCGTCGACTTCTCCTTTTTCCAGCATCAAAGTACCGAGTACAACATTATCTTCCAACTGCTCACGGGCTACGACTTCCGTCATTCCTTTGTTTTTACGTAGCTCAACTAGGCGTGAAACATAGTTTTCTCTGACCGCTTGCGGATCGACAATGCTGACGCCGTCACCTAACACAATTCCCTGCACAGAGGCGACTCGTTGAATTTCTGCGGGATCACCGAGTAAGACACATTGGGCAATTTTACGTTCTGCACAAATTGCTGCCGCGCGTAAGGTTCTTGGTTCGTCGCCTTCAGGTAACACAATACGCTTACCGGCTTGGCGCGCGAGCTCGGTTAATTGATAACGAAATGCTGGCGGCGAGAGGAGTCGACTACGTTCGGCGACCGAACCTAAGGAATCAATCCAAGGTTTATCGATATAGCTGGCAATAAACTCCTGCACTTTCTCAATACGCTGAGTATCATCCACCGGAATTTCTAAGTTAAAACTTTGCAGAGTCAGTGAGGTTTGCCAGGTATTGGTTTTCACTAAGAAGACGGGGAGGCCGGTTTGGAATGCCCGCGAACAGAGTTCCTGCACGGCAGGATCAATCTGGTAACCGCCAGTCAGTAAGATTGCACCAATCTCCACCCCGTTCATTGCCGCTAGACAAGCAGCCACTAACACATCGGGGCGATCAGCCGAGGTCACCAGCAGGGAGCCTGGACGGAATAACTTCAGCATATTCGGTAGGCTACGAGCGCAGAAGGTCACCGATTGGATCCGGCGCGTAGTAATATCCCCTTCATTAATAATTTCCGCCTTGAGATGTCGACACATATCAATTGCACGGGTAGCAATCAGATCGAAATTCCAAGGGACAGCGCCAAGCACTGGAAGAGGGGAGACCTGACTCAGTTGTTCGACCGTGAAATTTGCCACGGTGGCTTCGTTGGTGTCATCGAACATTTCCGACAGGTCAGGTCTTGTGCGGCCCTCTTCATCGGTCGGAGCATTAATCTTGTTAATGATAAGCCCAGCAATGTTTTTATTCTTACGACCACCGAAGCTATTAAGTTGTAGTTCAACTCGCTCTTTCAGCTGGGTTGGCGTGTCCGTTCCGGGGGAAACAACAAAAATAATTTCAGCATTAAGGGTCTTAGCAATTTCATAGTTAAGGGTTTGCGCAAATTGATTTTTACGCGTAGGGACCAATCCCTCCACCAATACCACTTCCGCATTGGCGGTATTGTCATGAAAATGCGCAATAATCTCTTCCATCAGGATATCTTGCTGATTATTGCTGAGTAAATTTTCAACATAGCTTAATGCTAAGGGTGCCACCGCCGGAATCGAGGATGTGGCGTTGATAATTGCCGTGGTATGGTCCAGCGACGGATCAGCATCACGCGCTTGAGCGATGGGTTTGAACATGCTGATACGCATGCCTTTACGTTCCATCGCACGGATAACCCCTAAGCTCACGCTGGTCAGACCCACACTTGTGCTCAGTGGCACCAGCATAATAGTACGAGACAAATTAACCCCCTCTACAATTCTTGAAACAGATAGTAAATCTCTTAAGCCGTTAGTGTTGCCGCGTCTTGTGCAATGACCCACTCTTCATTGGTTGGGATAACGAGGATCGGGCAACTTCCCTCACGCTGAATCGCACCTGCCTCACCAAAACGCGCGGCTAAGTTTTTCGACTCATCGATAGCTAAATTCAAAAGCGCGAGTTTTTGTACCGTTTGTTCCCGAATTTTGGCAGAGTTTTCACCGATTCCGCCTGTGAAAATCACCGCATCGAGCCTGCCGTCCATCAGTGAAGAGTAAGCGCCGATATATTTGGCCAGACGATGACAAAATACGTCTAAAGCACGCTTAGCCTCAGGTTTTTCGGCGAAGTTATCCTCGACAAAGCGGCAATCACTCGTCACGCCCGTTAGCCCCAGTAATCCTGACTCTTTGGTCAATAACTGATTAATCTGTGCGACGTCCATCCCTAAATTATCGTGCAAGTAGAAGATGATGGCAGGGTCGATATCGCCACTGCGTGTGCCCATTACCAATCCTTCCAACGGGGTGAGTCCCATGGAAGTATCAACACACTTTCCTTGGCGGATGGCCGCAACCGAACCACCATTACCGAGATGGCAAGTGATGACGTTTAGTTCCTCAACCGGTTTTTCGAGTAGTTTAGCGGCTTGTCGAGAGACGTAAAAATGGCTCGTGCCGTGTGCGCCGTAGCGACGAATGCCATGTTCTTCATAGAGTGCGTAAGGCAACGCATAAAGATAGGCTTCTTCCGGCATGGTCTGGTGGAAGGCAGTATCGAAAACGGCCACGTTTTTGGTGGTGAGATGAGGGAAGTTTTTGAATGCTTCGCGTATACCAATCAGATGTGCAGGATTATGTAGAGGCGCAAAGCATGTTGCTTGTTCAATCGCGCTAATGATCTCATCGGTGATCACCACAGATTGGCTGAGATGCTTGCCACCATGAACGATTCGGTGACCAATAGCACTAATTTTTTCAGACAGTTCCGGTGCGTCGACTAAAATATGGTTAACGATAAAGGCCAATGCCTCTCTGTGGGCGGCTCCCGCACCGAGTGCCGACTCCTGTTTTACCCCCGCGTGTTTCCATTTTATGCGTGCTTCCGGTAGCGAAAAACACTCTGCTAAACCGGAAAGGTATTCAGCGCCAGTAGCGGGATCAAGAATTGCGAATTTGAGAGAGGAACTGCCACAATTGAGAACCAGAACTAAGTTATTCGACATAAACGCACCTGTAAATGAAATGTGTGAGCAACCACCAAATTCCTCTGAATCAGCGTCGCTACCGTTAATGCTACTATACACTGGTCAATAGGGTTAACTATGTTCTGAGGCAATACCAGTGTCACTAATCGGATTGTTCAGAATAATCAGTGTAAGTTTGTGTCATCTTTCTCATCGTTCGACGATGGGGGTGGTATCCTAGACCCATTCATGCGCGCAGAGAGTGTGGTGCGAATGGTACTCCCAATTAATCGGGATTTAAAACTTTTTAAATTCTTCGGCTTTTGAGGCAAAACAATGAACGATACGCATCGACCTGGGCTGTTTTCAACGCTGCGTCTTGGCAAAAAATATATGAAAAGTTGGCCACAGGAAAAGAGTCTCTCTGCCATTTTTGCAGAAAACAGGGTGTGTCGAGCCACACAATTTGGCATTCGGTTTATGCCGCCCATTGCCATCTTTATTCTGTGCTGGCAGCTCGCGTTTCATGCGCAAATCGGACCGGCGATTGTGACCGCTGTGTTTGCCTGTAGTTTACCCGTGCAAGGCCTTTGGTGGTTGGGGAAACGGGCGTGTAAACCGTTAACGGGCGGAACCTTAGAGTGGTTTCATACTATTCGCGAAAAGCTACAAACCTCCGGGCAAACTATCAACCTCCCTCAAGGTGAGGTCACCTATCAGCACCTAGCAGAATTATTAATGCGGGCTTTTAAACAGTTGGATAAAGCCTTTTTAGATGAATTGTAGTGATAAGGTAAGTCATTATGTATCAAGGATTCCTCTTTGACTTGGACGGTACGTTAGTTGACTCTTTAGCCGTAGTGGAAACCGCTTGGTCGAAATGGGGGGAACGGCATAACATTCCTGCCTCAGAGATCCTTGCATTCATTCACGGTAAGCAAGCAATCACCTCATTACGTCACTTTTTACCGCTAGCGGATGAAGCGACTTTGCGAGAAGAGTTTTTGTGGCTGGAACATCTTGAGTCGACAACGGTGGAGGGGATTGTACCGCTACCGGGTGCGAGAGCTTTGCTGACTCATCTGACTGACCAGCAAATCCCATGGGCAATTGTAACCTCCGGCAGCCTCCCAGTCGCGACTGCACGTTTCCAAGTCTTGGATTTGCCCTGTCCGGCGGTGTTTATTACCGCTGAACAGGTCGCTAAAGGTAAACCCTATCCGGATCCTTATTTGTTAGGGGCTGAGCGTCTTGGGTTAGCGCCAGAAAACTGTGTGGTGGTGGAAGACGCGGCGGCAGGCATCGAGGCAGGCTTGGCAGCGAAATGCGCCGTTGTTGCAGTGAATGCTCCACTGGATGCGGCCCACCTTAATGCAACGTACCGACTTAAGAGCTTGACCGAGCTATCCATTAAGCCAGCGGCTCAAGGGTTTAGGTTATAAGTGTGTAGAGGACTTAGCGAAGACATCGGGTGACCCGATGTCTGCTTACTACTATTGATAGTTCTCTGAAATACGATCAAGCGTCGTGGTGCAACTCTCTGCAAAGATCTCCATAAAGTCATTCACCTCTGGCATGGTACTGCGAAGATGGGTGAGTCTCTCCTCAAGTCCTTCTTTAACGTGAATAAATTCGTCGTTATTAAACCGTAGCTCATTCAACGTCTTGATATACGCCGCTAAGATATCCGCTGCCTTGACGATTTTCTTATACTCACTATCGACATTATCTTGAATGATCAGTCCAGAAAATGCGTCGCGTAGGTCATCGGGAAGTGTGGTTAAGCACTCTTGCTCTGCAATTTTTTCAAGATGTTTAAATGCCAGAGTAAATTCAGGATTATAATATTTCGTGCGGGAGTTGATGTCTTGGAGCTTGGTCTCTGACACTTCATGGTAGAGGGCGACGACGGCTGCACGATCGGGGTTGAGCGTGTTGCCGTAGCGTTTATTACCAATAACGGTCAGTAAATGGGCAATGACAGCGACTTGGTGACTATGCTCTGCCACGTTTTCTTTTTGTACACAGTGCATTAAGGCCCAGCGTTTGATTAACGGCATGCGGGTTATCCACGCCATGAAAGTACTTTGGATCGCCATGCTATCCTCTTTTCAAGCCGAATAAAAAGACGCCTTACGGCGTCTTAGTGAACACTGATTATTGACGGTAGTGACTGAGAAAGCGACCAAATTTATTAATCGCCATCTCTAAATCGTCTACCCTGGGTAAGGTCACGATACGTACATGGTCAGGCCACGGCCAGTTAAAGGCGGACCCTTGCACCAGCAACACTTTCTCCTGTAATAGGAAATCGAGAACCATTTTTTGGTCATCGTAAATATTGAATTTTTTGATATCAATTTTTGGGAACATATATAACGCACCCTGCGGTTTCACGCAGCTGACCCCAGGGATTTGGTTAATCAGTTCCCAAGCGCGTTCGCGCTGTTGGTAGAGGCGACCATCAGGAACGATAAATTCACTGATACTCTGATAACCCCCTAAGGCTGTTTGAATGGCATGCTGTGCCGGGACATTTGCACAGAGGCGCATTGATGCCAGCATTTCCAGGCCTTCTATATAGCCTTTAGCATGTTTTTTGGGTCCATTTAATACCATCCACCCTTGGCGAAAACCGGCCACACGGTAAGTTTTAGAAAGACCATTAAATGTAAAGGTGAGGAGATCTGGCGCTAAAGCGGCGATCGAGTGGTGCTGAGCGGCATCATAAAGAATCTTATCGTAGATTTCGTCAGCGAAAATAATGAGGTTATGTTCGCGCGCAATCTTTACTACCTCAATCAGCAGTTCTTTACTGTACACCGCCCCGGTCGGGTTGTTCGGATTAATAATGACAATACCGCGAGTACGTGGGGTGATTTTTGCGCGGATATCGTCAAGGTCGGGGAACCAATCACTGCTCTCATCACAAAGATAGTGCACTGCCTTACCACTGGATAGCGAGACGGCAGCCGTCCACAGCGGGTAGTCTGGCGCGGGAACGAGCATTTCATCGCCGGTATTCAACAGCGCCTGCATAGACTGCACGATCAGCTCTGAAACGCCATTACCGATATAGATATCTTCAACGGTAATATCACGCATTCCTAATGCTTGATAGTGTTGCATGATGGCTTTACGTGCAGAATAAAGGCCTTTTGAGTCAGAATACCCTTGTGAGGTTGGAAGGTGTTTGATGACATCGACTAAAATTTCATCGGGTGCCTCAAAACCAAAAGGGGCAGGGTTGCCAATGTTTAACTTTAGTACTTTATTACCTTCTTCTTCAAGCCGCTTTGCTTCTTTTAATACAGGACCACGAATATCGTAACAAACATTCTCTAATTTGGCGGATTTTTCTATTTTTATACTCATGCGCTTCATCTCGGCTTTAGGAATAGGAAATGACACTACTATTTTTTGTAAATGTACTCCGGTCAGACAGTTTAATGAAGAGCCTCGAGGTACTCAACGTCGATTACAGAAGGGAAATCTAATGCTTTAGTGATTTATTCTAAAATATCCAATGTGGCAAGATAATGTATTGCTATAGTGGGGCGGTCAATGGGAGGACTCCATCGAGAGCTATTGTATAAATAATTGTCTAATCCGACATCTGTGGAATGTTTTTTAAAGTAGCGTAAATAGCGAGTAAATTTTTATAAGAATTATTTGAATTATAATTAATAATATTTCAATCGATTAATCGAAAGAATTAGCTAGGATTTATAGGGTTAATTATTAATTTGTCTTAAAGGTTTTTGATTTATTAGTTACTAATAATTTATGGTGAAAAAGTTAATCATAAGATGATTTCTTATAACTCTAGCTATTAGTGGAAAGAACAAGGGCTTGGGGCTGGATAATATGAACTAAGTCAAAGAATGTTCAGTTTTATCGAAAAATAATTCCAATTTATGGCTAGAAATGATTAAGTCTAATTAACAAATTAAAACTTATCGTAGAAGGGGAGTTAACTGAATTTTTTTGTCTACTATAGACAATTTACTATTCCTAATGGCCGATAACGATGAGTAAATTAGTGCGACTCAGCACGCAGCGTGGATAGCCTATGGCTGTTGGATAGCATTTAGGTTTAAGTTATTGAGTCATTTTAAAATGCAGTCTGTCTTGACTAGCAATAAACAACACCAGTAAGTATTAAAATAAAATTAAAAGTGAATAATTATGACAATCCATAACAATATATCGATCAATCTCGAACTTGATCTGCTGCGTACTTTTGTTGCAGTAGCCGATTTAAATACTTTTGCCGCCGCCGCCGCCGCGGTGTGCCGAACACAATCCGCCGTGAGCCAGCAGATGCAGCGATTAGAGCAAATTGTTGGCCGTGAGCTTTTCGCCCGCCATGGCCGCAATAAACTGCTGACAGAACATGGCATACAACTATTAGGTTACGCAAGGAAGATCCTCCGCTTTAACGATGAAGCCTGTGCGTCGTTGAAATATAGCAATGAGCAGGAAAAGCTTATTGTTGGGGCGACTGAAGATACGTCGGAAAGTTTATTACCTTTTGTGCTTAATCGTATCACTGCACTTTACCCTTCGTTAGAAGTTGAAGTTCGCGTTAACAAAACAGAAACCATACTGTCACTGCTTGACCAGCAAGAAATCGATGTTGCCTTAACGACGCAAGGCGACGCGCGTTTCGAGCAGCAGATTTTACGCACGTCTCCGACACTCTGGTTTTGTGCGGCCGATTTCGCTATCACGCCAGGCGAAGCGATCCCTTTGGTTATTCAGAATGAAGGCGAGTTATTTAGAGAGATTGCGGTTAATGCACTCGATGAACATCAAGTACCTTGGCGCTTAGCGTATGTTGCGAATTCTAAAGCCGCCATTAATGTCGCGGTGAAGTCCGGCTTAGGGGCAACTGTCAGACCGGCCGAAATGTTAAATCCAGAGCTACGTGTATTAGGCACTGCAGAAGGCTTACCTCTGCTGCCAGACACTCAGTATCTATTGTGCCGTCTACCTAAGGCTGAGAAAGCATTCGTCCAATCGCTCTTCAATGTCTTGGCCCCAGCCCCCGATACTATTCATCGTTTAGTGGAAATACCGGTCGCTGAAACCGATGCATGTGAACCGGCGGAAGCCGTTGACTGAATACGCAGGGATAACCTCGGTAAATCGCTTCTTTTGCCGATAAAGGTGAACACTGTGGAGGGGGTTTACCCACGAGCATTACGACCTTCACGGGGCGGTTTACTCATCAGAATGAATGAGGAGCAGACCGCCACCTTGACCTTAAATCAGTGAAATTATGAGTCAGATCAAAAAAACCTTACTTATTGTGCGTGAAAATTCCTATAAACCTGCCACACTT
Organism: Rosenbergiella nectarea; assembly: GCF_900111105.1. Taxonomy (GTDB): domain Bacteria; phylum Pseudomonadota; class Gammaproteobacteria; order Enterobacterales; family Enterobacteriaceae; genus Rosenbergiella; species Rosenbergiella nectarea. The sequence continues at coordinate 44,319 of NZ_FOGC01000011.1, read as the reverse complement.
GTTTGAGATTTCATCAAAATTTGTGACGTAGATCCAAGGTTAAGACTTTACATTTCATGTTTGTCAATTGTTAAAAGATATTTATATTTATTCGCTTAGGTTGACAAAAGGTTATGAAAAGGAGTAAAAAAAACCAATAAAAATACTGTTAATTTTTTATTTAACAGACATTACTAAAAGGTGTTACACCTTCCGTAAACTTTTGTGGTCACTCCTTGCGCAGTTTTGCAAACTGTCATCCACACTTGAAGAGTAAGCATGAGTATGTCAACCACTACTGAAGTAATCGCTCATCATTGGGCTTTTGTCGTTTTTGTCGTCATCGCTTTCGGACTCTGTGCATTCATGTTAACCGGCGGTTGGTTACTGGGTGGACGCGCTAAAGGTCGACACAAAGACACCCCATTCGAATCAGGCATCGAGCCTGTCGGCTCTACACATCTTCGCCTCTCTGCAAAATTTTATCTTGTCGCGATGTTCTTCGTCATTTTCGACGTAGAAGCACTATTTCTCTACGCCTGGGCCACCTCCGTCCGCGAAAGTGGTTGGATTGGCTTTGCTGAAGCAACAATCTTTATCCTTATTTTGTTAGCTGGACTCGTTTATCTCGTCAGAACGGGTGCGCTTGATTGGGCGCCAGCACGTCGTCGTATTGTCGTTAAATCAGAGAACGGACGCGGCAATTCTCCTCAAAAGTTATAGAGAGGCATTAAGATGGATTACACACTCACCCGCGTCGATCCCAATAACAATGGTGAGAACGATCGCTATCCTTTACAAAAACAGGAAATTGTTAGCGATCCTCTCGAACAGCATGTCCATAGAAGCGTTTACATGGGCAAATTGGAACATGCGCTGCACGATATGGTGAACTGGGGCCGTAAAAACTCCCTTTGGCCCTACAATTTCGGCCTCTCATGTTGTTATGTTGAAATGACCACCTCGTTCACTGCGGTACATGATGTGGCCCGTTTTGGTGCGGAAGTTATGCGTGCATCGCCACGTCAAGCTGACTTTATGGTTATCGCTGGCACACCTTTCACCAAAATGGCACCGGTTATCCAACGTCTCTATGACCAAATGTTAGAGCCAAAATGGGTGATTTCGATGGGTGCCTGCGCCAACTCAGGCGGCATGTACGATATCTATTCGGTGGTGCAAGGTGTAGATAAATTCCTTCCAGTAGATGTCTATATTCCAGGTTGCCCTCCGCGTCCTGAGGCCTACATGCAAGCCTTATTGCTGTTACAAGAATCTATTGGCAAAGAGCGTCGCCCACTTTCATGGGTAGTAGGGGATCAAGGTGTTTATCGCGCCAATATGCAATCGGAACGTGAGCGTAAACGCGGAGAGCGTATCGCCGTCATGACACTACGCACCCCAGACGAAATTTGACCCGAAAACCATTAGGCGGCGTCAGGAACGATAACAATAATTCTCACGCCTAATGGCAGCCTTCTTTGTCGTGCCACTACTGGCCGGAATGGTGAACAACGTATGACAGATATCAACACGCAACAGCAAAACCTCGCTGCTTGGCAGACACAGGATCACCTTGATGATCCGGTGGTGGGTGAGCTGCGTAATCGTTTTGGACCTGACGCTTTTACGGTCCAACCCACGCGAACTGGGATCCCTGTGGTCTGGGTACGCCGTGAGCAACTGCTCGAAATTATCAGTTTCCTACGTCAACTGCCGAAACCTTATGTCATGCTTTATGATCTGCATGGCGTTGATGAGCGGTTAAGAACACATCGCCAAGGGCTACCTGAAGCAGACTTTTCAGTGTTCTATCACTTTATTTCGATTGATCGTAACCGCGATATCATGCTGAAAGTCGCGCTGCTCGAGCGTGATCTCACCTTACCGACCTTGACCAAAATTTTCCCGAACGCCAATTGGTACGAGCGTGAAACCTGGGAAATGTTCGGTATTACCTTCGAGGGTCATCCTCATTTAACGCGTATCATGATGCCTGATACGTGGACCGGTCACCCATTACGTAAAGATTATCCGGCGCGTGCCACAGAATTCGATCCTTTTATGCTGACGAAAGCAAAAGAGGATATGGAGATGGAAGCGTTAACCTTCGATCCTGAGAAATGGGGAATGAAACGCGGAACCGCCAATGAGGACTTCATGTTCCTTAATTTGGGACCGAACCATCCCTCCGCGCACGGTGCGTTTCGTATCATCCTGCAACTCGACGGTGAAGAAATCGTTGATTGTGTACCGGATATTGGCTACCACCATCGTGGTGCTGAGAAGATGGGCGAGCGTCAATCATGGCACAGTTACATTCCTTATACCGATCGAATTGAGTACCTAGGCGGTTGTGTTAACGAGATGCCCTACGTTCTGGCGGTCGAGAAACTGGCTGGGATTACTGTGCCGGAGAAAGTGGACGTCATCCGCGTAATGCTTTCTGAACTTTTCCGTATCAATAGTCACTTGCTCTATATCTCTACCTTTATCCAAGACGTCGGTGCGATGACACCGGTATTTTTTGCCTTTACTGACCGTCAGAAAATTTACGATGTAGTGGAAGCGATTACCGGGTTTAGGATGCACCCAGCTTGGTTCCGCATTGGCGGTGTGGCCCACGATTTACCGAAAGGCTGGGAGCGTCTGCTGCGTGAATTCTTAGATTGGATGCCTAAGCGCCTCAAAGAATATGACAAAGCAGCGCTGCGCAACTCCGTCTTAATTGGCCGTTCGAAAGGGGTTGCCGCGTACAACCAAGAAGAAGCATTACGTTGGGGCACCACCGGTGCAGGCCTTCGTGCAACGGGGCTGGACTTCGATGTGCGTAAATGGCGTCCCTACTCTGGGTATGAAAACTTCGATTTCGAAATCCCGGTGGGGGATGGTATCAGTGATGCCTACAGCCGTGTACAGTTGAAAATGCAGGAGATGTGGCAATCGCTGCGTATTCTGGAGCAGTGCTTGAAGAATATGCCAGAGGGGCCTTTTAAAGCTGACCATCCACTGACTACGCCGCCACCGAAAGAGCGCACATTACAGCATATCGAAACCTTGATTACGCACTTCTTGCAAGTCTCTTGGGGGCCGGTGATGCCTGCGAATGAATCATTCCAGATGATTGAAGCGACGAAAGGTATCAACAGTTATTACTTAACCAGTGATGGCTCGACCATGAGTTATCGCACCCGGGTTCGTACTCCTAGTTTTCCACATCTGCAGCAGATCCCTTCAGTGATCAATGGCAGTTTGGTATCAGACCTTATCGTCTATCTAGGCAGTATTGATTTTGTTATGTCAGATGTGGACCGCTAATTATGCACGATCAAACCATTTCCATTAAAACGATCGACACTCAAGCCGACTTTACGCTGAGTGATGTCGAACAGCAGGCGATTGAGCATGAGAAGCACCATTACGAAGACCCGCGAGCTGCCTCGATTGAAGCGCTGAAAATTGTTCAAAAACAACGGGGCTGGGTCCCTGATGGTGCTATCGATGCCATTGCCGAGGTATTGGGTATCCCGGCCAGTGATGTAGAAGGGGTGGCGACTTTTTATAGTCAAATCTACCGTCAACCGGTTGGTCGTCACGTCATTCGTTATTGCGATAGCGTGGTGTGTCACATTACCGGTTATCAAGGAATTCAAGCGGCGTTAGAGGAAACTCTACAGATCAAACCTGGACAAACGACAGCAGATGGTCGCTTCACTTTGTTACCGACATGCTGCTTAGGCAATTGTGATAAGGGGCCGACGATGATGGTTGGCGAACACACTCATGTGCATCTGACACCCGAGTCCATCGCCTCGCTGCTGGAGCAATACTCATGAGCATCAAAACCATTATCCGTACCGCGGAAACCCATCCTCTGACCTGGCGTCTTCGTGACGATAAACAACCGGTCTGGTTCGATGAGTACTGTGCTAAAAACGGCTACGCCGGGGCGCGTAAAGCGCTAGGCGGGATGTCTCCCGATGATATCGTGGCGCAGGTAAAAGAGTCAGGCCTGAAAGGACGTGGCGGTGCAGGCTTCTCCACGGGATTGAAATGGAGCCTGATGCCGAAAGATGAGTCGATGAACATTCGCTATCTGCTGTGCAATGCGGATGAAATGGAGCCGGGCACCTACAAAGACCGTCTATTGATGGAGCAAATGCCCCACCAATTGGTGGAAGGGATGCTCATCAGCGCCTTCGCGCTAAAGGCTTATCGCGGCTATATCTTCTTACGGGGTGAATACGTTGAGGCAGCCGAAAATCTGCGTCGCGCAATCGAAGAAGCCAAGCAAGCGGGTCTGTTGGGCGAGAACATTCTTGGCACTGGCTTCAATTTTGAACTCTTTGTACATACCGGTGCAGGACGCTACATCTGTGGGGAAGAAACTGCCCTAATTAACTCTTTGGAAGGGCGTCGCGCCAATCCACGGTCTAAGCCGCCATTCCCTGCCAGCGCAGGCGTCTGGGGGAAACCGACTTGTGTAAACAACGTTGAAACGCTGTCGAATGTTCCTGCCATCTTAGCGAACGGTGTTGAGTGGTACAAAGGTCTTTCGAAAAGTGAAGATGCAGGCACCAAAATGATGGGCTTCTCCGGGCGAGTCAAGACCCCTGGGCTGTGGGAACTGCCTTTTGGGATCACTGCTCGGGAAATCTTAGAGGATTATGCAGGCGGAATGCGTGATGGCTTGCGCTTCAAGGCGTGGCAACCTGGCGGGGCGGGGACTGACTTCTTAACAGAGTCCCACTTAGACCTACCCATGGAATTTGCCAGTATTGGTAAAGCGGGCAGCCGTTTAGGTACTGCCTTGGCCATGGCGGTTGACCATGAAATCAACATGGTTTCCTTGGTACGTAACTTGGAAGAGTTTTTCGCCCGTGAATCCTGTGGATGGTGTACCCCTTGCCGTGACGGTTTACCGTGGAGCGTCAAAATTTTGCGCGCGTTAGAACAGCGTAAAGGTCAGCCTGGTGATATTGAAACCCTCGAGCAACTGTGTCGTCAGCTAGGCCCGGGAAAAACCTTCTGTGCCCACGCACCAGGAGCGGTTGAACCGTTACAGAGTGCGATTAAATACTTCCGGGAAGAGTTCGAAGCGGGCATTGCTCCGCAAGTTTTTGGCAATACACGCAGTATCAGCGGGATTCAACCGAACTTATTAAAAAGCCGTTGGTAGAACGCTAACCCGTTAGGGCCAGCGATCACACAAAAATAAGTATTAATGTTTAACGCTCGCGTCAAACCGAGCCTTACTTGAGCATGTTGACTATGGCTACAATTCATGTAGACGGAAAAGAATATCAGGTAGATGGTGCAGAGAACTTGCTTCAAGCTTGTCTCTCCATGGGCCTTGATATTCCCTATTTTTGCTGGCACCCAGCACTGGGTAGCGTCGGTGCGTGTCGTCAATGCGCGGTAAAGCAGTATCAAAATGCGGAAGATACTCGTGGACGTCTTGTGATGTCATGTATGACACCCGCTGCCGACGGCACCTTTATCTCGATTGATGATGCTGAAGCGCGTGAATTTCGAGAAAGCGTGGTGGAGTGGTTGATGACCAACCACCCGCATGACTGCCCGGTATGTGAAGAAGGTGGGAACTGTCATCTTCAAGATATGACCGTAATGACCGGTCATAACTTCCGTCGCTATCGTTTCACCAAACGTACCCATCAAAACCAAGATTTAGGGCCGTTTATCTCTCATGAGATGAACCGCTGTATTGCGTGTTATCGCTGTGTGCGGTACTACAAAGATTATGCAGGCGGCACCGATCTTGGCGTTTACGGTGCCCACGATAATGTCTACTTTGGTCGTACTGAATCCGGCACTTTAGAGAGTGAATTCTCAGGCAACCTCGTCGAAGTCTGTCCGACTGGCGTATTCACCGATAAAACGCACTCTGAACGTTATAACCGTAAATGGGATATGCAGTATGCACCAAGCATCTGTCATCAATGCAGCATCGGTTGTAATACTAGCCCCGGTGAGCGTTATGGCGAACTGCGTCGTATTGAAAACCGCTTTAATGGTAGCGTGAACCACTACTTCCTCTGTGACCGTGGCCGCTTTGGCTATGGCTATGTCAATCGTGAAGATCGTCCTCGTCACCCGCAGTTACGCCACGGCGATAACTGGGTAACGATGAACGCTGATCAAGCGATCACCGCGAGCGCGGATCTGCTCCGCCAGGCGAAACGCGTGGTCGGCATCGGTTCTGGCCGCGCCAGCGTAGAAAGTAATTTCGCCTTACAACAATTGGTGGGTGCGGACAATTTCTCTACTGGCATGACTGCTGCTGAGCAGCGTCGGGTGGAGTTAATCGTTGATATTCTGCAAAACCGTGGCCTCTATACACCATCATTGCGTGAAATTGAACACTACGATGCGGTGTTGGTATTAGGTGAAGACTTGACGCAGGTCGGGGCCCGTGTCGCACTTTCTGTGCGCCAAGCGGTCAAGGGTAAGGCTCGCGAATTAGCCGCCGCGCAAAAAGTGGCCGATTGGCAGATCGCGGCGATTCTTAATATCGGACAGCACGCAAAACATCCCCTCTTTATGACCACGGCACAGCCGACTCGCCTTGATGACATTGCGGCATGGAATTACTGTGCAGCGGTAGAAGATCAAGCCAGACTGGGCTTTGCGATCGCTCATGCGATAGATGGTTCGGCGCCCGCAGTGAGTGATTTTGATACCCGCTTGACCGGCAAGGTTGATGTGATCGTCCAAGCCTTAAGTGGCGCTAAAAAACCGCTGATCATTGCGGGGACTCATGCCGGGAGTGATGACCTCCTACATGCCGCCGCGAACGTTGCTCTAGCACTAAAGGCACAAGGTAGCGATGTCGGTATTACGCTACTGGCCCCGCAAGCTAACAGTATCGGGCTTGGATTACTGGGCGGTAAACCGCTGGAATCGGTGTTGGATCTGCTTGCCGAGGGTGAGGCCGATGCGGTGGTCGTGATGGAGAATGATCTCTACCGTCACCTCCCTGCTAACGTTGTGGATGCCGCACTCACGCGCGCTGAACAGGTCGTGGTGCTTGACCACCAAGCAACGCCAACCTTGGCGCAAGCTTCCGTTATTTTATCTGCGGCCAGTTTCGCTGAAGCGGATGGCACCTTGATTAACCAAGAGGGTCGTGCGCAACGTTTCTTCCAAGTGTATGACCCGGCCTATTATGACACTACGGTGACCCAGCTTGAGAGCTGGCGCTGGCTTCATGCGTTAGAGCGCGCCGTCAATCGTCGGGAAACCGATTGGTCACAGCTCGACCATGTTATTGATGCCGTGATTGCGGAAAAACCTTTCCTCAATGCCATCAAAGAGGCTGCCCCCGATGCGTCATTCCGTATTCGTGGTCAGAAACTGGCACGTTCACCGCATCGTTCGAGCGGACGTACGGCGATGCGCGCTAACATTAGCGTGCATGAACCGCGTCAGCCGCAAGATAAGGACACCATGTTCGCCTTCTCAATGGAAGGTAACAACCAGCCACAAGCACCACGTTCACAAATCCCGTTCGCCTGGTCGCCAGGTTGGAACTCGCCGCAAGCATGGAATAAGTTCCAAGACGAAGTGGGTGGGCACCTACGCCACGGTGATCCAGGTGTGCGTTTATTCGATGGGCAAGGCGGTGGTGGAGAGTGGTTTACCGCTATCCCGGCGGCGTATCATCCACAAGCACAATGGCGTGTCGTGCCGTTATGGCGTCTGTTTGGCAGTGAAGAACTCTCTCAACGCTCCGACGTCTTTGCACAGCGTACCGCCCCTGCGGAAGTGGTGTTACACCCTGAAGATGCACAAAAGTTAGGACTTCAAGCGGGTCAATCCGTCAATTTGCATGCGCTAGGGGTGGGGATGACATTACCGTTACGTCTCTCTGAAACCTTAACGCAAGGCTTGGTGGGACTTCCCGTTGGTATGCCAGGTATCCCCCCTTACTTGAGTGGGGCAGAGGTGGAGATGTTGCAGGAGGCACAAGCATGAGCTGGTTCACACCTGAGGTGATAGATGTCATTCTGCAAGTCGTAAAATCGGTGGTGATTCTACTGGTGGTCGTGGCATGTGGCGCATTCATGAGTTTTGCTGAGCGTCGTCTGTTGGGCCTGTTCCAGAACCGTTACGGGCCTAACCGTGTGGGCTGGGGCGGATCATTACAACTCGCGGCAGATATGATCAAGATGTTCTTTAAGGAAGACTGGGTACCTCCTTTTACCGACCGTGCCATTTTCACCATGGCACCGGTTATTGCCTTTGTCTCCTTACTGCTGGCCTTTGTGATCGTCCCCGTCTCGCCAACCTGGAAAGTGACGGATTTAAACATCGGTTTGCTGTTTTTCTTGATGATGGCAGGTTTGGCTGTCTACGCCGTGCTGTTTGCAGGCTGGTCGAGTAATAACAAATACTCGTTATTGGGCGCGATGCGGGCGTCAGCCCAGACACTCAGTTACGAAGTGTTTCTCGGGTTATCCTTGATGGGCGTTGTGGCACAAGCCGGATCGTTCAACATGACGGATATCGTCAACAGTCAGGCGCATCTATGGAATATCATCCCGCAATTCTTCGGGTTCGTTACATTCTGTATCGCGGGCGTTGCCGTCTGTCACCGACATCCTTTTGACCAACCGGAAGCCGAGCAAGAACTCGCGGATGGTTACCACATCGAATATGCCGGGATGAAGTTTGGCTTATTCTTCGTCGGTGAGTATGTGGCCATCACCACCGTTTCCGCGCTGATCGTTACCCTGTTCTTTGGGGGCTGGCATGGACCTTGGTTACCGCCGTTTATCTGGTTCGCCTTGAAAACAGCTTTCTTTATGATGATGTTTATCTTGATCCGTGCGGCGCTGCCTCGTCCACGTTATGACCAGGTGATGACTTTTGGTTGGACAGTTTGTTTGCCGCTAACGTTATTGAATTTACTGGCGACCGCAGCCGTCATTCTCTATAGCGCGCAGTAAGGAATAACACCATGAAAATAAAAGATATAGTGGTGGGTTTTGGAACCCAAGTCCGAAGTATTTGGATGATTGGGATGCATGCCTTCGCCAAGCGTGAGACACAGATGTACCCGGAAGAGCCGGTCTATTTACCGCCACGCTATCGTGGACGGATCGTGCTAACGCGCGATCCTGATGGTGAAGAACGTTGTGTCGCCTGTAACTTATGCGCGGTTGCCTGTCCGGTAGGCTGCATTTCGCTGCAAAAAGCGGAGATGGATGATGGCCGTTGGTATCCCGAGTTCTTTCGTATTAACTTTTCTCGCTGTATTTTCTGTGGCCTTTGTGAAGAAGCCTGTCCTACGACAGCGATTCAATTGACGCCCGATTTCGAGCTAGGGGAGTTTAAACGCCAAGATCTTGTCTACGAAAAAGAAGATTTATTAATTTCAGGTCCCGGTAAATATCCTGAATATAACTTCTATCGCATGGCAGGCATGGCGATTGACGGTAAAGAGAAGGGCTCTGCAGAAAACGAAGCCAAACCTATCGATGTGAAAGGCTTATTACCCTAAGGAGTCGGGCATGGAATTTGCGTTTTATCTTTGCGGCATTATTGCCATTCTTGCAACGCTACGCGTCATTACACATAGCAACCCGATTCATGCGTTGCTTTACCTGATCGTGTCGCTATTAGCCATTGCTGGCGTGTTCTTCTCACTTGGGGCTTACTTTGCCGGTGCATTAGAAATTATTGTCTATGCCGGTGCCATCATGGTGCTGTTTGTCTTCGTTGTGATGATGCTCAACTTAGGTAAGAGTACTGTGCAACAAGAACAGGAGTGGCTGAAGCCTTCTTTATGGATTGGGCCGGGTGCCATTGCTCTGTTGCTACTAGTGGTTATCGTCAGATCGATTCTGACCATTAACGATCAAGGTATCGATGGAACGGTGATTGCGGCAAAAGAAGTGGGTATCAGCTTATTCGGCCCTTATGTGTTGGCGGTTGAACTAGCGTCGATGTTATTACTGGCCGGTGTCGTGGTGGCGTATCACATGGGTCGCGAAGAGCGCCGGGGTGAAGTATTAGCTAACCGCGAAGATGATCGGGCGGATAACGAGAAGGAGAACCGTTCATGATCCCGTTACAACATGGCTTAATTCTGGCGGCGATTTTGTTCGTCATGGGGTTTACCTCAATTATCCTACGTCGCAATTTGCTGTTTATGCTGATTGGACTTGAGATCATGATCAATGCGGCAGCCTTAGCATTGGTGGTGGCAGGAAGCTATTGGGGACAAGCGGATGGGCAAGTGATGTATATTTTGGCCATCAGTTTAGCTGCGGCGGAAGCAAGTATTGGCCTAGCCTTATTACTCCAACTCCATCGCCGTCGTCAGACACTCAACATTGACTCAGTGAGCGAGATGCGCGGATGAACTTACTCTATTTAACCGTCCTTTTTCCCTTAATTGGCTTCGTCTTATTGGCCTTCTCACGTGGCCGTTGGAGTGAAAATCTCTCTGCGACAGTGGGAATCGGTTCGATTGGACTCGCTGCGTTAACGACGCTTTATGTTGGGATGGACTTCTTCGCTCACGGGCGCGCCGTATTTGAACAAACGCTGTGGACTTGGATGAGCGTACCACCGTTCAACATTCCCGTGCGCTTCACGCTAGATGGTCTGTCAATGACCATGCTATCGGTGGTCACCGGGGTGGGCTTCTTCATTCATATGTTCGCTTCCTGGTACATGCGCGGTGAAGAGGGGTATTCGCGTTTCTTCGCTTATACCAACCTGTTTATTGCCAGCATGGTGGTGTTGGTACTCGCCGATAACCTAATGTTGATGTATCTGGGTTGGGAAGGGGTAGGGCTATGCTCCTATCTATTAATTGGTTTCTACTATACCAATCCTGATAACGGTAAAGCGGCGATGAAAGCTTTTATCATCACCCGTGTCGGGGATGTGTTCTTAGCTTTCGCCTTGTTTATCGTTTATAACGAATTAGGAACGTTAAACTTCCGTGAAGTGGTGGAACTCGCACCACAACATTTCGCTGCAGATAATCATATGTTGCAGTGGGCGACCTTGATGTTATTAGGGGGAGCCGTCGGTAAATCGGCGCAACTTCCCTTGCAAACATGGTTAGCGGATGCGATGGCTGGTCCAACGCCTGTTTCCGCGCTGATCCACGCCGCAACCATGGTAACGGCAGGGGTTTATCTTATCGCCCGTACTCATGGTTTATTCCTGCTCACTCCTGAAGTCCTGCATTTGGTGGGGATCGTCGGTGCAGTCACCCTAGTCCTGGCAGGTTTTGCGGCACTGGTACAAACCGATATCAAGCGGGTATTAGCCTACTCAACCATGAGCCAAATCGGCTACATGTTTTTGGCACTGGGTGTCCAAGCGTGGGATGCTGCTATTTTCCACCTAATGACGCACGCCTTCTTCAAAGCATTGCTCTTCCTCTCCTCAGGTTCGGTCATTTTGGCTTGTCACCATGAGCAGAATATCTTCAAAATGGGCGGGTTACGTAAATCCATTCCACTGGTTTATATCTGTTTCTTGGTGGGCGGCGCGGCGCTGTCGGCGTTACCGATTATTACCGCAGGTTTCTACAGTAAAGATGAAATTCTGTTTGGTGCACTGGCCAATGGTCATCAAGGATTAATGATTGCTGGTTTAGTCGGGGCGTTCTTAACCTCAATCTATACCTTCCGCATGATTTTTATCGTTTTCCATGGCGAAGAGAAGATCAAGGCACACGCTGGTAAAGGGATTACTCACCACCTGCCGCTGCTGGTGCTATTGGTGTTATCGACCTTCGTGGGGGCCATGATTACGCCGCCGTTAGCGGGGGTGTTGCCAGAGAATCATTTCTCCTCTGAAGGAAAAGAGATGCTTGAGATGGTGTCGGGTAGCGTAGCCATTATCGGTATTCTGATTGCGGCAGCGTTATGGTTAGGAAAGCGCCGCTTAGTCAATGCCGTGGCCGCGAGTGGACCAGGACGCTTCCTGTCGACGTGGTGGTTTGCGGCATGGGGATTCGATTGGCTCTACGACCTACTGTTTGTGAAGACATTTAAAGCAGTAGGCTGGTTACTGAAGTCCGATCCGCTTAATGCGTTGATGAATCTCTTTGCTGTGTTCTCCCGTCTGTTTAATCGTGGATTAGTGGTCGGTGAAAATGGTTATCTGCGTTGGTACTTGGCGTCAATGGGTATCGGTGCAGTGGTTGTGCTAGCGTTACTGCTGGTGATCTAGGGTGCGTAGGTAAGGGCGAATTAATGGTCGCCTTTACCTCCAAGCGTAAATTTTTTGAGCAATGTGACTCAAAATCACTAAAAAAGGGAACTCTACGCCGTGTTACTACCTTGGCTAATTATCCTCCCCTTCGTTGGCGGCTTACTCTGCTGGCTGGCTGAACGCTTAGGCGTTAAAGTACCGCGCTGGATTGCGCTTGTCACAATGGGGCTAACGCTAGCACTCGCTTTGCAACTTTGGTCGCAAGGTGGGTTTTCATTCACTCAGACGGCTGGCGTTGATCACTGGCAGTCTTCGTTTACTGCGGCGTGGATCCCACGTTTTGGGATTACTTTCCATCTCGCCATCGATGGCTTATCGCTATTAATGGTAGTGCTCACTGCACTGCTCGGTTTGATGGCAGTACTGTGTTCCTGGCAAGAGATCCAGAAGCGCCAAGGCTTTTTCTACTTAAACCTAATGTGGATTTTAGGTGGCGTGATGGGAGTGTTCCTCTCCCTGGATATGTTCCTCTTCTTCTTCTTCTGGGAACTGATGCTGGTGCCGATGTACTTCCTGATTACCTTATGGGGACATAAAGCCTCTGACGGGAAGACACGCATTTCGGCTGCGACTAAGTTCTTTATTTATACCCAAGCATCGGGTCTTGTGATGTTGATTGCGATCCTCGGGTTAGTGTTCACGCATTATTCGGCAACCGGGGTCTGGACCTTTGCGTATGAGCAACTGTTAAACACGCCGATGTCGCACAATGTTCAGTATTTACTGATGCTAGGCTTCTTTATTGCCTTCGCGGTGAAAATGCCGATCGTTCCGCTGCATGGATGGTTACCGGATGCACACAGCCAAGCACCGACAGCCGGTTCAGTCGATTTGGCGGGTATTTTGTTAAAAACTGCGGCCTATGGGTTGTTGCGTTTTAGCCTGCCACTGTTCCCGCAAGCCTCGGCAGAGTTTGCCCCCATTGCGATGGGACTCGGCTTGGTCGGCATCTTTTATGGTGCGTGGATGGCTTTCACCCAAACCGATATCAAGCGTCTGATTGCCTATAGCTCGATTTCGCATATGGGCTTCGTCGTTATCGCTATTTTTACCGGCAGCCAACTTGCCTACCAGGGCGCGGTCGTTCAGATGATTGCACACGGCCTATCTTCGGCGGCGCTGTTTATTCTCTGTGGACAACTGTATGAGCGTCTGCACACGCGCGATATGCGTCAGATGGGGGGATTGTGGGCGCGTATTAAATGGATCCCCGCGATGTCGCTGTTTTTCGCCGTGGCCAATCTCGGTATGCCAGGCACGGGTAATTTCGCCGGTGAATTTATGATCTTAACCGGCAGTTTCCAAGTGGTGCCAGTGATTATCGTGATTGCGACCTTTGGCCTAGTGTTTGCCTCGGTTTACTCATTAATCATGATGCAGCGCGCCTTTTACGGCGCGCCAAAGTCCGAGACACCGCTGGCGGCAATGAATGCACGCGAATTCACCATGATCCTGATCCTAGTCGTATTGGTCGTGTTACTGGGGATTTTCCCGCAACCGATTCTCGATACGTCTTCGTCAACCATGGGTGCCATTCAGCACTGGTTTAACGCTTCACTTACAATGACAAGGCAGTAATCCGCCATGACAATAACTTCTCAACAATTGATCTCACTGCTGCCGATGTTAATCGTTGGATTAACTGTGGTAGTCGTGATGCTATCCATTGCTTGGCGTCGCAATCATTTTCTAAACGCTACGCTGACGGTGATTGGGCTTAACCTTGCGCTATTCTCCCTCTGGATCCCTGCGCATCAACCTGTTACAACGGTGACGGATTTATTAAGAGCAGACCATTACGCTTTTTTCTATAGCGGTCTAGTGATTTTAGCGAGCCTCGCCACTTGTACGTTTGCTTACCGTTGGTTGGAGCGCTATACGGACCACAAAGATGAATTTTATCTACTCGTCCTGATCGCGGGCCTTGGTGGGATAGTCTTAGCGTATGCGGATCACTTTGCTTCACTGTTTATTGGGGTAGAGTTGCTGTCGCTGCCGCTATTTGGCCTGGTCGGTTATGCCTTCCAACAAAAACGTTCTCTGGAAGCGGCGCTTAAGTACATGATCCTGTCTGCGGCGGCCTCGTCATTTATGCTGTTCGGTATTGCACTGATTTATGCGGCAAGCGGCAGTCTTGGTTTCCCAGCCTTAGCGAAGGCACTGACGGATGGCGTGGTCGAGCAATCGCTATTGATTACGGGTTTTGGTCTGTTGATTATCGGTCTTGGCTTTAAATTGTCCTTGGTGCCTTTCCACTTGTGGACCCCCGATGTTTACCAAGGCGCACCCGCACCGGTTTCAGCCTTTCTTGCCACAGCCAGTAAAATTGGAATTTTTGCGGTACTGATTCGCTTATTTGTCTCCATCCCGGTCGCCGATAATGAGTCGATTCGTGTGGTACTCATTGTTATCGCCTTAGCGTCTATGTTAGTGGGTAACTTGATGGCGCTCTCTCAAAGCAATATCAAGCGATTGATGGGCTATTCGTCGATTGCCCACCTTGGTTATTTATTGATTGCCTTGATTGCTACGCCATCTCATCAACTTTCTTTGGAAGCGACTGGGGTTTATCTGATCGGGTATCTGTTCAGTAGCCTCATTGCCTTCGGCGTGATCAGCCTAATGTCTTCACCGGCGAATGGTAGCGATACGGACTCGCTTTACTCTTACCGTGGGTTATTCTGGCAGCGCCCTGTGCTGGCCAGTGTGATGGCGGTCTCGATGCTCTCTTTAGCAGGGATCCCTTCAACTTTCGGTTTTATCGGTAAATTCTATCTGTTAGCGAATGGTGTACAGGCTCAGCTTTGGTGGTTAACCGCTGCGGTGGTGGTAGGGAGTGCAATCGGCCTCTATTACTACTTGCGGGTTACCGTCAGTCTGTTCTTAAAAGGTCCAGAGCAGCGTAGTCGTGATACCAACAATAATTGGGCGTATACCGCTGGCGGCATTGTGGTACTGTTCTCAGCCGTAGTGATTATTGTAGCGGGCTTCTACCCTCAACCGCTGATTAGCTTGGTACAGATGGCGCAGCCACTGCTGTAAGATTATTAAGACTCTATTTGCACCGAAAAACCTCGTGTTGAGTAGGTGCAAGCTCCCGCCGATCGCTAGCTCTCATTAGTGTTATAATACCTCGTCAACGCTCGCAAAAATCTTTCTTACAGTTATGCCCATAACGGCTTTTTCAAGGATGAACGATGAGATTTATAAAATTACTCCTTCCGCTGGGGATTATAGCGGTCACCGGTTGTGCAAACCCTTCCTCTATTACCGAGGAAAAATTGTCGACCTGGACGAATGATGAATTGTGTCGTGGTTTAGGCACTTACAAGGGCGATGGCAGCGTGGTGCTGAAAATTCATGCAGAATTGGAATGCCGTGGATCGCGTATTAATAATGAGCGGTGTTATGCGCTTGAGAACGCCGTTCGAAGCGAAGCTTCCGACTTTTCAATAACGCCTACTGCAAGGCCTTCAGTACAAGAGCGGGTTTTCGATAAAGAGAAGGGGAAATACATTTTACAGCAAAGTGGGCCTCAAGCAGGACTGGATATTCGTAAGCCTTGACATCCTAGTTGATAGACGATGATCTTGGTAAAGCCTAAGCGTGAGAGAAAGAGATAACAGCCCAAGGTTCGGACTGTTATCTTAAATACTGTTATAAAGATTTGCTTTTCAGGTGATGCAGCGATTGACCGACTAATTGTTTGCATTGTTCGACTTTAGCATCAGTCGGATTTTGCGCGAGTTGCGGGTTATTTTTTAACACATGGTTAAAAGCTAAACGCACCTCATTGCCGACATTCATGGTGTTGGCATCGCTTTCAGCGATAGCGTGTGCATTCAGTTTGATATGGGTGCAAACGCCGGCAATTTGCTCACCTTCTGATTGACCAGCCGCCATGTTTGCCATCGCGGTACCACTCACTAACATTCCAATAATTAATAAACTAGCCTTACGCATAGCGATTTCCTTTTTTATGTTAAGAATCAAGCGAGAATAAAGTAATGATAGGTGATGATTTCGAAGCTTGTCTACTTTTACTATCGCTAATTCTTGTGGAGACCAAAGGTCGATAAGGTAGGGCCGAAAAGTTAGCGGTATTTTCCGAGTCGCCGCTAGAGCGGCTCGGAACAGAGGATTAGTTTCCAGCAGTCATCTTACGGTCATCAACGTATTGACGTTGATCGGCCGCCGGTGGGAAGTACTGATATAACCAGGTTTCAGAGAGCGTTTGATCTTTAGTACGCAGGAACATTCGCATGTTAACAGGCGTTGTACTATCGCTGTTGGGATACCAATCAAACAGAATACGATAAGTATTCGTTGGCTCGACATAAAGAATTTCAACCTGTTTAAAGGTTCCTGAAGAGACGGTGATCACAGGCTCAATCCCTTTCGGTGCAGCGTCTTTCAACTCAGCACCGGTAAAGTCGACAGCAAAACGACGACACCAGGTATCAGGGAAGTGTTCGCCAGGTGCCCAGCCTTCAGGGAATCCACCCATACCGGTACGCGTGGCGACAACGCGAGATAAGTTGCTCTCGACCGGTGGTAGGGCACTCCAGTAGAGGTTATACGCGAAACTCGCTTCGCTGCCCGCTTTGAGCGCCGTAGCAGGTTGCCAGAAACAGACAACGTTATCGAGCGTTTCACCCGTTGTTGGGATCTCCATAAGATTAATGGCGCCTTTGCCCCAGCTTCCGACCGGCTCTACCCACAGACTTGGACGTTTGTCGTACCAGCCGATGACATCTTGATAATCATTGAAGTCATGGTTGAGTTGTAGCAACCCGAAGCCTTTCGGGTTTTCATCAGTAAAGTCATTGAACGATAACTGACGTGGGTTATTCAGCGGACGGCAGATCCATTCGCCTTTACCTGTCCACATCGCGAGGCGGTCCGAGTCGTGGATTTGCGGGTGGTAGGTATTACACATTCTGCGCTCGTTGGTCCCGCAGCTAAACATACTGGTCATCGGCGCGATACCCAGTTGTTCGATATCTTTGCGTGCGTAGAGGCTGTTTTCAATCTTCATCACAGTGCGTTTATCTTCGCACGCTATAGTAAATTTGTACGCACCGGTCAGGCTAGCGCCGTCCAGTAAAGCGTAGACCACGAAAGTGGTGGCATCGGCTTTTGGCGTTTCGAACCAGAATGCCGTGAAATCCGGGAACTCTTCATGTTGAGTAAGGGTATTTACCGCAACGCCGCGTGCCGATAAGCCATATTGGAAGGTGTCATCCACGGCACGGAAATAGCTAGCGCCTAAGAACGCGACAATATCGCGACGTGCCAGTTCTGGGGCTTTGAACGCACGAAACCCTGCGAAGCCAAGGTCAGTTTTTCCCTGTAGCTGTTTTACATCGACATTAGCGTCATGATAATTAAACAGCTCAGGTCTAAAGTGGATCTCCCGCGCATCTTGGCTGGCGGTATCGATTGAAAACATTCTGATTGGACGCTTGAAGCCCATCCCAACATGGAAGAACTGAACATCTAGCTTACGATGCGGTACGTTAGCCCATAACGAGTGTTTGGCATCATATTGAATATTATTGTAGGCCTGTGGTGTTAGGTTGGCTAAGGTCGCAGGTAGGGCACCTGGCGCACCGGACCAAGAGCTGCTGGCCATCTGTTTGGCGTGCGCTTTAAGCTTATCGAAGCTGAATTTTTTGGCTGTGCCATCGGCAATCCCATCCGCTGCCCACACTTGATTTGACAACAATCCTGAGATCCCAGAAAGGCCACCGAGGGTGGATAATGCGACTGAGGCTTTAACAAACTTTCTACGATTCATGCCGAAAACATTTCCTTAGAGCTATGAAAGAATGGAGGAAGCTCTCCTCCGCGATGGATAACTTTCAGATACTATAGCGTGCTTAAAATTCGTTTTACTACTGCTTTTCAGAGTAATCTTGTCCGCCGATATTCTTGCATAAAATTAAGGGATAAGCAGCGTATGCTAAGATTAATAAAGCGTAGCACTGATCAGTGAAAAGCGTGCATGACGCCGACTGTTACCCACTGACTTTAATCGTA
This sequence comes from Rosenbergiella nectarea, assembly GCF_900111105.1. GTDB lineage: Bacteria > Pseudomonadota > Gammaproteobacteria > Enterobacterales > Enterobacteriaceae > Rosenbergiella > Rosenbergiella nectarea. Next base: position 26,037 of record NZ_FOGC01000011.1, on the reverse strand, counting down.
TGAGGAGAGCGTATGTCTAAGAAACAGCAGCAGGAGCAACTACAGCAGCAATTATCCGCGTTAGCGGAGAGTGTTGAGGCGTTACTGGCAGCGGAAGTCGACCTAACCGACACCTACTATCTAGGAGTAAAAGCCAAAGCTGAACAAGCGCTCGACCACGCCCGAGAATCGCTCGAGGCCAATAAAGAAGGGCTAATCGCAAGAAGTCGCCGCCGGGCGCGTTGTGTCAATCAATTCGTGACCGAATGTCCATGGCGCACGCTCGCATTAGGATGGGCAGCAGGGATGATTTGCGGTATTGTTTCGACTAAACGTTAACGAAAATGAGGTCGTCTCTGTGAAGGTCGAAATGTTGTCTACTGGCGATGAAGTACTCCATGGTGAAATCGTCGACACCAATGCTGTCTGGCTCGCTAACACTTTTTATGAAGCCGGTTACGCGATGACCTTTCGCACGACCTCAGGAGATTGTCTGCTGACGCTGGTGCAGACACTTCAACAACGCAGCCGAGTCGCTGACGTATTAATCGTTAATGGTGGACTAGGTCCCACTAGCGATGATTTTACTGCCCAAGCCGCGGCACAGGCAGCAGGCGTCGGCTTAGTCCGTAATGCTGAGTGGTTGAGAGAACTGAAGGCCTTCTTTGAACGTCGGGGAAGGGAGATGGCAGCCATTAACCTTAAACAAGCCGATAACCCTGATACGGCAGAAATGCTGCCGAACGGTAACGGGACTGCTTGTGGTTTTCGCCTTGAGCTTAATGATTGCCAGATCTTTTTTACGCCAGGACCGCCGGCTGAATTCAAATTAATGATCACTGAGCAGGTATTACCAAGGCTTGCCCAATACTTTCCCCTGCCGGAGAAATTATCCTGCTTAAGGTTGACCACTTTTGGTCGTGGAGAAAGTTTTATTGCCGCGTTATTGGCAGATATCAGCCTGCCCGCCGAGGCAACGTTAGGCTATCGTGCAGCAGCGCCTATCGTGGAGATCAAACTGAGCGGTTACCAAACTCAACTTGCTGACATGGAAGCCTGTTGGCAAGTTATTAAGGCCAGAGTCAGCGATTTTACGCTCTTCGAAGGAAAGGGAAGCTTCGCGGCAGAGATCGCAACTTGGCTGAGCGAGCATCATTATCGATTACAGTTAAATGAAGGGTTTTCAGCCGGATTGCTCAATTGGACATTGGCCAATGGCGGCGTTGCGCTCGGTGGCACCCAGATCACTGGAACTGAAGAGATTATCGACCTAGAGACTTGGGCCGCACCCTTGTCCGAGAAGCCCGCAGCACAAACCCTTTTCCTCGCGATAAGTCCCTTGGCCAATCGTCGTGAAATCGGATTTATTTTGGCTACGCCTCAGCAGACATATACTCTTCAGGCAGTGATTTCCGATGCACTGTTGGCTGCGCCGCACCGGCTACAGGAAGTGGTGGTATTGCAGGCGATGTACTTAGTCCATCGGTGGTTATCAGGCCAACCGGTCACCCTTATCTATCAAGGTCTGGAGCTTATCGCTGATTAAGTCGACATTGACGAGGCTACAGCTCGATCTCAATATCGCCATCGGGTTGGCAGCAGCAGGGGAGAATTTCACCCTGCTGAATAAAGGCTAAGGGCTGACTCGCATAGCAAACCTGTCCTTTACATAATTTCACTCGGCAAGAGCCGCAGTAACCTTCGCGACACTGAAACTCGACCTCGAGCTGGTGATGCTCTAAGGTCTGTAACAAGCTGGAATGATGAAGCTCCGGCTCCACCATCTTCCCAGAATGAGTGAGTACTATGCGCGCGGGTTTAGTCGCCATCATTACAGTTCGAAGTCGTTGAAACCGTCAGTGTCGACAACGCTGTCGATCTGGCCAACAAGATAAGAGCTGACTTCAACTTCTTGCGGAGCTACCTGCACGTTATCGGAGACTAACCATGAGTTAATCCAAGGGATCGGGTTAGAACGGGTTTTGAACGGCAGTTCAAGTCCCACGGCGTGCATACGAATATTGGTGATATATTCAATGTATTGGCAGAGAATATCTTTGTTCATGCCGATCATCGACCCATCACGGAACAGGTATTCCGCCCACTCTTTTTCCTGCTCAGCAGCTTTTTTAAACAGCTCAAAACACTCTTGCTCACACTCAGCAGCAATCTCTTTCATTTCCGGGTCATCTTCACCGCTACGCAATAGATTTAACATATGCTGAGTCCCCGTCAGGTGCAGGGCTTCGTCACGTGCGATAAGACGGATGATCTTCGCATTCCCTTCCATCAGTTCTCGTTCGGCAAACGCAAACGAGCAGGCAAAGCTAACGTAGAAGCGAATGGCTTCAAGGGCGTTGACGCTCATCAGACAGAGGTAAAGCTGTTTCTTCAACTCGCGCAGCGAAACGGTAACGGTTTTCCCTGCAACCTGATGGTCCCCTTCACCTAAAAGATGCCAGTAGTTGGTCATTTCGATCAGGTCATCATAGTACTTAGAGATATCTTCAGCACGGCGCAGGATCTGGTCATTCGTCACGATATCGTCAAACACGAGTGCCGGGTCGTTGACGATGTTGCGAATAATGTGGGTGTAAGAGCGTGAGTGGATCGTTTCGGAGAACGCCCAGGTTTCGACCCACGTTTCCAGTTCAGGAATAGAGATTATGGGTAACAGCGCAACGTTTGGACTACGGCCTTGAATCGAATCCAATAGCGTTTGGTATTTTAAGTTACTTAAAAAGATATGACGTTCGTGTTCAGGAAGTTTTTGAAAATCGATCCGATCGCGTGAGACATCGACTTCTTCAGGACGCCAAAAGAAGGAGAGCTGCTTTTCAATCAGTTTTTCAAAAATTTCGTATTTTTGTTGGTCATAACGCGCAACATTGACGGGTTGACCAAAGAACATCGGCTCTTTGAGCTGATCGTTTTTGTTTTGTGAAAATGTGGTGTAAGCCATTGAGGTATCCCAATCATTAGCAAATAAGAAAATGTTGAAGGTAAGCAGGGCATTGCCTGCTTACCTTAAGCCGGTTCAGTAATTAGATCTTACATGCTCCGCCTGCACAGCCATCGTCTTCCGCTTCAGGTAACAGATCTTCTTGGGAATCTTCGGCACCGTCACGCGTGTTTTGATAGTAAAGTGTTTTGACGCCGAATTTGTACGCCGTCAGCAGATCTTTGAGTAGCTGCTGCATCGGGACTTTCCCACCGGTGTAACGCGTTGGATCATAGTTAGTGTTTGAAGAGATCGCTTGGTCGACAAACTTCTGCATAATCCCGACAAGCTGTAAGTATCCATCATTGGAAGGCATTTCCCACAGCAGCTCATACTGGTCTTGTAAGCGCTCATATTCTGGAACAACTTGGCGTAAAATACCGTCTTTCGAGGCTTTGATACTGACATAGCCGCGTGGGGGTTCGATACCATTGGTTGCGTTAGAAATCTGTGATGAGGTTTCTGATGGCATCAGCGCTGAAAGCGTTGAGTTACGTAAGCCATGCGTCTTGATTTCTTCACGTAAGCTTTCCCAATCTAAATGCAGAGGTTCGTTGCTGATCGCATCCAAATCTTTCTTATAGGTATCGATCGGTAAGATCCCTGCAGCGTAGGTCGTATCGTTGAACCATGGGCAGGCACCTGCTTCTTTCGCTAATTGGTTTGAGGCTTTCAATAAGTAGTATTGAATCGCTTCAAAGGTTTTATGCGTCAGATTATTCGCCGACCCATCGGAATAACGCTTACCATGTTTCGCTAAGTAGTAAGCAAAGTTGATCACTCCTATGCCCAACGTACGACGACCCATCGCTCCGCGTTCTGCGGCAATCATAGGGTAATCTTGGTAATCAAGCAGGGCATCAAGCGCACGCACGGCGAGGGTCGCCAACTCTTCTAGCTCGCTTAGATCGTTGATCGCGCCTAAGTTAAAGGCAGACAGTGTACAGAGCGCAATCTCACCACTTTCATCATTGATATCGTTTAACGGTTTCGTTGGCAGCGCGATTTCTAAACATAAGTTCGACTGGCGCACAGGGGCAACCGCCGGATCAAACGGGCTATGAGTGTTGCAGTGGTCAACGTTTTGAATATAGATACGGCCCGTTGACGCCCGCTCTTGCATCATCAGGGCAAAGAGATCGACGGCTTTGATTTTTTGCTTACGAACGGCGTCATCCGCTTCGTACTGTGTATAAAGACGCTCGAATTCTGCTTGGTCAGCAAAGAAGGCATCGTACAACCCTGGTACATCCGATGGACTGAACAGGGTGATGTCGCCGCCTTTCACCAGACGTTGATACATCAGTTTATTGATCTGTACACCGTAATCTAAGTGACGTACACGGTTACCCTCGACACCACGGTTGTTTTTCAGCACGAGTAAGCTTTCAATTTCCAGGTGCCACATAGGGTAGAACAGTGTCGCGGCACCGCCACGGACTCCACCTTGCGAGCAGGATTTCACGGCAGTCTGGAAGTGTTTGTAGAAAGGGATGCAACCGGTATGGAAAGCTTCACCGCCACGGATTGGGCTACCTAATGCACGAATTCGGCCAGCATTGATGCCGATCCCGGCACGTTGTGAGACATATTTAACGATAGCGCTCGAGGTTGCGTTAATCGAGTCTAAGCTATCGCCGCATTCGATAAGCACACAGGAGCTAAACTGACGGGTCGGGGTCCGCACTCCAGCCATGATTGGCGTAGGCAGGGAAATTTTAAAGGTCGACACGGCATCATAAAAACGACGGATGTAATCGAGGCGAGACTCTTTCGGATAAGCAGAGAACAGGCACGCTGCGACCAGGATATATAAAAACTGCGCACTTTCGTAGATATCACCGGTGACGCGGTTTTGAACTAAATATTTGCCTTCAAGCTGCTTCACCGCGGCGTAAGAGAAGTTCATGTCACGCCAGTGATCGATGTAGCTGTCGAGTTCAGCAAACTCTTCTTCTGTATAGTCGTTCAGCAGGTGGGCATCGTATTTACCCAGCCCGACCATCTTTTTGACATGGTCGAGTAAGACCGGCGGTTCAAATTGACCGTAGGCTTTTTTACGCAGGTGGAAAATAGCGAGGCGGGCGGCCAGGTACTGGTAGTCTGGCGCATCGCGCGAAATCAGATCCGCCGCCGCTTTGATGATGGTTTCATGGATATCAGAAGTCTTTATGCCATCATAAAACTGGATATGAGAGCGTAGTTCAACTTGTGAAACGGAGACGTTGTTTAATCCCTCAGCAGCCCAATCAAGTACTCTGTGTATCTTATCCAAGTTGATACGTTCTTGCTGGCCATTGCGTTTAGTCACGAGCAGACTCTGATTCATGCAGGAGTTTCCTATTGTTACGGAAGTCTTAGGACGCTACCTATTAACAAAGTTATGCACAGTCGTATTTGTGAATAAGACTGTGGATAAACACTACATGTAGTGTCTTGCTGCTAATGAGGTAACAATATGATGTTTTATTGTAGTGGGAATTAAGGACTATACAAGTATAAAATTATGCTAAGAATGGCTTGTTTTTTGCGAAAACCGCATGGGAAAAGGGGGAACGCCTTGTCAATAAAATAAGGCTTTTTTTTTCATCCTTAATTCGTATGATGAGAATTCGGTCAAATTGATGATTCGTGCGTCAACTTCCCTTCCTCATTAAAGGAAGGGAGATGTTTTTAGCGAGGGAGAGGATAGTGGGTATGGATCATATAGTTGACATCGACATTACCGCCCAATGAAAAACGGTTTGTGAATGGATTGTAATGTAAACCTGTCATATCACGCTCTTTCAGGGGGGTTTCATCAACCCAGCCTAATAATTCGGATGGGCGTATGCATTTTTTAATGTCATGGGTACCCTTAGGCACCATCCGCAACACATACTCCGCACCAAAGATTGCCATTAGCCAAGCTTTAGGATTGCGGTTGATGGTCGAGAAAAAGACTTCACCGCCCGGTTTGACCAGACGTGCACAAGCAAGCACCACGGAGTGCGGATCCGGGACATGTTCCAGCATCTCCATACAGGTGACCACATCGTATTGCCCTGCGTACTGATCAGCGTGGGCCTCAACGGTCTGCTGAACATAATCGATAGTGACTTGGCTTTCTAAGGCATGCAGTCTGGCCACAGCCAGGGGTTCGGCACCCATATCAAGGCCTACCACTTCAGCGCCTTCTTTAGCCATGCTTTCGGCTAAGATCCCGCCACCGCATCCCACGTCCAAGACTTTTTTCCCATACAACCCTTGGCACTGTTGGGAGATGTACCCTAATCGCAGAGGATTGATACGATGAAGTGGCTTAAATTCCCCTTCAAGGTCCCACCAGCGACTCGCAACCGCTTCAAATTTTGCAATTTCTTGTTGGTCAACGTTCTGTTTTTCGACTTCAAATTGGTCACTCATCGACACTTACTCCTAAGATATGTCAGCTCAGTATAAACGCTTCAACGCACTTCATCACCTAAGGATTACGATAAGTGGAGTTAGTGCGGTTGAGAGGTGCATCTGGCGGGTGAAATGTGTTATGATTCCGTTCTTTATATTAGGTAATATTCTAGAGGGATAGCGGCTCCATGAGCGACCTTGCAAGAGAAATCACACCGGTTAATATCGAGGAAGAGCTAAAAACCTCCTACCTCGATTATGCCATGTCGGTCATTGTTGGCCGCGCGTTACCCGATGTCCGTGATGGATTGAAGCCTGTTCACCGTCGCGTGTTATTCGCGATGAACGAATTGAGTAACGACTGGAATAAACCATACAAAAAATCTGCCCGTGTCGTCGGTGACGTTATCGGTAAATATCACCCACACGGTGATTCAGCAGTATACGATGCGATAGTCCGTATGGCGCAGCCATTCTCCCTCCGTTATATGCTAGTAGATGGACAAGGTAACTTCGGGTCAATCGATGGTGACTCTGCCGCTGCGATGCGTTATACCGAAGTGCGCATGGCGAAAATTACCCATGAACTGCTTGCCGATCTTGAAAAAGAGACTGTAGACTTCGTTCCTAACTATGACGGGAATGAGCAAATTCCTGACGTCCTGCCAACGCGTGTCCCTAACCTACTGGTTAATGGATCCTCTGGTATCGCTGTTGGGATGGCGACCAATATTCCGCCTCATAACATGACGGAAGTGATTAATGGAACGTTGGCTTATATTGACGATAACGAAATTTCGTTAGAAGCCCTCATGGAGCATATTCCGGGACCTGATTTCCCGACCGCGGCAATCATTAATGGACGCCGCGGGATTGAAGAAGCTTATCGCACCGGCCGGGGTAAAATTTATATTCGCGCCCGTGGAGAAGTGCAGGCTGACGCGAAGACTGGCCGCGAAACTATCGTTATTCACGAGATCCCTTATCAAGTTAACAAGGCGCGTTTGATTGAGAAAATCGCTGAGCTGGTTAAAGATAAGCGGATTGAAGGGATCAGCGCACTGCGTGACGAGTCTGATAAAGACGGTATGCGTATCGTTATCGAGATTAAACGTGATGCGGTCGGCGAAGTCGTATTAAATAATCTCTACTCGCTAACCCAATTACAGACCTCTTTCGGCATTAATATGGTGGCCCTGCATCAAGGCCAACCTAAAATTATGCCTCTCAAGGATATCCTTGAGGCCTTCGTGCGTCACCGCCGTGAAGTCGTTACTCGTAGAACCATTTTTGAACTTCGTAAAGCTCGCGATCGTGCGCACATCTTAGAAGGTTTAGCGATAGCGTTAGCGAATATCGATCCGGTCATCGAGTTAATTCGCCGAGCGCCAACGCCCGCTGAAGCGAAAGCAGGGCTGATTGCGCAAGGTTGGGCATTAGGTAATGTCTCGGCAATGCTGGAAAAAGCGGGCGACGATGCTGCGCGTCCTGAATGGCTGGAAGAGCAATATGGTATTCGGGGTGATACTTATTATCTCACCGAGCAACAGGCCCAAGCTATTCTTGACCTTCGTCTGCAAAAGCTGACCGGTCTTGAGCATGAAAAACTGCTGGATGAGTACAAAGCGTTACTTGAAGAAATTGCAGAGCTTCTGCATATTCTTGGTAGCGGCGAGCGCCTGATGGAAGTGATCCGTGAAGAGCTGGAAGCCGTGCGCGAACAGTTTGGTGACGAACGTCGTACTGAAATCACCGCAAACAGCGCTGATATCAATATCGAAGATTTGATTAACCAAGAAGACGTAGTGGTCACCCTGTCGCATCAAGGTTATGTCAAATATCAACCGTTATCAGACTATGAAGCACAACGTCGTGGCGGTAAAGGCAAGTCGGCCGCACGAATTAAAGACGAAGACTTTATCGATAGATTGCTGGTGGCTAACACCCACGATACGATCCTTTGCTTCTCCTCACGAGGACGCCTCTACTGGATGAAGGTTTATCAATTACCTGAAGCAAGCCGTGGCGCACGGGGCCGTCCAATCGTCAACTTACTGCCGCTTGAGGCGAACGAGCGGATCACCGCTATTCTGCCGGTAAAAGAGTACGCAGAAGGGGTTAATGTCTTTATGGCAACGGCCAGTGGTACGGTGAAGAAAACCGCATTGACCGACTTCAGCCGTCCAAGAAGTGCTGGGATCATTGCGATTAATCTGCGTGAGGATGATTCGTTGATTGGCGTCGCCTTAACCAAAGGTGAAGACGAAGCGATGTTGTTCTCGGCAGCAGGTAAAGTGGTCCGCTTCTCTGAGCAAGCGGTAAGAACCATGGGCCGTACCGCCGCAGGTGTTCGTGGAATTAAATTGGCTGCAGAGGATCAGGTTGTGTCATTGATTATCCCCGATGCAGAAGGGGCAATCATGACCGTCACGGAAAATGGGTTTGGTAAGCGGACGGCGACTCAAGAGTACCCAACTAAGTCTCGTGCGACCCAAGGGGTGATCTCAATTAAAGTGACCGAGCGTAACGGTCCTGTGATTGGCGCCGTACAAGTGGTGGACAGCGACCAGATTATGATGATCACTGATGCCGGGACCTTAGTCAGAACGCGTGTATCCGAAGTGAGCATTGTAGGGCGTAACACGCAAGGCGTTATCCTTATCCGTACTGCGGATGATGAGAACGTCGTAGGGTTACAACGTGTCGCTGAGCCGGTTGCAGAAGAGGAACTTGATGCCATTGATGGATCAGTCCCTGAAGGCGAAGATAGTTTACCCCCTGAAGTCGATAACGAGGACGATGAAGTCATCGATGATGAGTGATAAACTCGCAACATAAATGAAAAAGGCATCGTAAGATGCCTTTTTTAATCCTGCCATGGCCTATATGAAAAAGAGAGCGCTTTACGTGAAATATTTAGTCTCTTTTAGGACCGCGATACGTGTCTCACGCTATCTTTTTCGTGGCTTGGCAGTGGTTATGTGGCTTGTGGGGATATTGATCTCTCTCTTTACCCTGACACAAGTGCTCAATCAAAAAGAGAATCGTCTTCGTGAGCAGCTCTTTAGTTCCTTCTCACAAACACAATCTCATCTCTCACATCTTGCCGAGGCCGTCCGCGGACTGAAATACGTTGCCGAGAACCAACTTAATCGGCCAACGCTGACGGGAGGTGAGGTAGCGTTGGCCCCTGCAAACGCTCCGGCATTAGGCGCCAATAGTGCTGCTATTTTCTCTCTTTCTGTGGGGGCTGACTGCCAACAGACGTTTTCACCCTGGCGGAATGCGCTCGCCACACTCAGCCAATATCTGCATGTGCTCGACAGTCAGTACGCCTCTACCTATGAACTGAGTAATATCTACCTTGTTGACCAGCAGAGTAGCTGTGCCGGCAACTTTATGTTTAATGAAAGCAGTTTGGGCCAAGCCGGAAGTAGAACGATATTACGTGATCATCAATTAGTCTTTCAAAGTGCTAATGATGAAGCCTTACGTAATCCACTCTATTGGATAGCCAGCGGGGCAGCCCGCGCTACCGGTGGCATCTTTATGAGTATGCCAATCTACTCGGGCAATCAGCGGATTGCCGAGATTGTTGTGGAGCAAAACATCAGACTCGATGATGGCCTAGTGGTCGGTAATCTCCCGATTGAGTCGTTTATTACTGATCGAAATAATCGCTTATTACTCGCCAACAATGATTGGTCGCTGCAACCCATTATCTCGTCGCTGCCGAGCAGTAAACAGTGGTTCGGTTATGTCGATAATTACCGCTATCTGGTACTTAAAAATAGTTTAACCCCTGGCCCATTCAATATGGTCTACCTGGTCCCGACCTCGATTCTTTTCGACCAGATGCGATTAATGTTGCTCAACACGCTATTATTGAATCTATTTACCGGATTATTTTTAATCTGTTTGACGCTAATGTTCGAAAAGCGGATGTTTGTCCCGGCCTTTAATAACGCGTTACGGCTTGAGGAGCATGAACAATTCAACCGTAAAATCGTCGCCTCGGCGCCGGTAGGGATCTGTATTCTCCGTACCAGTGATGGCAGCAATATTCTTAGTAACGAACTCGCGCATAATTATCTGAGCGTCTTGACCCCCGAAGATCGGGTTAGAATTGGTGAAATCATCCGTGGTCAAGAAGTTAACTTTATGGATGTGTTGACTGCATCCAAAACTAATCTTCAATTGAGTTTTGTGCATAGCCGCTATCGTAATGAAGATGTTGCGATTTGTGTGCTGATAGATGTCAGTGCACGGGTGATGATGGAAAAATCGCTCCAGGAAATTGCCGACAGTGCGGAGCAAGCGAGCCAATCTAAATCGATGTTCTTGGCGACCGTCAGTCATGAATTACGTACGCCGCTATACGGCATTATCGGGAATCTTGACTTACTACAAACCCGTGAACTGCCGGAAAACATTCACAGCCTAGTGCAAGGAATGAATAACTCTTCCGGGTTATTACTGAAGATTATCAACGATATTCTCGATTTCTCGAAGATTGAATCCGAGCAGTTAAAAATTTCCCCGGTCAGTTTCTCACCGAGCGAAGTGCTGTCCCATGTTCAAATGAACTATCTGCCATTGGTTGTCCGCAAGCGGTTAACCTTATGGTGTATGGTCGAAGCTGATGTACCGCAGACTATGCTCGGTGACCCAATTCGTTTACAGCAAGTCATCTCTAATATACTGAGCAATGCCATCAAGTTTACCCATACAGGCGGCATAATTCTCCATCTTTGGTGTGAACACGGCTACCTCCATATCAGAATTCGTGATACTGGCATTGGTATCCGTCAGCGCGATGTTCAGCAACTTTTTGATCCCTTTTTCCAAGTTGAAGGAAAAGCGCAGCGTAATTTCCAAGGAACCGGCTTAGGCTTGGCGATTTGTGAAAAACTGATCAATATGATGGAGGGCGATATTACGGTGTTATCTGAACCGGATATCGGCAGTGAATTTACCTTGCGGCTTCCTATTTGGCAGGCGGATTTCCAACAGGATTATGGTGAGCTACGCGGCAGAACGGTGGCTGTGTTAATTAATAACCGCTATTTTTCCGATTATATCGTTCGACGTTTACAGGCTTTGGAACTTGACGTGACCACCCAGCTGCCGACAGCCGAGCAGGGAATAGAACTGGTGATTACCGATAATCAGGCGCTATTACTTCATCGGCAGTTAAAACAGGAATGGGTCCTGTTCTCTGCGTTACATAATGATAAATCGATTCGCACAGCTGAAGGGTATTGGCTCATTTCAACGGCGGAAGCCTACCAACTCCCTGAGCTATTAGCGCAACTTTGGCAAAGCTCCCCACAGAATACCAAAGGCGAGCAGCTTGGGGTAATGCCGTCGATTGATGAGCAGTCAGGGCATCTTATCTTAGTGGTGGACGATCATCCCATTAACCGCTTGTTACTCAGTGAACAATTGACCACGCTTGGCTATCGCACTCGCACAGCGAAAGACGGAATTGATGCCTTAGAGGTGCTAAGCCTCGGCGATATTGATTTGGTGCTAACCGATATTAACATGCCAAACCTTGATGGTTACGGCTTAGCGCGTCAACTACGTGGTGATGGCTACTGTTACCCGATTATCGGTCTTACTGCCAACGCGTTAGCGAAAGAACAACAACAGTGCATAGAGGCAGGGATGGATGATTGCCTGTCTAAGCCAATTACCTTAGAAGAGCTACAGCAAGCACTAGGAAAGTACTTATCGAAAGCTAACAGAGAGTAAAGGCTTTTAGTTACCTCTACTCTCTACTTGATTACTCGTCTATGCTGGAATGACTCACCGAAGAGAGATAGTTGAGCAAGGCGATGTCATTATCGACGCCTAATTTCATCATCGCCGATTTCTTTTGGCTACTGATGGTCTTAATACTGCGGTTAAGTTTACGCGCGATCTCAGTTACTAAGAAGCCTTCTGCGAAGAGACGTAATACTTCACTTTCTTTCGGAGAAAGGCGTTTGTCGCCGTAGCCGCCTGCGCTTATTTTTTCAAGAAGACGCGCGACCGAATCAGGCGTATATTTTTTGCCTTTTTGCAGAGCGGCTAACGCTTTAGGCAGATCTGTCGGTGCACCTTGCTTAAGAACAATTCCTTCAATATCCAAATCGAGCACAGAACCTAAAATTGCCGGATTATTGTTCATAGTTAAGACAATGATCGATAAATCAGGGTAATGGCGTTTGATATATTTAATCAGTGTGATGCCGTCGCCGTATTTGTCTCCAGGCATGGAGAGGTCGGTAATCAGGACGTGTGCATCAAGTTTACCTAAGTTATTAATTAGCGTAGTAGAGTCTTCAAATTCGCCCACAACGTTTACCCATTCGATTTGCTCTAAGGATTTACGGATTCCGAAGAGTACAATTGGATGGTCGTCTGCGATAATTACATTCATATTATTCATTTTTTTGGCTACCTTGCTGTAACAGCGAATCGACATAATTTTGTAATTCACTAATACTGTTCGTAATGTTCAATTTTTGGTGTTGCTCTATTTGACTCTCAATCTCCTCACAGATTGTTTTTCCTTTTTGCAAAGTAAGCATGGCAAAAACACCCTTGAGTCGATGTGCAGTCAGGGCAAGCGCAGAGTAGTCGTCTTGCGTTATTTCGCTCCGCAGCTTATCCATATCTTCTTTAACGGTCTGTTCAAAGATAGAGTAATACTCTGAACTTTCCCACAATGACGTCGATACTGCTTCCTCTCCCTGTGATATTACATCCTCTCCAATTTGTTGCTCTATTAACGCCATAATGGCATCAAGGATAGAACGGCTAATGTTGACATTAGCTTGCCTTTGACGGGGATCACTGACCAGCAATTCGCTGTTAGTTGAAAGTAAGACTCCCCAATCGTCGAGTTGTTCCACATCATCGGTAATCATGAGGTCACATTGTTGACCCGAGTAGCGATCTTCTGGAAAATCATATTTAGCTCCCCAGCGCAGTAGCTGCCGACAGACGATATGGCGAATGTCATCGGCGACGATACTGACCAGCACTCTGACATCTTCGAGGAGCTTTCCTTCATCCTCTGTGACATCATTCTCTGGCGGTAGCACAAGTTGCATTTGATAGCGGGTACCAATGTGACTTTTCGATTCGATGGTCAATGCACTATCAAACAGCGCCAAGAGCTGTTTACAAAAGAACAGATCGAGACTAGTCGAATAGTCGGCGACCTTGGCGCTGACTGCACTGATAAACGGAAAATCGATATTTTCCTGTTCCTGTGCTGAGAGCCCCGGCCCAGTATCAACAATTTCAAGCAAAAGTCGATCAGCAAATTCCGCACTTTGCGAAATCTTTAATTTAATTTTGCCCCACACTGTATTTTCAATGGAATAGCGAAGTACAGTTGTAATTATCTGAAAAATAAGTGTCTCATCGCCCAACCGTGTCGATTGCGTTAGCTCACTATTATCTACTACCAGAAGTACTGCTTTTTCGGTGATCATAGGTTGGTTTTCAGCGATCACATCGTCTAAAATCTGCTGGAGATCGACGCTCTGGCGGTTAACAGGATATTTCCCCGATTCGACTGTATTCAGCATTTCAATATTGCGGGTTAATCTGCTCAGAGAGCGTACACCTTGCAGCAAGCTATGAGGTAGCAGCGTGGGCGTTGTGACGAGTAACTCAGCCACCGCCGCATCGACTTGGTACATGGGTCGGCTAAAGGTGTTGCTCAACTGTTCGAAGAATTGACGGCGTAAGGTATGATTTTTCTCTAGCATGGCTTGAGCATTCTGTAGTTGTTGACTGACCAGTTGCTCACGATTCTGTTCGCGGAAGGTGAATATGTGGTAGTGGCTGATAATCTGGCTGGTGTGATGGCGTACTTGATAAATTTCGTTATTCACCGTCACCTGTAACAGCTCGAATGGGTTCGATGACATATCAACCATTTTTTTAAAATTCAGATGTTGCACCAGGTGGTCTGACATGTCGTTTGAAAGCAGAATTTTCCCTTGGTTAGCATCATAAATTAGATAGCCCATCGGAAAATTTTTGACGAGTTCTTGAGTGAATTGCTGAAGTTTCTCAACCCAAGGGTCGACCTTATTAGTCGGCTGCGCTTTATTTTCGTGCACGAAAAACAACGCGCCTGCGGTTAAGAGGATCAATGCGAACAATATTAAATAAACAGGCAGCAGTTCATCGATCATGGCATGGAAGACGGTCATTAGCGGTAAATGGTAAGTTACCGTTAATGGCGCACCCGAGACGGGCCGAAGGAGATCAATACTCAAGGCAGACAGGTTTAGGAAATAACTGCCCTTAGCACTCTTTTTTGTTACTGACTCTTCATTATGAATTTGTAAGGCGGAGAGATCCAACGCGTTATTGTTCAGATCATCGAGAGGCAAATCAACGGCGAGAATGGTTGCCAAGTGCCCAGGCTGATTAAAGGTTGTCCGTAAGGTGATAAAGGCGCCACGAGAAAGTAGTTGATTACGACGTAACGCGGAAAAACTCTCTTTTTCATCCAGCGTATTGGATTGCTGAAGCATTTCATTCCGCCGCCCGGCAATTGAGGCGGCGATGTTACGCCCTTCATAACGGTTCAGCGTCTTAATCAAGTGACCGTTAGTAATGACTGCCAGGCTGTTATCTTCACCATTGAGGTAATACAAGGCCCACGTCAGTTTAGCCGAGGCCCAAAGCGTTTCGGTATATTGTGAGATCTGAGCGGCAAGGTTCTGGGTAGCCAGCTCGTGCTCGCCAAAGATTAATGTCTCTATTTTCGGTGAAGAGGTACTGACCGCGAAAATACCGGGTTGAAGGGTTGACTGGTTTACCGGCCCGGGTAGCGTAGCCGTCGTACCTTGTGTGGCCGAGTCAAAAATCTGCCATGAGATATAACGGTATTTTTCGATACGATTTTGTAGCGAATGTGTAAAGCTACTCAATGACGAACCCTGTTGTTCAACAATGGCTGAACTGCTGCTGTAAATCAGGCTGATAAACGAAATGATTAGAAGCGTGAGCAATACAATAAGTAGCTTACGTAAGTTATTCGGTGTCATTTCAGGAATTTTGAACAGCATACAGGTCTCAATTTGAGGCATTAAGGGAGTTCAATTATGCCAGATCTCATTGAGTGTGTAACGGGTGTGAGGGGGAAACCACGGGGCGGATAACAAAAACAGATAAAAAAATACCGAGCATAAGCTCGGTAAGAAGTAGGTGAAAACTTATAAAAATAAGTTAAAAAACAATAATGAATATAAATGATGATAGCGAGGTGATAATAGTACTTAGAGGGCTAAACGTTTGTACATTCAGTGCGGAAACGAAACATCGCGTAGATACGTCAGAGAAATGGATAAATGAAAATTATCAATCAGTGTCATTACTTGTCATCCACTACAAGTATAACTAAAATTTATATTATTAAATTTACATTTAGACATAAATAAGAAACACATTGAAATATCTTCTGTGCTTTAGTAACTTCCGCATTGACAATTTTCCGCTTCAAAAATTAATTATAGTCAATGAAGCGTTTTTTGCATAATTAGTTGACATTTTTTCAGGATTACGGTTTTCGAGGAAAATACAGATGAAAATCCGCGCTCTTTCTTTGCTCGTTCCAGCACTTATTATGGCAGGTTCCGCAAGTGCTGCAGAAATCTACAATAAAGACGGTAATAAATTAGATTTATTCGGTAAGGTCGACGGCTTACATTATTTTTCTAAAGATGATGGGAATGACGGCGATCAATCTTATATGCGCTTTGGCTTCCTAGGTGAAACGCAAGTTACCGATCAATTGACCGGTTATGGTCAGTGGGAATACCAAGTTGCCCTGAACAATGCTGAATCACAAGGTACAGCAAATAACTATACTCGTATTGGTTATGCAGGTTTACGTTTTGGTGACGCAGGTTCAATCGACTACGGCCGTAGCTACGGTGTTATGTATGATATTGCTGGCTGGACCGATGTATTGCCTGAGTTTGGTGGTGATACTTATGGCGCGGACAACTTCTTATTCCAACGCAGCAATGGCTTAGCGACTTACCGTAATAATAATTTCTTTGGCTTAGTTGATGGTCTTAACTTCGCTGTTCAGTATCAAGGGAAAAACGGTAATGCGACAGAGTCACCTAATGGTCGTGATGTCCTAGGGCAAAATGGCGATGGTTGGGGGTTAAGCTCTACCTATGATTTAGGTAACGGACTGTCACTGGGTGGTGCACTCTTTGCTTCTGACCGGACTAACGACCAAAACGGTCGCGGAAATTATCGTAATATTCAAGGAAGTGGCGATAAAGCGACAGCGTATTCCGGTGGTTTAAAATATGATGCGAACGGCGTATACCTTGCGGCCATGTACACACGCTCTTATAACGCCACAAAATTTGGTGACACCAGCTCTACTGCTTACGGTTATGCCAACAAGGCCGATAACTGGGAGTTAGTGGCTCAGTACCAATTCGACTTTGGTTTACGTCCATCTTTAGCCTATGTGAACTCACGTGGTTCTGATTTAGGTCAATACGGTAATCAGAATCTTAAGAAATATGTGGATGTCGGCGCGACCTATTATTTCAACAAAAATATGTCTACCTATGTTGATTATCAAATCAACTTGATGAAGAACAACGACTTCACTCAAGCTGCAGGCATTACTACAGACGATACTGTCGCTCTAGGCCTTGTTTACCAGTTCTAAGGGTATCTCGGCGCATAAAAAAACAGGATGCTCAAGCATCCTGTTTTTTTTCGCTATGCTTTAATTTTGAGTAGGTGGCGGCGAGTCGACTTCCGCTAAGGTCACGGACTCTCTTATGCAATAATGCCCTTCCATAAACATCCCATTAGCACTGAATCCGCCTGCAATAAGCCACTGATCATAGAGCGCACGACATTGAGTGAATAACTGTTGAAGTGTTTGCATAAGCTATCTCCACATTGAGGGTTTTACAATCGATGCAAAGATAGTGCCAACCTTAGCACCGCTCGACACGTGTGTTGAGGCATAATCAGTAAAATAAAGGCTCCGTTTCGGTGCATGCCAAGAGTAGAGTGCGCCAAAATCGCTCAACGACACAGAGAGTGGCTATGCAATTATCAATAGTTCGCCAAACATTATTATTACTCGTTTGCTCGGTCTTAGTCGGCTGTGACCGTTCATCTCAACCCGATCAGATATTCCAAGGTAAAACTATGGGCACGGTCTGGCGAGTGACCGCAGGCGGTTTGACTCCTGAGCAAGTAAAACAGTTACCACAATTGATTCAGCAACGTCTCGACGCAGATGATCAAGAGTTATCGACGTGGAAAAAGGATTCTTGGCTCTCGCACTTTAATCAAAATCCAAGCCTTGATCCCCAGCCAGTCAGTGATAATGTTGCCGCCATCATCACTCGTTCACTGTATGTTGGACGGATGACTGAGGGGGCAATGGATATTACGATTGGTCCCCTCGTTAATCTTTGGGGCTTTGGTCCTCATGCAGTGCCGACCCGTACTCCTTCAGCCTCGCAAATTACAGCAGCACGAAATCGA
Source organism: Rosenbergiella nectarea (assembly GCF_900111105.1). Taxonomy (GTDB): domain Bacteria; phylum Pseudomonadota; class Gammaproteobacteria; order Enterobacterales; family Enterobacteriaceae; genus Rosenbergiella; species Rosenbergiella nectarea. Next base: position 8,120 of record NZ_FOGC01000011.1, on the reverse strand, counting down.
GTGGGCTTACAACACTTGACGCTCAGTGAAACGATAAATGGCAGTACGTTACGCAAAGATATTCCCGATCTCTATGTCGATCTTTCTACGGTCGGTGAGGGATTTGCCGCGGATCACTTAGCAAGACTCATGGAACAGCAGGGCGTGCGAAATTATCTCGTCTCGGTGGGGGGAGCACTTATTTCCCGTGGTCAGCCTCAGCAAGGTCAACCTTGGCGAGTGGCTGTACAGAAGCCTACCGATAAGGTGAATCAAGCCCAGGTAGTGGTAGATCTACAGGGGCATGGAATTAGTACCTCCGGCGATTACCGTAATTATTACGAATTAGAAGGTAAGCGGATATCTCATATTATTGATCCGAGTACCGGGCAACCGATCGAACATCATCTGGTCTCCGCAACTGTTATTGCCACTACTGCATTGGAAGCGGATGCGTGGGATACCGGATTGATGGTGTTAGGGACCGAAAAAGCGAAAGCCTTGGCGATGCGCCTTAACCTTGCGGTGTATCTGATTACGAAACAAGGCGATGATTTTGTAGGATGGGCGTCGCCTACGTTCAACACGTTTATAGTTAACAATCAGAGTCACTAACGGGGGAGAAATGTTTGATTTTTTCGAAGATGAAGCACCTTGGCAAGAGCCGCTCGCGTCCGGTGCAGTAATCTTGAGGCGTTTTGTACAAGGGGATGACGACGCGCTTTTTCGAGAGATAAATCGTATCGCCACGCAGAGCCCTTTCATTCATCGTATAACACCGGGGGGGGTTAAAATGTCTGTCGCCATGACGGGCTGTGGCGCGGCGCAGTGGCTTTCAGGGAGAGATGGCTATTTGTCTAATGCTGAGAGCCTACCGCTCAGTGACACACTCCTAGCAGTTGCGCAACGTGCAGCCATCGCGGCCGACTATCCAGACTTCGTTCCTGATAGCTGCTTGATCAATCGCTATGCGGTAGGCAGTAAAATGACATTACACCAAGATAAAAATGAGCGCGATCTCCATCAACCTATCGTCTCAGTGTCACTCGGTTTACCTGCGGTATTTCTGTTCGGTGGCCGACAACGTAGTGATAAGACCAATAAAGTGTTATTGGAACACGGCGACGTGGTGGTGTGGGGGAGGGAATCGCGTCTCTGTTTCCATGGTATTTCGCCCTTGAAGCCCGGTATTCATCCACTTACCGGGCCTTATCGCTTTAATATCACCTTTCGCAAAGCGCTATAATGTTTTCCTCGCTACCCAACTCATGACTTCTGTGTCGGTGAGCCAATAATGAATGTCCCAGTGTGGATGATGGCTCGATATAGGTTGCGCGACGGCAGATAAGTGCGCCGTCACCCTACCGATATGGGGATCACAGGCAGTGATTGTGACTTGTTCAAACCCAAACACTGTTTGCACCTCAGGATAGACCGCTTTGTAGACGGTTTCTTTCACAGAGAAAACCAACGTTGTTGCCTGAGATAATGAAAAACCGGCTGAAGTTAGCAGAGATAGCTCTTCATGGGTCATGATCATCGATCGAAGTTCTGCGGCTTTCTGCTGGGTCAACATCCGCTCGATATCGTTGCCAACCCATGTCGGGTAGCTGTCGATAAGGGCAAATGTTTTGTGATCATGATGTGAAAGGGATCCTACTTTGCCCGTTGGCCAGATCGGTGAACGGTCAGGCCGATTAAAAAGTTGGAAGTTCGGGATATCGATAGTCTCTAACAGTTTCGCCACTAGCCAGCGGCTCGCCACATATTCCGCTTGGCGTTTTTTGACCGCATGGCGCAGCGCCTCGGGCAGCACCAAGCCGAACTGACGGGTGAGTTGCGGCGTGAAAGCACTGGGATCAAAGAGACAGCACGCTGCGCGTAGAGGGTCTGTGCTCACTTCGGCCTGTAAAATAAAAGGCAGGCATGGCTCGAGCGGTTCGATTTGAAAGGTTGGGGGGAGCAGTCGAGGCATAATCCATTTCATCACGTTAGAGAGAGGATTCAGAATACCGACTAAATCACCTCGCCGCGAGTAAAAGTGTATGACTTACTATTGCGGATTAATCTGAAGGCGAACCGCAGAATTTTTGCCAAGCTTAGGACACACCCAAAAATTAATGATAGAGGAGTTGTCGTAATGAGCGAAGTAGAAAAAACTCAACTGGATTATTTTCGTGATGTGACCTCGCAATTAAAGGAGATGCGCCATTATGCGCAGAACAACACTGAGACGCTTTCAGCACAGTGGTTAGCGTTTGACGCGGGTGAATACAAGCATAAAGAATTTGCGGATCAAATTAATACATTACTTAACGAGCAAGGTAAATTACTCGATAATATTGATGCGACAATTCAGAATATTGATATTGAAATCAATCATCAAGAGCAAGAAAGCTAAAATCTTCTGAGCAGCTACGGCTGCTCTGTTTTTTCCTTCTGTTTAGATTCCGTTAAGATTACGTAAGTAAACCCCTATTCCGTTGAGAATGCGTTGAGAAAATTCCCGTTATTCTGTGGCTGAACCGCGTTAACTCGCGCCACTCTGCATAGAATTAGGATATTTCGATGGGACGTTTTAGAACTTGGCGTAAAAATAATCCAAAGTGGAATGAAGCGCTTAGAAAATTTAATTTTTATAAGCGCGCCTGCCGAACTCTAGTCAGTCATCCAGTGCTTTATTGGCGCTATTTCCAGTTATGTCAGCGTTCGCTAATTGCACAGCAGGTTTCACAACGTAAAGAAGTCGTGAGTCTAGCTGCACGTCCTTTTAATAAATATCTGAACAAACACTGGACTATCAAGCAAAAGCTGGCCTCTATGTCGACTACGCTACAGCGCCTCGACCAGAGCATTGATCCACGCTTTATCCCAACGTTATTTAGTGATACCTCGACGGGGCTGACGATTGCGACCTTAGAATTAAAAAACGACGAGCAGGCAACCCTCAGACTGATGCATTCCCGCTTTGTTCGCGAAGGGGAGATGGGGCTTTATCTTTTTGCACCAAATAGTGAGGCACCGTTATATAGCCTGACGTATTCGTTCGATGCCACTGGAAAAACACTTTACCTCTGCGGCTTACAAGGTCCTAAACCGGGTGAAGGACAAGATCAGGTTAGAGCGATAACCAAAGCGATGTTTGGTTTGCGGCCAAAAAATCTGCTGCTGTCCGCCGCCTATGCGTTAGCCGATAGCTATGAGGTAGAGAAAATTTGCGGGATAGCCGATAGCCACCACATCAAATCGCACCACCTTAAGTCGAGTTATGATGCCTTTTGGGCAGAACTCACCCCAGAGGTTGATGGGCAGGGATGGTATCAACTTCCACGTCAGGAAGCGGAGCGCAACGTTGAGCAGGTAGAAAGTAAACACCGATCAGCTTTCCGAAAACGAGAAGCCCTACGCCAGCAGATGGCGCTGGATATTGTTAATCATCTCCAACGTATTGCTGACCATTCTCAACCCCAAGAAGCGGCTCGGACATTACAAGTGTCGAATGCATAAAACACCCTTGCTTACTTCATCGTTCAGTGAGATGGAGTGAGCAGGGTAGAAAAGTTAATGAAACTAACCGGCCACCGATCGAGTGGTTATTCTTTTGGGGCCATTCTCCCCCCTATCGCTCTTATTGACTCACCTAAGGTTAAAGAAAGGCTGTTCATCAACCCTTACCGTCTCAAATAAATTTCAGTGCTGACCCGATAGGTATCGCAACATGAGAAGCTTCCTTTTGCTGCACTGTCTTCAGGTGAATATGTAGCGTTCCGAATAATTCATCCTCTGGCTGATAACCCTACGCAACCGACGATAACTTAATTAGGTTGTTTTATACGTGAAACCTCAAGCCTTGCATGATTCGTCTATAGAGCAAGGTCGAATTTGAGATCTTATCATGGCAAGCACTACTGTTCATTTTCCCCGCTGTCACTCTGCTTAAATCTAACGGTATGGTCAAAACCCTAAGGGGGCTGACTGTTTTCGCTGCCGCCAAAAAAAATTACGCAGATGCCATTCAATGGTGCGGGTGTCCGTGATACAGCAAGAACGCTTAAAGTGGGTATTAATAACGTTATCCGCACTTTAAAAAACGCTCACCAAAACGAATAATCTCCTCTCCGCTAATACATGCTGATATTGCACTTATCTGTGAGCGTGATGAGCAGTGGGAGGTTGTCGGCAGTAAAGCTCAAGCATACTGGATCTGGTATGCCTCCAACACAATAACGGGTACGGTGTTGGCGTTTACGTTTACATTCGGGTCAAGAACAGATGATACCTGTTATGAGCTATTGTCTCTGCTTACACCTTTTCTACTGATATGATAACCAGCGATAACGGGGGGAGTTGTGCAAAAGAAGTACCTAGAGATAAGCATTTTACGGGAAAAATCTTCACCCAACGTATTAAGCGTAACAACCTCACACTCAGAACCCGAATGAATCGCCTAGCTCGGAAAACGATTTGCTTCTCATGCTCTGTTGAGTCGCATGAAAAAGTCATCGGTGTCGTCATTGAGAAATACTTGTTCTACCAATAGGATGCCTCCGCCGATTATGAACCATTAGAGTAATTTATGTTTACTTACCATTTATTCATTAAATGCTAATATTTCCCCGGCAGTAATGAATGGCGTTAGGTACAACATGATAATTATTGTCAGTGGTAAAGGTCATCGAAATCTCTATACGCTAAGAGGCTTTGAGGTTATTAGGAATGGACTTTAAACAGTTTGGTAGTATTACCAAAAAAATATGGAGATATTAATCCTATGATTTTAGAAAAAATATCTGGATGGGAATTATCCAACTATGAAAACTATTGCAAAGCGTATGCGAAATTTGGAGGGGCCGTTTGTAATCACCCAATCATGTTAGATTTTCTTGAAAAGAAAAATCCTAATCGAATTAAGTTTTATCATAGAGAAGTTAATGGTGAAATTGTAGGTGCATACTTTACTGATGAACATTCAAACTTAAAGCATAATTACAATAAAATACCACTTATTTTTGAAAATATAATACTCCCTATATGTCCGGAAAAAGGTAGGTGCTATCTTCCTGTAAAGACCAAAGCATTATCAATTAGACATAAAAAACAGTTTTTCAACGCAAGCTATGGTCTACTTAATCGTAGATCTGTTTGTATTGTAAAAGAGAGATTCTCTAAAAAGACCCTGAAAAAAAGACAAGCGGAGACAAGAAAGTTTCTTGCCAATGGTGGTGGAATTTTACCTGTGACATCATTTAATAGTACTGAGTTAAGTCGCATATATCTTTCATTGATGGGGCTTCGCTGGGATAATAAGTATGATGAAAATGATATTAAAGAACTTTCAGAGTTTATTGAATCAATTCGACCCATGATTTTTGGTAATGTGTTAATGTTTAATGGTAAGCCATGTGCATACGATTTGATTTACAAAGCTGAATGTAATAATTGGATATATTTTGATGATCATAATGGTAGTATTGATATAAGTGTGAAAGATTTCAGTCTTGGAAGTATTTTATTATCAGTAAATATTGCTGAAGCCCAACGAATTTGCCAGGATGCGAATAAAGAATTTATATTCAGCATTGGATTATCTAATAAAAAATGGTCATATAAAAATATTTGGGCACATGAGATGAAGTTAGGGAAAATGATTTTCTAAGAATATTTCCCATTTTTTCTAATAGGAAATATAGGTGATGACATCAATCTATTGACTGGCGGTGATGGGTAACGTTACCAGTATTTTAATATATTTTTACTTACTACATCAGGATCTCTTGAAGTAGTAAGATATTATGACCCTCATCTAATGCAATAATCATCAAGTTACTAGTCTTAGAAAAATTAGTAGGTGTATTGCTACGCCAAAGCTCTAGCTGAAACTGATAGCGAATAAAACCACTACTCGTAGCAGGTCAGGTTATCGCAGAAGGTGAAACATTTACTGTAAAGAACAACGTGGATGTGGACTTATTTTACTCGGATACGCAACGCTAGCGGAGATCAAAAGGGTCGACGTCGATAGCCAAAGTGGCGTCGTAGCGAAATCACCCAAGGTGTTTGTGGAAAAAAGGCGGTCAATAATCCTGACGATTAAGCAGGTTAAATTGTATTGCCGTATTAATGCAAGTAATACGGATGAAGCCGAAGCCGTATGGATCTCGGCAAAAATAAAACTAGCCTCGCGTTATGTTGAAGCCTACACCCGTAGGAAGTTATTCGAATCAGCAGACGATGATAAGTCTCTGAGAGAATCGTTTCGGCTTCTCTATGATGCTGATATTGAAACCGCAATGCTTAGTTGGGCAACTGGTACGCAGATAGGGACGCTGTCATCACCAATGGTAGCGCTTCTGCGGTCGATCTCGCTGTCTCAAAGTGATGGTCGCCAATGGGTTAATTGTGAGATTGATGCAGCAATATAAACGCACAAATATTAACCAGAGACAGCTATGGCCTTCCTATTCCCCGCAATAGATTACGTAGAAGCAAGACTTACTCCCGCGTCACTTATGCACGTTAGCCAATCCTCGATCACCATTCTAACCGACGAGGGATATGCTGTGGCCGAACCTGGCTATAAAGTGACGCGGGCTGCTCGATGTAAAGGGCAAGCTGATGTTTGCCGACGTGGGGTATGGGAGTTTCAAGACTAACGATGGCGTTATCGAGGGTGACGATATTGATAATGCCTGAGTGATAGGGGGAGTGACTTTTATGGTCAAAAGCCTCGACTGAGGCGGTACTTTTACCCTCTTTTTACCCTTGGCAAATATCAGACATAAAAAAAGCAGCCGTAAGTGGCTGCTTTTTTTAGGGATTTTTGGTCGGCACGAGAGGCTATGAACTGGTATCATAAGTGTATGATTTATAAAGTCACGTCATTGTAAAATATCTAAACGTAGTCCTAAACGTAGTCCTAAAAATAATTCTTACCCCATTTTTGACGCTCTTTCTTGCCTCAGTTTATTCAGCCGTCCAGTGAGTAAATTCCCTCATATTTTTTTATTAGTTAGATCCCCACGGTCAGCCATCGAGTAACAACCTCCCCGTAATATCCCCGTTAAACCTTGCCGTAATCTTATTCCCTTCATGGGGTAGGGTAGGCCACTACCTTTTTTGTGTAGTAGGTCTATGGGGTGGCGGTCGTTTTTATCAATTAAATCAGCCAGCTCAATTTTGAGCCACGTTACCCCTCCTCAATTTTGAGGGGGGGTTCTAAATGTGTGTTAAACACATGATTAAAAAGCAAAGCGTAGAATTGCGCTCTGGTCGCCTTGATTTGAAGGGAACCTATAGAGTGACGGTCACAATAATTTTGTAACCCCCTGATTATCTCGACAACGTAAATCTGCGCTTTCGATTATCGCCTCTAGGTGCCTCCGATTTCGGAGCTTCCTACTTTGTGCGTTACTGTCGGTAACTCTCAGATAATGAGCTAAGGCAATATTCTGCCTTTGTGAGCCAATCTCATTGGCTTCCAACTAACAGGGTAAGCAATGTTTACTCTGTCGATGCTTTCGATCACCAGCTAACAGGGTAACTATCGGTAACTCTGTTGTGAGCCCCTGCTAGTGGCTGGCAAATATCTATGTACGCACTATCGACATATCCCGATAACGTGTCGATTTTTTGGCACTTCATCGATATGAGGCTTCTGGATTATCGGTATTACGAAAGATTCGTAAAACTTAACTACGGAATTGTCGCAGTTATACTCTAAGCCCGAATCAGGGCTTTGCTACCTACCGTTACGGGAAACACCGTATCGCTAATCACCACAAATTAGTGGTTTAGCACTTAAAGGGTAAAACTGCCGCCTGATTTGTCGGTAGGTCTTTCGTATGTACTTACGATAGTTTAGCAGGTCACCACCGAAGCTACGAAAATAGCTTCACCTCTTTAATCCGGTTTTGCAATCATCGCTGCTCACTCACACTTTATTATAAATATAGAAAAACACGTTAGTTCAGTTGGTTCAGTTGGTTCAATTTGTAAAGACGTTTGTTTTAATTAGTATTTTTCTCAAAAAGTGAACCAACCAAAATACGTTTTGAACCAACATTGAGTATGAGTGAACCAACATTATCACGGCTTATTTACTGTCTAACGTTGTCTTACAGTGGTAAAATTACTCACTATCT
>NZ_FOGC01000001.1:300548-598518 GCF_900111105.1 Rosenbergiella nectarea | reverse complement strand
CATTACTCACCCGTCCGCCACTCGTCAGCAGAGTAGCAAGCTACTCTCTGTTACCGTTCGACTTGCATGTGTTAGGCCTGCCGCCAGCGTTCAATCTGAGCCATGATCAAACTCTTCAATTTAAAGTTTGATGCTCAAAGAAATTATTCTGTTATTCGTAAATGAATTTTCAGTGTCACTCTTCAAGACTTGATACTACAAAGTTTTTTTGTGATATCAATCCTGCGAGTGCCCACACAGATTGTCTGATAAATTGTTAAAGAGCATTGCGAATCAACGTTTTAACTCGTTGTCGCGAGGTGGCGTATATTACTCGCTTCACTTCAGGAGTCAATCATTGTTTTTGTTTTTTCTCCTGGACCGAATCGCTCCAGTCCCTGTCACCGCGCTGCGTATCGTGCTTTGCCGTGTCAGTGGATGCGCATTATAGGGAGTTCAGAAAAAGGCGCAATACCCTTTGAGCATTTTTTTAAAAAAAAATGCTCAAGCGTTCAAAGTTCAAGCACCATGCTGATAAAGCCAGCAATTACTGCTTATTTGCGAGATATTTGGGTAGGTCAGCAAGGCTATTCATCACTGCATCTGCCGCAGATTCACTTTTCGGCGTAACGTCCTTACCTGTTCTTACCAGTACTTTATGGCCTACACCCGCAGCCAAGGCTGCCAGCATGTCTTCCTTTTTATCTCCAACCATGTAAGAAGCACTCATATCGATATCGAGCTGAGCTTGCGCATCGACAAACATTCCTGCTTTCGGCTTGCGACACTCACAATCTTGTCGATACTCTTCAACAATCGCTTGCGGATGGTGAGGGCAGAAATAGATACCATCCAAGTCGACACCTCTATCCGCGAGTGACCAGTCCATCCATTCTGTTAAATGCATAAATTGGTCTTCCGTGAATAGCCCCCTTGCAATCCCTGACTGATTAGTAATGAGAACGAGTAGGTAACCCATCTTTTTTAACTCAACCATTGCGTCGATCACACCATCAATAAATTGAAAGTCATCACTAAGGTGTACATAACCATGATCGAGATTAATCGTCCCATCACGGTCTAAAAAAATTGCGGGTTTCATAACAAAAAATTACTCCATTTCAGTCAAGGATTCATTATCGCACGAACCCCATCTAATGATCACTGTCTTTACTTCGTTGCATTTCCTCAAATCAGGTGAAATATCTCTATCGTACTTTTGCCTTTAGTAAGGCTACCAAAACGGTTTTCCTTCATTCCCTTCTATATATGATGAAGAGGAATGGAAATTAATGCGCCTTTTCTACATAGGATAAGAAGGCCGGATTGATTTAGCCGTCTAGATAGCTTAACATCCGGCTAATCACCAATTTATTTTGGTCCCATACTTCAGCGGCATAATTACACTAAGTAAAAATACTATAATGATAAAACTCGAGAATATAACTAAGCGATTTCTACAGGGAAATCTGACTATACCAGCCTTAAGGGATGTCACGCTTCATGTCCCTCAGGGGCAAATTTATGGCGTGATTGGTGCATCAGGAGCGGGAAAAAGTACCCTTATACGTTGCGTCAATCTTCTTGAACGACCGACCTCCGGTAGAGTGATAGTGGGAGGTCGTGATCTCACCACTTTAAATGCCCATGAGTTAACTTTAGCTCGGCGTGAAATTGGGATGATTTTCCAACATTTTAACTTACTCAATTCTCGTACGGTTTTCGGTAACGTAGCGTTGCCACTTGAGCTGGAAAACCATTCTAAAGCTGACATAAAAAAGCGCGTAACCGAACTACTCGAACTTGTCGGACTGGCGGATAAACACGATGCTCGCCCTGCAAATCTATCGGGAGGGCAAAAACAACGTGTCGCGATTGCACGTGCACTGGCCTGCGACCCGAAAGTGTTACTCTGCGATGAAGCCACCAGCGCACTCGATCCGGCTACAACGCGTTCTATCTTAGAATTACTCAAAGATATAAACCGCCGTTTAGGGATCACTATCCTGCTAATTACCCATGAGATGGATGTCGTCAAACGCATCTGCGACCAAGTAGCAGTGATCAGTAAAGGTGAGTTGATCGAGAATGATAAAGTGAGTGAGGTTTTCTCTCATCCGAAAACGCCTTTAGCGCAGCAATTTATTCAATCGACCCTTCATCTCGATATTCCTGAGGACTATCAACAGCGCCTAACCCACATGGCTGAGGCAGGTAGAGTTCCTCTCATTAGACTTGAGTTTACCGGGCAATCCGTTGACGCACCGCTATTGTCTGATATTTCACGTCGCTTCAATGTTGACTGCAACATTATTAGCGCGCAGATGGATTACGCCGGTGGAGTCAAATTCGGCATTATGCTTACTGAAATTGCGGGCGAACAAGAAAGGTGTCAACAAGCCATTGAGTGGCTACAACAAAAACAAGTTAAAACAGAGGTGTTAGGTTATGTCTGAGGCAATGATTTGGCTTCTAGCGGGCGGTATTTGGGAAACCTTAGTCATGACTTTTGTCTCAGGCTTCTTTGGATTTGTCATTGGTTTACCAGTTGGCGTACTTCTTTATATTACTCGTCCTGGGCAGATAAAAGAGAGCCAAACGCTTTACCGCATTATCTCTGCAGTAGTGAATATTTTTAGATCAGTCCCTTTCATTATCTTACTTGTCTGGATGATCCCCTTCACCCGCGCGCTGGTAGGGACTTCAATAGGACTACAAGCAGCAATAGTTCCTTTAACGATTGGTGCAGCACCTTTTATTGCCCGTATGGTAGAGAATGCCCTGCTTGAACTCCCGTCTGGCTTAATTGAGGCATCACGTTCAATGGGCGCGACACCCCTACAAATTATTCGTAAGGTTCTTTTACCTGAAGCGTTGCCGGGGCTTATTAATGCTGCAACCATCACACTGATCACCTTGGTGGGCTACTCTGCCATGGGCGGCGCTGTTGGAGCAGGCGGTTTAGGGCAAATTGGTATCCAATATGGTTATATTGGCTATAATGCGACAATCATGAATACGGTTTTGGTATTGCTGGTTATTTTGGTCTATCTGATCCAACTTATCGGCGATCGTGTTGTTAGGCTCGTCACTCATAGATAGTAATTTGTCTCGATAATAATTAAGGAAATCCCATGACTTTTACGTTAAAAAAATTAGCCACTCTCAGCGCGGTTGTTGCAACATTAGCTTTAGTTGGCTGTGACCAAAAAACGCAACAAGATCCTAACCATATTAAAGTGGGGGTCATTGCCGGCTCTGAACAACAAGTGGCAGAGGTCGCTCAAAAAGTTGCGAAAGATCAATATCACCTTGATGTTGAACTCGTCCCGTTCACTGACTATGTTCTGCCTAACGAAGCGTTGAGCAAAGGCGATATTGATGCCAATGCCTTCCAGCATAAACCTTATTTGGATCAGCAGATTAAAGATCGCGGATACAAAATTACTTCGGTAGCGAAAACCTTTATTTATCCTATTGCAGGTTATTCCAAAAAGATCAAATCTTTAGACCAACTGCAAGATGGTGCTCAAATTGCGGTACCTAACGATCCGACGAATTTGGGACGTTCATTGCTGTTATTACAAAAAGTCGGATTAATTAAATTAAAAGACGATGTTGGTCTACTGCCCACTTCTTTGGATATTACAGAGAACCCTAAAAATCTGAAGATTGTCGAACTGGAAGCCCCACAGCTTCCACGCTCATTAGACGACAATAAAATTGCTATCGCCGTCATCAACACGACCTTTGCTAGCCAGATCGGCTTAACCCCCGTGAAGGATGGCTTGTTCACTGAAGATAAAGACTCACCTTATTCTAATCTTATTGTGGCCCGCGAAGACAATAAAGATGCCGATAACGTTAAGAAATTTATCAAAGCTTATCAATCAGAACAGGTTGAACAAGCCGCTAATAAAATTTTTAACGGTGGTGCCATTAAAGGCTGGTAAATGCTGTTAATATAGATGGGTAAAGGCGACGAGAGTCGCCTTTATTTTTTCAACAAACGTCGATACCTGTATGCTAACCCTCTAATGAAAAGTTGAGTGAGGAAGATTCAATGCGTTTTAGCTTATTACCACTCTGTATGGTGATTGTAGGACTTGCCGGTTGTACAACTCAGTACAAACCCGTTGAGCCTTTCCCCGAAAAGCCTCAGGCTCAGCATCAGGAAAAGGTCCGCAAACCTGTACATAGAGCGACGCCAGTACAAATTTATACTAATCCTGCCGACCTCATTAATAAGCCCTTCCGCGACTTAGGTGAAGTCTCGGGTGAAGACTGTCAGACCAACGCTCAAAGCTCACCGCCTAACCTTAATACCGCGCGTAAACGTATGCAGGTAAAAGCCTCATCATTAAAAGCTAATGCAGTACTTGTGCACCAATGTGAAGTGATTTCCACTAATTCCGGGTGCTATCGTGAAGCGGTTTGCCAAGGTTCTGCGCTAAAAGTCACACAATGAAGTCATTTTCTTTAGAGCAAATAGGTACGATTCACTCACCTTGGAAAGAGAAGTTTGCGGTTCCTCGACAACCAGGGTTAGTCACCGCAATGGGGGCAGAGCTGGAGCTTATCGCCCCCTACAACCATCGTGATATGGTACGTGGTATTGAGAATTTCAGCCATTTATGGCTACTTTTTATTTTTCATCAGACCCAACAACAGGGCTGGAAGCCGCTGGTTCGCCCACCTCGACTTGGCGGTAACGATAAGATTGGTGTGTTAGCGAGCCGCTCGACGTTTAGACCCAATCCAATTGGTATGTCACTCGTCGAATTTAAGGGGGTTCGCTATGAAAAAAAACGCCTCATTCTCAAACTAGGCAGTGTCGATCTCGTTGATGGTACACCTATTGTTGACATCAAGCCCTATCTGCCCTTTGCAGAGTCTTTAACCGATGCTCGTGCAGGCTATGCGCAATTAGCGCCGGAAGCCGGTATGCAGGTTTATTTTTCGGATGACGCTAAACAACATTTACTACGCTATCATCAGAGTCACCCAAACTTAGCAGAGTTTATCCAACAAGTCTTAGCTCAAGATCCTCGCCCAGCGTACCGACGTAACCAAGATGACCCTCATTTTTATGCTGCCAGTTTGAGTGATTTTACTGTACGCTGGCAGGTAACACCGATGGGAACAGAAGTGATTGCAATCGAGCCAATGAATTAGGCTTTTTACGCCATTCACTCACTGATAAACTCTATACTACTCACTAAAACAGCTTTCCGTTCAACTGGAACCTTATTCATGCGTACTACTCAATACCTACTTTCAACGCTCAAAGAAACACCTTCTGATGCTGAAGTAATTAGTCATCAATTAATGCTTCGTGCAGGAATGATCCGTAAACTTGCTTCAGGCTTATATACTTGGTTACCGACCGGTGTTCGCGTTTTACGTAAAGTCGAAAAAATCGTCCGCGAAGAAATGGAAAATGCGGGTGCCCTCGAAGTGACGATGCCTGTTGTTCAACCTGCCGACTTATGGGAAGAGAGTGGACGTTGGGAACAATACGGTCCAGAACTTTTACGTATTAAAGATCGCCATGAACGCCCATTCGTACTGGGTCCAACGCATGAAGAAGTGATTACCGATCTGATTCGTAACGAGCTGAGCTCGTATAAACAATTACCCTTAAACTTATTCCAAATTCAGACTAAGTTTCGTGATGAAGTTCGTCCACGTTTTGGTGTGATGCGTTCACGCGAATTTATTATGAAAGATGCCTATTCTTTCCATAGCCATCAAGACTCTCTGCAAGAGACCTACGACATCATGTATCGCGCGTACAGCCAGATATTCAGTCGTATGGGATTAGATTTTCGTGCCGTACAAGCAGATACCGGATCGATTGGCGGTAGCGCTTCTCATGAGTTCCAAGTACTCGCGGAGAGTGGTGAAGATGATATCATCTTCTCTGATCAGTCTGATTATGCAGCCAATATCGAATTAGCAGAAGCCGTTGCCCCGACCATTGAACGTGCTGCGCCTTCTCAAGCCTTGATGCAACACGACACACCTAACGCGAAGACTATTGCTGAACTCGTTTCCCAATTCTCTCTTCCAATCGATAAAACCGTTAAAACGCTTATCGTTAAAGCCGCAGAAGAGAGTGAACACACCTTAGTGGCGCTTTTAGTGCGCGGGGATCATGAATTAAATGAAGTGAAAGCAGAGAAATTGGATATCGTTGCCTCTCCACTCTGTTTTGCATCTGAACAAGAAATTCGCGACGCCATCGGTGCAGGACCGGGCTCTCTTGGTCCTATTGGATTAGCGATGCCAATCGTTGCTGACCATAGCTTGAAAGTCATGAGCGATTTTACCGTGGGGGCCAATATCGACGGTAAACACTGGTTTGGTGTGAACTGGTTACGTGATCTTCCAGAAGCACGTTATGCAGATATCCGTAATGTGGTAACCGGAGATAAGAGCCCTGACGGTAAAGGGACCTTGCTAATCAAACGCGGTATTGAGGTCGGCCATATCTTCCAACTGGGTACCAAGTACTCAGAGGCATTAAAAGCAACAGTTCAAGGTGAAGAGGGCCGTAACCAAACGCTATTAATGGGATGCTACGGAATCGGTGTGACGCGTGTTGTGGCCGCGGCTATTGAACAGAATCATGATGAGAAAGGAATTATTTGGCCAGAAGCCATTGCTCCCTTCCATGTCGCGATCTTACCGATGAATATGCACAAGTCTTTTCGCGTACAAGAATTAGCCGAGAAGCTGTATGAACAACTGCGTAGTGCAGGACTCGATGTTATCCTTGATGACCGTAAAGAACGTCCAGGCGTAATGTTTGCCGATATGGAACTGATCGGTGTACCGCACTCCATTGTTATCGGCGACCGTAACTTAGACAATAACGAAATCGAGTACAAAAATCGCCGTACCGGTGAAAAAGAGATGCTCTCACCTGAAGCGATTGTTGAACGTTTACTGTCTCAAATCAAACGCTAATAACCTCTATATGGCCCTCGCAATGAGGGCCATTATTAATCAATCCACGCTCACCTTACCCCGTAAATTTTTCTTTGACGAAGTACGGTTTTTCCCATCCAGACGACGGAGCTTAGAAGCCTTTGTTGGCTTAGTCGCTTTACGGGTTTTTGATACTACCAACAATTGTGCCAGTACTAGCCGTAGCCGCTCTATCGCTAAGGCTCTATTTTTCTCTTGAGAACGCGCGTTCTGTGATTTAATCACTATCACCCCATCCTCAGTCAGAAGATGATGGCGCTTGCTGATAATCAGAGCTTTCGCATCGTCGGTAAGACTGGAGTTTTTCACATCAAAGCGAAGATGAATAGCGGATGAAACCTTATTCACATTTTGCCCACCCGCGCCTTGAGCGCGTATTGCGGACGTTTCTATTTCTGTACTCGCAATCTGCTGTTGCGCATTAATAACAATTACACTGCTTTCTGCCATAGTTCTAACTCTATTTCTACATTATTGCTGCCATCTGAAAGCCAGATAACACCTTCTTGTAAGGTGACTTGCAACGACATGTTTCGTTGTGCCAACGCCGCCAGCTGGCTCAATTGTTCATCAGTCGCATGCCAAATCGTCAGGTTTTTAAATTGCGCTAGCTTTCCCAAGTTCTGCTGCTTCCAAACTGCTGCGGCACGAGATTGGTAAGTAAATAACACCACGTTCGATGATTGGCTGACGGCTTTTTTTAACCGTTTTTCATCGGGTAACCCAAGTTCAATCCATACCTCGGGACGACCGTGATCATGATGTTGCCAAATTTCAGGTTCTTCGCCAGACGATAGCCCGCGTGTAAACTCTAGTCGTTCCGACGCATAAAGACACCAGGCAAATAACCTCAACATCATTCGTTCATCGTTTTCGGAGGGATGACGCGCCAAGGTTAAGGTGTGGCTAGCATAGTAGTGCCGATCAAGATCTGAAATATCAACTACAGCCTTGAATATAGTGGCTTTTAACGCCATAAGTTCTCCAAATTTGCCCCATTATGCTTTAGCAGGATGTGTGGGCTGACTTGCATTACGCCTTACAAACGCCTAGGCTAGTCTACAGATAAAAAGTGACAACATAGGGTAAGTCCTCGTATTATCTCAGAATAGTCTGGCATATTACGTTGCCATAAGCTTAAAGTTCAGTGACGCATTACACCATAGTGCGTTTGTGTAAGGCCCGCGGGAATCCGCCATTTACTTACAGGTGAGCAATTATGTCAATCAATGATACCTATCAGCCCATTAATTGTGATGACTATGACAATCTGGAACTCGCCTGCCAACATCATTTGTTACTCCAACTCACCCTACGCAGTGGTGAGTCGTTGAAGGCAGAAGCAGCCGATTTGTTCTTGAGAAAGAAAGTTGAGTATCTTTTATACAAGTACCACGGTGAGCAGCACGAAGTACGGTTAGATGCTATCGAAAGTTTTAGTCATCCCGAAATCGGTACTATAACCATCACTCAAAATTGATCTCTTCCCCAGAGCTAAAATTTATCCACGGTTTTAGCTCTGGATCCATCCCCTCCCAGACTAGACCATACCCTTCGCCTGCCGTTATCACTCCACTCTGCGTAATAAAAATACCCGGTGCACAGGCCAACTCTTCGTTAAAATAGATCAGGGGAATGTTTTCCCTTAACCAAACGGGTATCCCCTTCTCTTGCCATATTTTTTTTAGACTTCTTCCGCCCTGTCGACCAACAAGGTGTAGATAAGCAGATTGCCCAAAACGAACGGTAATCGCTTCCTCTCGAGTGGGGGCTCGCAAGTGTAAACCTTGACTAGTCGCCGCCGTTAAGCGTAAAGATCCGAGACCATTAGGGAGTACCAAAGGCGTTGAGGCTTTCGGCCATGGAACTATCGTTCCACGCAAGGCAGGGAATATCCGACTAAGATAGAGACGCTGCTGGTAACGACGTAAAGACTTTTGCCCCATCATCAATTGTGGACTGGCGTCTTCGCGGCTTAAGGCAATTTCTTGCCAAAGACGGGCTAGGGCTTCACGCGAAGGAGTTTGTATACCGTTATAGGTAAACCATCGCCTTAATAAGGCATTTCTCTTCTGTTCTGTGCCACACGCTAAGTAGCCTATATCAATCGAGCCGTCATCAGCGATACATCGTTGCAAATCTGATGCCAGTAGTTCATCCAGTAAACTCTCCTGCTCACTACATAATTCAGCGCTGCGTGTAACGCTGCGCGAGAATTGTGGCCAGCGTTGTGCTAGCTGCGGCAAGATACGCAAGCGCAGAAAATTGCGATCGTAATGATCATCTTGATTACTCTCATCATCGATCCAGCGCAATTGATGTGTCGCTGCATAACCCTCTAGTTCTTGCCGAGATAACTGTAACAGCGGGCGAAGGTGCCAATTGTTCCCTATTCGACGCGCCGATGGCATTGCCGATAAGCCTGCCGGTCCACTACCGCGTTTTAATGCCAGTAGAAAAGTTTCGCACTGGTCATCTTGATGATGAGCCGTCACCAATGCTTCGTCTGGATCGAGTATTTCCTTAAAAATACCATAGCGTAAGCTTCGTGCTTCAGCCTCTATTCCCCCTCTCACTCCCAGCAGTTGCACATTACGGCTAAGAAAAGGGATCTCTAATTCGGCACACACACGCTGACAGTGCACTAACCACTGGTCTGCATGCTGGCTTAATCCATGATGAATATAGATAGCGCGTAAAGAGAGCGATTGAGTAATTCGTAATTGCGATAATTGATGTAATAAAACGGTGGAATCAAGTCCCCCACTAAAGCCAATCAGAAGCTTTTGATGACCCTGAAGCTTCAAATCACTCAACATCGTCTAGTCCATCTTGATAAAATTCCAGCGGTAAGCCATCAGGATCACTAAAGAAGGTAAAAGCTTTATCCGTAATAGGATCAATGCGGATCGGTTCACATTCAATATGATGCGATGTTAAACACTGTATTGCCTGCTCAAGATCTTCCACAGCAAAGGCGAGATGACGTAACCCACATGCCTCAGGATAACTGATACGAGGAGGGGCATCAGGGAAGGAGAAGAGTTCGATAACATACCGTCCGTCTAGCGCGAGATCCGCCTTCCAAGATTGACGCTCAGCACGATAGGTTTCGTTGAGTAGCTGAAGACCTA
This sequence comes from Rosenbergiella nectarea, assembly GCF_900111105.1. Lineage (GTDB taxonomy): Bacteria > Pseudomonadota > Gammaproteobacteria > Enterobacterales > Enterobacteriaceae > Rosenbergiella > Rosenbergiella nectarea. The sequence continues at coordinate 588,412 of NZ_FOGC01000001.1, read as the reverse complement.
GTATTTCACAGTAGAAATGTCGACTCTGTTGATAATTGGAGGCGATAATCGCGATATGGTGGATACCTTTAAGATTCAGCATAGCCGCTCTCCCCTTATAAAACGTGATAAAAAAAGGCCGCCAAAGCGACCTTATTTATTAGCGAATGCTTAGGCGTAACCGTAGCTCATCAGACGCTCGTAACGGCGATCTAATAGCTCTTCGGTGGAGAGTTGATCAAGCTCGGCCAGATCCGATAATAATTGCTCTTTAAGCGCTGCAGCCATCTCTTTAGGGTGACGGTGTGCCCCCCCTAATGGCTCAGGGATCACAGAGTCAATTAGCTCAAGTTCGGAAAGACGATCAGCAGTAATGCCCATTGCTTCGGCAGCCAACGGCGCCTTATCCGCACTCTTCCACAGGATTGACGCACATCCTTCTGGCGAAATAACAGAGTAGGTGCTGTATTGCAGCATGTTGACTTTATCGCCCACACCGATTGCCAATGCACCACCCGAGCCGCCTTCACCAATAACGGTACAAATTACTGGTACCGTTAAACCTGCCATTTCACGTAGGTTACGGGCAATCGCTTCTGCCTGACCCCGTTCTTCAGCCCCGACACCTGGGTAAGCCCCTGGGGTATCGATAAAGGTGATGATAGGCATTTTAAAGCGCTCAGCCATTTCCATCAGACGCAGTGCTTTACGGTATCCCTCTGGCGCAGGCATACCAAAATTGCGGCGAATTTTTTCTTTCGTCTCGCGACCTTTTTGATGACCAATAATCATCACTGGACGCCCGTCTAAACGTGCGATACCACCAACGATTGCTTTGTCGTCTGCATAAGCCCGATCACCCGCTAACTCATCGAAATCATCAAACGCATTACGCACATAGTCCAAGGTGTATGGGCGCATTGGATGACGCGCTAATTGTGCAACTTGCCAAGCGCCTAAATCTGCGAAGATTTTTTTAGTAAGCTCAACACTTTTGCCACGCAAGCGTTGAATTTCATCATCAAGATTAATGTCGTGCTTTTCATCTTGAGGGCCAAGGGATTTCAGTGAATCAATTTTCGCTTCAAGTTCAGCGATAGGCTGTTCAAAATCCAGGTAATTAAGACTCATAATGTTCCTGTTTTAATCAAACTCCAGTTCAACCTGCTCCGTTCCGATGACGAGACGTAGATCGTTGAGTAAACGATCACTCGGCGTTACCCGCCAAGTTGCCCCAAATCGCAATTTAGCCCGAGCATCGTCTCTTTGGTAATAGAGATTCACCGGGATGGTGCCTGAACGGTGAGGTTCAAGAACCTGTCGAAGACGGTTTAAAAGCTGGTCATCAATTTGCCTGTCCATTAGTGAGAGAGCAAGCCCGCGAGCATATTTTTCGCGAGCTTCATCAATATCCATCACTTCTCTTGCAATCATTTTAAGACCACCAGAGAAATCATCGAAACTGACCTGTCCACTAACGATCAGAATTTTATCTTTTTCCAGTAACTGCTGATATTTGTCTAGCGCGTCAGTATATAACATTACTTCTAAACGGCCAGAGCGATCATCCAGTGTACAAATACCAATTCGGTTGCCACGTTTAGTAACCATGACTCTTGCAGCCAGGACTAACCCTGCGGCGATGGTTATTTTTCCACGCTCAGTAGGATGCATATCTTTTAAACGCATCCCGCCAACATAACGTTCGATTTCCTTCAGATACTGATTAATCGGATGACCTGTGAGGTATAATCCCAACGTCTCCCTTTCACCGTCTAACTGTACCTGTTCTGGCCATCGATTTATACTGGCATATGACTGTTCGATTTGTTCGGGTTCTTCTGCGAGAACACCAAACATATCGCCCTGCCCTGTTGCTTCTGCCTTTGAATGCTGATCAGCAGCCTTGAGTGCATCATTTAGCGCACTCATCAATGCCGCCCGATGTGGCCCTAATCGGTCGAAGGCACCGGACATTATCAGTTTTTCCATCACACGGCGATTAATTTTTTTGATATCCGTGCGCGCACAGAGGTCAAATAGCTCCTTAAAATAACCGCCTTGATTCCTCGCTTCAAGTATTGCTTCAATTGGACCTTCACCGACACCCTTTATTGCACCTATCCCGTAAACAATTTCACCGTCGTTATTGACGTGGAATGGATAGAGCCCAGCGTTAATATCGGGTGGTAGGACCTTTAAGCCCATTCGCCAACATTCATCGACTAACCCAACCACTTTTTCCGTATTATCCATATCAGCGGTCATGACGGCGGCCATAAACTCAGCCGGGTAGTGTGCTTTTAGCCATAATGTTTGGTAGGAAACCAGCGCATAAGCCGCTGAGTGGGATTTGTTAAAACCATAGCCAGCGAATTTTTCCACTAGGTCGAAGATCTTCATCGACAATTCGCCATCGACGCCCATTCGCTCTGCGCCCTCTTTAAAGACTGAGCGCTGCTCAGCCATCTCTTCGGGTTTCTTTTTACCCATCGCCCGGCGCAACATGTCAGCACCGCCTAGTGTATAGCCGGAGAGTACTTGCGCAATCTGCATGACCTGTTCTTGATACAAAATAATGCCATAGGTTGGCTCAAGTACTGGTTGCAAAGTTTCATGCTGCCACTGAATGTCCGGGTAAGAGATTGCTTCACGGCCATGTTTACGGTCAATGAAGTTGTCAACCATTCCTGACTGTAATGGCCCGGGGCGGAATAACGCTACCAATGCGATCATGTCTTCAAAGCAGTCGGGCTTTAATCGCTTGATCAGATCTTTCATCCCGCGCGATTCAAGCTGGAATACGGCGGTGGTTTCCGCGCGCTGAAGCATATCAAAGCTTTTTTTATCATCGAGCGGGATCGCATCAATATTGATCGGCGGCTCGCCTTGCTTCTCGCGCCGTGCATTGATCATCTGCAATGCCCAGTTGATGATAGTTAGCGTCCGTAAGCCTAGGAAGTCAAATTTGACCAGTCCTGCATATTCCACATCGTTTTTATCGAATTGCGTGACAGGATGTTGGCCGAGTTCATCACAGTACAGTGGGGCAAAATCGGTGATTTTAGTCGGCGCGATAACCACGCCTCCCGCATGTTTGCCAGCATTACGCGTCACACCTTCGAGCTTACGAGCCATATCGATAAGCGCTTTAACTTCTTCATCCGCTTCGTAGATCTCAGGTAGCTGAGGCTCAGCAATAAAGGCTTTCTCTAATGTCATCCCCGGGTCAGGTGGGATTAATTTTGAAATACGATCAACGAAGCCGTAAGGATGCCCGAGAACTCGACCGACATCACGAATAACCGCTTTCGCCGCCATGGTTCCAAAGGTAATAATCTGTGATACCGCTTCGCGACCATACATCTCGGCCACATGATCAATGACTAAATCACGTTTCTCCATGCAAAAGTCAACATCGAAGTCGGGCATCGAGACACGTTCAGGATTTAGGAACCGTTCAAAAAGTAGATCAAATTCTAATGGATCGAGGTCAGTAATTTTCAGTGCATAGGCGACTAATGATCCGGCACCGGATCCCCGACCAGGGCCAACAGGCACGCCATTATCTTTCGACCACTGGATAAATTCCATCACGATAAGGAAGTATCCGGGGAAGCCCATCTGGTTGATAACCGTTAGTTCTATCTCTAATCGTTCATCATAGGCTGGGCGCTTAGCCGCACGGATTTCATCGTCTGGGAATAGGAAAAGTAGCCTCTCTTCCAATCCTGCTTTGGAACTCGCGACCAAAAAGTCTTCCGTGGTCATCTCCCCCGTTGGAAATTGAGGGAGAAAATACTCACCGAGTCGGATGGTGACATTACAACGACGGGCTATCTCGACACTGTTAGCCAGTGCTTCGGGAATATCGGCAAAAAGTTCGCACATTTCTTCTTCAGTACGAAGGTATTGCTGTTCCGTATAAAGCTTGGGACGCTTGGGATCATCAAGCGTGTAGCCATCGTGGATGGCAACTCGAATTTCGTGTGCGTCAAAATCTTGTCGGCTGAGGAAACACACATCATTACTTGCTACGACGGGAATTTGATGATTAACCGCTAATTGTAGCGCTTGGTGCAAATAGCTCTCTTCCTCGTTACGACCCGTTCGTGTGAGTTCAAGATAGTAATTATTTGGGAAGTATTCTTGGTAAAAGGCAAGACACTGTTCTGCCAGCGCAACGTTACCTCTCAACAAGCTGTAACCCACATCCCCTTTAAAGCCCCCCGACAAAAGGATAAGACCCGAGGCATGCTCAGTTAACCATTGTTGATCAACAATCGGCCCTTGATGCCCGTACCCTCGTTGATAGGCTTTAGAAATAAGCAGTGTCAGGTTCTGATAGCCATCATTGTTGGCCGCGAGTACCGTTAACTGCATCGGCTCGTCACCCAACAGAGGAGTGATGACCTTGAGGTCAGCACCAATGATCGGTTTAACACCCGCGCCTAACGCTGCACCATAAAATTTGACCAATCCACACAAGTTCATATGGTCCGTGATACCCAGAGCAGGCATGCCTAAACTCGCAGTTTTTTTTACTAAGGCACCGGTTTTAGCGATACCATCAATCATGGAGTAATCGCTATGGACATGAAGATGAATAAAACGTGGGTTAGCCATAATGCTCGCTTATCGGGTTTACCGTTCTCTGATTAGTTTGACAGGGCGGCCAATATATTTCTGACCGGCGCAAAACTGCGACGATGTTCAGGAATTGGACCAAAACGTGCCAATTGCTCAAGATGCTTAGCGGTAGGATAGCCTTTATGCTGAGCAAATCCATACTGTGGGTATTGCTCATCGAGTAACGCCATTTCGTGGTCTCGAGTAACCTTCGCGATAATAGAAGCCGCACTGATCTCAGCCACTAAACTATCGCCCTTCACCACCGCTTGAGCAGGCATTGATAAGGCTGGACAACGATTACCATCAATCAATACAAAGTCAGGCGTAATTGAAAGCCCGGTCACGGCACGCTGCATTGCAAGCATCGTAGCATGAAGGATATTGAGCTGGTCAATCTCTTGCGGCTCTGCACGACCAATCGACCAAGATAACGCTTTTTCCTTGATTTCGCTGCATAACATCAGCCGTTTCTTTTCACTTATTTTTTTCGAGTCCGCTAATCCCAAAATAGGTCTATTGGGATCTAGAATGACTGCAGCCGTGACAACAGCGCCCACCAAAGGTCCACGTCCCACTTCATCAACACCAGCAATACAGTGGGCGATGGGGTAAACTAACTCAGGCATCGATAAGTTCCAGTACTGCTTGTGCAGCTTGATTATCAGCATCCCAACGTATTTGCTGATGCAATGTTTGAAAAGTTGCGAGCAGCTCCTGCCGCTCGGTGCTGTCATGCAACAACGGCTCAAGCGCTGTGGCTAAATGTTGGGGGGTACACTCTTCTTGAAGCAGCTCTTTCACCAATTCCCTGCCAGCGAGAAGGTTGGGTAAGGATACCCATTCTGTTTTCACTAATCGTTTTGCCAGCCAGAAAGTAAAAGGCTTCATTCGATAGCCAACGACCATTGGACATTTCGCTAACATACATTCTAATGCCGCAGTACCCGAAGCCAATATTGCTGCATCGCTCGCGATCATCACTTCACGCGCTTTCCCCTCAACCAAATTTAGCGATAACGTCGGCGCGACCTCCTGCTTGATGGCAAGGAATTGCTCGGCACGATGTGCATTGGCGGCAGGAACGATAATTTCAAGATCGGGGTAACGCTCTCTTAGCAAGACCGCTGCACGGATAAAATCTGCACTCAGCATGTCAACCTCACTCGAGCGACTGCCGGGAAGTAGTGCTAAGCAGCGGGCTTGAGGGGGAATATTTAACGTCTGTCTCGCCGCTAACTTATCAGGGTGCAGGGCGATATCGTCCGCCATTTTATGGCCGATAAATTGGCAAGGCACATCAAAACGATCGTAAAAGGCTTTTTCGAAAGGTAGAAAAGCTAACACCAAGTCAGTATTGCGACCTATTTTGAAGACTCTTTTTTGACGCCATGCCCAAACAGAGGGACTGACATAGTGAATGGTCGGGATCCCTGCTCGCTTTAATTTACCTTCTAAGGGAATATTGAAATCGGGGGCGTCAATACCAACGAAAACATCAGGCTTAAGCGCCGTCAACCGCTCAGTTAACTCACGACGGATGTGCAGCAACCTTCTTAAACGGCCCAGTACCTCGACAATACCCATTACCGCCAACTCTTCCATTTCGTACCATGCCTCGCAACCTTCAGCTTGCATGAGCGGGCCAGCGACCCCAACGAATCGGATATTTGGATTTTTTTGTTTAAGCGAACGGATTAATCCGGCACCTAAAATATCGCCGGAGGTTTCTCCGGCGATAAGGGCAACAGTCAAAGGGCGCATGAGAACCTTTTATCGTATTAGACCGCGTGTCGAGCGAGCGAAGAAATCATAGAAAGGTTGAACTTCACTGTGTTCTTGAGCCAAGGCAGCGATTTCTGGCTTAACCTCTTCGAGAGGTCGGCCACTGCGGTAAAGTAATTTATAAGCATTACGAATTGCGTGTAGAGCTTCCTTACTGAAACCGCGGCGTTTTAGACCTTCGATATTGATACCATAAGGTGAAGCGTGATTACCCTGTGCAATCACATAAGGTGGAACATCTTGTACCACCCCAGAGCAACCACCAACCATCACGTGAGCACCAATAGTGCACCATTGATGCACTGCGGTCATTCCACCAATGATAGCGTGATCATCCACTGTTACATGCCCGGCAAGGGTAGCATTGTTAGCAAAAATACAGTGATTACCAATCAGCCCATCATGCCCAACATGGGTATTCCCCATCAGAAGGTTATGATTACCGATTCGGGTAACACCTCCTCCTTGCACACTACCACGGTGAATAGAACAGCCTTCACGAATACTATTATGATCACCGATGATCAGCTTAGTATCCTCTCCCGCATATTTTAGATCTTGGTTAACTTCACCAACAGACGTAAATTGGAAGATGAGATTATCTTGTCCTATCTGCGTGAAACCATTGACCACCACGTGAGATTTCAATACCGTTCTGGCACCGATTTCGACATTCTTTCCAATGATTGAAAAGGGACCAATCGTCACTTCAGGGCCGATTTTAGCACCTTCTTCGACAATTGCGGTGGGATGGATGCGAGCTGATTGATCAATCACTTTACGCCTCCCGGCTACGGGCACACATCATAGTCGCTTCACAGACGACTTTACCGTCAACGGTTGCGACCCCTTTGAAGCGAGTCAGTCCACGGCGAGTTTTTTCAAACGTGACTTCCATCACCATCTGATCACCAGGGACAACAGGCTTTTTAAAGCGCGCGTTATCGATACCAGCAAAATAGTACAGTTCACCAGGCTCTAGACCCCCCACGCTTTTAAACGCGAGGATCCCTGTGGCTTGTGCCATCGCTTCCAGAATCAATACGCCTGGAAAAATAGGCTTACCGGGGAAGTGACCTTGGAAGAACGGTTCATTAACACTGACATTTTTAACCGCACGCAAAAAAGTATGTGGTTCAAAATCTAAAACGCGATCAACGAGTAAAAACGGATAGCGGTGTGGAAGTAGATCAAAGATCTCTTCAATCGCCAGAGTATGTGTTTCAGTAGTCAAGATACTCTTCCTGCTCTAAAATGTTAGCAAAAAACGACACGATAAAAAAAGTTAATCGGTCGCAAAGGGTAAACAGGCCGCGCACATTTCATTGTTTATATAATTATGCAACGATGACGTGAGGATGGCCTTTGGCTCTTAAGTGTCGCTGTTCGAGGTAGCTTGACGTTCGAGCGTTTTCAAACGTTTATTGATCTCATTGATGTTCATGACCAATGCAGCAGTCTTACGCCACTGCTTATTAGATTGTAACGGAATACCTGAAGAATAGATGCCTGGCTCGGTGATTGGCCGCATGACCATTCCCATTCCTGTTACCGTTACTTTATCACAAATTTCCATGTGGCCATTGATGACACTAGCGCCGCCAATCATGCAGTAACGTCCAATTTTTAAGCTACCTGCCATGATGACACCACCCGCCACTGCGGTATTGTCGCCAATAATGACATTATGTGCAATCTGACATTGATTATCGATAATCACACCATTACCGATTTGCGTATTATCTAACGCGCCGCGATCGATTGTCGTACATGCGCCAATTTCAACACGGTCGCCAATCACAACGGTACCGAGCTGAGGGATTTTTATCCAATTGCCTCGATCGTTTGCGTAACCGAATCCATCTGCACCGATCACGGTGCCAGACTGAATTAAGCAATGGCTACCAATTTTGATTTCATGATAAATCGATACGTTTGCCCACAGCCGCGTATGGGATCCGATTGTCGTCTTTTTCCCGACAAAACAGCCTGGGCCAATCACGACATTATCCCCTAACACCACACCTGACTCTATGACAGCATTAGCGCCTATAGAGACGTTATTACCTAATGAAACGTCACTCGCGATAACGGCAGAGGGTGCAATGTTTTCTGCTGGTTGAGGTGTCGTATCTAAAATTTGCGCTAATTTCGCATAAGTAAGGTAGGGGTTATTAACCACTAATGCCGCACTGTGACAAAATTCTAAATCAGCTTCCGTCAGCACCACAGCTGCAGCGTTGCACTGAGAGAGTTGCTCGCGGTAGCGACTGTTTGCGAGAAAAGTGATCTGTTCGGCACCCGCAGATTGCATCGACGCAATGCCGGAGATGGCGATATCGCCATCTCCATGCACCGTTGCATCTAATTGGCGGGCTAGTTCAGCCAGACTAATAGATGCCATCGGTTATTTAACCTGTTTCAGCACATCAGCAGTGATGTCTTTAGAATTCGCTGCATAAGCAACTGAGTTGGTATCTAAAACTACGTCATAGCCTTCATCATCCGCAACTTTCTTCACTGCAGTTTGGATGTTAGAGAGAATCTTGTTACGCTCTTCCATTTGACGACGACGGTTGTCTTGTTCAAAAGCTTGTGCTTTGTTCTCAAAGCTTTGACGCTTAGCCATGATGTCTTTCTCTAAGCTTGAACGCTCGCTTGCTTTCATGGTTGAACCATTACGTTGCAAGTTCTGCATTTGAGCTTGGATAGCACGCTCTTGTGCTTGAAGATCAGTCGCACGACCTTTGAACTCATTTTCCAATTGCTTCGCAACGGTTGCACGTTGGGGTAATTGTTGGAAAATATTGGAGACGTTCACTACTGCAATTTTATCAGCAGCTTGTGCAGCTGATGCAGCTAATGCCAATCCAAGACCCGCGGCACATAACAACTTTTTCACTATATACTCCTTTCCATTACCTTGAGTGCGTAAAACACCATTTTATGCAAAATGACAGGGAGAATTCCCTGCCATCGCAATTGATTTACCGATAATATATTACCACGTTTTACCGATATTAAACTGGAACTGTTCCGATTTGTCGCCTTCGTATTTCTTAATCGGTAGTGCATAAGAGAATACAAGTGGTCCAAGCGGAGACATCCATTGTAGAGCGACACCCGACGAAACGCGAATGTTGCCTGGTTTGCTGTAGTCAGGAATGCCTAGCGCACGCATTTGTGCAGTATCGTCCCAGTTAGTATCCCAAACCGTCCCCGCATCAACAAAGACAGAGGTTCTTAACGAGTTAGAGTATTTTTCGCTGACAAACGGAGTCGGAGTAATAAGTTCTAAACTCGCCACTGCCATCGCGTTACCGCCCACCGCATCATTCGACTTACAAATTGCGCTGGTTGAATTATCACAATTTGAAGAAGAACCGTAGTTATAGTAAGCGGCTTTCGGTCCGATAGTGTTCGATTGGAAACCACGAACAGTGCTTGAACCCCCTGCATAGAAGTTCTCATAGAACGGCATCTCTTTACCGCCTAGCCCATCGCCGTATCCTAAGCGACCACGACCTAATAGGACCCAAGTACGGTCCTTATCAAGTGGGACATATTGTTGGCTATCCAGCGTCACTTTGTAGAACTTGTTATCCGATCCAGGAATCGTGACTTTACCGTTCACATTGGTCTGGTTACCCGATGTTGGGAAGAATCCACGATCAAGTGTGTTATAAGTCCAGCCCAGATTAAGGGTGAAGTCATCAGTAGAGTAATCGCTGTCGTCATTACTGGTAGGGAAGTTTTTGCCTACTGATTTAAAATAACGCCACATCGCGACTTGCGGTTGCATGTCAGACAGATCGTTATGCACATAACCCAGGCCAACACGTAAGGAGTTGTCTTCGTTAATCGGGAAACCTAAGGTTCCATCTAAGCCATAACTTCTATTGGTATAGTCAGACAGGTCTGCATCGTCAGCTTTGAAGTCGTTATAGAATAGGCGCCCACCTAAACTCACTCCGTCAACGGTAAAGTACGGGTCAGTCATGGAAAGCTCAGCGTAGGTTTGGTAGTCGTTTTTCGTCCCACTAATCCCTACAGTGTTACCTGTTCCCATCCAGTTATCTTGTGTAACACCCACTTGGAAGCTGACGCCACTTTCAGTACCGTAGCCCACACCGATGTTAAAGGTACCTGTATTGCGTTCTTTAACCTTATAGACAACATCAACTTGGTCAGCGGAACCTGGAACACGTTGTGTATCGACATCAACGGTTTCAAAGTAACCGGTACGGTTTAAACGCTCTTTACCTTGGTCGACAAGTCCGCTTCCTAGCCAAGACCCTTCCATTTGACGCATTTCGCGACGTAAGACTGAATCTTTAGACGTGGTATTACCTTCAAAGCGAATTTTACGGACGTAGAAACGATTACCCGAATCAACACTGATATGCAGTTTAACGGTCTTATCCGTATCGTTGATCTCAGGTTGAGTCATCACACGTGGATACGCGTAACCATAGTTGCCCAGCAGTTTTTTGATGTTATCTTCAATCTGCGTAACCTTGGCACCGTTGTAAAGTTCACCTGGCTCAATTTTAGCCAGCTTTTCAATTTCAGCTGAGTGACCGGCCATGCTTCCGTTAACATCAACACCGGCAATTTTATATTGGCTGCCTTCGTTAATGTTGACAGTAATATAAATACCCTTCTTATCAGGGGTTAAACTCACTTGGGTCGAGTCGATATTAAAACGTGCATAACCACGGTCTAAATAAAAACTGCGTAGGGTTTCTAAGTCACCGGCAAGTTTTTGTTTCTGATATTTCTGATCAGCAACGAGGTTCCACCACGGTACATCATCACGTAATTGGAAGCGCGAAATTAGCTCGTCAGAGCTAAATGCCTTATTCCCTACGATATTGATCTGCTGAATTTTGGCAGAAACACCTTCAGAGAAGACAAATTTGAGATCGACGCGGTTACGTGGCAGTGGCGTAACGATAGCCTTAACGCTAGCGGTATACTTACCGACACTGTAGTAGAAGTCTTCAAGTCCCTTCTCAATAGAGGAGATAGTCGTGCGGTCAAGCGCTTCGCCGACACGGACTCCAGAAGCCTCTAGGTTTTGTTTAAGTTGGTCCTCTTTGACTGCCTTATTACCTGAAAAGGTAATACTTGCAATCGTCGGGCGTTCTTTGACTTGAACAATCAGGTTATTACCATCACGCAATACCTGAACGTCTTCAAAGTTACCCGTCGCAAAGAGGGAACGAATACTGTTTTTAATGTCATCGTCGTTGACTGTATCACCAACACGTACCGGCATACTGAGCAGGGCCGCGCCGACAGCGACTCGCTGCAGGCCTTCGAAATGAATGTCTCTCACCACGAAATCGTCTGCACCGTACACGGTGGCGCTGCTGAACAGCAGCGACGCTATGAGCAATTTTTTCATCGCCATCGTTTTTTTGCGTGTTCCTAACTAATCCTCACAAGTAGATTATCGTCTACAAGCGAGAGAAATCATTGAAAAGTGCCAGGCCCATTAACAGTATTAGTAGTACTGAACCAATACGATAACTGAACGCCTGAACTCGCTCTGACACTGCTCCGCCTTTGATTTTCTCAATCAAGAGGAAGAGTAAGTGACCTCCATCTAACACAGGTAAGGGAACTAAGTTGATAATCCCTAAATTCACACTAATTAATGCCAAAAACATTAAATAGTAAATCATACCATAACCCGCTGAAGCCCCTGCACCTTGTGCAATCGAAATTGGACCGCTAAGGCTATTCAGCTTGATATCGCCTAACACTAACTTACCAAGCATTGTCACAGTAAGCTTTATCAGTTGCCAGGATTTAGTCGTGGCCTCTGCCAAGGCAGATAATGGACCGTAACGGTGCTCGGTTTTATAAGCATCCGGTAGCGGTTCAACACGAGGTATTACCCCTGCAAAGCCTTCTTTACTTGAGCCCGGCTTAGCTTCTGGCGTTAAGGTCAACGCCACCAAACTTCCCCCGCGCTCGACGTCAACTTTCAACGGCTGTTGTGGACTGTCTTTAATCACCTTGGCAAAAAAGGCCCAATCGTTCACCTGCTGACCGTTGACTTTAGCGATCCTATCGCCAGCTTGCAAACCTGCTTTATCAGCTGGAGAATTTTTTTGCACTTGGGCGAGCACTTGTTCTATTTTTGGTTGAACCGGAATCAAGCCTAATGCGACCAACGGATCCTGCTTTTCAGGGTCAAATTTCCACTGTCTTAAATCGACATGTTTTTCGATCTGCCCCTGTTGACCACTCAGCGTTACCATTAGTTCAGCAGAAGGATCACCAATTTTTGATATCAAGGCTAAACGTGCAGCATCCCAGTCAGGCGTTTCGATACCATCTATCGATTTTAGTTCCGTCCCAGCCACCAAATGAGATTGCTCAGCGATTGAGCCACTCATTACCTGCCCGATAATGGGTTTGACTGCCGGAACGCCATGCATGAAAACTAACCAATAGGCCACTATCGCAAACAGGAAATTTGCCACCGGCCCCGCTGCAATAATGGCACTACGTTGCCCCACGGTTTTAAAGTCAAATGCTTCGTGACGGCGGTTTTCTGGAACGGTTTCAACGCGGCTATCCAGCATCTTAACGTAGCCGCCAAGGGGAATAATCGCGATAACAAACTCAGTCCCTTGCTTGTCCTTACGTCGCCAGATGGCGGGGCCAAAACCTATTGAAAAGCGTTCAACCCAAACTCCACAACGCCGCGCTACCCAAAAATGTCCAAATTCGTGGACAGTAATAAGAATCGCTATAGCAACAATAAAGGCTGCAAGACTCCAGAAAAAACTTCCCAAAGGTTAACTCCTTATTTCACCTGAAATATGAGTAATAACACGCAAGTAAAGACGGGGACTGCAGCCGTCAAACTATCGATTCTGTCGAGAATACCGCCGTGTCCTGGGATCAAGTTGCCACTATCTTTAATTCCTGAGGCACGCTTGAACATGCTCTCAGTCAAATCACCCAGCACAGAAGCCAACGCGGCAACTACTGCACTACAGATTAGGCTAGTCGGCGCAACGTTGAGGGGCGCATAATACGCGAAAACCCAGGCAATCCCCGCAGAGGTCGCTAACCCACCTAAACAGCCTTCTAGCGTCTTACCCGGTGACACTTTAGGCGCAAGTTTATGTCGACCAAATAGCTTTCCAAAAAGGTAGGCTCCTGAATCGGCGCCCCACACTAAGAGAAGGACAAATAACAGCCACCACGCACCAGCGTAACGGTCAAAATCATAATGATATTGGCGTAGAACCAGCATGCCCCAGAAAAAAGGAACGAGTGTTAAGGCACCGAAAATTAAAGGTAAAAATCGTGAGCGTTCCCATAAAATTTTCGATTTTGGGTAGGCAAGTACCATCAGCAGTGCGACACACCACCAACTCAGTGAGATCCACAATGAGAGTGCGACATAGGGTTGGTGTATATCCCGTTGATAGGGAGGGAGCATAAACACCATACCCGCGAGTAACAATCCGAATACCAACGCTAAAAGAATACGCTGCAAAGGTGTCTTAAGCCCTGCGAACTGTCCCCACTCCCATGCAGCTAGCATAGTGATGGCTAATACGACCAGAATAAAGCCGTCGGCGGGTAGGAAAAAAAGTGCCGCAATAACAAGTGGTATCAGAATTATTGCAGTTAAGAGACGAGACTTTAACAAAAAAACCCCCGGATATTAAGATTCATTGGAGACAACACCGCCAAATCGGCGTTCCCGTTGGGAAAAAGCATCCAAAGCACCTTGAAATTCTTGTTCATCAAAATCGGGCCAAAGCACCGGGCTAAAATAAAACTCTGCGTACGCCACTTGCCATATCAAGAAATTACTAATTCGATACTCACCACCGGTTCTAATCACGAGATCTACTGCAGGTAAGTCCGAGAGGCAGAGCTGCGAGTTCAAGCTATCTTCCGTAATATCTTCTGGTTGTAGTACTCCCTTTTTCACTTGTTCCGCTAGCTGTTTTACGCCGTGAACGACATCCCAACGTCCACCATAGTTCGCGGCTATGTTTAAGGTTAACCCACTATTATTTGCCGTTAACATTTCCGCTTTAGTAATGCGGTCTTGGATTTTTTTATTAAAGCCTGAGGTATCGCCAATCACGCGTAAGCGGACATCATTTTTATGTAAAGATTTTACTTCGCTCTCTAAAGCCCAGATAAAAAGTTCCATTAACGCAGTCACTTCTTGAGCCGGACGGCTCCAATTCTCGCTACTAAAAGCATAAAGAGTGAGCGCCTTAATGTGGTGTTTAGCCGCAAAACGCACCGTTTTCCTCACTGCTTTGGCGCCAGCTTTATGGCCTGACACCCTTAATTTACCGCGATTTTTCGCCCAACGCCCGTTCCCATCCATGATGATAGCAACGTGTTGTGGTAAAACTTGAGGTAGCCATTCTGCTTCATTTTGGCCTTGTGACAACATATCGGGCTTTACTCTCTATTAAAAACGCATCGATTTATTCGCAACTTTTTCCCGGTAGCCTATTCCAATCAATTAAGAGTACGAGTGAAATCAGAAAAAGACGGCGAGCGACTATACCATTTTCCGCATAGAGCGACAAATCTGTTGCCCTGCTGAAAAGGCTTAGAAGTGTCTTTCTATCCGTTGACGCGCTAAGGCGCGACTCTCTTCATCAATTTGTAAAACGTCGTCGATACTCTTAGGCTCATTAAAGTGTATTTGACCTAAAATATCTGAATTAAGTGCCGCAACGTCAGTAAATAAAATTCGCCCTTCTAAAAAAGCGGCTACAGCAACTTCGTTGACTGCATTTAATGCCGTTGTAAAGGACTGCCCTTCATCACACGCATCGATAGCCAGTGCTAAGCAAGGGTAGCGTTGGTAATCAGGTTGATTGAAGCTCAGAGACTGCAGCTGCGTGAAATCTAACGGTTTGCCGCCGGTACTCACGCGATTCGGCCAAGCCATTGAGTGAGCAATCGGCGTTTTCATATCCGGTGTCCCCAGCTGAGCAATAACACTCCCATCCCGATAACGCACCATAGAGTGAATCACTGATTGCGGATGAATGATGACCTCCATCTGCGAGCGCTGGGCATTGAATAACCACCTTGCTTCAATATATTCCAGCCCTTTATTCATCATGGTCGCAGAATCTACGGAGATCTTTCTGCCCATTGACCAATTAGGGTGAGCACAGGCTTGATCGGGCGTTTTATTTACCAATTCTTCTACTGGCGTCTGTCTAAAAGGCCCGCCTGACCCCGTAAGGATGATTGAATCCACACCATTTTCGCTTAGGTCACCATACCCAAGTTGTTGCTGTAAAGTCTCAGGTAAACTCTGAAAAATAGCATTGTGTTCACTATCTACCGGTAGCAAACGCGCATTGAAGTCATGGACTGCATCCATAAACAATTTGCCGCACGTCACTAAGGACTCTTTGTTAGCTAATAGAACGCGTTTGCTTGCTTTGATCGCGGAGAGTGTAGGCAGGAGTCCAGATGCGCCAACGATGGATGACATGACTTGGTCAACTTCAGGTAAAGCCGCTAATTCTGACGCTGCCTGTATTCCCGAAGAGACATCAACCGTCAATTTCAATGTAGCCAGTCTCTCACGAAGTGCGTTAGCTGATTCTTCATCCGCCATCGCGACGTAATCTGGTCGAAATTCTGCACACTGCTCTGCCATTAAAGTCGAATTTTTTCCACCGACTAATGCACTCACCTTATATAGATCGGGATTTTCTCTCACCACATCCAAGGTATTGGTGCCTATCGAGCCGGTAGAACCCAGTATCGTTAATCGTTGCATTGATTTTCCATTCTCTTAGTGAGGTGAGAACCCATCATTCCTAAATGACATAAACAAAACGCCGTAAGAAAACTCAATCGCTGAGCCTTCATTACGGCGTTGTGAAGCAGAATTAATGCTTAGAAATCGAGAAGTTCTTTCTCTTTATCCGCAAGTGCGGCATCAACTTTTTTGATGCTCACATCAGTAAGCTTTTGAACATCATCTTGTGAGCGACGATCGTCATCTTCACTGATTTCTTTATCTTTTAATAATGCCTTCACTTTATCATTCGCGTCACGACGTACGTTACGAACCGAGACACGACCTTGCTCAGCTTCTGCTCGAACAATCTTGATTAAGTCTTTACGACGCTCTTCCGTCAGCGCGGGAAGTGGCACACGAATATCAGCCCCTGCAGAACTTGGGTTTAATCCCAAGTCTGACGCCATAATCGCTTTTTCGACTGCCGGGCCCATAGAACGATCAAACACGTTGATCTTCAACGTTCGTGAATCTTCTACCGTGACACTGGCTAATTGGCGCAGTGGCGTAGGGGTACCGTAGTATTCTACGACAATACCATCCAGTAGTGACGGGGACGCACGTCCGGTACGAATTTTGCTGATTGCTGTTTTGAATGCTTCGACGCATTTGTCCATGCGGACTTCAGCATCTTTTTTAATATCGTTAATCACGTTAAAACCCTTGGATTGTTAATGCACTTCGATAACTCTCGAAGTTATTCACTTTACCTGTCACTCTGGCCGACAGCCCCGAACGAACTTATCTCTACCAGAATATACCTTATTTTCTAAGACACAGGAATTATTGCGAAATTAATGTGCCTTCATTTTCGCCCATTACAACGCGGCGTAGCGCACCTGGCTTGTTCATGTTGAAAACACGGATCGGTAAATTATGGTCACGCGCTAGCGTAAATGCAGCGAGGTCCATCACTTTCAGCTCGCGTTCTAAGACATCTTGATAACTGATTTTATCGTGAAGCACTGCATCAGGGAATTGGACGGGATCGGCAGAAAAGACTCCGTCAACTTTTGTTGCTTTTAAGACGACGTCTGCTTCAATTTCGATACCGCGCAGACATGCAGCAGAGTCGGTGGTGAAGAACGGATTTCCCGTACCTGCCGAGAAGATAACGACTTTATTTTGGCGCAACAAGCTAATGGCTTCTGCCCAGCTATAGTTATCACATACACCGTTCAAAGGAATGGCTGACATTAAGCGAGCATTGACGTATGCACGATGAAGTGCATCACGCATCGCCAAGCCATTCATTACCGTCGCGAGCATTCCCATGTGATCGCCGACAACACGGTTCATACCCGCTTTCGCTAGACCGGCTCCACGGAATAAATTGCCGCCTCCAATAACGACACCGACCTGGATACCAAGTTCGACTAACTCTTTAACTTCCTGAGCCATGCGGTCTAAGATACTCGCATCAATTCCAAACCCTTCAGTCCCCTGAAGCGCTTCGCCACTCAGTTTTAGAAGAATACGTTGATATACAGGTTTTGCGTTCGTCGCCATAATAGTTTATTCCCGGAAATTGGCTGAATAATAGGAGTGGTTTTCGGGTTAATCATCCCATATTTTTCGTTGAAAAAAACAGAATGAGAAAAAATCGGATAGTGTTACCTTTGACAAAAAAGAACCGCCTGACTGGCGGTTCTTTTTAGCATTAAGACTGCTTAGACATTGCTGCAACTTCAGCAGCGAAATCAGTCTCAACTTTCTCAATACCTTCACCCACTTCAAAGCGGATAAAGCCCGTTACGTCAGCGCCTTTTTCTTTCAGCAGTTGACCAACAGTTTTGCTTGGATCCATAACGAAGCTTTGTCCAGTCAGTGAGACTTCACCGGTGAACTTCTCCATACGGCCTTTAACCATTTTTTCTGCGATTTCTTTGGGCTTACCAGATTGCATCGCGATGTCGAGCTGTACTTGGTACTCTTTCTCAACAACTTCAGCAGAAACGTCTTCAGGCTTAACGAATTCTGGCTTGCTTGCAGCGATGTGCATAGCAATTTGCTTGACCAGCTCTTCGTCTGCACCGGTTGCTGCGACAACAACACCGATACGAGCACCGTGCAGGTAGCTACCTAAAACGTCGCCTTCTAGTACTGCAACGCGACGGATGTTGATGTTTTCGCCAATTTTAGCGACTAGTGCAACGCGCTCTTCTTCGAATTGCGCTTTTAATACTTCAACATCCGCTACTTTATCAGCAGCTGCAGCGTCTAACACTTTATCAGCGAACGCTTGGAAACCAGCATCTTTAGCAACGAAGTCAGTTTGGCAGTTAACTTCTAAGATTACAGCGAAATCGCCAGCAATCTTAGTTTTGATCACGCCATCTGCTGCGACGTTACCCGCTTTTTTAGCCGCTTTGATCGCACCAGATTTACGCATGTTTTCGATTGCAAGCTCGATGTCGCCACTCGCTTCAGTCAGCGCTTTTTTACAATCCATCATGCCTGCGCCAGTACGCTCACGCAGTTCTTTTACCAGAGCAGCGGTAATTTCAGCCATTCTATTTTCCTCGGTTAACTGTGACCTGTTTACTTCCATTATTGGGCCTAAACAGCATCATTTTCGTAGGAGTGGATATGTATCAAACGATAAGAGGACGTTCAATACATTGAATATACGAAGGGGCCATTGCTGGCCCCTGACAGATTACATCTGATGCCAGTACTCTTTCGAGTAAAGATTATCAGGCGTTTTCTAAAGATGCAGCTTCTGCTTGTGCAGCCAGATCTTGTGAACGCGCTTCGCGAACAGTTGTCGCTACAGCGGTCAGGTACAGGGTGACTGCACGGATCGCATCGTCGTTACCAGGGATGATGTAATCAACACCATCTGGATCAGAGTTGGTATCAACGATAGCAAATACTGGAATACCTAAGTTGTTTGCTTCTTTGATTGCGATGTGTTCGTGATCAGCATCGATGACGAATAATGCATCAGGCAGGCCGCCCATGTCTTTGATACCGCCTAAGCTGTTTTCCAGTTTAGCCAGTTCACGACCACGCATTAACGCTTCTTTCTTAGTTAACTTCTCGAAAGTACCGTCTTGTGATTGTGCTGCAAGATCTTTCAGGCGTTTGATTGACTGACGAACAGTTTTCCAGTTAGTCAGCATACCACCTAACCAGCGATGGTTAACGAAGTACTGGTCACAGCTTAGTGCTGCTTCTTTAACAGCTTCGCTTGCTGCGCGCTTAGTACCAACCATTAAGATTTTCCCTTTACGAGAAGAAATCTTGTGCAACTCAGCCAGAGCGTCGTTGAACATTGGTACAGTTTGCTCAAGGTTGATGATGTGAACTTTATTACGTGCTCCGAAAATGAAAGGTTTCATTTTTGGATTCCAGTAACGAGTTTGGTGACCGAAGTGAACACCAGCCTTCAGCATATCGCGCATTGAAACAGTTGCCATTATAACCTCTAAAATTTTAATTGGGGTTGAGCCTCCATGTACCCCATACCACCGACCTTTGCAGGCACCCCGGAGTATGTGTCGGTACATGTGTGTTTTGGTTTGACCTTCACAGTAAACTGCGAAAACCACCTTTCACATAATGAGTGTAAGTGATGCCCTATCTTTCGAGAGGAGAGATAAAGAATCATCGGCGCGCTTTATACCATAAAATAGTCCTTGGTGCTATATTTTGTTCACTTTTTAGAGACTTCAATAGTGCTTTACGACGGGGATATTGGCAGCGCAGGGGCAGCCTGTGTTAACCTATGTCGCAATTATTAGGTAATCGCCAGCACTGTGTATTCTGGCTACTTTGGAAACGAAATTTATGGCTATCTCAATTAAAACACCTGAAGAAATCGAAAAAATGCGTGTGGCAGGCCGTCTTGCCGCTGAAGTGCTGGAAATGATTGGTGCACACATTAAACCCGGTATATCCACGGGTGAGCTAGATCGCATCTGCGCGACGTATATTACCGAACAGCAGCAAGCAGTCTCAGCATGTTTGGGTTATCACGGCTTCCCAAAATCCGTCTGCATCTCTATCAATGAGGTGGTTTGCCATGGTATTCCCAGCGACGAACGCTTATTAAAAGAAGGCGATATCGTCAATATCGACGTCACCGTAATCAAAGACGAGTATCACGGCGATACCTCAATGATGTTTATCGTGGGTAAACCGACTATTCTGGGTGAGCGTCTGTGTAAAATTACTCAAGAAAGTCTTTATCTGGCATTACGTTTGGTGAAACCGGGTATTCGCTTACGTACTCTGGGTAAAGAAATTCAGAAGTTTGTTGAAGCCCAAAACTTCTCTGTAGTCCGTGAATATTGCGGCCACGGTATCGGTAAAGGCTTCCACGAAGAGCCACAAGTGTTGCACTACGATGCCGATGATCAAGGTGTGCTGTTGCAAGCAGGGATGACGTTTACTATCGAACCGATGGTTAACGCTGGTGACTATCGTATTCGCAGCATGAAAGATGGTTGGACAGTAAAAACTAAAGATCGAAGCTTGTCTGCACAATACGAGCATACTATTGTGGTCACAGATACTGGCTGTGAGATTTTAACGCTTCGTAAAGATGAAACCCTACCTGCGGTGTTAGTTAACTAAGTAAGATCTTACTGAATTAATCATAAAGCCGGCAACCTGCCGGCTTTTTTTATGATGAGAATAAGTAAATGAGCGTGCCTGTTCCTCAAGCTTTGACTGCATTAATCCACGTTCCAGAGAGTTGGCAAGACGACCAATTGCAGCGTGATAGTATAAAAGCCGCTCTTGACCGCTTTCAGCAACTCTCCGCTGAAGCTTTTGATCAAGGTGTAGCCGTTGAAGAACTTATCGTTGCACGAAGTCTTTTTATCGATCATCTCTTGCAGCGGCTCTGGAAATTGTATCACTTAAGCGAATCTCCGGAACTCGCGTTAGTCGCCGTCGGAGGCTATGGCCGTCAAGAATTGCTGCCCCTTTCAGACATTGATCTATTAATTATTAGCCGCCAGCCCCTTACTGAGCATCAAGCCCAGCATGTTAGTGAACTTATTACCCTGCTCTGGGATGTAAAGCTTGAAGTGGGGCAAAGCGTTCGCACACTTGATGAGTGTCTAACTGAGGGCCTGGCAGACTTAACCATTGCCACCAATTTGATTGAATCAAGAATGTTGATCGGCGATGTCTCGCTATTTCTTGAACTTCAAAAGAATATCTTCAGCGAAGAGTTCTGGCCTTCAGTCCACTTTTTCTCAGCAAAAATTAAAGAGCAAACCGAGCGCCATCTTCGCTATCACGGCACCAGTTATAATTTAGAGCCCGATATTAAAAGTAGCCCGGGGGGATTACGTGACATTCATATGTTGCAATGGGTTGCACACCGCCACTTCGGCGCAACATCCTTAGACAATATGGTGCAATTTGGGTTTCTTACCGTCGAAGAACGCGATGAACTTAAAAAATGTCAATCATTCCTCTGGCGGTTACGTTTTGCCTTGCATCAAACCTTAACGCGCTATGACAATCGGTTGTTGTTCGATCGCCAGCTCTCTGTCGCAACACGCCTGAATTACCTTGGCGAAGGTAATACCCCCGTTGAAAAGATGATGAAGGACTACTATCGAGTGACCCGTCGTATCCGCGAGCTGAATACGATGTTATTACAGTTGTTTGATGAAGCCATTCTCACTCTACCGACCACCGAACGTCCCCGCCCTATCGATGACCTTTTCCGCTTAAGGGGAGACCTGATTGAACTACGGGATAGCCAGAGCTTTACGCAATCGTCAGAAACGATCTTAAAAATGTTTCTAGTGATGGTTCGCCATCCAGAAATCACCGGAATCTATTCAGCTACGCTGCGTCAACTTCGGTTGGCGCTGCAGCAGTTGGAAAAACCGCTATGCGATATAGCGGCCGCCAGACCTCTGTTTCTCGAAATTTTAGGGAGTAGCGGCGCGGTGAGTCGAGCGTTGATGCCGATGCACCATCATGGTGTGTTAGCAGCCTATCTGCCGCAATGGGAGTCGATAGTCGGTCAGATGCAGTTTGATCTGTTCCACGCCTACACCGTTGATGAACACACTATGCGGGTGCTGCAGAAGCTCGAAAGTTTCGGCAGAGAAGACGTCCGACCTCAGCACCCGTTGTGTGTAGAAATTTGGCAACGTTCACCCAATCACCTGATTTTAATCATCGCCGCTATCTTCCACGATATTGCCAAGGGTCGCGGGGGCGACCATAGTTTACTGGGTGCAGAGGATGTTTACGCCTTTGCCAGGCTGCATCAGCTTAATTCACGCGACAGTGCACTGATTGCTTGGCTGGTCGAACATCATCTTTTGATGTCAGTCACTGCGCAACGTCGAGATATTCAAGACCCCGAAGTTATTCGTCAATTCTCAGAAATAATGGTCAATGAGCGCCAACTTAAGTTCCTGACCTGCCTAACAGTGGCTGATATTTGTGCAACCAATGAGAGCCTGTGGAATAGCTGGAAACAGAGCTTATTACGTGAACTCTTCTTTGCAACCGAAAAACAGCTGCGTCGTGGCAAAGATAAACGGCCCGACCTCCGTTCTCGTGTTAGACATAACCGCCAACAAGCGCTAGCGCTATTACGCATGAACGATGTGGACGAAAATCGCCTGTTCCATTTATGGAATCGTTGTCGAGCAGATTATTTCTTACGCCATACTCCGACACAATTAGCTTGGCATGCACAGCATTTGCTCAATCATACGTTGTCCGAGCCGTTAGTATTAATTAGCCCACAATCCGCCCGGGGCGGGACAGAGATATTTATTTGGAGTCCAGACCGCGCCTATTTATTCGCCACCGTTGCCGGTGAATTAGACAGAAGAAATTTAAGTGTTCACGACGCACAAATTTTTACTAACCGTGATGGTATGGCGATGGATACTTTTATTGTCTTAGAGCCAGAAGGTTCCCCTTTAGCGCAGGATCGTCATGCCTCAATCATCCAAGGTCTGACGCAATCCTTACAGCAAGAGAAATGGACAATACCGAAAACGAGACGGACTTCGTCACGCTTGCGCCACTTTACCGTTGAAACGCGGGTGCATTATTTACCGGGGCATACGGACCGCAGAACATATTTGGAGCTTGTTGCTTTAGATCAGCCCGGACTACTGGCGCAGATTGGCGCGATATTTGCTGAGCTTGATATATCACTCCACGGCGCCCGTATCAGTACAATTGGTGAGCGTGTTGAAGATTTATTTATTCTTGCAGACAACGAACGCCGAGGATTGAGTAAAAAAATGCGCGAGCAGTTACGTCAAAGGTTGACAGAGACCCTCAATCCAACCGATAAAATGTAGTTCAAGGAAGATCGTAATGGGTAAAGTGTTGATGCTTTACCCCACACTGGTAGTTAAGTTTTATTTACTGCTTACTTAGACAATGAGAATTTTTGGGAAATTATGATGCAACAGTTAGAAAAAATCATCGAAGCTGCTTTTGAACGCCGTGCAGAAATCACGCCTAACAACGTTGATAGCGAAACGCGCGATGCCGTAAATCAGATCATTCAACTGATCGATAAAGGTGAAGTACGTGTCGCCGAGAAAATCGACGGTGAGTGGGTAACGCATCAGTGGCTTAAAAAAGCAGTTCTTCTATCGTTTCGCATCAATGATAACCAAGTGATGGATGGGGCTGAAACCCGTTATTTCGATAAAGTCCCTTTAAAATTTGCAGACTACGATGACGCTCGTTTCCGTCAAGAAGGCTTACGTGTTGTCCCACCCGCAGCCGTCCGTCAAGGGGCGTATATTGCCCGTAACACCGTGCTAATGCCTTCCTATGTCAATATTGGTGCTTATGTCGATGAAGGGACAATGGTCGATACTTGGGTGACCGTTGGCTCTTGTGCGCAAATCGGTAAAAATGTTCACCTTTCAGGTGGTGTAGGGATTGGCGGGGTATTAGAGCCGCTTCAAGCAAATCCTACTATCATCGAAGATAACTGCTTTATTGGCGCACGTTCTGAAATTGTAGAAGGTGTCATCGTCGAAGAGGGTTCGGTTATTTCCATGGGCGTTTATATTAGCCAAAGTACGCGTATCTATGATCGTGAAACCGGTGAAGTCTTCTTTGGCCGTGTTCCAGCTGGCTCAGTAGTCGTTTCTGGTAGCATGCCAGCCAAGGACGGTAGTCACAGCCTATACTGTGCCGTTATCGTGAAGAAAGTTGATGCGAAAACCCGCGCCAAAGTTGGCGTGAACGAATTACTTCGTAGCATTGACGATTAATTGATCCACTCGCTTCTTGTCTATGATGTGATTGATTTTTGACAAAGGTGAACTCAAGAGGTTAACAACTATGTTTGATAATTTAAAAAGCTTAGGGATCACCCATCCTGAAGTAATCGATCGCTACAATCTTCGCCAAGAAGCGCATCACGATATTTTAAAGATTTATTTTAGGAAGGATAAAGGCGAGTTTTTCGCGAAAAGCGTCAAATTTAAATATCCTCGCCAAAGCGAGTCAGCTGAACAGTTATCTGAAAACGAGGCTCAACGGATCAACCCCAATCTCTCTTATGTGATTGAAGAGCTGGATCAGTTATGCCAACAAAATCCACTAGAGGTCGATTTGAAAAATAAAATCCTTGAAGACCTGCGTCATTTAGAGGCGGTAGTCTCTAATAAGATCGCGGAAATTGAAGCTGATCTCGATCGACTTACTCGCTTTAAGTAATCGTAGATAAAAAAAATCCCGCATTACGCGGGATTTTTTTATGTGATAGTTAACTGCTCCGGTCAACACCTTCATCGCTATCGTAACTATCACTGCATCTAAAAAATTAGATAGCAACAACGTTTGCAGCAGAAGGGCCTTTCGCGCCGCTCTCAATTGAGAACTCGACTTTTTGACCTTCGTCTAACGTTTTAAAATCGTTGCTTTGGATCGCAGAGAAGTGAACGAACACATCTTTACTGCCATCTGCAGGAGAGATAAAACCAAAGCCTTTACCTGCATCAAACCACTTTACTAAACCAGTCATTTTATTAGACATCGTTGAATCCTTACTTATCGATTCGCTCAGAATGGCGAATCTGATCTGCTATACAGTAAATGGCTTATGGTCACTTAGAAGAAGGCACATGAGGAAGGATATCGATGGATAACGCTTGAACTGATGACTGCTTTACTAAAATTGCTTACATAAGGTCTGTACTACAAACCGATGCCTCTATAATAGCCACACTCTTAACGATTACACAACTCTTTTCGAAAAAAAAATCATAGCCTGGCGTCGGCTAAATCACGACATCCCTTGTTCTACGCAGCCCACAGAGTCTATGTGGGCTGACAGTAAAACCTGAAAAAGTGGGTATTTTATTGCGCAAGTAAATATAAAACGTCGTTTCCACGCTTGATATTTAAGGCTAACACTGCAGGTTTTGAATCTAATACCTTACGGAGTTCACCAAGGTTAGCAATGGATTGCTGGTTGATGCCAAGGATAACATCGCCTTTGCGTAAACCAATGCGTGCGGCAGTTGAGCCAACTTTAACAGCATCCACATGTACACCTTTCTGTCCGTTACTCACTGAATTACTTAACTCTGCCCCTTCAATTCCAGCGTAAATCGTTGCTGAAGAAACGTTATCTTGGCGACTTTGTTGCAATTCGAGCGTAACATTTACCGGTTTACCATCACGGATAATACCGAGTGATAACTTGGTGCCGACAGGGAGTGACCCGACTTCTGCCCGTAAGGCTGCAAAGCTATTCAACGGCTTACCGTTCATCGAAACAATGACATCTCCCGGTTTAATTCCCGCTTTTTCTGCTGAGGAGTTAGGTAAAACTTGGCTAATAAAGCCCCCGCGCTGTGCATTGACATTAATAGCTTTAGCTAACTCTGAGTTGAGTTCTGTCCCCATGATGCCCAATTCCCCGCGCTTAACCTGACCATATTCGATCATCTGTGCCGTGAGGTTTTTCACCATATTGCTAGGGATAGCAAAGCCAATACCAATATTACCGCCATCTGGCGCAAGGATAGCAGTATTGATACCGATCAGCTCGCCATTGAGATTAACTAAAGCCCCTCCAGAGTTCCCGCGGTTTATTGCGGCATCGGTTTGAATAAAGTTCTCATAATTATCAACATTTAATCCACTGCGACCGAGTGCCGAGACGATGCCCGAGGTGACAGTCTCTCCCAATCCATAAGGGTTACCAATCGCCACAGTATAATCGCCGACTTGCAGATTATCAGAGTCAGCCATCTTAATTGCGGTCAAATTGGTCGCTTCTTTAAGCTGGATTAAGGCGATGTCGGAGCGAGGATCTTTACCTAATACTTTGGCATCAAATCGACGTCCATCACTCAATTGAACGGTGATTTTAGTGGCATTATCGACCACATGATTGTTGGTCACCACGTAACCTTTTTGGGCATTAATCACCACTCCAGACCCTAGCGCACGAAACTTCTCCTGCTGACCGCCTTGGCCTCTACCTTGGTTAGGCATTTGGCAAAGCGGTGAATTCATGAAAGGAGAACCTTGCTGACAAAAGGGTGTCATGTCACCAAAAAATTGCTGGAATTGTTGATTCGCTTGGTTTTTAACAGTGGTAGATCCTTCAACACTGATACTCACCACGGAGGGCATGATTTTTTGTAGCATCGGCGCGAGGCTCGGCATTTGTTGGCTATCTGCCGAGGCGGTTTGTGCCGCAGTGACGCTCACTGACCCCAATGCTAAACTTAAACTGAGTGCAACCATACTGAGTGATAAAATATTCTTTTTCATAGTCGGATTCTCTTATTTTTACTATCCTAAATCATTGCTGTGATGACTCACTTAAGAATGAATGTATACCAATTAGTTCCTTCTCAACTCCCTGTAAAAACGTAAAAAAATATTTGAATTCTTGACACTTTCTAGACGAAATCCACGGCCATCAGACGGCGATATTCTTCCCAGGCATAAAGATCAGTCATTCCACTCACATAATCTTGTATCAACCGATATCGGTAATAGCGTTCCCACAACATTAAGGTTGAATGGGGGAAGTGTTGGCACTGCTGCACATGGTGGCAATACGCTTTGCAATGTTTATCCGATAAGCGGTGAAAAAGCCGTGTTTCAATCGGGTAGCCAGGCAATTCATCTTCGGTGATCAGTCGATGGAAATGATCATAGGAGAGTAGCATCATCGGTTGATAAATATCCAACAGTCCTCTAATCACCCGGTAACCTTGAAGCTCTAATTGTTCCACTTCCGAGTGACGGAAAACATATTTACGCGCCACTTTCTTGAACATCGCTAATAGTCGCCCTGCATCCCCTTCGTCTTCAAGCAGCGCATGGTTAAAGCTTCCTGTAAAGATCGCGGGTAAATGATCAATAAAACGCTGCACTGCATGTTTGACAAGTTCCCGCTGCACATGCACGCGCAAGGACATAAAAAATTGGTCACCCTTGCTCCGCCGTTTCTTCGTTTTCGCTTCACTCCATGCTTCTTCTACGGTGCGCGAAAACAGATCATTATGTTGTACAGCCCCCCACTCCATGGCTAAATACCCATATAGCGCATCAACATTGAAAATCGCTTTCTCCACCGCATCGTCTAAATCGGCGATACAATAAGAAATATCGTCTGCCGCTTCCATAATATAAGTCAAAGGAAAGCGATGAAACTCAGCAAGTTGCGTCTCCTGTCTCAGTTTATTGATGTAGGGTTGTTCCGACAGGTAAAACCCCGGTTTCTTCATCAACGTTGAGTAGGCTTCCGGCTTTTCGCCCTGCCACCAAGCCGGGGCCGTGTACTTCATAATACAGGCAACTTGGGCATAGCTAAGATTGAGCTGCAAGATGGTGTGTACTAAGCGAATACCCTGTGCATTGCCCTCAAAATGGCTGAGGTCGGTACGAATCTTTGCTATCAGTGAGGTAAGGTGGGGTTCATCATTAGTGATACCGGGAATACCCGCGGCTAAGTGCTCCTGAAACCAATCTTTCAAAGCCGCTTCGCCAAAGTGTCCAAAAGGCGGATTACCCACATCGTGCAGTAAACAGGCCATCTCAACTAAACTCTCGAAACTGCGGGCAAAATTTTCTAGGCCATAGTGTTCAAGTCCAGATTGCCGCTGTAATTTCAATAAAATTTCACGAGCGATATAGCGTCCTGCCTGCTGGACTTCAAGAGAGTGTGTCAGCCGCGAGCGAACGGAGGCGTTGCGTTCTAAGGGAAAGACTTGCGTTTTTTGCTGTAAGCGACGTAATGCCGCAGAGTGGATAATACGCCCGCGATCGCTTTCAAATACCCGACTAATTTGTTCTTCGGTATCAGGAATACGGCCGTTATTAAAAGGCCTTTTAACGCTAATCTTATCTTTAAAATTGATCCTCACCCTCTCCACCCCTTAGACAACATCAATTCCTTCTTACAGCATGATAGACTATGCTAACTCACATAATTGAATCCACCGTTTTAGTAGGAAAGACAATGAAAATAGGCATTATCGGGGCGATGGAGCAAGAAGTTACGCTGCTCCGCGAAAAAATCGAACAACGCCAAACGATCAGTTTGGCAGGATGTGAGATCTATACAGGTAAACTGCATGGCGTCGACATTGCGCTATTAAAATCAGGAATTGGTAAAACGTCTGCCGCGCTAGGGACAACATTGTTACTTCAACTCTGTAAACCTGATGTGATCATCAATACCGGCTCAGCAGGCGGCTTAGAGAGTAGCCTTAACATTGGTGATATCGTAGTGTCCAGTGAAGTGCGCTATCACGATGCGAACGTCACCGCATTCGGTTACGAGCTTGGTCAAATGGCTGGCTGTCCAGCGGCTTTCCAAGCCGATCAGAATCTTATCTCTACAGTAAAAACATGCGCGGCTGACTTAGCCTTGCACACTGTCACGGGCCTAGTCGTCAGTGGCGATGCATTTGTGAATGGGGCGGAAACCTTGACTCGTATTCGCTCCACCTTCCCTCAAGCCATTGCAGTGGAGATGGAAGCCACTGCGATAGGCCATGTCTGCCATCAATTCGCGACACCTTTCGTCGTCGTCCGTTCTATCTCCGATGTGGCCGATCAAGCCTCCCATTTAAGCTTTGATGAATTCCTGACGATTGCAGCACAACAGTCCTCGTTGCTGGTCGAAGCCATTGTTAAGAAGCTCGGCTAACCTCGAAAAAAATCCCGCTGAGCGCGGGATTTATTCTCTATAAAACTTTACGCTAGTTCACAAAACAGCGGTTAAAACTCACATTAACTCAACGTCTTTTAAAGTCAGGAATGATCTTTTTATCGATCAATTGGTCGAATAATTTATAGAAACTCTGTTCTGTCGACTGATAATCCGTGAAACCCGCCAAACGACTTTTTGTCATATCGGTGAACGCCTCAAAAGGTCGACCAAGATCCGCATCGGTATGCCACCATGAAGCGAGCTTATCAATCTCTTTCGTCTCCAACTGATATTTTTCCGCTAACGCCACCCACAATTGTTGCGCATTCGCCTGCTGCATTCGCGCGTCGAGTGGCGTAGGGCTGCCCGAATAATCAGCCGGCTCAATACCAAAATAATGCGCTAATCGCGGCCATAGCCACTTCCAGCGAAAGTGCTCGCCATTAACGATATTAAACGCTGCATTTTGTGCATCGATTGCGTCGGTGGACCAGACGAGTTGTCGGGCCAAGATCCCTGCATCGGTGACATCAGATACTCCTTGCCATTGCTCAGGAGAGCCCGGGAAAATAAAAGGCCATCCTTGTTCACGGCAGAGTGCCGCATAAACCGCGAGAGTCTGCCCCATATTCATGGCATTACCTTGGGCAGCACCAATCACCGTATGTGGACGATGTACGCTCCAGCGGTAACCATAGCGTTCGGCCCCTGCAAAAATCTCATCCTCCTGCGCATAATAAAAATTATCGACAGGTTGGCGCGGTTGTTCTTCTCTAAAAGGAGTAATCACTGTTTCGGCCGCGCCGTAAGCCTCGAAAGGCCCCAGATAATGTTTGAGTCCTGTAACCAGTGCCACGTGGCTGCTCGATAAGCGATCGCCTAACGCATCGATGACATGTCGAACAATTGCTCCATTTACGCGTATATTTTCCTTCTCATTCTCTTGACGAGACCACACAGTGAAAAATACCGCATCCGGATGCTGCTCACGGAGCGCGGCAGCGACTTGTTCCGCAGAAGTGAGATCGGCAGTCAGCCCTTTAACCCCTTGTGGCAGAGCCGAATGACCGCGAGAGAGTCCGGTTACTTCCCACCCTTGTTGTCGTAATTCCACAGCGAGAGCGCTGCCTGTTATGCCACTACAACCAATGATAAGTGCTTTTTTTTGCATACAACCTCCAAAATTTTGCCTATCCCTCTAGCTTAGTCGAGAATTAAATGCTTATCTCAGGTAAGATTTCACGCTACTTTTGAATAGAATTCACAAATATGCATGATCAACGTTTCAAAAATATTCATCAATTCATCGCTTGTGTGCAAACAGGTAGCTTTACTGAGGCAGGAAAACGCCTACATCTCTCACCGTCGGCAATCAGTAAGGCAATTCAAGCATTAGAGCAACGGTTAGCATGTCGGTTGTTTGAGCGAACGACTCGAACGTTGCAGCTCACCGATGCGGGCAATACCTATTACGAAACCTGTTTACAGATCCTCCGCCAGCTAACTGAGACCGAGACGGCTTTACAACTCAGCCAAGATTTACCGACTGGGAAAGTTGCCCTCGCCCTTCCGGAGACCTTTGGAAAAGTTGTGGTGCTGCCGATACTCTGTTCCCTGATGCAACGCTATCCTGAATTACGTCTGACGTTACATTTCTCGGATACATTACTTGAGCTTGAACAAGAGAAGATCGATATCGCGGTGCGAATCGGTGGGGGGATCCCTTTAGCTATACAGGAAGGCTTTCAGCATTTTGGCTATGAAAAGATGGTTTTTTGTGCAAGCCCTAGCTTTATTAAAGAATACGGTATGCCGGCTACACTAAGCGACCTTTGCGCCCAACATATCGTTGGCTATCAAGCACAGAACGGGCAAATGAAACCGTGGATTATCCCTACGGATAACCCTCCACAAGCTTGGCACCCTTCTCACTACCGGTTGATCGTTAACAATACTGACGCACACTTAATGGCAGTCAGCCATGGGATCGGCGTTGCACAGCTGCCCTACTGGTTAATTAAAGAAAAGTTAGAACGAGGGGAACTGGTGTTAATTCTGCCGCAGGTCAAACTGGAGGGATTACCCTTAACCTTACGCTATAAAGCCGCACAGCAATCTTCCCCGAAAATTCAGGCCGTGCTTAATGCGTTACACACATTAAGCTTGGTAAATTAACGGGAAAAAGCTTAAACGCTGAAGGAGGAGCCGCACCCGCAGGTGGTTTTAGCATTAGGGTTGGTGACGATAAAACGAGCTCCTTCAAGGCCTTCGGTATAATCGACAGATCCGCCGACTAAATATTGTAGACTCATTGGATCGACCACTAAAGCTACGCCTTGTTTCTCAATGGTCATATCGCCATCGTTCACTTTATCGTCAAACGTAAATCCGTATTGGAAACCACTGCAGCCCCCACCGGTTATATACACCCGTAATTTCAGTTCTGGATTCTCTTCATCGGCAACTAAGGTTTTGACCTTATTCGCCGCTGCGTCGGTAAATTGTAACGGCACATTGGCCACGTCATCGCTCATTATTCTGCTCCAAAAAGAGAGGGTCAACTTACAACCTTATTTCTCTATTATCAGTCAGCATAGCTTCGCAATCAAGCCTACAACTAAACCGACCGTGCCGTGATAAGCCCCATCGTTCATCCTGCCATTAACAGCATGGGGGGTTTTCCATTACACTGTAGGGTATTCTTTCTCTGTTAGGCAGGAATTTGTCATGAATAAGTCTGAAGCACTTTTTAAAGAAGCCCAATCCGTTATTCCGGGTGGCGTTAACTCACCGGTTCGTGCGTTTTCAGGGGTTGGCGGCACACCTCTGTTTATCGAGCGTGCAGAGGGTGCCTATATCTATGATGCGGATGGTAAAGCCTACATAGACTATATCGGCTCATGGGGACCAATGGTGCTGGGGCACAATAACGCGGAAATCCGTAATGCTGTCATCCAAGCAGCTGAACGTGGCTTAAGTTTCGGTGCGCCCACCGAAATGGAAGTCAAAATGGCGGAACTCGTCTGTGAGCTGGTCCCCTCAATGGATATGGTGCGTATGGTGAACTCTGGAACAGAGGCCACTATGAGTGCTATCCGTTTGGCACGCGGCTATACCCAGCGCGATAAGCTAATCAAATTCGAAGGTTGTTATCACGGACACGCCGACCACTTACTCGTTAAGGCCGGTTCCGGCGCCCTAACACTCGGACAACCTAATTCTCCAGGTGTACCGGCGGATGTAGTACGTCATACCTTAACTTGTACCTATAACGATCTCGATTCCGTTCGCCAAGCCTTTGAACAATACCCGGACGATATTGCTTGTGTGATTGTAGAACCCGTCGCAGGAAATATGAACTGCATTCCTCCACAACCGGGTTTCCTACAAGGCCTACGTGATTTATGTGATGAGTTCGGTGCACTATTCATTATTGACGAAGTGATGACCGGCTTTCGAGTTGCCTTAGGCGGCGCCCAAGCGTATTACAATGTCACGCCAGATCTTACCTGCCTAGGTAAAATCATCGGCGGCGGTATGCCCGTCGGGGCATTCGGCGGTCGTAAAGAAGTGATGGAAGCTCTTGCCCCGTTAGGACCGGTTTATCAAGCGGGTACGCTTTCAGGTAACCCTATCGCCATGGCAGCAGGCTATGCATGCTTAAAACAGCTCTCACAGCCTGGTGTTCATAGCACACTGACCTCACTGACTGAACGCCTTTGCGCCGGACTTCAGCGTGTGGCTGAGCAACACGCTATTCCGTTAGTTACCAATCAGGTTGGCGCGATGTTCGGCCTGTTCTTCACCGAAGATAAAGACGTCACCTGTTACGCGGATGTGACCCGTTGCGATACCGAGCGCTTTAAGCAATTCTTCCATCTGATGTTAGAAGAAGGTGTCTACTTCGCCCCTTCAGCCTTTGAGGCGGGCTTTATGTCACTGGCACACAGTGAAGAAGATATCGATCGCACAATCGAAGCGGCCCGCCGTAGCTTTGCGAAATTAGCTTAAACGGTCGTTGAGATAAAAAAAGCGCTGCCATGGCAGCGCTTATTTAACATTAGCCCACTAAACTTAGTGACCAAACATATCTTTTATCCAACCCGCAACACTATTACTTTGGCTGCCTTGTTGTTCTTGCTGTTGTTGCTGCTGTAACTGCTGCTGCTGTTGCTCAACCTGTTGCTGTTGTTGCTGACACAGTGCAGTCGGATCAGCGGTCCATACTGGCAAGCTACGCCAGGTGGTGCTGCCGGTATTACAGACAAAATTCCCTGCAGAGTCGACAGGCATCATCGATACATCATCCGGAGGCGTCAGCTGTAAAGGCGTTGGCGGTTGGCTGGCAAGATAGCGACGGTAAATTTGCATCGCACCGCTAGCCCCGTAGAGACGGGTCGATTGGTTATTATCGCGACCAATCCACGTAATGGCGACTTCTTTACCATCTATCCCCGCAAACCAGCTATCGACCAAGTTATTGGTGGTACCCGTTTTACCGGCTAAGTGCATGGTGTTGTATTGACTGCCTAATGCATGAGCGGTACCGTGATCGACCACTTGCTGCATGGAGTAAAGCGTCAGATAAGCAGCTTCTGGCGGCTCTACCTGCTGTGCTTGAGGATAGCTCTGATACAGCACCTTGTTATCTTCGGAGATCACAGAACGCACTGCCGATAATGTCGCACGGTTACCTCCGCTTGCGATCGTTTGGAAGGCCTGAGCGACCTCGACCGGAGTCAGGTTCAGCGCCCCCAGTAACATCGCGGGAACAGGTGATAACTGATCTTGGCTGACACCGAGCTTCGTCCAAGTTTCTACCACATTTTTAAGCCCTAATGACATTCCTAAGTTAACCGTAGGGACGTTCATCGAGCGGGTCAGTGCATCCACCAGCATGACTTTACCGCTGAACTGGTGATCATCGTTTTCTGGACGCCACACCTGCCCGTTGGGTTGTTTTAACGCTAAGGGTTGGTCAGCGATCCAACTGTTCAAACGATACTGCTGTGGCTGGCTTAATGCGGTGAGGTAGGTCGCGGGCTTAGCTAAAGAACCAATAGAACGACGCGCCTGCATCGCACGGTTATACCCGGCAAACTGAGGGTTTGCTCCCCCAACCATGGCGCGCACTTCGCCGCTGAAACGGTCCACAACGACCATTGCTGTTTCCAAATCGGCGAGACGACGTTGTTTGCGTAAAACCGGGATCCCTTCTTCAACCGCTTTTTCGGCTGCATCTTGCGAGATAGGATCAAGCGTGGTGAAAATTTTCACGCCCGAGAGATCTTGTACCTTATCCCCAAGCTTTTGCTGCAGTTCATTGCGAACCATTTGCATAAACGCTGGCTGAGGAGTGATCACACCGCCTTTAGGCTGAACCCCTAATGGTCGCGCCGAGAGCATATCGTAGAGTTCTTGGTTAATGACTTTCTGCTGTTGCAGTAAACGCAGCACCAAGTTACGACGCTCTAACGCTAATTTCGGATTACGCCAAGGGTTGTAAAGCGAAGCCCCTTTTACCATACCGACTAACAGCGCTTGCTGATCAAGACTCAGTTCATCAACTGGACGGCCAAAGTAATATAAGCTTGCTAGCGGGAACCCACGAATTTGGTCATTACCCGCTTGGCCTAAATAGACCTCATTAAGGTAAAGTTCCAGAATCCGATCTTTGCTATAGCGTGCATCAACTATCACGGCCATGTAGGCTTCGCGCACTTTACGCCACAGTGAGCGTTGATTGGTTAAGAATAAGTTTTTAACCAATTGCTGAGTCAGGGTACTCCCCCCTTGCACGGCACGTCCTGCAGTAAGGTTCGCAACGAAAGCGCGTCCGATTGAGTAGAGGCTGATACCATCATGCTCATAGAAATGGCGATCTTCTGTCGCAACCAACGTATCCACGAGGAGATCCGGGAACCCAGCACGAGGAACAAACAGCCGCTGTTCACCATTCGGTGATTGCATCATGGTGATTAATCGCGGATCGAGACGGAAATAACCAAAATCACGACCGGTATCGAGGTTTTTGATCTCGCTAAGCTCACCGTCTTCAAAATTCAATTGAGTATGAATTTGGCCTTCCTTGCCCTCTGGGAAATCGAAAGGTCGGCGTAACAACTCAATACTATTCCCTTTAACAGAGAACTCGCCGGGACGAGTAATTTTTGTTACCTGACGGTATTGTGTTCCTTCAAGCAAGGCGACCATATCTTTGCGATCGAACGGCATGCCTGGCTCAAGACTGACCATACGCCCATAAACCGTCGCTGGCAGGTCCCATACTCGCCCATCAATCCGGTGACGAATTTCAGAGTCAAGGTAAACACCCCATGCTGCTAAGATGACAGCAATGACTAAGATGATTTTCAGTAGTAGACCTAGCCAACTTCTTTTATGGCTTTTTCGCGGGGCTTTTCCGCGTTTTTTAGTTGCAGGCAATGACGTATTCTCCTCATCATCATAGCTATCCGGATCGTCTTGGTATTTCTTATTGCGTGGTGAAGCCGGGGGGCTTTTACCCTTTGGCGTGGATTTTCCTTTACGCCCTATGGGTTCGCGATCATTCCCAGACATGGATTCTCTCTCCAGGCTTTGCCTCAATCGGCGACATACTTTATCTTTATTTTAGGTCTAAAAACACAGAACCTTCCGAAAGATTCGTTGCTAAATTTCACGTGGACGATTTTCTCGTTCTCGTCGTCGGTAAGGTGTTGGCCGGATCGTCAGGCCACAGATGTTTAGGATAGCGCCCTTTCATCTCTTTTTGTACTTCGCGCCAACTTCCTTGCCAAAAACCCGCTAAATCTTGCGTTATTTGGATCGGACGCTGTGCCGGGGATAATAACTCAATCACCACATTAATACGCCCACGAGCCAGAGTGAGAGGGCGTTGCTGGCCATACATCTCTTGTACTTTTATTGAGAGTAAAGGCGCGCGTGGAGAAAGATAATCAATCGCCACTTTTCTCCCCGTGGGCACCGTAATGTGGGTGGGAACCTCCGTCTCCAGACATTTCCATTGTTCCCAGGATAACTGGGCTTTTAATGCTTCGTAGAGATTAATCCGTGAGAAATTCCCCAATGAAGGCAAGTGTGCAAGTTCTGGTCCTAGCCACCCCTCAAGATTATCCATAAGATCGGTATCGGTCACTGATGGCCAGCCGAGCTCAGGTAGCCATTGTTGAGCAAAACCGAGTCTTTCTCTCAGCTCGAGTGCTGACTTATCCCAGGGTAAAGCCGCTAACCCCTTGTCTTTAATCCACACTAAATAAGCGGCAATCAACTGCTCTGGATTGGGTTTTTCACCAGGCCGCGAGCTGACAATGATTTCGCCAATGACATCATGCTGCCATACTTTGAACTGCGCCTGACTCTCGTCCCACTCTAGCGCGTGCCGATGGGTGATTAACTGCGGCGCCTCGCGTCGAATATCGTCCAGCGAGAAGGGAAAAGCTAACTGAATGTGGGCCTCATGCCGGTCGGCCGGTAGCTGTAATTGTACCGCTATCAACCAAGTATAACGGGTTAAGGGATGATCTAGGCCCAGTGTCGCGCCACGACCATCCGCCAGTTGGTAGCGATGTGTTGCCCCGCGTCGATAGGCGATGCGGTCAGCAAACGCCGTCAATAATAGCGGCAGGACTTTATCGGGATGGCTAGGGGTAAAGCTCACCCCCAGCTTACGGCAAACCTGCCTAGCCCGAGTATTCCACCCAGCGCTTGGCGCGGCGAGGTTATCGCGTAAATCCCCCTCACCGCGTCGTTCCGGTTGCTCAATGATGGCCGTCAACATCGCCGCGGTAGATTCGCTATTGTTTATTGAGTCGCTTGCGATCAACATTGCCGCTAGACGGGGCGCAACACCTAGCTCGGCCATTTTCCTTCCCTTCGGCGTCAATGCGCCGGTCGCATCAATGGCGGCTAATTGGCGTAATTGTGCCCTAGCATAGGCCAGCGCAGGCTGAGATGGCTCGTCCAGCCACTGCAGCGCCGTCACATGTTGGCATCCCCAAGCGAGCACATTGAGTAGCAGCCCGGTTAAATCACTCCGTAAAATCTCAGGGGGGGCTTGTTCGGCCAAACGTTCAGCTTGCTCTGTCGTAATTAAATGCCAACATTTTCCCGGCATTAAACGGCCAGCGCGCCCTGCCCGCTGGGTCATTGACGACTGGCTTATATATTGGGTTTTAAGTCGGTGAGCACCCGCCCGTAAATCAAACAGCGAAACACGTTCCAAAACCGAGTCGATAATTAAGCTTATCCCTTCGATAGTCAGACTGGTTTCGGCAATATTGGTGGCGAAAACAACTTTACGTTGCCCCGTGGCCGATATCGTGATCGCTTGTTGTTGTTGCTCGATAGACAACGCTCCGTAAAGGGGCCTTAATTCTACGCCCGCCGGGCATCGTGCCGCCACCTCGCTAATCACTTGATGAATTTCACGCTCGCCGGGTAAGAAGACCAGCATATCGCCCTGTTCGTGTCGCAGCACTTCAAGGATTTTATTGGCGAGGTTGACGGAGAATACTCCCTGAGACGATATCCCGTGATAGAAACGTTGCACCGGAAAGTGTCGACCTTCAGAGGTAATGGTCGGCGCTTGAGTTAACACCTCTCCTAACCGTCGATTGTCTAAGGTTGCTGACATAATCAACAGTTTAAGATCGTCACGTAATCCTTGCTGAATATCCAGCATAAACGCTAAAGCCAGATCTGCCTGTAAACTACGTTCATGAAACTCATCGATGATCACCAGCGAGATATCTTCCAACATGGGATCCTGCTGCAATCGACGTGTTAGCACACCTTCGGTAACGACCTCTAACCGTGTCGTCTTACCAATGCACTGCTCCGCACGCATCCGGTAACCGACCGTCTCACCGGGGGGTTCACCCAAATAATGTGCAAGACGGAAAGCCACATTTTTGGCGGCAAGCCGTCTTGGCTCTAACATAATAATTTTGCCGTTTAGCGGAAGACGTTGCAGTAGCTGTATAGGAAGCCAAGTCGATTTGCCAGCACCAGGGGGCGCCTGAAGAATAACTTGAGGTGAATGAGAGAGGGCAAGCACTAACTCATCAAGCACGTCGTGAATCGGGAGGGTGCTCAATCTTCGCTCCGTTTAGGGATTATGATACTATGGCCACTATAGCATTAATTGGTATTGGATACTTGCCCCCTATCGTCCTAAGGAACTCTGTGGTTTCCCGAACAGCTACCGTGGCAGATAATTACTTTTTCGCATTAACCTTACCCAGTCGCACCACTGAGCAATTGCTCCATTGGCGCGCCACCGCTCTGCCAGCAGATACGGGTATCCCGGTTGCCCGAGAGCAGCTTTATATGGTGCTCGCCTGGATGAACGCTCCGACGGCGTCACAGCTGACTCAACTACAGCCTATTATTAGCGGGCTACGTTCACCGTCATTCACCTTTACCCTGAATGACGCCGGTTACTGGCCTCGATCTGGACAGCTTTGGGTAGGATGTCGGCCTGCCCCGCGTGAACTTTTACAGTTAGCCGATCTATTACGCTCAAGGGTAGCCCGTATAGGCTGCCCGCAACCCGCTTTCCCTTTTCATCCACATGTCACGCTGTTAAGGCAGGCGCCAACCTCAATCCGCTTACCGAAACGCGACTTCTCGTGGCCCGTCACCTGCCAGCACTTTTCTTTAATCAGTAGCCGTTACCAGCGTGGCAGAGTTATCCTTAACACAGAACAGCACTATCCACTGTTTGATAGAGAACAAGATTAGATGGAATTTCCCTCCCCCCTGCAGCCTGCCACCTTAATTAAACGGTACAAACGCTTTCTCGCCGATGTTCGTCTTCCCAGCGGAGAAATCACCACCATTCACTGTGCCAATACAGGTGCAATGACGGGTTGTGCGACGCCGGGAGATACGGTCTGGTACTCCACTTCCCCCTCAACAACGCGTAAATACCCCTATAGTTGGGAACTTAGCCAAACCACTGACCATCATTGGATCGGTATTAATACTCTACGCGCTAATCAGCTGGTGGAAGAACTCCTCACCCGGCAGGGTGTTCCCTCCCTAGCGCAGTTTACGCATTGGCAACGAGAAGTGGCATTCGGCGATGAAAAGAGCCGGATTGACTTCGTTCTGTCTAATGAAAAAGATCAAAAATATTATCTTGAGGTGAAATCTGTCACATTATTAGCCAACGGAAAAGGCTATTTTCCCGATACCGTTACGGCGCGCGGACAGAAACACCTTAGAGAATTGATGTCAATCGTGAAACAAGGTCATCGTGCAGGACTCTTTTTTGCCGTGTTACACACGGGAATTCACCAAGTCAGCGCCGCCAAACATCTTGACCCAGTC
The DNA here is from genome assembly GCF_900111105.1 of Rosenbergiella nectarea. Lineage (GTDB taxonomy): Bacteria > Pseudomonadota > Gammaproteobacteria > Enterobacterales > Enterobacteriaceae > Rosenbergiella > Rosenbergiella nectarea. The sequence continues at coordinate 548,690 of NZ_FOGC01000001.1, read as the reverse complement.
TATGCGCAGCTATTACGTGAAGCGATAGCAATAGGGGTCGAGGTAATTGTCTATCGTGCACAGATTAGCCGCCATCAACTGTTACTGGTGGACCCGATACCATTCATCGAATAGCGGGTTAAATCTTTTCTTTTAGGAGTTTTTCCTCTTTAATTAGAAACATATTATCAATAACGCGAAACTCATCGTTATCAGCAATTGCCAACCCCCAAGGATTCTGATATTTATAGCGCCCTGTTTTTTTTCCCTTAGTGGGAATCAGGAATCGATAGTGCGTGTTATCCAGGAGAAGCAACATGCAAGAAGGGCAAAAACGTAAAACATCGTCTCTAAGTATCCTCGCCATCGCTGGGGTGGCGCCGTATCAGGAGAAACCGGGCGAAGAGTATATGAACGAAGCCCAGCTGGAACACTTCAAGAAAATTCTTGTTGCTTGGCGCAATCAACTCAGGGATGAAGTAGACCGTACCGTTAGTCATATGCAAGACGAAGCGGCTAACTTTCCTGACCCGGCCGATCGCGCAACACAAGAAGAAGAGTTCAGTCTGGAACTGCGTAACCGAGATCGTGAACGCAAATTAATTAAGAAAATAGAAAAAACGCTGAAAAAAGTTGAAGATGACGACTTCGGTTTTTGTGAAGCTTGTGGTGTAGAAATCGGCATTCGCCGTCTTGAAGCTCGTCCTACTGCCGATATGTGTATCGATTGTAAGACATTAGCAGAAATTCGCGAAAAACAGATGGCAGGCTAACCCTACCGCTGATCGAGGATATACCTAATTGCACGGCCGCAGCGCCTAATCGCGAGTGGCTGTGCGATTACTCTCATTATGACTCACTCTACGCCTATCATTGGACGCTTTGCGCCCTCCCCCTCCGGTGACCTTCACTTTGGTTCGTTAATGGCTGCGCTAGGAAGCTATCTGGATGCGCGCTCACAAAACGGCCAATGGCGAGTTCGTATTGAGGACATCGATCCTCCCAGAGAGATTGCGGGAGCCTCCCAACGGATCCTCCAACAACTCGAACACTATGGGTTAGCGTGGGATGGGCCGGTTATTTGGCAGTCACAGCATCATGCTCGTTATCGAGAAATTTTAGCGTGGTTAATCACGCACCGGCGAAGTTATTACTGCACCTGTACCCGTAAAGCGATTCAGCAATCGGGGGGTTATTATCTTGGTACCTGCCGCGATGTCCATCACCGTGCAGAAGGTGCAGCGCTTCGCTTGTTCCAACAATCTCCCGTGACCCAGTTTACTGACCTGTTGCGGGGAACCGTTCACTGTCATCCGCAGTTAGCGCAAGAAGATTTTATAATTCATCGTCGAGATGGGCTATTTGCCTATAACCTTGCCGTTACGGTAGATGATCACGACCAAGGCGTGACGCAGGTGGTGCGAGGGGCGGATTTGATTGAACCCACTGTGCGACAAATTGCGCTGTTTCAGCAGCTGGGATGGAATGCTCCCGACTATCTTCACCTTCCGCTCGCGTTGAATCAGGAAGGCAGTAAGCTCTCAAAGCAAAACCATGCCCCGCCACTCCCACGCGAAGCGCCACAGCGAATGCTGATATTAGCCCTCGCTGCGTTAGGACAAAAAGTCGACGATGAGTGGCATGATTTCAGTGTCGAGCAGCTGATCCAGCAGGCAACACGACAGTGGCAGAGAGCAAAAATCCCAATTAATAGCACTTTCATTACTACAGATGTGTTAACAACATTCTAAAATGATTCACAACAGGCTATGATGAGCCTCTCATTTTGGAACCGTATCTACTTTTTATTGTTGAGGTGTACTATTTTTACCCGAGTCGCTAATTTTTGCCGAAAAATCCTTACGCGTGACGAGGAGAGCACCTCTGCAGAAAATGTCCCACCGCCGATAACGATCATTCCACGCGATCAACACACTATCTCTCGTCGAGAGATTAGTGATAATGCATTGAAGGTACTGCATCGTCTTAATAAGTCTGGTTTCGAGGCTTACTTGGTCGGTGGGGGAGTTCGTGACCTTCTTCTGGGTAAAAAACCTAAAGATTTCGACATCACCACTAATGCCACCCCCGAGCAGATGCGCAAGCTATTCCGCAACTGCCGTTTAGTGGGTAGACGTTTTCGCTTAGCACACGTTATGTTTGGCCCAGAAGTCATTGAGGTTGCCACCTTTCGCGGGCATCATGAGCAGGAAGAAAGCGTTGATCGCAACACCTCGCAACAAGGGCAAAACGGCATGCTACTGCGCGACAATATTTTCGGCAGTATCGAAGATGATGCCCAACGCCGTGATTTAACTATCAATAGCCTGTATTACAGCGCTGCAGACTTTACCGTGCGCGACTACGTCAACGGTTTAAGTGACCTAGAGCAAGGCATTATTCGCCTGATTGGCCACCCTGAAACGCGTTATCGTGAAGATCCGGTTCGGATGCTACGAGTCATCCGTTTTAGTGCGAAGCTTGGAATGACTATCGCACCTGAAACTGCTGCGCCAATTGGTGAACTTGCTGGACTGCTAAAGAATATTCCGCCAGCACGTCTATTTGAAGAAACATTGAAGTTACTGCAATCCGGTTACGGTGAGTATACCTATCCGTTATTACGTAAGTACCATCTTTTTGAGCCGCTCTTCCCGCTAGTCCATCAGTATTTCACTGAGAGTGGCGACAGCCCAATGGAGCGTATTCTAGTACAGGTATTCAAAAATACCGATAACCGTATCCAAAACGATAGACGCGTCAACCCTGCGTTTCTGTTTGCGGTAATGTACTGGTATCCGCTGCAAGAAAAAGCCCAGCAAATCGCACAAGAGAGTGGCCTGCCTTTCTTTGAAGCCTTCTCATTAGCCATGAACGATACGTTAGATGAAGCCTGTCGGGCGATAGCGATTCCTAAACGCTTCACTACCATGATCCGTGATATCTGGACGCTCCAGCTGCGGATCTCTCGCCGTCACGGTAAACGCGCTTGGAAATTGATGGAACACCCTAAATTCCGCGCTGCCTATGACCTTTTAGTCCTGCGTGCGGGGGTAGAATCCTCAGCAGAGCTTCAACGATTAAGCGATTGGTGGACCGAATTCCAGACTAAGAATGCGAACGACCAAGCGACAATGTTGCAAGAGTTAGGCAGCGATCCTGCTCAGCGCCGCCGCTACAATAGACCGCGTAAGCGTGCGCCTAAAGGCAACACCTCACGTCGAAACGAGAGTTAATATGGCTCGTGTCTATATTGCACTCGGTAGCAATTTACGGGACCCACTCGATCAGTGCCAGAGGGCGATTGCCGCCCTCGCGGCCTTGCCTGCCTCAACGCTGGTCAAGACGTCCTCCTTTTACCGAACACCACCTTATGGCCCACAAGATCAGCCTGACTTTTTGAACGCCGTGGTGGTGCTGGAGACGGAATTATCACCTCTAGCGCTGCTAGACCATACCCAACGAATCGAATGGGAACAAGGCCGAGAACGTAAAGACGAACGTTGGGGTCCGCGTACCCTCGATCTTGACCTACTTCTTTTCGGCGAACAGCACATGAATAGCACACGACTGACACTGCCTCATTACGACATGCACAACCGCGCATTCATGCTCGTCCCCCTAGCAGAAGTAGCGGGTGATCTGCCCCTTGGTGACAAGGGCAGCATAGTAAGCTGCTTAGCCTCGTTAGACAGCTCAACCATTACCCTGTGGTAACCGCCTAAAGTCGGCAGGGATTCCAGTCAAGAACAAGTTACTGTAAACTTCGCGCCATGTGCATCCTTGACAAGAGTTTATAATGACATCTATCACCCTGAAAAATTTACGTCAGTGGAAACTTGAAGGTAAAAAATTCGCCTCACTTACGGCGTATGATTATAGCTTCGCGAGACTGTTCGCCGAGCAAGATATTCCCGTATTACTGGTCGGCGACTCCCTTGGCATGACGATTCAAGGGCATGACTCAACGGTTCCCGTTACCGTCGATGATATGGTTTACCATACCCGTCATGTGCGTCAAGGTGCGCCAAACGTCTTACTGCTTACCGACTTACCCTTCATGAGCTATCCAACCCTTGAACAAGCCGGTCACAATGCTGCGCGCGTCATGCAGGCCGGTGCGAATATGGTCAAGATCGAAGGGGGAGCATGGCTGGCAGAGACCATTCGTCATCTCACTGAACGTGCAGTCCCCGTATGCGGTCATCTAGGATTAACCCCCCAATCGGTAAACATCTTTGGCGGCTATCAGGTCCAAGGTAAAACGGAAGAACAAGCTGAACAACTTCTCAATGATGCGCTAACCCTCGAAGCCGCGGGTATGCAGCTACTGGTACTGGAGTGCGTGCCGATTTCCTTGGCAAAACGCATTACCGAAGCACTATCAATTCCGGTGATCGGGATTGGTGCAGGGGCTGATACCGATGGTCAAATTTTAGTGATGCAAGATGTTATCGGCATTACTTCTGGCTATGTCCCCAAATTCGCGAAAAACTTCTTAACTGAAACCGGATCGATTGCACTCGCCGTTGCCCAATACCAGCGCCAAGTGCAAGACGGGACTTTCCCCGAGTTAGCCCACAGCTTTAAAGGATAGATTTCTTGCCATGCAGACTTTTCATGAAATACCCGCCCTGCAACAACAGTTGAGCGATTTACGTCGCCAAGGCAAAACCATTGCTTTTGTCCCGACCATGGGAAATCTCCATCAGGGACATATCACTCTAGTGGAGCGAGCGAAACAGTTAGCGGATTGTGTTGTCGTCTCTATCTTCGTTAACCCGATGCAGTTTGATCGGCCAGATGACTTAGCGCGCTATCCGCGTACGCTTGAGAATGATCAGCAACTATTATCTGATAAAGCGGATCTATTGTTTGCCCCTGCAGCCAACGCACTCTACCCAACAGGGCTCACCGAGCAATCCTTTGTTCATGTGCCGGGTCTCTCTGAGCTGTTAGAAGGTGCCAGTCGCCCTGGACATTTTCGCGGTGTGAGCACGGTGGTCAGTAAATTATTTAATATCGTTCAACCGGATGTGGCGTGTTTTGGCGAGAAAGATTTTCAGCAATTAGCCATTATTCGTAAAATGGTGATCGACCTTAATTATCCCATCACAATTGTTGGTGTACCGACAGTCCGCGCTGAAGACGGCCTTGCCCTCAGCTCACGTAATGGCTATCTCACTGACGCTGAACGCCAGCAAGCGGTTCAACTGAGTCAGGTCATGAACTCAATGGCCGAACGTTTACGGCAAGGTGATCAAGATCATACCGCCATTATCGATAGCGCTGTGGCGAGTTTGACGGAAAAGGGATGGCAGCCCGATGGTATTGCTATCTGTGATGCGGAGAATCTACTGCCATTAACCTCTCACAGCCCTAAGGCAGTTATTCTCATGGCGGCATGGTTGGGGAAAGCCCGACTGATCGACAATCAGCAAGTGACACTGCCATAGTGTGATGCGTTACCTCCTCACACTATGGCTATCAGGTGTTGAGGGGGTTAACTGCGTAACCCTTTACCCCGTTCGATTAACGCCCAGACAATCGCATAAAACACTGCCACAAAAACCACGAGTATCGCTAGCGTCAAGGGTACTGGCACATCTTGGATCCCCAGAAAACCATAGCGAAAACCACTAATCATATAAACAATCGGGTTCAGCTTGGATACCGCTTGCCAAAAAGGTGGCAATAACGATAACGAATAAAAGACGCCGCCCAAATAGGTGAGAGGAGTCAATACAAAGGTCGGGATCAGGCTAATATCGTCAAAGCTACGAGCAAAAACAGCGTTCAATAAGCCTGCCAAAGAGAAGACGATAGCCGTCAGTAGAATAGTTAATGCCACCATTGGCCAATAGAAGACATGAAAAGGAACGAATAGCAGTGAAATGGCGGTCACCAATGCGCCAACGCAAATCCCCCGCGCAACGCCACCGCCCACATAGCCTGCAATAATGATGTGGGTAGGGACCGGGGCGACCAACAACTCTTCGATGTTATGCTGAAATTTAGCACTAAAAAAGGATGAGGCAACGTTGGCGTAAGAGTTAGTGATCACCGACATCATAATCAGTCCCGGTACGATAAATTGCATGTAAGTAAATCCATGCATATCCCCGATACGCGATCCAATCAGATTACCAAAAATGATAAAATAGAGCGTCATGGTAATAACTGGCGGAACTAAGGTTTGGATCCAAATACGTCCGAAACGATGGATTTCTTTCGCCCATAGCCGCTTAAGTGCAACCCAATATAAGTGTGCCATTAATTATCTTTCCCCGTGTTACTCACTAAATCTACAAATAGCTCTTCCAAGCGATTTGCCTTATTTCGCATACTCAATACTTGAATATTCTGGGCAGAAAGCTGGCTAAAGACTTGATTAATTCCTTGCTCACGCAGCACTTCGACCTCTAAGGTTGTGCCATCGATAACGTCGTACTGGAAGCCCTCTAATACCGCGGGAGCCGTGTGAGGAGCGAGATCCAGAATAAAGGTTTCCGAGACCACTTTGGCGAGCAACGCCTTCATACTGGTATTTTCAACCAACTCACCACGTTGAATGATGCCGATATTTCGGCATAGCATTTCCGCTTCTTCCAGATAGTGTGTGGTGAGGATGATGGTCGTTCCGGCTTCATTGAGCTGCTTTAGAAATCCCCACATTGAACGCCGTAGTTCAATATCCACCCCGGCGGTGGGTTCATCGAGAATCAGTAACTTAGGCTCATGCATTAAGGCGCGGGCAATCATTAGACGTCGCTTCATCCCTCCGGACAGCATCCGTGATTTTTGGTGACGCTTTTCCCACAAATCGAGTTGTCGTAAGTACTTCTCGGCTCTCACTAAGGCCAGTTTTTTCTCTACGCCGTAATACCCTGCTTGGTTGGTCACTACCTGTAGGACACTTTCGAAGGGGTTGAAATTAAACTCTTGCGGGACCAAGCCAAGCTGAAGTTTGGCGCGTACTTTATCAGTATCGAGGTCATGACCAAACACGCGGACAGTTCCCGAGGACTTATTCACTAACGAACTGATAATCCCGATAGTCGTTGACTTTCCTGCCCCATTTGGGCCGAGTAGCGCGTAGAAATCTCCTGCTTCCACCGTTAAATCGATCCCTTTTAACGCTTGAACTTGATTGCCATACGTTTTTGTTAGCCCGGAAATTTCCAGTGCATAATTCATATCAACTCCACGCCTGTTTATGACAGATGAGTATTTAAAAAAAGTCCTCATTCAACCTTATGGTGGAAGGAGGTAATGAATGGATCTGAATGACCGCCCTGAAGCAGTATCAAAGAGGGTTAGTGGTCTTTATTGTACCGCCACGACCCTTAACAGATTAAGCATACGCTCTTGAATAAAGCGTTGGTAAAGCTGATCGCGACTCGATATAAACCTATCGGCATTCTGTTCATACTCAAGCGTTGACTCCCCCCACTTCTCGAAGTGGCAGAGAAATCTAACGGTACACAGAGAGAAATATCTTTAAGGATCTCGTGTCATCACAAGATGAAGTGAAAACTGATATGCCACCGTCGTCAGGTCAATCCCCTGACGCACAACGCCTGAACATACCGAGGCGACCTTGAGTCTCAACGCTGCGTGCAACCACTTACTCGCTGTCCATTATAGAACAGGCCAGCAAGGCTGGCCTGAAACTTTGTGCTATTTACCCGTTACTCAGGGACGACACGTCCAACGTAAGGGAGGTGACGATAGCGTTGAGCATAATCGATTCCGTAGCCGACAACGAACTCATCAGGGATTGAGAAACCGACATATTCCACGGTAACGTCAACTTCACGACGCTCGGGTTTATCCAATAAGGTACAGATCGCGACGGAAGCAGGCTCACGTAATTGTAAGATTTCGCGCACTTTGCTCAATGTATTACCCGAGTCGATAATATCTTCTACGATCAAGACATCTTTACCGCGGATATCTTCATCCAAATCTTTCAGTATTTTTACATCTCGCGTTGAAGACATGCCATTTCCGTAACTTGAGGCAGTAATGAAATCAACTTCGTGAGAAACGTCAATCGCCCGACAAAGGTCCGCCATAAACATAAATGAACCGCGTAGTAGTCCTACTAACACCATCTCTCTGCCACGATCTTGGTAGGCGGTGGTGATCTGTTGCCCTAATTCTGTAACACGGTTCTTTATTTCCTGCTCGGAAATCATCACTTCAACGGTATGTTTCATAATCTCTATCTCACTGAGAGTACTCAGTTTTCATTGTGCGGCAAAGCGTAAAAGTCCTGAAAGGGTGGGATATATCACCCCCAGAAATTTACAGCTTAAATTCAGGGGCTGCAGTATAACAGGGAATCTAATCGAGATAAAAACCCTGTATCGTGCTTAATTCATCCTACTTACCGACAGTGAAACTCATCATCATGCCAGTATCTTCATGCTCTAATAAATGACAGTGGGCCATGTAGGGGGTCTGATGATCGGCAGTATGCGGGAAGGAGACCAATACTTGGCTCACCCCACCCTCAACTCGAACGGTATCTTTCAAACCTTGGCGATGCGCCGCAACCGGCTGGTCATTTTCGCGCAGAATCCGATACTGTGTTCCATGGATATGGAAAGGGTGTAACATCATGTCGCCTTCGCCACTGATCTCCCAAATCTCATGCTGGCCTTGAGGGCTTTGCCAAGCAATATCCCCAATTTGGTAAGCCTTGCCATTAATCTTATTACCCTGATGAAAATCATAGCCTTGCGTAGCTTTTGGCATACCCTGCATGCTTGACATTGCATGCCCGTGTTGCTGATGGGAGTTATCGGTGTTATCTGCCATCGGCATAGAGTGGTGCATCGGCATTCCCGCCATCGCTTGATGACCATAACGCTGCATTAATTGCTGCATCCCGAGGGTATCAAGCTGTTTATCCATCGATAGGGCTATACGGCGGCGCGTCAGTCCTTCACTACTCGGCAACGTAGGTAATGTTGCGAGATGATCGGGTAATTCTGCCCCGCCACCAATGCGTAGCGGGAGAATTTTTAATAGGGGTAAGGGCTGGTCAAAAGGTGGGAGAGTCATCCCCATTTGCGTCACCGGCAGAGTAACAAGATCAAACGGCTTAGTATCGGTTAACTCTATCATCACCTCAAAACGTTCACCGGGTAACATAGCCAATTGCTCAACCTTAACCGGCTCAGCCAATAACCCCCCATCACTGGCAATAACGTAAAAGGGGTGGTCATGGCTAAGCGCCAAATTCATCGACCGAGCATTACAGCCATTCAATAGCCGTAAACGTACCCAGCCGTTCGGTAACGCGACTTGTGGATATTGGCTACCATTGGTCAACATCATGTCGCCAAACCATCCCACCGCCGCATGCATAATATCGAGCTGGTAATCGATATCCGTGCCCGCATCAGTCAATTTTTTATCCTGGAATACCAGTGGAATATCGTCAACGCCCCATTGCGCGGGGATCCGTAATGTTTTGATATGTTCGTCTTCAATAACAAGCATACCCGCGAGTCCTTTGGCGACTTGGAAACCCGAGGTCATATGCGGATGAGGATGATACCAGCAGGTCGCTGCAGGTTGATCGGGCGTAAAAGTGACTTCTCGCTGTGCCCCCGCTCGGATCACCTCCTGCGGACCGCCATCAACCTCGCCTCCCACCACTAAACCATGCCAGTGAACCGTCGTATCGACCGGCAGGTGATTATGCACGCGCAATGAAACAGGCTGGTTGCGTCGGAGTTTAATCGCCGGCCCTAAATAGCGACCATTGTAACCCCACGTCGATACCGAGTGATTATTCCAGACGCTAGTCCCGGCCATCGCAGTTAAATCGATGCGTTGATGCAGGTCGGGTTCAAGTAAGCTAGGCGTAGTAAGAAGTGGTCGCTGTCCTGATAAGGCCACTCGGCTCCATGCAGGCAGTGCTCCTGCGCCAATCAGTAATGAGCTGAGCTTGATAAAATCTCGACGTTGCATACGTATCCCCTCTAATTATCCAGTCATTGACGTTACGCTATCCCCCTATGGCAAGGTCAAGCGTTCTCTGCGTAAACCTGTCGTCATTATTCCCTATTCTGTGATAACGTTAATTGATATTTGTAGTGATGAGAATTTTCATGAAAACCTTAGTTAAAATACTCTTTATTCCACTATTTTTACAGTTATCGAGCAATTGCTATGCCTTAGACGATTCGCAAGCCGACGATATGGCCGATCTCACCGCTGTCTTTATTTATCTTAAAAACGATTGTGGATATCAAGACCTGCCCGATCCACAAATCCGTAATGCACTCATCAATTTTGCGCGCAACAATGGCTGGAATTTGAGTAATTATAATCGCTTCAATATGCAACAGCGTGGTGAAAGCAGCTACGCAGATTTACGCGGTATCCGTGTCGATAGCAAACAGAAATGTCATCTCTTAGCAGAGAAAACCTTAGGGCTATTGGCTTTTGTGAATAAACAATCTCACTGACCACTAAATTGGCGATATGCGTCAACTAACGCAAAGAAATCCTCAAAACCACAAAACGCGAGGGATTCTTGGTCGTAGTAACTCATTCCTTCATCCAGTTCATCTACACTTATCGCCAATAAGTTCGCTTGAATCATCACCTCATCGTCACTCAATGCGATAGTGTATTCACGCCCGACATGTTGCCATTGTAGCTCTGTGCCTTTGACCTGTGTTGCGCCGGTAACCACCGCATCCAGGAGTGCCGAGTCGGCATTCACTTCTTCGTTAAACCATTGTCCAATCACTTCATGATCCATCGACATCTGCACACGGACGCGGCCCTCTATATCTTTAACAAACTGATAATCCATGATGATTCCTCTTTTCGCCAGGACTGGGGGATGCTGCCCCCACAACGATAAAAAGGGGAGCCATTGGCTCCCCTTTTCGGTTAGATTATTATTTCATAGGCGAGTGCTAATTACACCGCGCTTTGGAAAATAACTTCATCCGCTTTAGACGTATATTGGTTGAGGCGGTCAAAGTTGAGGTAACGATAAGTATCATCGGCACTCTTATCCACTTCATTCATATAGGTCTGGTACTCATCTGCCGTCGGTAATTTGCCCAGTAATGCAGAGACCGCAGCAAGTTCAGCCGAGGCTAAGAAAACATTAGCCCCTTGACCAAGGCGGTTAGGGAAGTTACGGGTTGATGTTGAAACAACTGTAGCCCCTTCCGCGACGCGAGCTTGGTTACCCATACAGAGTGAGCAGCCAGGGATCTCAACACGCGCGCCACTTTTACCAAAGATGCTGTAATAGCCCTCTTCCGTCAGTTGTGCCGCATCCATCTTAGTGGGGGGAGCGACCCACAGCCGGGTTGGAAGTTGGCCTTTGAATTTATCGAGCAGTTTACCTGCTGCACGGAAGTGACCAATATTGGTCATACATGAGCCGATAAAGACTTCGTCGATCTTCTCACCCTGAACATCGGAGAGCACACGCGCGTCATCAGGATCGTTAGGTGCGCAGAGGATCGGTTCTTTAATCTCTGAAAGGTCGATCTCAATAATCGCTGCGTACTCAGCATCCGCATCGCCTTCAAGCAATTGTGGATCAGCCAGCCATTTTTCCATGTTTTGAATACGACGTTCAATGGTACGACGATCACCATAACCTTCGGCGATCATCCACTTCAACAGCACGATATTCGAGTTAAGGTATTCAATGATCGGCGCTTGATCTAACTTGATCGTACAACCTGCCGCTGAACGTTCTGCTGAGGCATCCGAAAGCTCAAAGGCTTGCTCAACTTTTAAGTCAGGTAACCCTTCGATTTCTAAGATACGGCCAGAGAAAACGTTCTTTTTACCTTTCTTTTCTACGGTAAGCAGTCCTTGTTTAATCGCATAAAGAGGGATCGCATGAACCAGATCGCGCAGCGTAATACCAGGTTGACGTTCGCCTTTGAACCGCACCAGTACTGACTCAGGCATATCGAGAGGCATCACACCTGTTGCCGCCGCAAAGGCGACTAATCCAGAGCCAGCAGGGAATGAGATACCGATAGGGAAACGGGTATGTGAGTCTCCACCCGTGCCGACAGTATCAGGTAATAGCATACGGTTTAACCAACTATGAATAATACCATCGCCTGGGCGCAGTGAAACGCCACCACGGTTCATGATGAAATCGGGTAGCGTATGGTGGGTTTGAACATCCACTGGTTTAGGGTAAGCCGCAGTATGACAGAATGACTGCATGACTAAGTCGGCGGAGAAACCTAAGCAAGCGAGATCTTTAAGTTCATCACGCGTCATGGGTCCGGTGGTATCCTGAGACCCTACCGAGGTCATTTTCGGCTCGCAATATTCTCCTGGGCGTATACCGTCGACACCACAAGCACGGCCCACCATTTTTTGTGCTAAGGAGTAGCCACGCGTACTGGTTTCAACGGGTTTTGCACTGCGGAATACATCGCTAACGGGTAAATCGAGCGATTCACGCGCTTTAGTCGTCAGTCCACGGCCAATAATCAGTGGAATACGGCCACCCGCCCGGACTTCGTCCAATAAGACTTCGGTTTTCAGTTCGAAACGAACCAGCACTTCATCGGTATCATGGCGACAGATTTCACCCTTGTAAGGGTAGATATCAATCACATCGCCCATATTCAGATCGCTGACATCGACCTCGATCGGTAATGCCCCAGCATCTTCCATAGTGTTAAAGAAAATCGGGGCGATTTTAGTGCCCAATACCACTCCACCGCCCTTCTTGTTCGGTACATGCGGGATATCATCCCCCATAAACCATAACACAGAGTTCGTGGCTGATTTCCGTGAAGAACCGGTTCCCACAACATCCCCAACATAGGCTAGTGGGTAACCTTGGGCAGCGAGTTGCTCGATTTGTTTAATTGGACCGACATTACCCGGCTCGTCTGGCACTATCCCTTCACGCTCGTTTTTCAGCATAGCTAAAGCATGTAATGGGATATCAGGACGGGACCATGCATCTGGAGCGGGGGATAAATCATCCGTATTCGTTTCACCGGTTACTTTAAAGACGGTTACGGTGATCTTTTCGGCTAATTCAGGACGCGCTTTGAACCATTCGGCTTCCGCCCACGACTTAAGAATTTGCTCGGCGTAGGCATTACCCGCTTTCGCTTTTTCCTCAACGTCATAAAAATTATCAAACATTAGCAGGGTGTGGGATAGGGCTTTTGCTGCAATAGGGGCCAGAGTGTCATCTTCTAATAGTTCGATTAAAGGATGGATATTATATCCGCCTTGCATCGTCCCTAAAAGTTCAGTGGCTTTTTCACGAGATATTAATGGCGATGCAGTTTCGCCTTTTGCTACGGCCGCTAAGAAACCAGCTTTGACATAGGCCGCTTCATCTACACCCGGCGGAACTCGATTCACTAATAAGTCGACCAGAAACTCTTCTTCGCCTTGGGGGGGATTTTTGAGTAATTCTACTAGGCCAGCCATTTGGGTCGCCTCTAAAGGCTTAGGTACGATCCCTTGGGCAGCACGTTCAGCAACGTGCTCACGGTATTCTTCTAGCACGACGTTCTCCTCGCTCACATTGTTATAGCTTTTCAACCCTCTACTACCGATAAATTATTATCTTTTTATAGGTTTTTGATGGTCGGTTTAGCTCACTGAGAATAGCAGTATTTTTATTCTTTGTTAATCTGTTTACAAAAACACAACATAATGACTACTAAATAAAAAGCGGTATCGTGATAAAAATAACTCTTTGTGACAGGGTGTTAGGGGATCATGCTGCGCGACTTTCGCGGCAATGCCTCGAACCCGTTCAAATGTAGCCTTTACCGATACCCGTTAGTGCTATGTGACTCTCATGGCGTTAATCACATTTCTACCACGTATAGGTTGAAATCATTATCTTACTAAACGCTTATTTTCGACCGCTGTCGAGCATTTTAATTGTTGTTCACACGGCTTGTTCAGCAACTTTAGGCAAAAAAAAACCGCGATACGTTATCGCGGTATAGAGTAAAGCATCGCTAAGTAACGCTTACTTTTTCTTAGCTTTAGGGTTAGGCAGATCGGTAATGCTTCCTTCAAATACTTCCGCAGCCAGACCGATAGACTCGTGTAACGTTGGGTGAGCATGGATAGTCAGCGCGATGTCTTCTGCATCACAGCCCATCTCGATCGCAAGACCAATTTCACCCAGTAGCTCGCCACCGTTAGTCCCGACGATAGCGCCACCGATTACACGGTGTGTCTCTTTATCGAAGATCAGCTTCGTCATCCCGTCTGCGCAATCTGAAGCGATCGCACGACCTGACGCTGCCCAAGGGAATGTCGCGGTTTCGTAGCTAATTCCTTGTTCTTTCGCTTCTTTTTCAGTTAAACCGACCCAAGCAACTTCTGGCTCAGTGTACGCAATGGATGGGATCACTTTTGGATCAAAGTAATGTTTTTTACCGGCGATGACTTCTGCAGCAACATGTCCTTCATGCACGCCTTTATGTGCCAGCATCGGTTGGCCGACGATATCGCCAATGGCGTAGATATGCGGTACGTTGGTACGGAGTTGCTTATCGACACGGATAAAACCACGCTCATCGACAGTCACCCCAGCATTCTCAGCATCTAGGTTTTTACCATTTGGAACACGGCCGATGGCGACCAATACTGCGTCGTAACGCTGTGGTTCAGAAGGCGCTTTTTTACCTTCCATCGTCACATAGATCCCGTCTTCCTTCGCTTCAACGGCGGTGACTTTAGTCTCAAGCATTAGATTGAATTGCTTGCTAATACGCTTAGTAAAGACTTTCACCACATCTTTGTCTGCAGCTGGGATCACTTGGTCAAACATCTCGACCACATCAATCGTCGAGCCTAATGCATGGTAAACTGTACCCATCTCTAGCCCAATGATTCCGCCACCCATTACCAATAGGCGCTCAGGGACAGTAGTGAGTGCGAGTGCGTCAGTCGAATCCCATACACGGGGATCATCATGTGGGATAAACGGTAAAGTAATTGGGCGAGAACCTGCCGCAATGATGGCGTTGTCAAAGTTAATCGTGGTCGTTCCGTTTTCGCCTTCAACCGCTAGCGTGTTAGCCCCCGTGAATTTACCCAGTCCATTCACTACGGTCACTTTACGGCCTTTTGCCATTCCCGCAAGACCACCGGTTAATTGTCCAATGACTTTGTCTTTCCAAGCGCGAACTTTATCAATATCCGTTTCAGGTTTTCCGAAAACAATACCGTGAGCTTCCAATGCTTTCGCTTCTTCGATGACTTTTGCGACGTGTAATAATGCTTTAGATGGAATACAACCGACATTCAAACAGACTCCACCTAGAGTGCTGTAACGCTCAACCAATACGGTTTCTAAGCCTAAATCGGCGCAGCGAAATGCTGCAGAATAACCTGCAGGACCGGCTCCAAGTACCACAACTTGGGCTTTAATCTCTGTACTCATCATGACCTCTTATTCGATTCTCCGGGGATACAGCGCAATGACAATTTATACACTTATTTTCCCGGAACCTATGTAATGCAAGAGTTTACATAATTGTTAAAATTGTGCAAACGAGATTGCGTAAAGGTTGGTTGTTTTGGGGATTAGCGCATTATTTCACAATTAAAATTTCGCCCTAGTCCCAAATGAGATTGAGGCCGGCAAGCGCCGACCTCAAGATATTACATAACGAGACGACGAATATCGCCAAGTACCTGACCAAGATAGGAGATAAAGCGTGCGCCTTCTGCTCCATCAATCACTCGGTGGTCGAACGAGAGTGAGAGTGGCAGCATTAAACGTGGAGCAAACTCTTTACCATTCCAAACGGGTTTCATCGAGGACTTAGAGACACCTAAAATCGCGACCTCAGGGGCATTGACGATTGGCGTGAAGGAAGTTGTTCCCAAACCGCCTAAGCTTGAAATCGTAAAGCAACCGCCTTGCATATCGGAGGCTGTCAGTTTACCCGCACGAGCTTTCTTAGAGATTTCCATCAGTTCACGAGAAAGTTCGATAATGCCTTTCTTGTTCACATCACGGAATACCGGTACAACTAACCCATTTGGCGTATCGACCGCGACACCAATGTTGATGTATTTCTTCAACGTTAAGCGTTGCGCGTCTTCCGATAGGGAACTATTGAAACGAGGGTAGGCTTCAAGCGCCTTCGCCACGGCTTTCATAATAAACACGACTGGCGTAATTTTTACGTCCAGTTTTTGTTTATCTGCTTCAACGTTCTGTTGCTTACGGAAAGCTTCCAGCTCGGTAATGTCTGACTCATCGAAGTGAGTAACGTGTGGGATCACCATCCAGTTACGGCTGAGGTTGGCGCCAGAAATTTTCTGGATACGGCCTAACTCAACTTCTTCAACTTCACCAAACTTACTGAAATCTACTTTCGGCCAAGGCAACATTCCTGGGAGGCCACTTGCCGCAGCAGGTGCTGCATCCGCACGTTTTAGTGCCTCTTTGATGTAAGCTTGAACGTCTTCTTTAACGATACGCCCTTTACGGCCAGTCGCGTTGACTTTCGCTAAGTTCACCCCAAATTCGCGCGCAAGCCGACGAATAACAGGCGTCGCGTGCACATAAGCGCTATTTTCAGCGAACTCATCCTTCGCGGTAGGCGCAGCGGATGGAGCGGTAGTTGCAGCAGCCTTCGCTGGGGCTGGAGCGGCCGGTTTTTCTGGCGCAGGTGCAGACGCTTTTTCAGCGGCTGGCGCATCGCTGCTAAAGACCATGATGGCAGAACCAGTACTGACTTTGTCGCCAACAGCGACTTGAATCTCGGTGACCGTACCCGCGAAAGGTGCCGGAACTTCCATCGATGCTTTATCGCCTTCAACGGTGATCAGTGATTGTTCAAGTGAAACCTTATCACCCACTTTCACCAGAATTTCCGTCACTTCGACTTCGTCGCCACCGATATCAGGCACATTAACCACTTGATTAGCTGAACCTTTGGCCGCCGCCGCTGGCGCAGACTCTTCTTGCGCAGAAGGCGCGCTAGCAGGGGCCGCAGCTTCACCAGCCACCTCGAACGTCATAATCAATGAGCCGGTATTCACTTTATCGCCGGTATTGACTTTGATCTCTTTCACTTTTCCAGCAAAAGGCGCAGGCACTTCCATTGACGCTTTATCGCCTTCAACGGTAAGTAGCGACTGCTCAAGTTCAACGGTATCGCCGGCCTTGACCAGGATCTCAGTGACTTCCACTTCATCACCGCCAATATCTGGCACCATCACGTCTTTTACCGAAGCGGAAGCCGAAGCTGTCGGAGCTTTCTCCGCGGCGGGTTGAGCAGCCTCAGGGGCTGCTGCTGCCTTTTCTTCGCTTTCGAAGATCATGATTAATGATCCCGTTTCGACTTTATCGCCTGTCGCAACGTTAATCTCTTTAATCACGCCTGCTTGAGGTGAAGGCACTTCCATTGAGGCTTTATCGCCTTCAACCGTAAGCAGAGACTGTTCGACTTCAACTTTGTCTCCGACCTTAACCAAGATCTCGGTGACTTCAACTTCGTCTGAACCGATATCCGGAACTTTGATCTCAATTGACATCTACTATTACCTCTTACGCCAGACGTGGATTGACTTTGTCTGCGTCAATATTGAATTTCTTAATCGCATCAACAACCACTTGTTTGTCAACTTCACCCCGTTTTGCTAATTCACCCAGTGCCGCGACGACAACATAGGAGGCATCAACTTCGAAGTGATGACGTAAGTTTTCACGGCTATCCGAGCGACCAAAGCCATCGGTACCCAATACCCGATAATCACTGGCTGGCACGTAAGTGCGAACTTGTTCAGCAAAGAGTTTCATATAATCGGTTGACGCAACCGCTGGTACATCGCTCAGAATTTGAGAGATGTACGGTACACGAGGCTCTTCCGCTGGGTGTAACATGTTCCAACGCTCACAATCTTGACCGTCACGCGCCAACTCAGTGAAGGAGGTCACGCTATACACATCAGAACCGACGCCATAATCTTCAGACAAGATTTTGGCCGCTTCACGTACATGGCGAAGAATTGCCCCTGAACCCAGCAACTGAACTTTACCTTTATTACCTTCTAGCGTATCAAGCTTGTAGATTCCTTTACGGATACCTTCTTCAGCGCCTTCTGGCATGGCTGGCATATGGTAGTTTTCGTTCAGAGTCGTGATGTAGTAGTAAACGTTCTCTTGCGATTTACCGTACATACGCTCTAAGCCATCTTGCATAATGACAGCGACTTCGTAAGCATAAGCGGGATCATAAGAGATACAGTTAGGGATAGTCAGCGATTGGATGTGGCTATGACCATCTTCGTGCTGTAAACCTTCACCGTTCAAGGTCGTACGACCTGATGTCCCACCGATTAAGAAACCACGTGCTTGTTGATCACCTGCAGCCCAGCAAAGATCACCGATACGTTGGAATCCAAACATTGAGTAGTAGATATAGAACGGGATCATCGGCAAGTTGTTAGTGCTATAAGAGGTCGCTGCCGCTAACCACGATGCACCCGCACCCAACTCATTGATACCTTCTTGCAGGATCTGACCTTTCTCGTCTTCTTTGTAGTACGCGACTTGCTCACGGTCTTGCGGAGTATATTGCTGACCATTCGGGCTGTAGATACCGATCTGACGGAAGAGTCCTTCCATACCGAAAGTACGCGCTTCGTCGGCTAAAATCGGGACAAGACGTTCTTTGATCGATTTATTTTTCAACATCACATTTAACGCACGAACGAAGGCGATAGTGGTTGAAATCTCTTTATTCTGCTCTTCCAACAAGGATTGGAATTCGCTTAAGGCTGGCATTTCCAGCTCTTCAGTAAACTCTGCTTGCCGCGTAGGCAGATAACCGCCTAGGTTCTCACGCTGCTTATGCAGATATTTGTACTCTTCAGAGTCTTCGGAGAAGGTCACATAAGGAAGCTTTTCAAGATTCTCATCGGTGACAGGAACATTGAAGCGGTCACGGATGTAACGCACGCCTTCCATGTTCATTTTCTTCACTTGGTGAGCAATGTTTTTACCTTCAGCCGTTTCACCCATCCCATAACCTTTCACGGTATGAGCAAGGATCACGACAGGCTTATCCTTGGTATCTTGCGCTTTTTTAAATGCCGCATAGATTTTCTTCGGATCGTGTCCGCCACGGTTCAGTGACCAGATCGCTTCGTCCGACATATCCTTGACTAATGCAGCGGTTTCTGGATAGCGGCCAAAGAAGTGCTCACGCACATAAGCGCCATCACGAGATTTGAAGGTTTGGTAGTCACCATCAACGGTTTCGTTCATCAGCTGGATCAACTTACCGCTAGTATCTTTACGCAGCAGCTCATCCCAGCGACCGCCCCAGATCACTTTAATGACTTCCCAGCCAGCGCCGCCGAAGATCCCTTCTAACTCATTAATGATCTTACCATTACCTGTAACCGGGCCATCTAGGCGCTGTAAGTTACAGTTAATCACGAACACTAAGTTGTCTAATTTTTCGCGTGTCGCGATGGTGATTGCCCCTTTAGATTCAGGCTCATCCATCTCACCGTCACCTAAGAAAGCATAAACCGTTTGTGCTGACGTCTCTTTTAAGCCGCGATGCTCAAGATATTTTAAGAATTTAGCTTGATAGATAGCGCCCAGCGGTCCCAACCCCATTGATACGGTTGGGAACTGCCAAAAATCAGGCATCAATTTAGGATGCGGGTAAGAGGAAAGACCTTTACCGTCAACTTCTTGACGGAAATTATTCATTTGCTCTTCGGTCAGACGACCCTCGAGGAAGGCGCGAGCATAGACACCTGGAGAGATGTGGCCTTGGAAGTAAACTAAGTCACCGCCATCTTTTTCGGTACGCGCACGGAAGAAGTGGTTAAAGCAGACTTCATAAATGGTAGCGGAAGATTGGAAAGAGGCCATATGTCCACCCAGCTCCAAATCTTTTTTAGACGCGCGTAGTACGGTCATGATCGCATTCCAGCGGATAGCTGAACGGATACGACGTTCTAAACTCGTATTACCTGGATATGTAGGCTCTTCTTCCGTTGGGATAGTATTAATGTAGTCTTTGATCGCTGATCCAGATGCTACGTTCACACCACCATTGCGAGCCGCATGCAATACTTGATCAATTAAATATTGCGCGCGTTCAACACCTTCTTCACGGATGACCGATTCAATCGCCTGTAGCCAGTCGCGAGTTTCAATCGGATCCACGTCATTATGTAGACGGTCTGACATGGGGTATTCCTTATCTGTGTCTGTACATTGAAATTGATAACGTTGCTGAGTAAAGGCCATGACGTATCATCATGCCAATCTCCGCTCTTTAACCCTAGGTGACTCAATCTTTTCGTTGCTGTAAGCGACGTAATGAACGCTCACGGCGGGATTGCTCCCGGTTTCTCTCCAATAAAATTTCTTCAAGAAAAGCCAAGTGCGAGTTAGATTCTTCACGGGCTTTTTCTGGCTGCCGCGCAATAATCGCTTCATAAATTCTTGCACGGTGCCCACTCACTTTCGCCAGCATATCGCGGCGAGAGTAAAGTAATTCAAAATTTGAACGCACATTTTGCTTAAGTATTGGCCCCATTGCTCGGACCAAATGCAGCAATACCACATTGTGCGCCGCTTCAGTGACGGTGATTTGATAATCAATAACCGCATCCGCTTCTACGTCTAAATCACCGCTATCTTGTGCCTCTTGGATTGCCAAGTGATAGTGGTTGATACGTAATAGGTCATCTTCCGTCCCACGCAGTGCTGCATAATACGCTGCAATGCCTTCCAGTGCATGGCGCATTTCGAGTAAATCGAATTGTGATTCGCCGTGTTGCGCCAATAATCCAATTAAAGGGTCGCTTACACTCTGCCATAGGCTGTCTTGTACGTAGGTGCCACCACCATGTCGGCGATGCAATAATCCCTTTGCTTCCAAACGTAAAATAGCCTCCCGTACCGAAGGACGAGAGACATCAAATTGTCGAGCAAGTTCGCGTTCTGGTGGAAGCTTCTCACCAGGTCGAAGTGTCCCTTCCATAATGAGGGACTCTACCTGTTGCTCTATGACATCAGATAGCTTGGGCTGCCTGATTTTACTGTAAGCCATCATACTCGTAGTCATTGTTGCTCTTTTGAATTGGTCATACCAATTTCCCACAAGAGGCGCTAAGCTAACAAAACATTTACCTACTGTCTATATTGCGTTCACTAAAGTAGGCTCTAGATCAAAAAATTTATCTCGCCTTTAGACTATGTCTCATGCGTCACTCTCGGAACGAAAAAAGAGCTTTATGACCCGCAATCACTTCATTATCAAATAGCTTTAGAGCAAGCCTAGCTAAAACAACCCACCGTAATTAGCCGGATCGGCCCGATATTATCCATATTAAATGCTCAAAGAGAAGAATATTATAACCCTGAAAATCGCTCGTTTTTCGAGACTGCACGGCAAATATCTGATAATTCCTCACATTCGACGTAGTAATTCACTGCCATAAACCCGTAAAATAAATGACACAGTCTGTCACATTCTCCTTACAGCCTGAAATGAAGGTCGAGAACACTACGCAAGAGGAATTTATGAGCGAGCAACAAGCAGGTTCGTTGAAACGGGGGCTGAAAAATAGGCATATTCAGTTAATCGCCCTAGGAGGAGCCGTCGGGACTGGACTCTTTTTGGGGTTAGCACAAACCATCAAAATGGCGGGCCCTTCAGTACTGTTGGGATATGCCATCGGCGGTTTTATCGCCTTTATGATCATGCGCCAATTAGGTGAAATGATTGTTGAAGAACCCGTAGCCGGTTCTTTTAGCCATTTCGCTTACAAATATTGGGGCAGCTTCGCCGGCTTCGCATCGGGCTGGAACTATTGGGTACTCTATGTCTTGGTGGCGATGGCCGAGCTTTCTGCAGTGGGCCTCTACATTCAATACTGGTGGCCAGAAATCCCTACTTGGGTTTCTGCAGCGGTATTTTTTGTACTGATCAACGCCATCAATCTCGCCAACGTGAAAATTTACGGTGAACTGGAGTTCTGGTTTTCCATTATTAAAGTTGCTGCAGTAATAGGAATGATTGCCTTTGGCGCATGGTTGCTATTGAGTGGGCATGGTGGACCTCAAGCCTCCGTAACAAATATTTGGGCGCAGGGCGGCTTCTTCCCACATGGCGTTGGTGGGTTGATTACGGCGATGGTCATCATCATGTTTTCATTTGGGGGGCTAGAACTGGTCGGCATTACTGCCGCAGAAGCCGCAGATCCTCAACAAAGCATCCCTAAAGCGACCAATCAGGTCATCTATCGTATTTTGATCTTCTATATGGGTTCTCTTGCGATACTACTATCACTTTACCCTTGGACAAAAGTCATTGAAGGTACCAGCCCTTTCGTCCTTATTTTCCATGAACTGGGTGATAAGTTAGTCGCGAACACGCTGAATGTCGTCATCTTAACGGCCGCGTTATCCGTCTATAACAGCTGCGTGTATTCGAATAGCCGCATGTTATATGGTTTAGCGAAACAAGGTAATGGCCCTAAAGCGTTGCTTAATGTCGATAAGCGTGGCGTCCCCTATGTTGCGTTAGGCTTTTCAGCACTGGCGACTGCCTTGGTCGTTCTGCTCAACTACCTTATGCCAGGAGAGGCCTTTGGGTTATTGATGGCGTTAGTCGTTTCTGCACTGGTCATCAATTGGGCAATGATCAGCATGGCGCATATGCGTTTTCGTAAAGCGAAGATCAAACAAGGGGTAACCCCACGTTTCCCTGCTCTGTTTTATCCCCTTGGAAACTGGGTTTGCCTACTCTTTATGATCGCCATCTTGGGCATTATGCTCACCATTCCGGGCATGGCTATTTCAGTAGGGTTAATCCCTGTTTGGGTCGCTATTTTAGGTGTTGGTTATCTGATCAAAATTAAAACAACACGATAAAAATAAAGGGGGATCAATTTCCCCCTTTTTTTAAAGAATAACTCCTGTCAATGTCAAAACGGCGGTTATCAGTACGATAACTAAGGTAATACGTTTAGCAAGCGCCACTGCAATTCTGGGCATTTCAACCTTGTCTTTACAAGGGTCACGTTCCAATGAGAACTGCGCTAACACAGACAGCACATGATAAGGCTTATGCCGAAAATCTGTTATAAAGCGCCACCATGCCGGCAGTGCTTTCTCTCCATGCCCTAAGAAAGCGTAAGCTAACCCAACAATTCTGACGGGGATCCAATCAATCCAGAACAACAGAACATCGACCCCCGACTGTTCACGACGCTGACGACTTTGCTTAGCCAACCATCCCTGCCACGCTCGCAGAAAGGCATAACCAAGTAAGAAGACCGGACCATAGTTTGCTCCCACCACAAACCAGAACAAAGGTGCTAAGTAGAAACGATAATTAATCCATAGCAGTGCATTTTGTAGTTCGCGTAAATAGAGCTTGTC
The DNA here is from genome assembly GCF_900111105.1 of Rosenbergiella nectarea. Lineage (GTDB taxonomy): Bacteria > Pseudomonadota > Gammaproteobacteria > Enterobacterales > Enterobacteriaceae > Rosenbergiella > Rosenbergiella nectarea. The sequence continues at coordinate 525,274 of NZ_FOGC01000001.1, read as the reverse complement.
GCTGATCTGACTCGACATGGGGTGTATCACACTCAGCTCCTCCGCCATTGCTTGGTGGCCGGTCACGTCCTGTTGGTTGGCTGAATGCAAGTAGTCACGGTAATGTTGGCGACTTTGGCCTGCTCCAATGCAGAGCACCCCGACTAAAATCCATACCACCAGCGACACTACACCGAATAACACCCCTTCGATTGCGTGAAGGAGTAACGTAAAGACAAGCATCACCAGCACCATTAATCCTACCGTACGAATTAATGAAAAGTGTTGTTGCTTACGAAACAGTGGAACAAGTCGATGTTCAAGCTGCCAATGCTCTCCCCACTTAAATAACCGCTCGCAAATGAGAACGAGTAATAGCGTAAATAACGTCATGACTTAACTCTACTCCCTAGATGATCAGTGTGATGAATGAGTGAATGAAAATAGTCCCAATCAAAAGAGGGCCCAGGATCCGTTTTACGGCCTGGCGCGATATCACTATGCCCAGTAATATTTTCTTTCTCTAAAGCATAGGTTTCAATAAGAGACTGGGTAACGGCAGTCAAAGCCCGATATTGCTCCTCGGTGTAAGGTAATTCATCGGTACCTTCAAGCTCTATGCCTATAGAAAAATCATTACAGTTTTCGATGCCTTTGTAGATCGACTGGCCAGCATGCCAAGCTCGCTTATCGAAAGGAACATATTGCACTATCTCACCTTCTCGACGGATAAGACAATGCGCTGCAACACGCAAGTCAGCAATTTGTGCAAAATAGGGGTGCTCTTGCGCGCATAATGTTCCGGTAAACAGTTGATCAATATATGGCCCCCCAAATTTACCCAGAGGCAGACTAATATTATGAACCACCAGCAAACGTGGGGCCTCCCCCTCGGGACGTTCATTGTAATGCGTTGAGGGGACTTGGCGCGCAACGGTCAACCAATGATCTTTTATCATTAACATGTCAGTGTTATTTACCACTTATCTAAGCGGCCCTTTTGATTAAACGAGGGTGGCCAACAACAAGCCAGATTTTATTCAAGATTACCATAGGTCTTCCGCGATACCTCACAAGCTTTGTGCAACTGCTTGAGAAAAAATATTCACATTGTGCAGCTAAACCCTAGATTGATTATCCTCCCTTCCTAAACGCTCTCATCCTCTTTAAAAAAGTCATTTTAACCGCTTAGGAACAGCATCATGGAACAAGGATTTACGTTAATCGAATTGATGATCGTTATTGCGATCATTGCCATTTTAAGTTCGCTGGGTATCCCGGCTTACCAAGGTTATCTGCAAAAGGCTGCACTCACCGATTTACTCCAAGTCTTACAGCCCTATAAAACGGCGGTAGAACTGTGCGCCCTGGAAAAAGGACAGCTTAACACTTGCCATAGTGGTCAAGAAGGGATCCCCCTTCCGCGTACAACTCGCTATGTCACCGAATTAACCGTTAATAACGGCGTCATACATGCGCAAGGAGGCAATACCTTAACGGGTCTCAGTGCAGAACTTATTCCTACGCTTCAACCAGAACTTGGTGCATTGAGTTGGCAACGCCGTTGTACAGCCGTCAATCGGACCTTACAAGAAAACTGTGAACGTCAGCTTCGCTATGATGATGGGGAGAATAGGCCATGAGTGCAGAGACCACACCTCTTAAAGTATTCTGCGAAAATCATCCGGCGCGGATCACGTATGAAGATAACGAATCACTCTGTCTGCTAGTCATGTCTCCGCCCTCCTCAGAGGATATAAATCATCTCGCATTTACCTGCCAGAAAAAAATCACCATAAAATCGGTCTCTAAACAAGAATACTTTACCTACCAGCAACCTGCTCCGAATTCGCTCTCTTTACAAGCAGAATATAAAGGCGAAGACAACGCGACGACTATCGACTTTTGCCAAACCATTTTATGTCATGCGGTGCAACAAAAGGCCTCTGATATTCATATTGAACCCCATGCCCTAGGAGCAAAAATCCGCTTCAGAGTCGACGGTGTATTATATGTCTATGGTGAGTTGCCCCCCGTCGAAACCAATGCAATCAGCAGCCGATTTAAACTACTCGCAGGCGTCGATATTGCGGAAAACCGTCGCCCGCAAGATGGCCAACTTAGCTTAACTTACCAAGAGGCAAATTACTCATTCCGTCTGGCGACCCTACCCACTAAATTTGGTGAAAAAGTCGTTTTACGATTACTCGAGGCATTCAGAGGGGATCTACGGTTAGAGAATATTGGTATACCTCCTGCGCAGTTAGCCGTATTTAAGGCTGCATTAGCTGCTCCTCAGGGATTAATTATTGTCACTGGCCCCACCGGCAGTGGTAAAACTGTCACACTCTATAGCGCCCTAAACGCCCTCAATAGTGTGGAACGCAACCTCTGCAGCGTAGAAGATCCTATTGAATTAGTTATCCCGGGCATCAATCAAACACAAATTAATCTAAAGGCGGGACTGGATTTTCCAACGATCTTACGTGCCTTATTACGCCAAGATCCCGATATCTTAATGATTGGTGAAATTAGAGATAATCAAACGGCCGATATCGCGATTAAAGCGGCTCAAACCGGCCATTTAGTCCTCAGCACATTACATACCAACTCTACTGTCGATACATTAAGCCGATTAACACAAATGGGGGTTGTCGAATACCTCACTGCCAGCGCATTAAAACTCATTGTTGCTCAACGCCTCGTGAGACGTTTATGCCAGCGGTGTCGCCTCTCGTCCCCCGACCCCTTACCTGCTCACTTACCGTTGAAATCCTATGAACATTGGCTAGCGATAGGCTGCCAATTTTGTCTCTCCGGTTATAGTGGCCGCCACGCCCTGTTTGAATTGCTCCCTATCGATTCAGCGATAAAGCATGCCATTATTCAGCAGACCTCCCCACAAAAACTCCGTGTGCTCTTGCGTGAAAGAAGGCTAGACAATTTATTTGAGGCCGGACTGCATGCAGTGACGCAGGGGATCACCACTTATCAAGAACTGCTTCGTGTCGTTGGAATGGATAATGAAGCAGCTTAATCTCTATTCTTGGCAGGGAGTGTCACTCAACGGCGAATACTGCTCCGGCTATCAACTCTGCACTCACCGAGAGCAGGGTGAACAACAGTTGCTGGCGGAAGGGATCATTACTTACCATTTCAAACTGAAGCCCCATCGCATGATGAAGGTTTGGCAGCTCAAAACACTCATCGTCTTCTTTCAACAATTGGAATCTATGCTTAATGCAGGACTCACGTTATCAGCCAGCCTCAATTTATTGATGAGTAACCAGCCTTCGCTAGCTTGGCGAATCGTTATCGAGTTATTACTGAAAAAAATTTCCGCAGGGGAAAAGCTCTCGACAGCTCTCAGCCAGTGGCCTCAAATTTTTCCACCCACCCTACCGGCTTTGATCAGTGCCGGAGAGCTCACCGGCCACTTGCCAAATAGCTGCTTACAGGTGGTTAAGCTATTAGAGCAGCAACAGGCTATGAAAGAAGAACTCATTGCTGCATTACGCTATCCTTGTATCACCTTACTCTTTTTAGTCTGTACCACTACTGGACTACTTACCTTTGTGCTGCCAGAGTTTGCATTGATGTACCAATCCCTGAACGCCCCCTTGCCATACCTTACACAATTATTGATAAGCGCCCCCCAGTATCTTAACGTTTTATTGCCCCTACTCTGCATTATCACCGCACTAGTTCTGCCCATTCTCCACTACTGTGAGCATCGTTACCCAACCTGGAAACGGGTACGCCACCAACTGTTACTCTCAATACCGCTTCTGGGTGAAGTCTGGCGGAGCAGGCAGCTCTCACTACTCTTTTCTACCCTCTCCAGTACGCAACAATCGGGGCTCACTCTCCTTCATGGCTTACAACTTGTCGCGGGACTATTTACCTCACCTTTATGGAAAAAAGGGATTGAGGAGGTTTATCAACGGCTTCATCATGGGGAAAAACTCTCACAAGCCATGGCCTATAACGATCACTATCCCCCATTATCCCTACTCCTGATTCGATCAGCTGAAGAAACCGGGCAGCTCGATAACGCATTTTCCCAATTAGCCATTTGGTATTCGAATCAAGCCTCAACCCTTAGCCGGCGTCTCACTCAGCGAGTTGAACCTATTATGCTCGCTGTCAGCGGAGGGTTGGTAGGGGGTGTGGTCATCGCAATGTACTTACCGATATTCTATTTGGGAGAGGCGTTAAGTTAACTATTCATGAATTGGCAAGGTTTACACCCTTGCTTATCCGCTTCATACTTACCCCAATAACTGAGAATAGTGCGCAAAAGCGGTACTAAAAATTGAGGTTGGGTGAATACTATGGCTTATATCGTGGCGCTTACCGGTGGCATTGCGAGTGGTAAATCAACTGTTGCCGATCTCTTTGCTGCAAGGCAGATCGAGATTATCGATGCAGACCTGATCGCTCGGGAAGTCGTTGAACCTGGCCAACCAGCCTTAGCAACGATGAGAGACTATTTTGGTCGTCACATTCTGCTGGACAACGGGCAACTCGACCGAAAGCAATTGCGCGAGATTATTTTCTCCGACCCTAAGCATAAACAATGGCTGAACAACTTGTTACATCCATTGATCCAACAAAGAACCCAGCAAAAAATTACGCAATGCTCTGGTCAGTGGTGTCTCTGGGTAGTGCCACTTTTAGTCGAAAATCAGCTACAGCACCTTGCCCAACGCGTGATTGTGGTGGATAGCGAAGAAGAGAAGCAAATTGAGCGAGTCTATAAACGCGATAGCATCTCTCGTTCGCAAGCTTTAGCTATCATTCACTCTCAAGCCACACGACAACAAAGATTAGCCATCGCCGATGATATTATCGATAATAATTTATCGAAAAGCGCTTTAGCCGAGAAAGTCTCTCAGCTTATTTTGACCTACAACCAATTAGCATCAGAATATAAGGGGCGCAATCTATGACCCAGTCACCCATCATTTTCGAGTATCCCCTTAACGAGAAAATGCGCAGTTGGCTGCGCGTTGAATATTTGCTGCAGCAACTGACGGCCTCAAACAATGCTAGCTCGCCGGAGGCTTGCTTACTCTTTTTACGAACCCTAACAGAGTTACTCGATATTTTTGAACGGAGTGAATTGCGGGCAGACTTACTTAAAGAGTTAGAAAGGCAGCAAAGTAAGCTAAACCAATGGCTATCAGTGCCGGATATCGACGTGCAAGCCGTTAACCAATTGATGAGCGAACTTAGCGCGCATAGCCATAGTATTAATACTGCGCCGAAATTTGGGTCGACATTTAAAGAAGATCGTTTTATTGGCCAATTGCGTCAACGTCTCTCAATTCCCGGCGGCTATTGTAACTTTGATACGCCGACATTACATCTTTGGCTACATCTACCCTTAGAAAAACGTCAAGCTCAGCTTGATCAGTGGTACTCAGGATTAGAAGCATTACACCTCGGTTTACAGGCTATTCTTCATCTAATCAGACAGAGTGGACGGTTTAATGAGGCGCAGACCCACCAAGGTTTTTATCAACACTCGGCGGAAAATAAAGACCTCGTTCGGATCAAATTAACGAGCGAAGATGAGATTTACCCGCAAGTCTCCGGTCATAAAGCGCGTTTTTCAATTCGCTTTTTTCCATTAGAAAACGATGGTAGAGTCCCGGAAAATTTATTATTCCAACTCGCTTGCTGCTAAGAGGCCTTATGCAATCCGAAACCACCACTGTTAACTGCCCACAATGCCAAAAAGAGGTGATTTGGGACGAGTTAAGCGCTTGGCGCCCTTTCTGCTCTAAGCGTTGCCAAATGATCGATCTGGGTGAATGGGCGGCTGAAGAGAAATCTATTCCAGGTCAGCCAACGCATTTTGACCATGAGGCATGGAGCGAGAAAGACCCAGAGTAAATCTTACAGATTGGCGACTACAGTTCGCCTTTCACTAATCGTTCGACCATCACAATATTTGCTGGCGGGAACTCATCAGCCTGTAAGTCAGCTTGGGCTATCCAGCGTTGAGGCTGACCTTCTTTACCCCAAGGTTCGCCCTGCCACTGTTCTACTAAGTAAAAATGGAGGGTAACGCTAACCTCCTGATAAGTATGGCTAGCGGTACCAATAGGATGAGCCTCGGTAACAGTGATCCCCGTTTCTTCCATCAATTCGCGGGTAAGCCCTTCTAACGCCGTCTCACCGGCTTCGATTTTGCCACCTGGAAATTCCCACTTATTCGCCATATGTGAGGTCGATGCTCGTTGAGTAAGAAAGATTTCTTTCTTAGCATTACGAATGATCCCGACTGCAACCTGTAGATTTTTCATTACTTATGCCCCGCTAAACAATAAAAGGCCCATGTTTCCATGGACCTTCTCTGATGACTGCTACTTTACAGAATAAACTATGCTAAACGTCCATGGCACTGTTTGTATTTTTTACCAGAACCGCATGGACATAAGTCGTTACGACCGACTTTACGCTCTGCTGCTTGGTTGGCCATTTCATTTGCTGCGGCAGTTTCGTCGTCTAAGTGGCTAAGCTGTTGTTGCTCGGCTAAACGCTCAGCTTCGTCACGGAACTGCTGCTCCATGGCTTCAACCTCTTCAGGCATACGGACTTGGACTTTACTTAAGGTGCTGACAACTTCATATTTCAGTCCTTCAAGCATACTTGCGAACATCGCAAAAGATTCACGCTTGTACTCTTGCTTAGGATCTTTCTGAGCATAACCGCGTAAATGGATACCTTGACGTAAGTAGTCCATTGCCGCGAGGTGCTCTTTCCAAAGCGTATCCAGCGTCTGCAACATAATCCCTTTTTCAAAACTGCGCATGGTGTCTACACCCACCGCCGCTTCTTTATCGGCATATTGTTGCAGGGAGTGCTGCAGAATACGTTCACGTAAAACTTCTTCGTGTAATTCTGGCTCTTTATCTAACCACTCGGTAAGCGGAAGATGAAGCTCGAAATCTGTACGCAGGCGTTCTTCTAAACCTGACACATCCCACATCTCTTCAAGCGATTGCGGTGGAATGAATTGACTGATCGTTGAGCTCAAGACATCTTCACGAATACTGTTGATCGTTTCACTTACATCCGAAACGTCTAACAGTTCATTACGCTGCGAGTAGATGGCTTTACGTTGGTCGTTTGCCACATCATCGTATTCCAGTAATTGCTTACGAATATCGAAGTTACGGCTTTCAACTTTACGTTGTGCGTTCGCGATAGCTTTGGTGACCCATGGGTGCTCGATCGCTTCACCTGGCTTCATACCCAGTTTACGCATCATACCTGAAACACGGTCCGAGGCGAAAATACGCATCAACGCATCTTCCATTGAAAGATAGAAGCGTGATGAACCTTTGTCCCCTTGACGACCTGCACGGCCACGTAGCTGGTTGTCGATGCGGCGCGATTCATGACGCTCCGTACCGATAATGTGTAATCCGCCCGCGTCAAGTACCGCATCGTGACGCACTTGCCACGCTTCTTTAATTGCCGCGATCTCCGCGTCGGTTGGATCGGTCAACGCTTCAACTTCGGCGTGCCAGCTTCCGCCTAACATAATGTCGGTACCACGTCCGGCCATGTTAGTCGCGATGGTGACTGCCCCTGGCTGTCCAGCTTGTGCAATAATATCCGCTTCACTGGCGTGGAACTTAGCGTTCAATACGCTATGCTTGATTCCGGCGCGCGCTAAAGCCTCTGCAACAACTTCGGATTTTTCGATCGAGATAGTACCGACCAATACCGGCTGGCCGCGAGAAGTACAATCTTTAATATCTTCAATAATCGCGTCAATTTTTTCTTTCTCAGTCATGTAGACCAAGTCAGCATTGTCTTTACGCACCATTGGACGGTTGGTGGGAACCACAATAGTATCCAGCTTATAGATACTGCTAAATTCGAAAGCCTCGGTATCTGCAGTACCGGTCATCCCGGCGAGTTTTTCGTAGATACGGAAGTAGTTCTGGAAAGTAATGGAAGCCAGAGTTTGGTTCTCATTCTGGATGTCAACGCCTTCTTTTGCTTCAACCGCCTGGTGCAGACCCTCGGACCAGCGACGACCTTGCATGGTACGTCCGGTATGCTCATCGACGATGATAACTTCACCATCTTTAACGATGTAATCGACATCGCGCGTAAAGAGCGCATGCGCACGTAACGCTGCCGTGACATGGTGCATCAACATGATGTTAGTTGGCGAGTAGAGGGACTCGCCTTCTTCCATGATGTTCTGTGCCACGAGTAACTGCTCAATTTTCACTAGACCGCGTTCGGTTAAATGCACTTGACGCGCTTTCTCATCCACAGAGAAGTCACCTTCACCTTGGAAAGTATCGGAGTCTTCTTTATCTTGACGAACCAAATGCGGGATAATTTTGTTAACTTGAATATAAAGTTCAGAACTATCTTCTGCAGGGCCAGAAATGATCAACGGTGTACGCGCTTCGTCAATCAAGATGGAGTCAACTTCATCGACCAAAGCATAGTGCAGTTTACGCTGGACACGCTCTTCCGGGCTGAATGCCATGTTATCGCGTAAGTAATCGAAGCCATATTCGTTATTGGTACCGTAGGTAATGTCTGCTGCGTAAGCTTCACGTTTAGCAGGCGCTTGCATACCCGGTAAGTTGATACCAATTGTAAGGCCTAGAAACTCAAATAATGGGCGGTTATTTTCGGCATCACGCTGCGCAAGGTAGTCGTTCACTGTCACGACGTGAACACCTTTGCCACTCAATGCGTTAAGGTATGCCGGGAGTGTTGCCGTTAGGGTCTTACCTTCACCAGTACGCATTTCTGCGATGCAACGCTCGTTCAGGACCATACCGCCTAATAATTGCACATCGAAATGACGCATGTTGAAAACACGCTTACTGGCTTCACGGACGGTAGCAAAAGCTTCTGGAATGAGACTCTCCAAGCTTTCACCTTTTTCCAGACGCTGACGGAACTCACCGGTTTTCGACTTCAATTGCTCGTCGCTGAGGGCGACGAAGTCCGGTTCCATCTTATTAATTATATCAACCGCTTTGCGCATACGGCGTAAAGTACGGTCATTACTGCTACCAAAAATCTTTGTTAATAACTTCATTACCATGATTATAAATTCTCTATATTGACAACAATTTCACGAGTTGTGACTAAATGATTTTTAATTTTTATCGTGAAGTGGCCCGGCACGTATCCCTTGAACTTGGGCAACCCAGTGGCCGGTTGAAAACACAATAGGTATTCGAATCACAGGGCGCTGACGGATAAGACGGCTAACTTTTAATGCCGCTGCAGACGTCAATAAGGTAATTAAGGAATAAAGGGCAACCAGGCTTTTAACGGTAAGCTGTGAATAAGCAGGCTCGCGACTCTGGGTTCTCGGTAATGAAAAAGAGAGGTGGCGAATAACGGTGCGTAACGTTTGCTGATGCCAAAAATTTTGTACGTAGGTAGGACGTAATACGCGTTCATGTAAACGTATAATGTGGTAAATACGTGCTTGCGGAGAAATGGAAAGCTTATTGGATAATGCGGTATCGTTGGTATTGGTTAATAGGCCGCTAGTAAAAGGCAACCCCAGACCTGCCGCGACTATCCCTAATAAGAGATGCGGCCATAGATAGCGTCTGCCCAGTTGTCCCCAGCGCGAAATCAAACCAATCACAATTCATCCATTAATATTGAAAAATAGCGTCTATTATCGTTATAGAGGATAGGTGAAGTCTTTCCTGATTGTTCTGCCTACCGAATAACGTTGATAGTAGCATCAATCGCCCCATGCCACACTAATGATTACGTTGTGTAACTGAAAAAGCCATCAACCGCGTAGATTTTATACAAAAAAAAACGAGCCAGCTGAACGGAGAGTAATCAGCATGGCCCGTCTGATATTACGGCGTTAACCGTAATAATTATATTATGCGAGGACGAAGTTTTTCAGTTTAAACGCCTGCGGGATCTCAGCTTCACTTTCGAAGGTTGCCCACTCATAAGCTTCCTGATTTGCTAAGACCGCTTGCAGTAATTGATTGTTTAAACCATGGCCAGATTTGTATGCAGAGAATGCACCAATCATGTTGTGACCACACATAAACAAATCACCGATCGCATCTAACATTTTGTGACGAACGAACTCGTCATCGAAACGTAGACCTTCTTCGTTCAAGACACGGAAGTCGTCTAATCCGATCGCACAGTCAAGACTTCCGCCCAGGCACAGGCCACGAGACTGTAATTGTTCGATGTCACGCATAAACCCAAAGGTCCGTGCGCGGCTGATCTGACGAATAAACGCTTCTGTAGAGAAATTCAGACGATAGTTCTGAGAACTTGCGTCAATTGCGGGATGCTTAAAGTCGATAGTAAAGTCCAGAGAGAAACCGTTGTGAGGTTTCACTTCGGCCCACTTGTCGCCATCTTCGACACGCACAGCTTGCTTAACGCGTAAAAATTTCTTCGCACTATTTAGCTCTTCGACACCCGCATCTAACAGCAAGTAAACGAAGGGTGCTGCGCTGCCATCCATAATAGGAATCTCAGGCGCATCGACTTCGACAATAATATTATCAATTCCTAACCCAGCAAGGGCTGAGTTAAGATGTTCGACCGTAGAGATACGGATACCCTGGTCATTGATAAGGCAAGTACTAAGCATCGTGTCGCGCACAAATTTAGCATCAGCCGGGAAATCAACCGGTGGATTTAAGTCAGTGCGGCGATAGATGACCCCAGTATTTGCTGGCGCAGGCCGCAGGTTCAACGTCACTTTCTTGCCGGTATGTAAACCGACGCCAGTGGCCTGAACAATACGTTTTAATGTCCTTTGTTTGATCATCGTATCAATCTCGCAAAATTACTGTTTCCAGACGGGAATATACCCCATAAACGGACGTACACTTTAGCACAAAAAGCGATTGTCGCCAATTTTCAGTAATATCTTAATCTGCTTGCTTACGTAAGAACGCAGGAATATCGAGATAATCTGGCTCTTTATTCGGCTGTGAACTTGGCTCGTTAACCACTTTCGCCGCAGGTTTGTTCTCTTGAGGTAACGGAGTCAAACCGTGTTGCTGGTAGCGATGATCGACAACAGGTTGTGAGTTATTTTTGTTGGTAACTAGAGTAATTTCAGGACGCTTATCCATACCAATACCCGTTGCAACAACCGTTACACGTAGTTCGTCGTTCATTTCAGGATCAAGAGAAGTACCAATTACCACTGTTGCGTTATCTGATGCAAACGCACGGATGGTGTTACCGACCGTTTCGAATTCGTCTAGACGCAGATCGAAGCCAGCGGTGATGTTAACCAGTACGCCACGAGCACCAGAAAGGTCGATATCCTCTAACAGTGGGCTTGAAATTGCCATTTCGGCAGCTTCTTCAGCACGATCTTCACCGCAGGCAATGCCGGAGCCCATCATTGCGTAACCCATTTCGGACATCACAGTCCGTACGTCAGCAAAGTCGACGTTCATTAGACCTGGGCGAGTAATCAGCTCAGCGATACCCTGTACAGCGCCTTTAAGCACGTCATTCGCCGCACCGAAAGCGTCAAGTAAAGAAATACCACGACCCAAAACTTTAAGTAGCTTGTCGTTTGGAATAGTAATCAGGGAGTCGACATGTTTAGACAGTTCAGCGATACCTTGTTCAGCAAAAGCCATACGCTTTTTGCCTTCGAAGTTAAACGGCTTGGTGACCACCGCAACGGTTAAGATACCCAGATCTTTTGCTACCTCAGCGACAACAGGTGCTGCGCCGGTACCCGTACCACCGCCCATACCTGCTGCGATGAATACCATATCAGCGCCATCCAAAGCTGCACGTAATGCCTCGCGATCCTCTTCAGCTGAATTACGTCCAACTTCTGGGTTAGCACCCGCCCCTAATCCCTTAGTAATGTTATTACCAATTTGGATTGTTTGGCCGACTGCTGTTTTACGTAATGCTTGTGCATCCGTGTTCACTGCGAAGAACTCAACACCTTCGATACGCTCACGTACCATGTGTTCGACAGCATTACCGCCGCCACCCCCGACGCCGATGACTTTAATCACCGCATCGTTGGTTAATTCCATAGGTTCAAACATGATTACTCTCCGTTATGTGCCTGTTGCCAGAGGATCACTCAGTAAGCTTAGGATGATCCTCTTTAATCAAAATTAAAACTCTTTTTTTAACCAACTATTAAATTTTTTGAACCACGTACTGACAGATGAGTGTTTTGATGACTCCGCCTCGTCTCCCAAATGGGATTCTTTACCGTAATGTAAAAGACCCACGACGGTAGAGTAATAAGCTTCTTGCGCGTAATCCGTTAATCCTGTGATGTTTAACGGTTGGCCAATTCTTACTTGAGTATGGAACACTCGCTGCGCACATGCGGCTAAGCCTTCGATCTGTGCAGCCCCGCCAGTCAGTACGATTCCCGCTGCTAGGTGGTGCTTAACCCCTTGCTGGCGCAATTGTTCTTGTAATTCTAGAATCTCATCATTAACCAGATTCAGTAATTCAGTATAACGTGGTTCGATGACTTCGGCTAAAGTCTGTCGTTGTAAGCTACGAGGCGGTCTTCCCCCCACACTCGGGACTTCCACATTTTCATCTTTACCAACAATAGACCCTAAAGCGCATCCGTGGCGAACTTTAATCGCTTCGGCGTCCGTTGGTGGCGTACCAAACGCATAAGCAATATCGCTGGTCACAACGTTACCTGCATAAGGTATCACTTTAGTGTGACGTAACGCACCGCCAGTATAAACCGCCATGTCCATTGTGCCACCACCAATATCGACGACACAGACGCCTAGTTCGCGTTCATCCTCGGTGAGCACTGCATAACTTGAAGCCAGCCCCGCGAAAATCAGTTGGTCAACTTTCAGTCCACAGCGTTCAACCGCTTTAACAATGTTTTTTGCCATATCATTATGACAAGTAATTAGATGCACTTTAGCATGCATCCTTACCCCAGATAAACCGACAGGGTTCTTAATCCCTTCTTGGTAATCGATGGCATATTCTTGCGGGATAACGTGCAATATGCGGTGTTCATCTCGAACCCGTACGGACTTCGCTGTATGGACGACGTTCTCTACATCATCCTGTGTGACTTCTTCTTCCGAAATTGGAACCATCCCGATTTCGTTCTGGCAGCTAATATGTTTGCCCGATAACGAAAGGTAAACAGATGAGATTTGGCAATCTGCCATCAACTCAGCTTGGTCAATTGCCCGTTGTACGCATTTTACAACTGACTCAAGATCATTAACACCGCCCTTATCCATTCCACGAGAAGGACAGCTACCAACCCCAATAATATTGACCATACCGTCGGGCAGAATTTCCCCTACCAGGGCAGCAACCTTGGCGGTGCCAATCTCTAGTCCTACTACCAGTTTTCTGTCCGTTGCCTTGATCATTGTTGTTTAGCCTGTGCCTGAGTTTGTTGCTGATTACCTGTTTGCGTGTCTACGGGTGCGGGGCCCCATCCAACTGCGGCGCCCGAATCGTAACGAAGATCGACATAGCTGATAGTCTTATTATCCGCTTGTGCCTGTTTAACGAGTTCTGGGTAAAGAGTGATAAAGCGCTGTAACCGTTTATCATCCTCCCCTCTTCCTAACTCAATTCTCATACCATCGCTAGTAATAAGCTGCCAAGAGTGGCGCGCGGTCATCGCGATGGCTTTCAATGTTAAACGTACCGTATGCAATTTTGTTGCCATCTGGTAGAAAGCCGCCATCACCTCTTTCTCACTCCCTTCTGGTCCATAAAGTAGTGGCATATCTTGTTTGGGCGCGCCCTGATGGAAAGGCAGTGTAAATGAAACACCTGATGCATCGACGACATGCTGCTCATTCCACCTTGCTACGGGAACATATTCAACCAGATGAATCTTTAATTCATCTGGCCATTGTTTCCGTACACTCACTTGCTTAATCCAAGGTAACCTTTCAAGTTGTTGCTGAATGATGTCGACATTTTGCGACATAAAGGTTCCTGGCGGCCCTAATGAGAGTATCGCTTGGCGCACATCATCATTCGTGGTATAGCGCTTTTCACCGGTCACAACGAGCTTAGAGAGCGGTAACCGCGAGACATCATCCATCCAATTTACGACCGCTATTCCACCAAACACGATGGTACCCACGACCACCAGAAGAAAAACCACGCCAAAAAGACGAGTGCCATTACTCCGACCAGAGCGTAAACGTTTTTGCGTTTCTTTATTTTTCGTATTCAGTGCAGCCTGAGACATATCAGTCTGTTTACTCCAGAATCTGTTGGACAAGCAGCGTGATCTGATTTTCTGCTTGCTTGGCTGCCATTGGGCGTAAAGTGTACTCAGTCAAAATGCGCACCGTTTTACCGCTATCCAGCTGAAATTGACCTTTGCTATCGCGCTGAGTAGTCATATTTACCTTCCTTGGCAGCCTATTGTTGGTCATGCTGACCCTGCATAATGACGCTAATCGTACACTTCACCAACACTGTACGGTGAAGGAAAAAATATCGTTTCTCATCAGAATGATATTTTGCATTATAACCATAAAATTCATTAATAGTCTGAATCTGTATTGATGGCAATATTTTGTCACTAATTATTGCAACCAACACCTTATTACCGCTTAAAAAACAGTCAATCCCTGATTATTGGTCATTTATCCGCGTCAGAATAATGAATCACGTTAAATAACCCCCATTCCATTATCGCTTCTCTTATTAACGATGTTGTTCATAAAGACCTGAAAGTCGCGTGAATCACTATGCGTTACGCGAGCGGTCACTGCCTAATGGGTATCGATTCCAGCATCATTGATTATCGTTAACTCTCACCATTCATTTTAGGCGTTGTTAAATCCTGGAAACCAATCAACGTCAGACAGGGTCTCCTAGATAGCTCGCGTCCCTCAACCTCCAGCGTGAACCGCTGGCACTCCCCAGTTTTCCGCTAGCTGACGGGCAATACGCCCCACCGTACCCGCACCTTGTAGCAATACCAGATCATTGCCGCTTAGGGTGGGTGCCAAAAATTCCAGTAGCGCTTCTTGATCAGTGACCAATATAGGATCGACTTTACCGCGAAGACGGACTGACCGGCACAGTGCTCTGCTATCTGCCCCGGCAATTGGCGCCTCGCCCGCAGAATAAACATCCAGCATCAACAATACATCAACATTCGAGAGAACGTTGGCAAAATCATCAAATAAGTCGCGGGTTCTGGTGTAGCGATGCGGCTGAAACACCATAACGACTTTTTTATCTGGCCAGCCTGCTCGTGCGGCTTTAATGGTGGCATCTACTTCCGTCGGATGATGGCCGTAATCATCCACTAACATGGCACTGCCGCTAATACCACTCACCGTATCGGTGGCATACTCGCCCAAGACATCAAAGCGACGCCCAGTGCCTTGGAAGCTCTCCAGCGCGGCTAAGATATCGCAGTCCTCAATCCCCTCTTCCGTAGCCACGGCAATGGCTGCAGTGGCGTTTAGGGCATTATGGCGACCCGGAGCGTTCAGCGTCACGGCAATGTCCGGCTTATCCTGTCGATAAACAGTGAAACGTCCTGTAGCGCCCTGCTGTCGATAGTCTGCGATTCGAACGTCCGCATCGTCACTAAAGCCATAGGTGGTAACGTGGCGACCGACCTCTGGCAGCAATTCACGGATCACCTCATCATCAATACATAACACCGCTCGACCATAGAAAGGCAGATTGTGTAAAAAGTTAATGAAGGTCTGTTTTAAATTTTCGAAGTCGCCTTGGTAAGTATCCATATGGTCGGCTTCAATATTCGTTACTATGGCTACCATTGGCTGTAAATGCAGGAAGGAGGCATCACTTTCATCTGCTTCTGCAATCAAATAGCGACTGCTTCCTAGGCGTGCATGAGTTCCCGCCGCCTTCACTAATCCACCGTTAACAAACGTTGGATCGAGCCCGCCTTCGGCGTAAATACTGGAAACCATGGCTGTCGTCGTCGTTTTGCCATGTGTTCCAGCAATCGCGATGCCATGACGAAAACGCATCAATTCTGCAAGCATCTCCGCACGACGAATAACCGGAATACGGGAATCTCTTGCCGCCACTAACTCTGGGTTATCTTCGGCAATCGCGCTGGATACCACGACAACACTTACTCCCTGAATATTTTCCGGGCTGTGATTGAAATAGATTGTCGCACCAAGGCCTGTCAGGTGTTTCGTTACCGAGTTAGGTGCCAAATCAGACCCACTAATTTGATACCCTTCATTGGCCAACACTTCAGCAATACCGCCCATACCAGCGCCACCAATGCCCACAAAATGAATGTGCTTCACACGTCTCATTTCCGGCACGATAGAGCGTAACTTTGCTAATTGTTGAGTATTCATGAATAACTTCTTACCTATAACTAACGAGAGATGAACTCTTCATCCCTAAATTAATGAGCGACAATATCTTTGATGGCTTGTGCAACACGCTGTGTCGAGTCAGGGACAGCGGTCTTCTGTGCATTTTCGGCATAACGTAATAGTGTGTCACGATCCCACTTTTGCAAACACTCTATCACTGCTTGGGCGGTAAACTGCGGCTGCTCCAATATGACTGCCGCACCCGCTTTCTCAAGCGACAACGCATTCCAATATTGTTGACGATCTTTATGTGGGAAAGGGACGAAGATTGCTGCGACCCCTGCTGACGCAATTTCGCTGACCGTTAGCGCACCGGAACGGCACACCACCACATCAGCCCATGCATAAGCTTCAGCCACATCATCAATAAATTCAGTAATTTTATGATGACCTTCCCCGCGCTGACGATAATCTTGCTCTACCCCCGCTTGGTTACCCTTGCCGGTTTGGTGCCAAAGCGTAATTTTCTCCCCTAGCGCTAGTGCGACATCGGGCAGTTGCTGATTGAGGATTCGTGCCCCTTGACTGCCCCCCATCACCAATACTCTGAGCGGCCCTCCCCTCTCTTGGAAGCGAAGAGTCGGTGCAGGCAGTGCCAGAACATCTTTACGCACAGGATTACCCACCACCTCTGCATTGGGGAAAGCCCCAGGGAAGGCTTGCATAACTTTCCGAGCAATTTTAGATAACCATTGGTTAGTGAGGCCGGCTATTCCATTTTGTTCGTGTAAAACGACGGGTACCCCGCAACTCCACGCGGCTAATCCGCCGGGACCCGAAACATAGCCACCCATCCCCAACACAATGTCGGGTTGCCACTGCTTAATAATTTTTCGGGCTTGGCGCCATGCAGAGAAAATACGCCAAGGTGCTTGTAAAAGCGCTTTGACACCTTTACCACGCAATCCATTAATTTTAATAAAATCGATCGCAATGCCATGTTTAGGAACTAAATCGGCTTCCATCCTGTCAGCGGTACCGAGCCAACGGACTTCCCAACCTTCTTCCATTAATTGATGGGCCACTGCTAAGCCTGGGAACACGTGTCCTCCCGTACCGCCCGCCATGACCATCAGTTTTTTACTACTCATCGCTTACCTCGGGTTACCGCATGGGCTTTCGCTAAGCGCGTTTCAAAATCGATACGCAATAGGAGGACTATCGCCGTGGACATAATTATTAAGCTCGATCCACCGTAACTAATAAGCGGTAATGTCAGACCTTTGGTCGGTAACATACCCGCCGCCGCCCCCACGTTAACTAAGGCTTGGAAACTAAACCATACACCTATCGCACAGGCTAAAAAGCCAGAAAAACGCTGATCAAGCTCTAGCGCCCTACGTCCAATCGACATCGCACGAAATGCCACAAAGAATACCATCAATAGCGCGAGAACCACACCAAAATAGCCAAGTTCCTCGCCGATAATCGCGAAGATAAAGTCGGTATGTGCCTCTGGCAGGTATTCAAGTTTCTGTACCGAATTGCCTAGCCCTTGCCCCCAGAACTCACCGCGTCCGAATGCCATTAAGGATTGTGTTAACTGATAACCACTACCAAAAGGATCGGCCCAAGGATTCCAGAAAGACGTTACACGCCTCATCCGGTAAGGCTCAACCATGATCAGTAAGACAACCGAGAATAACCCACAGCCAATGATGGCCAAGAACTGCCACAGCTTAGCGCCGGCTAAAAACAACATCGCCAAGGTCGTCACGAACAGAACGATTACTGTTCCTAAATCGGGCTGTGCCAGGAGTAGTACCGCTAAAATCACCATGACCCCCATGGGTTTTAAAAAGCCCCATAGGTTGCTTCGTACTTCGTCAACCTTACGCACCAGATAACTGGCGAGGTAACAAAAGAGCGAGAGTTTAGAAAATTCTGCAGGCTGAATACGTAACGGCCCTAAGGCAATCCACCGCGAAGCACCATTGACCGAGCTCCCCACGACTAAGACCACCAACAGCATGACGACTGATAGCAACAGCATCACATTGCTGTACTTCTGCCAGAATGACATGGGCAAGCGTAAGGTAATCAGTGAAATGGCGAAACCTAGCCCCAGATAAAAAGCATCACGTTTAGCAAAATAGAAGGGGTCGTCATTCATACGCTGCCCGACCGGCACCGATGCCGAGGTCACCATGACAAAACCGATGATCGCTAATCCAAAGGTCAGCCATAATAACGTTCGGTCATAAAGTACCACCGAGGAAGTATCGTTTTCCCGTGTGCCCATTACCCAATCTTGTATCCGTTCTGAAAGCGCAGCAATACCGCACCCTAAGAGCCTCAGACCCGGGATATGCATTAGCCCAACTCCTTCGCTAGCGCCGCAAATCGTTCGCCACGCTGTTCATAATTTTTAAATTGATCGAGACTGGCACAGGCAGGCGACAGTAATACAACATCCCCTTTCTTCACCTGCTGACTGATCGCGTGCATGGCATCCTCAAGCGTGTCGACGTGGACAGAAATTTCAGGACGTAGCGCGAATAACAATTCCGCATCTCGGCCAAAACAGTAAACCTTTATATTGTTACCTTGTATTAACCGCTCTAAAGGGGAAAAGTCGGCAGACTTGCCATCTCCACCAAGGAGTAACCACAACGTCCCTTGGCACTGGAGGCCCTTGAGCGCCGCCTCTGTACTGCCTACATTGGTCGCTTTCGAATCGTTGATCCACTCAACGCCCGCATTTCGATGGACTAACTGGTAGCGATGCGGCAGCCCCGTGAAAGTCGTTAATGCTTTTAAACAACTGGCACGAGGCACGCCAACGGCTTCCGCTAGCGCCAACGCGGCCAAGGCGTTAGTCAGGTTATGTAGGCCAGTAAGGTGCATTTCATCGCTATTCAGAACTTTTTCACCCTTGGCGCGCAACCACGTCTGACCTTGTTGCTGATTAAGGTGGTAGTCGCCAAAGGTCACGCCGAAACTAATGCAACGGCGATCAACACCCCGGACTGGCATGGTCATCGCGTCGTCGACGTTGACGATACAGTGCTTAGCCTGTTCGTAAATACGTAGCTTCGCCGCACGGTATTGTTGAAAACCAAGTGGATAACGATCCATATGGTCTTCTGTCACATTTAAAATGGTTGCTGCGCTCGCGTGAAGGCTATGGGTAGTTTCCAATTGAAAACTGGATAACTCAAGGACATAGAGCTGAACCTGGGGGTTCAATAATGACAATGCTGGCAGCCCAATGTTTCCGCCGACCGCGGTTTGCCGCCCTGCCGCACGGGACATCTCACCCACTAAACTAGTCACTGTACTTTTACCGTTTGAACCGGTGATCGCCACGATGGGAGCCTGCGCTTCGCGACAGAATAATTCGATATCTCCCACAATCTCGATCCCTTCTGCCGCAGCCTCGCTAATCGCGGGATGTGACAGCGCGATACCGGGACTGAGAACGATGAGGTCAGCCGCTAATAACCACTGTTTATTTATGTCGCCTACCCAGCGCTCAACCTTTTCAGGCAGTTTATCGATACCAGGAGGATTGTTACGCGAGTCGTTCACCTTGGGCACAACGCCTCGCGCCAAGAAAAACTCAACACAAGACAGGCCAGTGATGCCTAAGCCCACGATAACAATCTTTCTACCTTGGTAATCTGCCATAATTAACGTACCTTCAGGGTGGCGAGACCGATCAACACTAACATTAATGAAATGATCCAGAAACGCACAATGACGCGCGGCTCGGGCCAGCCTTTTAACTCGTAGTGGTGGTGGATAGGCGCCATACGGAAGATGCGCTGCCCACGTAATTTGAACGAGCCTACTTGTAAAATCACCGACAGCGTCTCGACCACAAACACGCCGCCCATAATGACCAGTAAGAACTCTTGGCGGAGTAGTACCGCAATAGTGCCTAATGCGCCGCCGAGTGCTAACGAACCGACATCACCCATAAACACTTGTGCTGGGTAAGTATTGAACCATAAGAAGCCGAGTCCCGCGCCAACAATCGCCGTACAGACAATGACTAACTCGCCCGCATGACGCAGATAAGGAATATGCAGATAGTCCGCAAAGTTCACATTACCCGTTGCCCAAGCGACTAGCCCAAATCCGGCTGCGACAAATACGGTTGGCATAATCGCTAAACCGTCCAGCCCATCGGTCAGATTGACGGCATTACTGGTACCGACAATGACAAAGTAGGTCAGGAACAGATAGAACAGACCTAACTGCGGCATAATATCTTTAAAGAAAGGGACGACTAATTGTGTCGCGGGCGTATCTTTGCCAATTGCATACAGGGCGAAAGCCACCCCTAGAGCAATCACCGATTGCCAGAAATACTTCCAACGCGCGATTAGGCCTTTCGTGTCTTTACGGACAACTTTACGGTAATCATCGACAAACCCCACGATGCCGTAGCCGATCAGTACCACCAACACACACCATACATAAGGGTTGGAAGGGTAAGCCCACAACAGCACCGAGATAGTAATGGAGGTCAGTATCATAATCCCCCCCATGGTCGGTGTACCACGCTTACTGAAGTGTGACTCGGGGCCGTCGTTACGAACCACTTGTCCAATCTGTAATTTCTGCAGCCATGCAATTAACCGAGGCCCCATCCATAATGAGATAAATAAAGCCGTTAATAAGCTGACAATGGCGCGAAACGTCAAATACGAGAAGACGTTAAATCCTGAATAAAATTTAGCCAGATGCTCGGCTAGCCAAACTAACATGCGTCTTTCTCCTGTAATGTCATTACTATTTCTTCCATTGCAGCACTGCGTGATCCTTTCACTAATAGCGTCACAACCTGATGTTCTTGAATTAATTCACGCGCCCGCTCTGCCAAGGCCGATTTGCTGGCAAAAATTTCTCCGACCTGACTCTCTTGCGCGATCCACTGGCTATATTGACCAACGGTTAATACTTTATCGACGCCAGCTTGATGCAGCGCTTTACCCACTTTACGGTGACAAGATTCGGTATCATTCCCTAGCTCCCCCATATCTCCCGCAATCATAATCCGGTAGCCCGGCATCGAGGCCAATACTTGCGCTGCAGCGGTCATCGATCCCACATTCGCGTTATAGGAGTCATCGAGTAACAGTACCGATTCAGATAATTTAATCGGGAAGAGTCTGCCAGGCACGGCAGTTAATGTCGCGAGACCTTGTTTGATAGCTTCAAGCGGTGCGCCAACGGATTGTGATAGTGCAGCAGCAGCGAGTGCGTTAGCAATATTGTGCTGCCCGGGGAGTGGAAGAATGACCTCACATGCGCCGTGGGGCGTGTGTAAACGAAAGGCGGTTCCCTCTCCCATGACCTTGATGTCTGTGGCGTAGTAGTCATCTCTCCCCTGCTCTGCAGCGGAAAAGGTTACGACTCGCTTATCGGCCAATACGGGTTGCCACTTATCGCGGTCATTACTTTGCGCATTGAGAATCGCAATACCTTGCGGCGGCAGGCCTTGAAAAATTTCACCTTTCGCTTTCGCTACACCTTCTATTGACCCGAAACCTTCTAAGTGTGCGGCGGCTAGATTATTGACCAGCGCCACTTCTGGCTTCACTAAATGCGTGGTGTAGGCAATCTCTCCTTGATGATTTGCCCCCATCTCGATCACAGCAAAGCGGTGCTCAGGGGTGAGACGTAAAAGGGTCATTGGTACGCCGAAATCGTTATTAAGATTTCCCGCGGTGTAAAGGGTTTCTCCACACTGTTTTAAGATTGCCGCCGTCATCTCTTTCACCGAGGTCTTCCCCGATGAACCGGTCAGACCGACCACTTTAGCGGGCACTTGTTCACGCACCCACGCCCCGATTTTACCAAAGGCGATACGTGTATCTTCTACCACGATTTGCGTGACGGAAACCTCTAAACGATGGCTCACCAGTAGTGCACGGGCGCCCGCGTTGATAGCTTGCGCTGCGAATTGGTGTGCATCGAATCGTTCACCGATCAATGCGACGAATAAGCTACCCTCGACCACCTCACGCGTATCGGTGGTGATATGATTCAGCGTAACGTCTTTCCCAACCTGCTCACCTGCAGTGATCAGCGCAAGTTGTTCGCTCGTTATTGGGATCATGCCATCGTTCCTAATAAAGTTGCGACCGTCGCACGGTCTGAGTAATCGAACCGCTGATGGCCAATAATCTGATAATCTTCATGGCCTTTTCCAGCGATCAATACTATGTCTTGTGCTGTAGCCTGTTGAAAGACTTTAGCGATGGCCTGCGCGCGGCCAGCGATGACTTGCGCGTGGCTGGCATCTATCAGTCCAGACAAAATATCTTGAGTAATCGAGGCGGGATCTTCACTACGAGGATTATCATCGGTGATGACGACACGATCGGCAAATTCCTCGGCGATCGCCCCCATCAGCGGGCGTTTTCCTCTATCACGATCGCCACCACAACCGAAAATGCACCAAAGTTGCCCCTGACAGTGACGCCGCGCCGCTTCTAAGGCCTTTTGGAGGGCATCTGGCGTATGGGCATAATCCACCACTGCCACTGCATGTCCCGGCTGTTTAAAGACTTCCATCCGTCCGCAGACAGGTGAAAGTCGAGACGCTGTGGTAAGTAATTGCTCCAAGGGGTAGCCCAACGCCAACAGCGTTGCTAAGGCTAATAATACATTACTGACATTGAACTCTCCGATTAACGCACTGACGCATTCACCCGCCCCCCAAGCGGAGTCGAATTGTATCCCCACACTGTCTTCGCGGTAGGTGATTGCCGTGGCGGTAAGCCACAGGCCATGTCGTTGCGAAAGGCTCAGTCCACGCGCGCTAACGGCAACTGCGTCCGTCAGCTGAGTCAGCCATTGCTGGCCAACCTCATCATCAGCATTGATAATGCTCACACCAACCTGATGTTCAGTAAATAGCGCTAATTTTGCGGCAGCGTAGCTTTCCATATCACCATGGTAATCAAGGTGATCACGGCTTAAATTAGTAAAGATTGCCGCAGAGAAAGAGAGAGCCGCTACACGGTGCTGCACTAAACCATGCGAAGAAATTTCCATCGCCACTAAACTGGCATGCTGCGCGGAAAATTCTGCCAGCGTTCTCTGTATATCGATAGCTGAGCCGGTGGTATTTTCGCTCTCGACGAGCTGCCCATACAGGCCGTTACCTACTGTGCCCATGACGGCGCTGGATTCACCGAGTAAGGTCACCCACTGTGCCAGCAGCTGCGTGATAGTGGTTTTACCATTCGTTCCCGTCACACCGACAATTCGCATATCGTCGACCGGGCGGCCATAGAAACGCCCGGCTAGCGCGGATAAGCGCTCGGACAATTGGGCAAGATAGATGACCGGCACACCCTCGACTTCACGGATTTCGCCATCTTTCGCGACATCTTGCGCATCGGCAACAACCGCCGCAGTCCCTTGAGCAATAGCTTGTGAAATATAGTTTCGGCCATCCACGCTGTGACCGACGACGGCAACGAAGAGATCGCCAGCCTGAACATTACGGCTATCAAGTGTCATCTCCTTGAGCGCTAGTGCAGGAGCGTTAGGTACCCAAGGTGCTAATACCTCTTGTAGGTTACGATCGGTCACTTGATCCCTCGCTGGTCAGTTCTTTATTTTCTGTTGCCAGTGCATCTGGCTCGACATTCATTGTGCGTAGAACCCCGCCCATAATGGCGCCGAAAACCGGTGCCGAGACAGCGCCCCCATAGTACTTTCCACCCTGTGGATCGTTAATCACCACCACTAAGGCGAATCGAGGGCGGCTGGCCGGTGCAACCCCGGCGGTATAAGCAATATACTTATTAACATAGCGGCCATCAGGGCCGACTTTTTTGGCTGTCCCGGTTTTAATCGCAATCCGATACCCTTTAATCGCCGCTTTTACGCCACCGCCGCCAGGGAGTGCCACACTTTCCATCATATGAACAACTGTCTTAACGGTCGCCTCATCGAAAGCGCGTGTTCCGGCAACGGGCGGGGAAACCTTGGTAATCGATAGAGGACGAGCAATACCGTAACTGCCTATAGTGGCGTAGACGCGAGCCAGTTGTAGCGGCGTGACCATCAATCCATAGCCGAAAGAGAACGTCGCACGTTCAATATCAGACCAACGCTGTTTGTGCGGATAAATGCCTTTGCTTTCGCCGACTAAGCCAAGATTCGTCGGCTGGCCTAGTCCAAAATGGGAATAGGTTTCGACCAGCGCAGAAGACGGCATAGCCAACGCCAAACGGGATACCCCCACGTTACTCGATTTCTGTAATACGCCCGTCAAGGTTAATTCATTATAACGAGCGACATCTTTGATTTCATGGCCATGAATCCGATAGGGTACGGTATTTAATACACTGCTAGGATGCACCACTCCCCGCTTGAGTGCCGTCATGACGACCATCGGTTTAACGGTTGAACCCGGCTCAAAAATATCGGTAATCGCGCGGTTACGAATGGTTTCACGTGGCGTGTTACTGAGATTATTCGGGTTATAAGCCGGGCTGTTCGCCATCGCGAGCACTTCACCCGTATTCACGTCGACCAGGACGGCCGTCCCCGACTCCGCTTTGTTAAACGCCACGGCATTGTTCAGTTCACGATAGACTTGCGCTTGTAATCGCTCATCAATGCTCAGGGTAAGATTGTGAGCCACGCGGCTGTCGGTCGAGGAGATATCTTCAATCACGCGACCTTGGCGATCTTTACGCACAATGCGAGCGCCTGGCGTACCAGTCAACCATTTATCAAAGCTTTTTTCGACGCCTTCAATCCCTTGACCATCAATATTGGTAAAGCCAATCAGGTGCGCAGCAACTTGCCCCGCAGGGTAGTAGCGACGAGATTCCTCACGCAAATTAATTCCCGGTAGCTTCAATTTCTGAATATAACTGCTGACCGCCGGATTAACTTGGCGAGCGAGATAAACAAAGCGGCCTTTCGGGTTAGCATTAATCCGCGAAGAGAGTTGATCGAGCGACAGCGACAGTGTATCAGCTAAGGCTTTCCAGCGGTTGTCGTAACCAATCCCCCCCTGTGCATTCACTTCTTTCGGATCGGCCCATATTGCACTGACTGGCACACTGACGGCGAGCGGTCGGCCATTACGATCACTGATCATCCCCCGTGAACTAGGAACAGATTGCACGCGGAGTGAGCGCATATCGCCCTCTTTCACCAGGCGTTCCGGTTTAACCACTTGTAGCCATGCTACACGAGAAAGTAGGCCCACCAACGCCAGCAGAATACCGCCGCATAACAATGCAAAACGCCAACGAATAAAGTTGGCTTTGATTTCTTGCTTTTTTGTTTTCAGCGTTTTTTTTGCGCCGGCCATCAGTTTTCTATTCCTATGGTTGAACCACTATATGTTCCTGAGAAGGGTCAACATGCTGCATATGCAGTTTTTCCACCGCTAAACGCTCCACACGGCTGTGATCACCTAAGGCATTTTCTTCGAGGATCAGATTTCGCCATTCGATATCTAATGAGTCTTTCTCTAACACCATCTGTTCACGCTGTGCAGTGATCAGACGTGTCTTTTGGGTGGTAATGACCACCATAATCGAGGTCACTAACACTGCAATAAGGAGGATGATGGGAAGTTTTCCATGTCGTAACAGATCTCCACCGATAACGGCGGGTAAGCTATGACGCTCATTGTTGATCACGCTTCACTCCTTTCTGCGATGCGTAAAACCGAGCTGCGCGCACGAGGATTTTCGGCGACTTCTGCCGGGCCTGGTACCGATTTACCTAAGGAGCGAAGTTCTCTTCCCCCCAGCGCCCGTATTTGTGCCTCAGTCATAGGCACTCCCGCAGGAACTTGTACACCGCGACTATGGGTGCGCATAAAACGCTTCACCAGACGGTCTTCGAGAGAGTGGAAACTAATAATCGATAGTCGTCCTTGTGGCGCTAACGCCTTGATAGAAGACGCTAAGGCGCGTTCGATCTCTTCTAACTCGCTATTAATCCAGATACGAATCGCTTGGAAACTGCGGGTCGCGGGATGCTTATGCTTGTCTTTTACCGGCATGGCCGCAGCAATTACCTCGGCTAACTCTTTGGTTCGCGTCATCGGCGCTAAGCGGTTACGCTCCACGATGGCACGTGCAATACGTTTACCGAATTTCTCTTCACCATAAGTTTTGATCACAAAGGCAATATCTTCCTCTGCAGCACGCATTAACCATTGCGCCGCAGACTCTCCCTGTGAAGGGTCCATCCGCATATCCAGAGGTCCATCTCGCATAAAGGAAAATCCACGTTCAGCGTCGTCGAGTTGCGGAGAAGAGACGCCGAGATCAAGCAAAATCCCGTCAATTTTACCCACTAAACCTAAAGACTCTACGTAGTCACCTAGCTGTGAGAAAGGGCCGTGAATAATTGAAAAACGCGGGTCATCGATTTGTTCCGCTGCAGCGATGGCTTGTGGATCACGATCAATCGCGATCAAGCGACCCTTTTCGCCCAACTGAGAGAGGATTAATCGGGAGTGTCCTCCCCGACCAAAGGTACCATCAATATAGATACCTTCTGGCTGAATATTTAGCCCGTCGACGGCGTCATCGAGCAGTACGGTTGTATGTTTAAAATTGTCAGACATCATTATAACGATAAGTCCTGCAAACGCTCAGATAATACACCCTGAGCATGTTGCTCAGCCTTAATGTCTTGCTTGACTTGGTCATACCAAGTCTGTTCGTCCCAAAGCTCAAATTTATTGTATTGGCCGACCAACATAATGTGTTTAGTTAAAGTGGCGTGGGTACGTAAAGGGGCCGTTAAAAGCAGTCGTCCCGCAGTATCAAGCTGCCCTTCCGTCGCATGTCCCAGCAGTAACCGCTGTATACGACGTTCGGCTGGATTCATCGATGATAAATTCGCTAATTTACGCTCAATCCGCTCCCATTCCGGCAATGGATAGAGCAGTAAACAAGGTTGGTGAATATCAATCGTGCAAACCATATTCCCTTCAGACAGTGCATAAAGTTGCTCACGA
This sequence comes from Rosenbergiella nectarea, assembly GCF_900111105.1. Lineage (GTDB taxonomy): Bacteria > Pseudomonadota > Gammaproteobacteria > Enterobacterales > Enterobacteriaceae > Rosenbergiella > Rosenbergiella nectarea. The sequence continues at coordinate 497,941 of NZ_FOGC01000001.1, read as the reverse complement.
TAGCGCACTGGCATCGCAAACCTTCCTTTACTGTCTAAATTTACAGGGTTGGCCCCACGGAACATGATATGCCCTTATCTTTGGAAAAAAACACCACTTTGCCCCACATTTTCCCACAAAGCGAGTTTACGGAGCGGAGGAAAAGCTTGTCAAGCGGCTTTAACTATTGCCGCGGAATATTTCCTGTTATTTCTAGCTTTTTTTATAGTGAAAAATCGTATTAGTAGGAGGGGATTTAGCTAACTCAATGATTTTTACAGGAAGACGCGCCACTGATACGGAATAATCCATATTTGAATAGATACTTTGTAAATCACTAGGATCTAAAACACTTCGGGGATGATTATACAATAATTCTAACCATTAAGCGGCGATTCACTGCGAATGCGTTTTACGGACTAATGCTCCGCGAGCATGTAGATGCCGGCGAATAATGGTAATCCCCAATTCCGGAAGATCGCTTTGCTCGAGGGTTTTCAATACTAACGCCAACACACACTCAGCAATATCTTGGTGACGCTGGCCTGCCGAAAGCACGGGGCAAGCAAGAAAGTCTAATAGTTCATGATCTCCGAAGGTCGCGATCGATAAGGTCGAGGGCAGCTCGCCTAAGGTAGACAAACAAGCATCCATTACCCCCTGAAGTAAGGCAAATGACGTGGTGAATATCGCGCCAGGCAAGCTATTCTGCTGCAGGTAGGTCGTAAATTGTCGCGCCGCATGCTGACGGTCAAAGCTGTCACTGTATAAAAATTGCGGTTGTCGCTCGTCATCAAGCCAAGCCTCACGAAAACCTTGCTCACGCAGAAAACTCACCGAAAGCTCAGGAAGCGCGCCAAAGAAAAGAATGTTATCGATCGACTGCTGACGTTGTGCCTCAGCCAGCGCAAACGCATCTTCACGGTCCGCCCCCACTACGCTGCTAAACAACCGCTGGTCCAAAGGTCGGTCCAGAGCGATAACGGGTAGCTGACGTTCTGCGCAATGTTGATAAAAGGGATGCTGGGCGGGGAGTGAGGTTGACACGATAAGGGCGTCGATCTTACGTTGTAACAAATGTTCGATACAGCGCATTTCGTTATCAGGTTGATCTTCCGAACACGCAATGAGCAATTGGTAGCCTTGTTGGCGAGCTTGACGTTCAAGATGTTTCGCAATACGGGTATAACTGGTATTTTCAAGATCAGGAATAACCAGACCGATGGAGCGCGTTTTGCCTGCTCGTAGACCCGCTGCCACCGCGTTAGGGTGATAGTTATGCTGCCGCACAACTGCCATGACTTTTTCAACGGTCTTCTCGCTGACTCGGTACTGCTTAGCCTTACCGTTAATAACGTAGCTAGCGGTGGTTCTGGAAACCCCGGCCAGTCGTGCAATTTCGTCTAGTTTCACCCTACCCTCGCTCTTCACTACCCACTTAGGCGTCTCGTATTGAGGCCCTAAGACTATATACCTTATCCAGTCAGTAACAGGCAACAGGTGTGAAAGGGAAAGACGTCATAAGTCTTTCCCTTAGCGAGGATTAATTAAGGGTTTTATCTCCGCGAGAAATTCCGATAACGCCTGATCGCACCACTTCTGCAATCTCGGTCACGGCACGCACCGCGGTTAAGAAAGCGTCCAGTTTTTCTGCACTCCCCACTAACTGCACGGTATAGAAACGAGGACTGACATCGACAATTTGGCCACGGAAAATATCTGCACAACGTTTGATCTCTTCGCGTGCAGTGCCTTCAGCGATAATCTTGACGAGCATCACTTCACGTTCGACGAAAGCCGACTGCCCTAGCTCATTGACTCGCAATACATCGACTAATTTATGGAGCTGCTTCTCGATCTGCTCCAACACTTTCTCATCACCGATGGTTTGGATCGTAATACGCGATAGCGTAGGATCTTCGGTAGGCGCCACGGCTAGGCTTTCGATGTTATAGCCACGCTGAGAGAAGAGGCCGACCACTCTCGATAACGCCCCAGACTCATTTTCCAGTAATACTGATAATATCCGGCGCATTATTCACTCCTTTCCGTCTTGCTTAACCACATCTCATTCATCCCAGCTCCGCGTACCAACATCGGGTAAACGTGCTCACTGCCATCAACCATCACATCGACAAAGACCAAACGGCCTTCTGCCACCAAGTCCAGCGCCTGTTGAAGTTTAGCTTCCAATTCATCCGGTGAGGTAATCGCGATCCCTACATGGCCGTAAGCTTCTGCTATTTTGACGAAGTTCGGTAGAGATTCCATGTAAGAATGTGAGTGACGCCCCGAGTAGATCATGTCTTGCCACTGCTTTACCATACCCAAATAACGGTTATTAAGGTTCAGTACTAAAACAGGTAATCCGTACTGTAACGCGGTCGATAATTCCTGAATATTCATTTGAATACTCCCATCACCCGTTACACAGACGACCGTCTCTCCAGGTAAGCACAACTTCACACCCAACGCCGCAGGTAAGCCAAACCCCATCGTGCCGAGGCCACCGGAGTTGATCCAACGCCGTGATTGGTCGAAAGGATAATGTAACGCCGTGAACATTTGGTGTTGTCCCACGTCGGACGCGACATAAGCCTGCCCTTTGGTCAGCTTCCACAATGTGCGGATAGCCGCTTGCGGTTTAATTTTTTCACCTTCAGTGGAGTAAGCCAGACAATCACGCGCACGCCACTGGTCGATCTTCGCCCACCATTCGGCACTTAATGTCGCAGAAGGAGGCGGTGTTTTATCGAGTAATTCGACCATCTGTTCTAACACCTGACGCGCATCGCCCACGACAGGAACATCCGCATTGACGGTTTTCGAAATAGACGCCGGATCAATATCGATATGGATTACCGTGGCATCTGGGCAGTACTTTGCAATGTTATTGGTCGTCCGATCATCGAAACGTACCCCTACCGCGAAAATGACGTCTGCATTGTGCATGGTCATATTGGCTTCGTAGGTACCGTGCATTCCCAACATGCCAACGCTTTGCGGGTGCGTCCCAGGGAAACAGCCTAACCCCATTAATGTTGTGGTAACCGGTAATTGCAGTGTTTCCGCCACAGTTTTCAAAGCGGATTCGGCGTTGGCCGTAATCACGCCGCCACCAGCATAGATCACGGCCTGCTTCGCCGCCAGCAGCGTGCTCAGCGCACGTTTGATCTGCCCCTTATGCCCTTGTACCGTTGGATTATAAGAGCGTAAACTCACGCTTTCTGGCCAGTGATACGGTAATTTCACCGCAGGATTAAGAATGTCTTTAGGCAGATCAATGACCACTGGCCCCGGACGACCGGTTGAGGCAAGCCAGAACGCTTTCTTGATCATCTCAGGAATATCTTCGGTGCGTTTGACAAGAAAACTGTGTTTAACGATGGGTCTTGAGATACCAATCATATCGCACTCTTGAAACGCATCGCTGCCGATTAAGGAAGAAGCAACCTGTCCGGAGAGGACAACCATTGGGATGGAATCCATGTATGCCGTCGCAATTCCCGTGATAGCATTGGTTGCGCCAGGTCCAGATGTGACTAATACTACCCCAGGTTCGCCTGTTGCACGTGCCACGGCATCAGCCATATGCACCGCTGCTTGTTCATGACGCACTAATATATGGTCGACGCCACCCACCGTTTGAATCGCATCATAAATATCCAGTACCGCTCCACCGGGATAACCGAACACCTGTTTTACGCCTTGATCAATCAGTGACTGAATGACCATTTCTGCTCCTGACAACATCTGCATTACTGCCTCCGGCTTCACACTCATACAACTGATTACTTTCTCAGTGATAAGAAAATCTACGCTTGTCACTCCCGCTCCCCTAAAGGGTCGATCATTTTATGTTTTACTGAGCGGGAAGTTTCTTACGTTAACATACCGCTTAACTTCCCGGCAGGGAAAATAAGTGAAAAAAATTCTCCGATGAAATGAATAGAGAATTATTCTGACATTTGAATCATCAACCTAATAAAAAAACTAAACACCTACTCAGATATAGTTTGATACACGTCACTCGCCGGAAAATAAAGAAAATACCTCAGTAGAGATATCTGGAATTATTTCAAGTCAGCAATATCGCATAAGATTATTACGGCAAACTAAATCCCCACGCATGAACATCAACGCAGAATAATCATCTATCAGAAAATCATTTATATGGAATTAATATATAAAAATCATTAACTTAAAATTACTGACAAAAATCTGACCTTCCGATCGCTTAACGGGGGCTCGCCTATTCACGACGTGATTAATTTTTCGTTGACATGCCCCGCCAATTCACGTACCAATATAAGGACACACAGATTCTATAGGCTTCAATAATGATCCGTTTCACTGCACTCACAGAACTCCTCCTCCTCGCTAAATATCAGCGCGGTTGTTCTGTGGGCGAAAACGAATAAAGATTAAAGCCTGAAAGAACTGAAAAACCCGCGCCGAACAGCGCGGGTTTTTTTATGCGCTAAGGCCATCAAATATAAGCATTTAAGGAAGCAAATTATGAGCCAGCAAGTCATTATCTTCGACACAACATTACGCGATGGTGAGCAAGCATTACAGGCGAGTTTAAGCGTGAAAGATAAATTACAGATCGCGCTGGCCTTAGAGCGGATGAAAATCGACGTGATGGAAGTCGGTTTCCCAGTTTCCTCTCCGGGGGATTTCGAATCCGTGCAAACCATTGCTCGTACCATCAAAAATAGCCGTGTTTGCGCCTTAGCGCGTTGTGTAGAAAAAGATATCGACGCGGCCTACGAATCCTTAAAGGTGGCTGATGCTTTTCGAATTCATACCTTTTTAGCCACCTCTCCGATGCATATCGAGACCAAATTACGCTCGACACTGCCCGAGGTCATTGAGCGAGCGGAATATATGATTCGCCGTGCACGGAACTATACTGATGATGTCGAGTTCTCGTGTGAGGACGGTGGTCGTACCCCGATCGACGACTTATGTCGTGTCGTCGAAGCAGCGATCAATGCGGGTGCGCGTACTATCAATATTCCTGATACCGTCGGTTACACCCTGCCACACGAATATGCCAACATCATCTCTTCATTAATCCAACGTGTGCCGAACATCGATAAAGCCATTTTATCCGTGCACACCCACGACGACTTAGGTATGGCGGTCGGCAACGCAATGGCCGCCGTAACTGCCGGGGCGCGTCAGGTTGAAGGGACATTAAATGGCTTAGGCGAACGCGCGGGCAACTGTGCTTTAGAAGAAGTGATTATGGCGATCAAAACTCGCCATGCCATCATGAATGTGCATACCGGCATCAATCACCAAGAAATTTACCGTACAAGCCAAATTGTTAGCCAAATTTGTAATATGCCTATCCCCGCGAACAAAGCAGTGGTCGGTAGCAATGCCTTTGCCCACTCCTCGGGAATTCACCAAGATGGCGTGTTGAAAAACCGTGAAAACTACGAAATCTTAACGCCAGAATCTATCGGCTTACACCAAGTTCAATTAAACCTGACCTCACGTTCTGGGCGCGCTGCGGTAAAACACCGTATGGCGGAAATGGGTTATCAAGAACAAGACTACAATTTAGATACCTTATACGAGGCATTCTTAAAATTAGCTGATAAGAAAGGCCAAGTATTTGATTACGATTTAGAGGCGTTAGCTTTCATTAATAACCAAGCCGATGAGAGCGATCACTTCGTACTGCATGACTTCACGGTACAGTCAGGGGCAAGTATCACGGCGACCGCGTCAGTAAAATTAGCGATTGGCGCGGAGATCAAAGAAGAAGCCGCCACCGGCAACGGCCCTGTTGATGCCGTATATCAAGCAATCAATCGCATCTCTGGATTAGAGATCGAGTTAGTCAATTATAAATTAACCGCTAAAGGCCAAGGGGAAAATGCACTGGGCCAAGTGGATATCGTCGTAAAATATAACGACCGTAAATTCCACGGCGTTGGCTTAGCCACCGACATCGTTGAGTCTTCCGCGAAAGCGATGGTGAATGCATTAAACACGATTTGGCGCGCACGTCAGGTCGAGCAAGAATTAAAGCGTAAGTCTCAGACTGAAATTAAGGAAACAGTGTAATTATGTCGACTCACTATAATGTTGCCGTTTTACCCGGTGATGGAATCGGTCCAGAAGTGATGGCCCAGGCCGAAAAGGTCTTGGCTGCGGTCAGCCAGCGTTTTGGCTTTCAGATCAACACTCAGCATTTTGATGTCGGCGGCATTGCCATCGATAACCACGGTTCCCCTCTTCCTGCAGCAACGGTAGCAGGCTGTGAGCAAGCGGATGCCATCCTGTTTGGTTCCGTCGGGGGGCCTAAATGGGAACACTTACCGCCGAGCGACCAACCTGAGCGTGGCGCCCTGCTTCCTCTGCGTAAGCACTTTAAACTGTTCAGCAACTTACGTCCGGCGGCTCTGTATAAAGGTTTAGAAGCTTATTGCCCACTGCGTAGCGATATTGCAGCACGCGGATTCGATATTTTATGTGTGCGTGAATTAACGGGCGGCATCTACTTCGGTCAACCGAAAGGCCGCGAAGGTAGCGGCGATCAGCTGCGCGCTTTCGATACGGAAATTTATCACCGCTATGAGATCGAGCGTATCGCCCGCTTAGCGTTCGAGTCAGCGCGTAAACGTCGCCATAAAGTGACCTCCGTCGACAAAGCGAATGTATTACAGTCATCGATTTTATGGCGTGAGACAGTCACTGAAATAGCGAAAGAGTATCCAGACGTCGAGTTATCGCATATCTACATCGATAATGCCACGATGCAGCTGATCAAAGACCCTTCTCAATTCGACGTACTGTTATGCTCCAACTTATTCGGCGATATCCTGTCTGATGAGTGTGCGATGATTACCGGGTCTATGGGGATGCTTCCTTCTGCAAGTCTAAATGAAGAAGGATTCGGATTGTACGAACCTGCTGGCGGCTCGGCCCCCGATATCGCGGGCAAGAATATCGCCAACCCAATTGCACAAATTTTATCACTCGCATTATTACTGCGTTATAGCTTACAACAAGGTGACGCGGCAGAAGCGATTGAAAACGCGATCAGCAAGGCGCTGGCTGCAGGGCACCGCACTCATGATTTAGCCGGTGACGGTCAAGCAGTCAGTACTGACGAGATGGGTAATATCATTGCCCGGTATATTGCCGAGGAAAAATAATAAAATGAGCAAAACCTTATACCAGAAGTTATTTGATGCACATGTCGTTCACGAGGCGCCACAAGAGACGCCTATCCTGTACATTGACCGTCACTTAGTTCATGAGGTGACCTCACCACAAGCCTTTGATGGTCTTCGTGCGCATGGCCGTCAATTACGTCAGCCATCGAAAACCTTTGCTACGATGGACCATAATGTCTCGACAGAGACTCGGGATATCAACGCGTCCGGTGAGATGGCGCGTATCCAGATGCAAGAACTGATCAAAAACTGTGCCGAGTTTGGAGTAAGTCTGTATGACTTAAACCACCCATTTCAGGGGATTGTTCATGTTATCGGGCCAGAACAAGGCATTACTTTGCCAGGTATGACCATTGTCTGTGGTGACTCTCATACCGCCACCCACGGGGCCTTTGGTGCCTTGGCATTCGGTATTGGGACTTCAGAAGTTGAACACGTGATGGCGACCCAAACCTTGAAACAAGGCCGGGCAAAAACCATGAAAATCGAGGTGACCGGCTCTGCCATTGGCGGTATCTCAGCAAAAGACATTGTCTTGGCGATCATCGGTAAAACCGGCAGCGCCGGAGGCACCGGATATGTCGTGGAATTCTGTGGTGCGGCGATCGAAGTGTTAAGTATGGAAGGCCGCATGACCCTGTGTAATATGGCTATTGAGTTAGGCGCCAAGGCCGGCTTAGTCGCACCAGATGACACCACCTTTGAATACTTAAAAGGCCGTCAATTTTCGCCGAAAGGCGAACAGTGGGATAACGCCGTTGCTTACTGGAAAACCTTAAAGTCTGACGATAATGCAGAGTTCGACTGTGTCGTCACATTGGATGCCGCAGAGATCGCCCCACAAGTCACCTGGGGCACCAATCCAGGACAGGTAATTGCTGTTGACCAGCCTATCCCGCGTCCAGAAGAGTTTAGTGACCCTGTCGAACGCGCTTCGGCGGAGAAAGCGCTGGCCTATATGGGACTAGAAGGTGGCATCCGTTTAACTGATGTTGCGATCGATAAGGTCTTTATCGGTTCTTGTACTAACTCGCGAATTGAAGATTTACGTGCCGCGGCAGCGATTGCCAAAGGGCGTAAAGTGGCGCCGGGTATCGTGGCCATGGTGGTGCCGGGATCTGGTCCTGTTAAAGCTCAAGCCGAAGAAGAAGGCTTAGATAAAATCTTCTTAGAAGCGGGTTTCGAATGGCGGTTACCTGGTTGCTCGATGTGTTTAGCCATGAACAACGACCGCCTCAATGCAGGGGAGCGTTGTGCATCGACCAGTAACCGTAACTTTGAAGGGCGTCAAGGACGTGGTGGACGGACTCACTTAGTCAGTCCCGCCATGGCTGCTGCTGCTGCCGTTACCGGTCGCTTCACTGATATCCGTACCTTGAACTGAGGATCTGCATCATGGCAATTAAATTTACCCAACACACTGGTCTGGTTGCGCCATTAGACGCGGCCAATGTCGATACTGATGCGATCATCCCAAAACAGTTTCTACAGAAAGTCACTCGTACGGGGTTTGGTCAGCATCTTTTTAACGATTGGCGCTTTATCGATGATGCGGGTAAAATCCCTAATCCGGATTTCGTCCTGAATAAACCGCTATATCAGGGTACCAGTATTCTACTGACCCGTGAAAACTTCGGTTGTGGCTCGTCGCGCGAGCATGCACCGTGGGCCTTAACCGACTTTGGTTTTCGTGTCGTCATAGCGCCCTCTTTCGCCGATATTTTCTACAGTAATAGCTTTAATAACCAACTGCTGTTAGTCAAATTAAGTGAAGCGCAGATCGACGAGCTGTTCCAACGGGTTGAGCAACATCCAGGGATCAATTTCACCGTTGATTTAGAAGCGATGACCATTCAGGCAGGCGAGAAAACCTATACTTTCGAACTGGATAGCTTCCGTCGCCACTGTATGTTAAATGGCCTAGATAGCATTGGCCTTACGCTGCAGCATGAAGCATCGATCGGGGCTTATGAAGCGAAGCAGCCCGCTTTTCTCCAGTAATTCTCTCAGCGTTTAGCATAAAAAAAGGGACATTTTCATGTCCCTTTTTAATACCCGTTATTTCTACTGGATACGTGGCTGGTCAGCCCCTTCTTTCTCGACTTTCTGCACTAACATATGTTCGCGCTTCATCCCGAGTTTTAACGCCAGCGCTGAGGCGACGTAAATTGAAGAGACTGTACCGATGGTGACACCGATTAACATCGTCAGTGAGAAGCCACGTAACAGCTCACCACCAAAGATAAACAGCATTAACACCACTACCAAGGTCGTCGCTGATGTCATCAATGTCCGACTCAATGTCTGAGTAAGAGAGATATTGACGATATCGTAAGGTGACCCACGACGGATCTTACGGAAGTTTTCACGGATCCGGTCAGAAACCACGATGCTGTCGTTTAACGAGTAACCAATCACCGACATCAGTGACGCAATGATGGTTAAATCAATCTCAATGTGGAACAGTGAGAGCACACCCATTGTAATGATGACGTCGTGCGCCAGAGCTAACACCGCCCCCAGTGCCAGGCGCCACTCAAAACGAAAGCCCACATAAATCAAGATACAGATCAATGCCGCCAGCAACGCTAACGCGCCTGCCTGTGCCAGATCACTGCCGACGCTTGGTCCAACGAACTCAATACGTTTTACCACTGCGGTTTGCTGCGTTGCTTGGTTGATTTCACTAATAACTTTAGTGCCAAGCTCTTGCCCCGCGTTTCCATCATGAGGAGACAAACGCACCATGACTTCACGACTGCTACCGAAGTTCTGGACTTGAGGGTCGCTAAAGCCGGCATGTTGTAATGCTGTACGCATCACATCCAGTTCACCGGGTTTCTCTAGCGTAATCTCAATCACCGTTCCGCCAGTAAAATCGAGCCCCCAGTTAAAGCCACGCACCCCCATAATGATGGCGGAAGCAATCAACAATAGCGCTGACAGGGTAAAGGCTAACTTGTCCCAGCGCATGAAATCATGCACCTTACGACCGTAGTTAAGTTGTTCTATACTATATTCTTGTGCCACAACAGGCTCCTTAAATCGACAGCTTGTTGATACGTTTACCGCCGTACAGCAGGTTCACAATCGCTCGTGTTCCTACAATGGCTGTAAACATGGAGGTTGCCACCCCAATCGCTGTCGTAATCGCAAACCCTTTAATAGAGCCAGTACCCACAGCATAGAGAATGATAGCCGTAATAAGTGTTGTCACGTTGGCATCGACAATACTGGAGAACGCACCACGATAACCTTCGTGAATCGCCTGTTGTACCGTCCGCCCGTTACGCAGTTCTTCCTTAATCCTTTCATTAATCAATACGTTGGCATCAACCGCTACCGCTAGGGTCAAGACAATCCCGGCAATACCTGGCATCGTCAAGGTCGCACCCGGCAACAGAGACATGATCCCGATAATTAAGATTAAGTTGGCAATCAGCGCTGTGGTCGCAATCACACCGAATTTCTTATAAAACACCAGCATAAACAGAATCGATACCGCGACACCCCACAAGCATGCATGTAAGCCTTGTTGGATATTCTGTTGACCCATGGTTGGACCAATGGTGCGTTCTTCTACAATCTGAATCGGCGCGATTAATGCGCCAGCGCGTAACAGCAAGGAGAGCTGATGCGCTTCATTTGGATTGTTAATACCCGTAATGCGGAAGCTATTAGCAAGACGAGATTGAATATTCGCCACGTTAATGACTTCTTCTTGTTTCGCTAGAATCGCACGACCGTTTGGATCTTTTTTACCGCTGTCTTTATATTCAACAAACAATGTTGCCATCGGTTTGCCGATATTATTCCGAGTGAAATCAGACATTGTGTTACCACCTGCGCTATCTAGCGAGATGTTAACTTGTGGCTGGTTGTACTCATCCATAGTAGACGTCGAGTCGGTAATATGATCACCGGTTAAGACAACACGCTTATAAAGGACAACGGGTTGTCCATCACGCATGGTCTTCACTTCGGAATCCCCCGGGACACGTCCTGCTGCGATAGCGGCGGGATCGACCGTGGTATTCACTAAGCGGAACTCAAGTGTCGCAGTTGCACCAAGGATCTCTTTAGCACGCGCGGTATCTTGGATCCCTGGTAACTCAACCACAATACGATCCGAACCTTGACGCTGTACCAATGGCTCAGAAACGCCTAATTGGTTAACACGGTTACGGAGAATGGTGATGTTTTGCTGTACCGCATACTCACGGGCTTCACTTAAGCGGGCATCGGTCATTGCAGCGGTAAGTTGGTTGCTGCCACGACTCCTGATGACCAGATCACGATGACGTGGGCTTAAGTAGCTCACGGCGGCATCACGAGCTTGCGAATTAGGGAACTGGATTTGTATACCGTAATTATCGATTTTACCGACTGTGGTATAACCGAGTTTCGCGGTACGCAGGTCGCCCCGTAGCATTTCAGCGTTTTGCTCTTGCAGCTTGCCTAACGCAGTGTCCATATCCACTTCCATTAAGAAGTGCACACCACCACGCAGATCTAAACCAAGCTTCATCGGTTCAGCCGAGAGTGCGGCTAACCAACGAGGGGTCGCAGGAGCAAGGTTTAACGCAACGACGTAATTATTGCCTAACGCGTTGGCCAGTGCTTCACGCGCACGTAATTGAATATCGGTATTAGCAAAACGCGCCATGATTGCGCCATTCTCTAATGCGATAGAACGGGTGTCGATATGTTGTTGTTTGAGTACTGTCTGGATCTGATCCAATGTCTGCTCACTGGCAGCGGCACCCCGCTCACCAGTGATTTGAACAGCCGGATCCTCACCATAGAGGTTTGGAAGTGCATACAACAGGCCGACCAGTAACACAACGATCAGCATGATGTACTTCCATAAAGGATAACGATTTAGCACGGCAGTTCCCTAAGGAAGAGTTCAATTATAATGCTTTCATTGTGCCTTTAGGCAGAACGGCAGCGACAAAATCACGCTTAACAACGACTTCATTGGTTTCGTTCAGCGCAATAGCAACATAACCGGTTTCAGAGATTTTAGTGACACGGCCCACGAATCCTGAGGTGGTCATCACTTCATCCCCTTTGGCAATCGACTCCATCAATTTCTTATGCTCTTTCGCACGTTTTTGCTGTGGACGCAAAATCATAAAGAAAAAGATCAGGCCGAATACGACCAACATGATGACCATCGAAAAACTACTGTTTTGTGCTGGTGCGCCAGCCGCTGCCGCGGCATCAGAAATGAAAAAGCTCATAAACTATCCCTCATTAATTAAAATCAAAATGGTAAAGCTGGCACTTCTTTGCCAATCTTCGTATAAAAGTCAGCAACGAATTCTTCTAACCGATCGTCTTCAATCGCTTGACGCAATCCCGCCATTAAACGCTGGTAATAGCGTAAGTTATGGATGGTATTGAGTCGTGCACCTAAGATCTCATTACAACGGTCTAAATGGTACAGGTAAGCGCGAGTGTAGTGCTTACAGGTATAACAATCACATTCTGCATCGAGCGGTGAGGTATCACTTTTATGCTTAGCATTACGGATTTTTACTACCCCGTCGGTCACAAAGAGATGTCCGTTGCGTGCATTGCGTGTTGGCATCACGCAGTCGAACATATCGATACCGCGACGTACCCCTTCCACTAAATCTTCGGGTTTCCCCACTCCCATTAAATAACGGGGTTTCTCTTCAGGTAACTGTGGGCAGACATGCTCAAGAATACGATGCATATCGGCTTTAGGTTCCCCAACTGCCAGGCCGCCGACAGCGTACCCATCAAAACCAATATCCACCAGTCCTTTAACTGAGATATCACGTAAATCTTCGTAAACACCGCCCTGTATGATACCAAATAGCGCATTCTTATTACCCAGCTCATCAAAGCGGTCACGACTACGCTGCGCCCAACGTAAGGACATTTCCATCGAACGTTTAGCATAATCCCAATCCGCTGGGTAAGGCGTACATTCGTCAAAGATCATCACGATGTCCGACCCTAAATCATGCTGGATCTCCATCGATTTTTCAGGATCGAGGAAAATGGGGTCACCGTTGATGGGATTCCGGAAGTGAACGCCTTTTTCGGTAATTTTACGGATATCACCCAAGCTAAACACTTGGAATCCGCCAGAGTCGGTTAAAATTGGACCTTGCCATTGCATGAAGTCATGTAAATCGCCATGCAATTTCATGATTTCTTGACCCGGGCGTAACCAGAGGTGGAAAGTATTACCGAGCAGAATTTGTGCGCCGGTCTCTTTCACTTCCTCGGGTGTCATCCCCTTTACGGTGCCATAAGTGCCGACTGGCATAAAGGCGGGGGTTTCGACTACTCCGCGATCAAACACTAAGCGACCGCGGCGCGCGCGACCATCGCGCTTAATATATTCAAATTTCACAAAACTTCTCCATCAGAGAAACAGTCTGATTAGATGCAACGAGTGACACACCAGAAATCGACGGGACGTTAGTCCATTCGTCCGGGTTAATCTTTGCAATATTGTGCCGGTTTAGCGCTTGTTCAAGACTAAATTTCGACACAGTTAATTTCCGCGCTAGGATGCTACCATAAAGTTGATGATTTCCCTATCCCGCCGCCTACCGCCAATACGCCGTCATCGACCAAGTCAGCGACCGCTATTTTGCCCGGCTCATAAGGCCTGAAATCAACAGTGGGAGAAAATTTGCGCTGTAGATCGATTTCTTTCGCGCTCTCCCCACCTCTGCCACCGGAGTAAAGATTAATAAAACATCATCAAATCAGTCATTAAGTCCCATTATTATCAGCGTAAATTAAGATAATCTTGCCCTAAATCCCGAATAAATAATGGGTTATTCCGACCTATTGTGACTTTACAAATTAGAGAAAATAACTATTTCATACATTAAAACTAATGATTATGATTAGCCTTCTCATTTACACGCGCTGCCATTAATTGTTGTCTCCTCTGTCAACACATAACAATAAAGGCATTGAGCATCTAAATCTTTTGGATTTATAGGGATAACTATGTCTGCTACTTGCAGAAGACCAGCCCGTTTCGTTGTACACACACCGCATAGTCATAAGCTATTCACGCTCTCACTACTGGCGGTCAGCCTCCATTCGCTTTTTGAGCTGCCCTCCGCACATGCTGCTGACTCGAACAGTTCAGCGACTCGCGAGGCGCAACAAGATGTCGTGGTCTACGGAGCCTCTGCCAACAATAGTGTCGACCAGTCCAATCAGGACTATCAGGTCAAGACCACTCGAGCAGGCACCAAGTTACTCCTGACACCTCGCGATGTCCCTCAATCGCTGAGCGTGATCACCCAACAGCGAATGCAGGATCAGCAACTACAAACCATCAACGATGTACTAAACAATACAACGGGGATTACCAGTGAACGGGATGATAGCGAAAGAGCCTATTACTATTCACGGGGATTCAAGATTAACAACTTCACCTTTGACGATATTCCTACCTCAATGGGGGATTCTTGGAACTACGGCGACACTGCGTCAGATACCGCGATTTATGAGCGGATTGAAGTGGTTCGAGGCGCGACGGGTTTGATGACGGGTGCGGGTAGCCCCGCAGCCTCGGTGAATATGGTGCGAAAGCATGCTGACAGTAAGACCGCTACCGGCAGTTTAGAGGCCAGTTATGGCAGTTGGAATAAGCAGCGGTATATCGCCGATCTTTCCACCCCCCTTAATCAGTCAGGATCGCTCCGCGGTCGGGTGATAGCAGGTTACCAGAATCAAGATAGCTGGCTGGATCGTTACACCAAAAATACCAAATTCCTCTATACCGCAATTGATGCAGACTTAAGTGCGCGCACTACCCTCTCTCTGGCCTTTGATTACCAAGATGCCGACACCAGCAATCCGACTTGGGGCGGAAACCCGGTCTTCTATAGTAATGGAACGCTTACGCACTATCGACGAAGCCTCAATTCAGCCGCTGATTGGACCTATTATCACACCACCGTGCGTAAACTTTATGCTGACTTAGTCCATCATTTCGATAACGGTTGGTCTACCCATTTGAACGGTACCCATGCTGAAAATACGTTCAGCGATAAGTTACTCTATGTCGGCTATCTCAGCATGCCTGATAGAGATTCTGGTGAGGGGGCTAACGGCTTCGGTAGTAAGGACCGCGGTAAACGTGAACTCACTTCTATGGATGGTTATGCAAGTGGCCCCTTTGCCTTGTTTGGCCGCCAGCATCAACTTATGCTGGGTGTGAACTACAGTCGCCAACATAATGCTACCAATAGCAGTAACGGTACGACCAGCGAAGACGGAAGCGAAATTACGAGCAGTGATCTCGGTATCTTTAATAACCATTGGAACGGAAATATCGCGCAACCGACTTGGGGGGATTGGTATCAGAATGCTGATGATATCATTCGTCAAAAGTCTGCCTATACTGCTGCACGTTTCTCCCTTGCCGAACCCTTGGCCCTGATTGTAGGAGCGCGATATACCCAATATCGTAGCGATGGTTCGAGCGGCGATATGGAAAAAAATAATCTAACGCCCTATGCCGGTGTCATTTATGACCTCAATGATACATGGTCAGCCTACGCCAGCTATACCTCTATCTTCCAGCCGCAAACCTATCGCGATAGCACCGGCCATTATTTGTCACCCATTACCGGTAAAAGCTATGAAACGGGCCTGAAATCAGCGTGGGACGATGGACGACTCACCGCGACTTTCGCTATTTTCCGCATAGAACAAAACAATGTGGGTCAGGAACAAGATGGCGTCTATGTGAATAAAAGTAGCGAGCAAGCCTATGTTGCAACTAAAGGCGCACGCAGTAAGGGTGCGGAGTTTGAGTTAAACGGTGCCATCACGGATAACCTACAAACGACCTTCGGCGCAACGCGCTATGTCGCGACGGATTCTGCCGGGCGCTTCAACAGTAATCAGCCGCAAACCGCCTTTAAACTCTTTAGCCGCTATCAGCTTCCTACCCTGCCAGAGTTGACCGTTGGCGGCGGGATAACTTGGCAAAACCGAGTATTCTGGGACGTTGCCGCTCCTGATGGCAGCACTCAGCGGATTTATCAAAGCAGCTATCCTTTAGCAAGCCTGTTTACGCGTTATCAGATCAACAAGCAGGTTGCGGTACAAGCTAATATCAATAATCTGTTCGATCGCACCTATTACACTTATAGGAACGGGGATGTCTATGGTGAGCCCCGTAACGTCTCAGTTAATTTATCCTACCAGTTCTAATCACTCACCCTAACGTCCTGCTAAGCCAGGACGTTTATTTTTCCCTATTGGTAGCCAATGAAGGAGTTTTTTATGAGAGGAAGTTTCCCCTCTATCAAAGCATTATATTCGGCGCTCTTAATGACCGCACTGACGGCTCCTACGGTTTTCGCCCAACCGCCAGCACCAGCAGCTTCCTCCGCAGCCTCCTCACTCGTTGAGCGGCAACTGGGTGATGGCTTGTATGAATTAGCCCTTATTCCCGGACAAAATAAGCTCTATGTTGCGAGCGCACAAAGTTTTAAAGACGTGAATGGTGGCGTGATCTATCGTCTGGATCCCACAACACTGGCCCTCACGGGTGAAACGCATACCGATCTTAAAAACTTCGGCATGGCCATTGATGACAAGGGCCAATTCTTCTACACCACCAACTCGCTTGATGGAGGAGTCTCTAAAGTCGATACCCAGACGGGAAAGGTTGTCGAACGCCTATTTTTTAAAGGTAAAGATAAAGATGGAGACCCTATTGGTGCTCGGGAAATCCTCTTCCACAACAATCAACTCTATATTGGCCGTGTCACCGACCCCGGTTATATTTCGATTGTCGATGCCCAGACCATGACCTTAAAAGGGAAAATAGACAATGTCGGCAAGTGGGTGACAGGTATCATCTATTCCCCGATAACTAAACGAATTTATGCGGCGAGTGGCAGTGGCGAAATAGCGGTTATCAATCCTGCAGATAATAAAATTGAACAACGCTGGAAGCCTGATGATGGACACAAATACCTGTTCCTCAATATGGCGGAAGATCCCACAACTGGGCGTTTATTCGTGACCGATAACTCCGAAGGTAAGACGACTTTAGTCTTTGACGAGCGATCAGGGAAAGTGATTAAACGACTACCGGGTGATGCGTTAGGGATAAAGTTTACTGCTAAACGCCACGAGATTTATATTAGCCAGCGTGAATCGAAAAAAGTCATTCAACTGGATGCGACCCACTTAACGCAAAAGCGCTCATGGTCATTTGAAGGCCATCCCAATAGCCTACTCGTTTCACCTGATGGTAACTCGCTCTATGTAACCATAAAACAGGACTTTAACGAGGATAACACCACCAAAGGACCCGACAGTGTGGCGCGAATTTCGCTGAAGTAGTTGTCGTTTGGAACTGCCTATTCTCGACGACTTTCGGCGAGACTAAGGCAAGCTAGGTTACCGTGGAGTGTAAGCAGCACCAGCAATAGCGCCTTACAAGGTGACTTCATCCACCCTTAGCATCATAACGGATAAAAGAGGGGCTAACGTTAGCCCCTATTCAATGACTTGGGCGTGCTCCATTACGCGCTCATAACCTCATTCACCGCTTCGGGGTTTTGGGTAATAAACATGGCATCACCGTAACTAAAGAAACGATATTGCTGCACCACCGCTTGTTGATAAGCGTGCATGGTATTTTTATAGCCCGCAAAGGCAGAGACCAGCATAATTAGCGTCGATTCAGGAAGGTGGAAATTAGTGATTAACGCATCGATCACTTGATACTGATACCCAGGGTAGATAAAAATCTGCGTATCATCGAAGAAAGGCGCGATTAACGCATTGTCTGCCGCCTTGGCCGCACTTTCCAAAGAGCGTACAGAGGTCGTACCGACCGCGACCACTTTATTGCCCCGTGCTTTACAGGCCAATACGGCATCCACCACCTCTTGCGGGACTTCAGCATATTCAGCATGCATGATATGATCTTCAATGCTCTCAACCCGAACCGGTTGGAACGTTCCCGCCCCCACATGTAAAGTGACAAAAGCGGTTTCGATCCCTTTTTGACGTAATGCGTCCAAAAGCGGCTGGTCGAAGTGCAAACCCGCGGTCGGGGCAGCGACAGCACCCGGTTTCGCGCTATAAACGGTTTGGTAAAGCTCGCGATCAGCCTCTTCGTCGGGTCGGTCGATATACGGCGGTAATGGCATATGGCCGATATGGTTGAGGATATCTAACACCTCGCGGCTATCATGGAACTCAATCTCAAACAGGGTATCGTGGCGAGCAACCATGGTAGCTCGCACCTCTAAGGTGTCACCCAATAACAGTTCCGTACCCGGTTTCGGTGCTTTGGAGGCACGAACGTGGGCCAATACTCGTTTGTCGTCCAGCATCCGCTCCACTAGCATTTCAAGCTTACCGCCGCTGGCTTTTTGACCGTACACTCGGGCAGGGATCACCCGAGTATTGTTAAACACCAGTAAATCACCGGGTTGTAACTTATCCAACACATCAGTGAAGACGCCATGCTGTAACTCTCCCGAGGGCCCGTCTAACGATAGCAGTCGGCAAGCGCTCCGCTCAGGTTGTGGATAATGGGCAATTAACGACTCGGGTAAAGCAAAGTTAAAATCAGCAACGCGCATGGTGACTTATTCCGATAAAAATTTAGGCGCACAGTGTAACGGAAAAGGGGGCATTACAGAACCTTTGGCTTTTAGGATAACTCAGGTAATAATGGCGCTATGAATTTTCTTGCTCATCTCCACCTCGCCCAGCTCGCCAACAGCTCTTTAACCGGTAACTTACTGGCGGACTTTGTGCGTGGCGATCCTGACGGCCGTTGGTCAGACGCCATTGTAGCCGGGATCCAGATGCACCGTCGGCTCGATAGCCTTTCCGATCATCTGCCAGAAGTCCGTGAGGCGAAACAGCGGTTCACGCCGGAAACCCGTCGTGTAGCGCCCATCGCACTGGATGTGATTTGGGACCATTTTTTAGCCCGCGACTGGTCAAACTTCCATCCCCGGCAGACGTTGGCTGAATTCTGTGCCATGGCTGAACAGACTATTGCTCGCGATTTGGCACAGACCCCAGATAACTTCCAACATCTGAATAGACTTATCTGGCAACAACGTTGGTTAGAGCGTTATGCCGAGGCGGAGAGCCTAGATAACGTATTACGGCAGATGGCGCAGCGTCGGCCACGTCTCATTATGCTGGCTGACTGCTATCAAGATTTCGTCACGAACTATCGTGAATTAGAAACCTTGTTTTACCATTTTTATCCCCGATTAATGGCGTGGGCCACAGAAAAACAGCTTTAAAGTCCCCCGTCGGTTATTCGGTTCTGGTACACTGCCTTAGCGCAATAGACGCAGGATCCGCTCATCCTGAGCGGTTGTCCTAAAACGATTTTTATTCATTAACACTTGGAGTATGTATGGTACTTGTGACTCGTTCAGCCCCTGATTTTACCGCTGCAGCAGTTTTAGGTAACGGTGAGATTGTTGAGAATTTTAACTTCCATAAGCACATTGCCGGCAAACCTGCCGTACTCTTTTTCTGGCCAATGGACTTCACCTTCGTTTGTCCTTCAGAGCTGATTGCATTCGATAAGCGTTACGCTGAATTCAAGCAACGTGGTGTGGAAGTTGTAGGGGTTTCTTTTGACTCAGAGTTCGTTCACAACGCATGGCGTAACACACCAATCGATAACGGCGGTATCGGTAAAGTTCAATACGCGATGGTTGCTGACATCAAGCGTGAAATCCAACAAGCTTACGGTATCGAACACCCAGAAGCCGGTGTTGCCCTACGTGGTTCATTCTTAATCGACAAAGACGGCGTTGTTCGTCATCAAGTCGTGAACGATCTGCCACTTGGCCGTAACGTTGATGAAATGCTGCGTATGGTTGACGCGCTGCAATTCCACGAAGAGCACGGCGAAGTCTGTCCTGCACAGTGGGAAAAAGGAAAAGAAGGCATGGGCGCATCACCAGAAGGCGTTGCGAAGTACCTGTCTCAAAACGCGGCGAAGTTATAATCGCCTTGCCCCCTAAGACGTTAGGGGGCACTCACCTCGCGTAAGGGATCACCGCGCCGTAGACAAGCTCTTTCATCGTTATTATTAAGATGATTATGCGACTTCCACTACACCAGTAAAATAGATGTCTAAGAACGCCTCAAAACCAAATTAAGACAACAGATTAACCACAAACCATCATCTGCGAGCGTCTGAAGATATCCGTGAAAATACTGTCATAATTGGTATACGTTAAGATATACCGAGAAAACGTAAACCAATAATTAAGCAACTGCTTTGTCTCGAACTACGCACCCACTCCCCCATACCGACGTTTCACGTAGTAAAGCAATTTCACTCTCCATGACGGCGATGGCTCATTTCTAATGGTTAAAATCACTGGAAAAAAACGTTGGCGTTTTCGTACTTTACGCCCCGCCACAAAAAAACTCACAATAATAACTCTGGGATCATAGCCGTCACTATTCTTAGCAGAAGCGAGAGGATTGCGCTCAGAGTATCTCAGCTTACTAGCCAAAGGCAACGCCCCTCAGACTGAAGCTAAACAGGAAGTCGAGTAAAAACTCATCGCAGCAAACCGTATATTTCTATCAGTTACTCACTACTGGTTCGAACTTGAACATAATAGTATTACTCCTAATACTAATTTTTGATAGATAGCGTCTTCCACTTAACAGAGCCCGGTTTAAATCAGGAGATTTACGGATTACATGAATATCTGTCTGAGATCCTTCAGGACTTTTTTACATGGCTGAAGATTACGCCTAGAAAAAAAATCAAGAAGACTCTTTATTTTTTAAAAAAACTTTTAAATTCCCGCTTTAAGATCAAGGTACTGCCAAAAAAAGATCGTAACATGTTTGACTCTGGATAGATAAAGGATGATAAAAAATGCTAGAGCCAAAAAAAGGAACGCTGACATTTAGGGCCGAAGGGAATAATGTAAAATCAAGTAGAGATTATTCCAAAAAAATACACTGGCCTGGGAACTCTTCATCTTGCCAGAAAGATAATTCAGGAGTGACAATTGGTAGAGGGTTTGACCTCGGTGATAGAAATGAAACTAGCGCACTCATTGCTTTAAAACAAGCGGGTATAGAAAATAGAAAGGCTGAAGCAATTTCAAAGGGCGCAAAAAAGAAAGGATGTTTAGCCTATAACTTCGTACTTGAAAACAGGGATTCTATCGAGGAAATAACAGATATTCAGCAGTTAAAGTTATTTGAGATAACTTATAATGAATTAGAAAAAGATGTTGAAAGAATAAGTAAGTTACCTAAAAACATTCACGACTACCATCCCAATCCGAACACCCCACCAGATTTAGCTTGGGAAAACATTCCTGACAAAATAAAAAATATACTTATCGATCTTAGATACCGAGGTGACTACACACCAAAAGCCAGAGAACATATACAAAGAATGGCTTACGCTGGAGATATAGAGGGTTCCGGGAAAGCCATATCAAATAGAAGTAATTGGATAAAAGTACCTAATGATAGGTTCAATCGGAGAGTTGAGTACTATGAAAAAAATTAAATTTGCTTCCTTAATTGTGATTTTTTCATTTAATGTTAATGCTGCATTTACAGAGCCAGAAATGAGTCAACTAAATGAAATAAATGAAAAATATATTAAGAAAGAGATTGAATCTAGGGAAAAATTAAACGCAGCAATAAAAGAATCAATAGCTAACCTTCCAAAAGAAAAATCAAATATACTAAAATTACATGAGCTGTGGAGTCAGGCTACCAAAATAAAGTGTAGACTTGCTATACTTGAGTCACTCAATACTGATGCGGAAACAGCAAGTAAATACGAATGCCTTGCTAATGAATACACTTCAGAAGCTGATTTTTTCAATAGTACATATTAAATTTATATGAAAGGATGTGTAGAAAAGCCCAGTTTATTTTGGTTTGTGAGAGTGAACGTAAGAATGGATGCTCATTAGATTAGGTTTGAAAGTGTCGGTCAGGCAACTTGAATGTTTTGATTATCTCGCTGCGCATTCCATTGGCTGATCGCTTGCTGCTTGTTCACTAAATAGGGGCTGAGTAGATGAGCTTGTCCAAGCTGATCAATTTCCTCCGCCGATAAGAAGTGAATGCTGGTGGTATCAATATTGACACTACGCTTTATGCGTCTGCCCCCTGATTCTGACATCCCTCGCCAGTTTCTAAAGGAGTCGGAAATTAAGGCGTAAGCGGGAATAGTAACGATAGTTTTATCCCAATTGTGTACTTTGACCGTGGTTAAATTGATGTCGATTACCGCACCATCAGCGCCATATTTTGGCATATCGAGCCAATCTCCAATTTTTAGCTATCTACGCATAACGGAGCGACTGTATCCAAGTATAACTGCACACAAGAATCCTGTTTCTCATCGCTTTCGTCGCTAAGTGCTACGTCTGCATAATTGTAGCTTTACCTACTATTTCATTATACCTAAGTCGTTAGCAATCACTTTGTCATTCAACGTTACTACATAGTCCCACAAACCGTTCCCTTTTAGGCTAGGGTAAAATGCATAATTATATTTACCATTTTTAAATTGATACCCTTGAAAATTACAGATATCTGGGCAGTTAGTATTTATCGTCTCGCCGTCGAGACTGATCGTAGAATTATTAATGATATTTATAGAGTTCAGGTGGACATTATTACATGTAAGATTACCCTCATTACAATCGTATTCAATCGTTGCCTTAAATTTTTTTCCTTCAAAGTGAGAAACCGATTTAGCGTGGGTTAAACTAGACATCAACGTGAAGAAAAAGAATAGTAATAATTTATATATTTTCATAATCTTGTATAATCAGCCTTATAATAAATTTTCAATTCAGTCTCTCGACGTTTCATCAAACCGGAACTAACACTACCCTGACTTTTATTCCACGCCTTCCAAGCTGAATCAAGATTCCCTGTGCTTTCTCCATTAATGATCTTGACAACGGTTGAGCCACCAAACCCTCTTGAGTCATTCCCTATACCGATGTTATAGCATAAAATCGTCAACGCATCGAATTGACTTTGAGTGAGGTTAACTTTCACGAATTTTTTAACCGCATTTTCGTACATCACTAAAACTTTCCTAAACAACGAATCTGCCTGAGTGACACTAATTCCATTTTTATATTCTTCAAACTCTGATGCATTTCTTATTAAATAACCATAACCTATTGTCGCCCCTTTAACGTAGTAACTTACTTCTTTTCCGGTTTGGTCATCATAAATCTTTAATCTCAGACTTTCATAATTTTTTAATAGGTTAATACCCGATTGGCTTAATCTCAACGTAGTCACATCGAACTTGCTACCTATGCCTGCAGGATGGAAATTCGAATTTTTGAGTATAGTAATTTTGTTACTATCCAAAAACTTCAACGTTTTCCGATTGATGTCAACGTAGGCATCGGGGAAAATCTTTAGTCCCTTTTGAAACCCTCTAATAGCATTTATTGTTTTATTCCCACATAGGCCATCAATTTTTAATGCAAAGCCATGTTTGACTAATAATTTTTGAATGGTTATAACATCACTGCGTGTATTAGTCGCTTTAAGACCCACAGAATATTTTATAGACATATAAACCAAACCCTTTTCTATATATAAGGTGGTGTGTAAAATTAGTTTAATGCATAGCCGTCAATTACCAATTTAGCCTCGGATTAGTTACTGTAACTTTACCGAATTATCTTAAAAATATTGGGAATTCTTATATTGCTGCCGTTCTGAAAAATAATAGAACCATATATAAATGGTTTGCTTGTTGAACTATATCAATATTGGTGAGTTCCTCGCCGATTGGGTTGTATTTTTCAGAATTTTATGATCGCATTTTATCAGCGGGAATAATAGGGTAAGGTTTTTCTAATTGATTGGTTATTGTTAATTTCAATTCATTTTTTTAAATTTACCCCTAAGTTTGTACCAATTGATGCTATTAGGATTCGAAGATTTTCGAGTATTTATTTTGTGGGTATAACCAGAGGCTAGAAAGGGCTACGCAAGCAAGAGGGCTGCAAAAAGGTTGTTTACGGCGCGATGATTCCTTACATGAGCCGTAACGGCCTAATGATTGGCCTTTACGCATCAGCGTTTTCGTTTCCTCGACTATTTGCTCCTCGCAAAGCCTTCTGGCTAGCGGATACCCCTCTCAATACTTTCTCGCGCAGTAAACGTACACGAGCCATCGAGATTTGTGCAGTGATGATTGATCCGCTTCACCGAATCCGATAGAGAGTGACTTGAACGACAATACGCTATCTGTAAATAAAGAAGGATACTTTATCACCACTCTCTGTCGCCTTGTTTTTTCACTGCTCTAAGTGCTTTGATTTTACTTCTTGCAGCAGGTGTTGCTCCTTTATGATAATCATAATCTGAAGCTGATTCAGGTTAATGACCCACTCAGGCAAACGCAGGGTCGTTGGTAACGCACCATTACCCAAAGCGCACGACAAATTTTCATGTTTAACATTGTTAAAAATACAAGAAAAAAGGCAAAGATAAACTTTATGTGTAGGATTTTTTATAAAAAAACTATTTTTTAGTTTATGTTTAGATGCTTCTTCTCATGAATTGATCATTTCAAGTTTGATATAAACAGATTGGTATAAGTTTAGGTATACTATGAAAGTTGAATTAAAGAAAAATATACTATGTAAAAAGGACTTACGACAATAATGCAACTTCCACTACAACATTGGCTCCAGACCCTAGGCCTCACTCAGTACACTGATATTATCGCGACGCTCATTATGCTCACCGCGATGATTTTCATCTCACTGATTATTCATTTACTGCTTCATAAACTGCTGTTACCGATACTGAAAAAACAGTCAGAAAAAAGCCAACAACTTTGGCCAAAATCTTTATTCAAACACCGCTTATTTAACCGCGCGACCTGGCTGTTACAGGGCGTGCTCTTTCAGACATTACTCCATATCCTATTCGACCCGCAGAGTATGCTGTTCGTCGGGCTCACCACCCTCTGCCAATTATGGGTGATGCTCTTCAGCTTACTGATCGCCTTCTCTCTGCTCGATGTGATCCAAGCGGTGACCGCCAGAAGTGAATTTGCTAAGCAGATCCCGCTGCGGGGTATCTTCCAAAGTATTAAATTAATGATGGCGATTTTACTCGTCATCTTGATGATTTCGTTATTGCTCGGGAAATCGCCCGGCACCTTGCTAACCGGCTTGGGCGCAATGACCGCCGTCCTGATGCTGGTCTTTCGCGACCCGATTCTTGGGTTGGTCGCGGGGATCCAGCTTTCCGCAAACGATATGCTGAAGATTGGGGATTGGCTCGATATGCCAAAATATGGCGCTGATGGTGCGGTAATCGATATCAATTTAACCACGGTCAAAGTACACAATTGGGATAAAACTATCGTTACTATTCCCGCTTACGCCTTAATTTCCGATTCCTTTAGAAACTGGCGAGGGATGTCAGAATCGGGCGGCAGACGCATAAAGCGTAGCGTCAATATTGATACCACCAGCATTCACTTCTTATCGACGGAGGAAATTGATCAGCTTGGTCAAGCCCATCTGCTCAGTCCCTATTTAGTGAACAAGCAGCAAGAGATCAGCCAATGGAATGCGCAGCGAGATAATCATAATGCGTCATTACTTAATCATCGTGCGCTGACCAATATCGGGACGTTTCGTATCTGGCTGGAAAGCTGGTTGAAGACGCACCCACAGATTAGACAAGATATGACGCTAATGGTGCGCCAATTAGCGCCCAGCGAAAATGGTCAACCTATTGAGATTTATGCTTTTACCAATACGGTTATCTGGGCAGAGTATGAAGCAATCCAAAGCGATATTTTCGATTACCTCTATGCGGCGCTGCCTACCTTTGGATTGCGCGTCCATCAAACCCCAACCGGCACCGATATTCGGGCATTAATGCCAAGCCGCCCAACAGAATAATGCGTAACACTAGGGGGCCTATGGCCCCCTGACGTTAAGCTTGCTCTTTGACGCGCAACAGCAGCAGTAGCGCGATAACCATCAGGACGGTTGCTAAAACATAAATCGCCTGATGACCGAGGAGATCACTCAATAGCCCTTGGCAAAGCCCGGCGAAGATCATCCCTGTCGAAACGGAATTGGTAAACAAGGTGGTTGCGGCGCCCGCTTTCCCTGGCATTAAATCCTGGAACCACAGCATCACCAATCCTGCCACAATCCCAATAAAGACGGCATTCAATAGTTGGATAATCAATAGGCCTGTTTGTTGATGAAACACCAGCATCGCAGGGTAAAATGCCAGGCCGCACACCGCCGCAACGATCACCAAGGGCCGTTTACCTACTCGTTTAGCCAAATAGCCTGCCAGCAGCATCACCGGGATCTCTAGCCCTGCCGCCGTGCCCATCAATACGCCTGCAAAGCTTTCAGGCATGCCCAAGCTCTTACTGATATAGAGCGGCATGTCGATGATATACATCAGATTACAGACCCACATCAATACCGAGGCAGCAAACAGGAACCGCACATCCGTACGTTTCCAGCCACTGGCTGCACTTTTCGCTAAATCTTCAGCTGGATAGAGTCTTGGTACACTAGGTAGGGTGGTCTTAATCAAAATCAGCGACAACAGAAACAGCGCGGCTGCTACGAGGTATAACGTAATAAACCCATAGTTAAGTGCCAGCGCGAAAGAGATCGGCGGGCCAATCACCCAAGCTAACGACATTTGCGTACGCATCACCGAACTAAACATTACCACCTCGCGGCCGGTGCGGTCAGCGTATTCCCTTGCTAAGGCAAAGAGTTGCGGCATGACGACACTGGTTAAGGCCGAGAGGATCAGCCCCAAGGTTATCAACACCACATACTGGCGCACAAAAGCGAACATCAGCGCATTAGCGATGGCCATCGCACAGCAAAACATCAATAACCGCCGGCGATCCCCTTTGCGGTCTGAACGCTTGGCCAATATAAAGCTGATGATGATACCCGTCACGGCATTGATGGTGAAAAAGAGCCCAACCATAAAAGGTTTAGCCGCTAACTCCTGACTCAGATAAAGGCTGAGTGTCGGGGCCTGTAACGCTCCAGCAATGCTGACAAAGAATGTCACCAGCATAAACATCATAAAAACAGGATTTCCCCCTTTCGGGGCGGGCGGGGTAAAAGATTGCATAAGTGGCCTATAAGACTAACGCCCTACCTTCGGTAAGGCATGGGTCAACATGAGGCGTTTATCATATCAGTTACAGAATGATGGGGGTATCGGCAAAACGCTTTTCGGTTTGCGACTGACGCCATTGGCGGGGACTGGTGCCAAACCAGCGTTTGAACGCCCGCGAAAAGGCGCTCACTTCAGAGTATCCCAGTAATAATGCCATATCGGTTACCGAGATGTGCGGCTGTTGCAGAAAGCTCATCGCCATCTCGCCCCGTACTTTATCCACCAGCCCTGTAAAGCTGACGCCCTCTTGGCGTAACCGACGCTGCAGTGACCAAGGGGTCATCGCGACCTGTTCGGCAATCTGTTCGAGATCCGGTTCCCCCTGCCCTATCGCGAGCTGTACCTGAACACGGATCTGATCGATTAGGGGTTGAGTTGATACCTGGCCATTTAACTGGCGAATAGCATCTTGAGTCACCGTCAACAACATCGGATCGCTATCTGGCATGCTACGCAGGCCATCACTTTTCGGGATCACCATGCAGTTGGTCGGTTGGTCAAACCAAATCGGCGCATCGAAGACTTTACAGTGTTCATGCCATGCCGCTGGCCGCGGGTGTTCGAAATGAATTTCTCTCGGCGCCCAGTGACTGCCTAGCGCATGACGAATCAGGTTTAAGAACATACATAGGGTCAATTCGGCATCTTGCCGACGCTGAAGAATCGCGCCGTGCCGTACTTGATAGTGCAGTTGCCAGCTATCCCCTTTATCGACTAATTTAATCAAGGTATCGTGTTGGTGATAGGGAAAGGCATGAACCACATTACGCAATGCCTCTTCTAAGGTGGCTGAGCAGATCCCGATGTAGCCGATCAACCCCAAGGATTGCGGTTTAAACTGTTTACCATAATAGAGTCCGAAGTTATCGACTCCTGAATGTTTGGCCGCGACCTCCATGACTCGACAGTAGTTGACTAAACTCAAGCTCATGGTCGGATTCCCCAGCAACTCTGGGTCGATACCACTCATGCCGAACACCCGATCAATATCCCCGCCCTGATGCGTGATAAATTGGCTCAGTCCACTCGCGGCTGCCGCTAATACGCCATGATGAGCCGCTTGGTGGGAGGAGGTGAATAATGATTGCATGGTGATGCCCTCATGGATAATCGCAACGATACGAGTAATGCTGCAAACTTCATACCAACATTGACTTGCGCGATATAACACAGGCTTATCACCACCATGACGAGAAGGCTCCCTTGTCTACGATTTAATAGTGCACAGTGTGACCAATTGGCCGCTGCTTCCCCTCTAAATAGGTGCGGCATAAGCCTAATGTGTCCGCTGACCAGCCTTGCGCCACGCTTTTCGCCATGTCGGTCTCGCAATGCGAGCCTAGCCATGCGGTGAGTTGAATACGCCGCTGAATGAATAAGGCAGGTAACACTGCAAAATCATCGTCGCTAAAATGATGGATCTGTTGGTAACCCTCGATCCAGCGATCAACCCATAATGGTGCAGAGGGATGATGCTCGACGAAACTGATCGCCGCCGCCAGATCATGTAAATACCAACCAAACCCACAATCATCGAAATCGATCACCCGTGTTTCGCCACGATCTAATAACAGATTGGTGAGACGGAGATCCGCATGAATTAATCCAAAGCGATCGCTCTGTTGACCATAGCGGGTCAGTTTCGCGTCCACATCCGCGATCACGGTACAAATGAGATCATGATCCTTACTCGATAGATCACTCATATCACGCCAGTCCCCCCAATGACTTGTGCTCCCCACCATTGAATCATGGTCCCAGCGCAGACGCTGAAAAGCTGTCGGGCGCTGCCACTGGCGACTGTGTCGATGTAATCGTGCCGTGATCTCTCCCAACTGCTTGAAAGCATCGGGAGACACCTCACTGGTCGGCATCTCGCCCTCAATCCAGTGAAAGAGCACTGCATGACGTTGTTCATCTGGCGATAAGACATAGGTTTGAATACGTTCTCCTTGACCGTCTCGCAAGGCTTCTGGAACTTGGATCCCTTCCGAACGTAGGGCATCTAACCATAACAGCTCGCTCTCGATAGCCGCTTTCTGATGATAATTCCCCCGATGCAAACGGAGTGCATAACGTTTTCCTTGAGCGATCACCGAAAATGTCGCGTTTTCTGAACGGCATAATAATTTTATTTCCGCGTTCTGTAGCAGCGGATAGGCTTGTACGACATGATTCGCAATATGCAGTAATACCGCTTGGTCGAGGGCATCGTATTGTTTCACACTCATCATCTTCTCCTACACAGCGTTAGAACCTAATGTGAGAAGTAGCATCCACCAGAGTGACGTCTGTGAGCTTGACGATAAAACAGTGAAAGTTGACCGCAGAGTACAGCCGCCAATGATTACCCAATGAGTTAACGCGAGATGACAACAAACTGTCTTTTCCGGTCAAGTTTCTCGCCGTTAAGCACTGCATTATCTTTCGAAACGCAGTAATGACCTGCGAGGACGTCTTCAAAAATGCTAACGGGGTTAACTATGACGACATCATTAAAACCAACACTGGGGGCACTCCATTTATGGGGGATTGCCGTGGGTCTGGTTATCTCAGGCGAGTACTTCGGCTGGAGCTATGGATGGGGTGTGGCAGGCACGCTCGGCTTCTTAGTCACAACGCTAATCATCGCCGTGATGTATACCTGCTTCATCTTTAGTTTTACTGAACTGACCACGGCGATTCCCCAAGCCGGTGGACCTTTTGCCTATAGCCGTGCCGCGTTCGGCGATACGGGTGGCTTGATTGCCGGTCTCGCGACGCTGATCGAATTCGTCTTCGCGCCGCCTGCTATCGCCATGGCGATTGGCGCTTATCTCAATGTGCAATATCCGACACTCAACCCTAAATATGCTGCTCTGGGCGCCTATATTGTCTTTATGGGGTTAAATATTCTCGGGGTAAAATTAGCCGCGATGTTTGAACTGATCGTCACGCTCTTGGCCGTGTTTGAATTGCTGGTCTTTATGGGCGTTGTCTCCCCAGGGTTTAGCATGAGTCATTTCGTGGCCCATGGCTGGTCGGGACAGGAGCATTTCTCGATGGCCGCCTTACCCGGTATTTTTGCGGCGATCCCTTTCGCGATCTGGTTTTTCTTGGCGATTGAGGGAGCCGCGATGGCCGCAGAAGAGGCCAAAAATCCTAAGAAGACCATCCCTATCGCTTACTTAACCGGGATCTTGACCCTAGTGTTCTTAGCCATCAGTGTCATGCTTTTCGCAGGCGGTGCAGGTGATTGGCGTGCCTTATCGGGGATTAATGATCCACTTCCTCAAGCGATGAAAATGATCGTCGGCGAGCACTCTCGTTGGATGCATATGCTGGTCTGGATTGGATTGTTCGGCCTAATCGCTAGCTTTCATGGCATTATTCTCGGTTACTCTCGACAATTCTTTGCCTTGTCTCGTGGCGGTTATTTACCTGCGTCACTGTGCAAACTCAGTCGTTTTCAAACCCCGCACCGCGCCATTATTGCAGGGGGAATTATCGGGATGATCGTGGTTTGTAACGATGGCATGACGCTACAAGGCATGAGTTTAACGGCCGCAATGATCACCATGGCGGTGTTCGGTGCCAACGTAATGTACATCATGAGCATGTTAAGTCTGTTCCGCTTACGTAAAACCGCGCCAACCCTTGAACGTAGCTATCGTGCCCCTGGCTACCCGGTGATCCCCGGAATTGCGTTGGTCCTCTCAATCATCTGTTTCATCACCATGCTCTGGTTCAATCCGGTGATTGGTGGCCTATTTATCGGGTTAATGATCCTTGGTTACCTCTATTTCCTCACGACCAAAGTGAGGCGCCAAGCAAACCAGCCGATTAACCTTAAGGTCGTTGAAAACGAATAATCCCTAATAAGATAGGGCACCGTCCCTATCCGTGACCTCTTACTGACGACAGCAGTACAAGGAGTAGATAATGACCACACGTTCCACGATTATGGATACCAACAGCTTTCGCGCTGAACATGCCGACGCATTACGCCCTGAAATTCGTCAACTAACAGACAAACGCGATCGGATCCTCGGCGAATCCTATCGTCTGTTTTACCGTAATCCCGTCCACCTAGTAAAAGGGAAAGGACAGTATTTATGGGATGCCGAGGGCCGAAAATATTTAGACGTCTACAATAATGTCGCCAGTATCGGCCATTGCCACCCTGCGGTCGTCGAGGCGGTGAGCCAGCAAATGCAACAGCTCAATACTCATACCCGTTACCTTCACGAGAATATCTTGAATTATACCGAATCAATCTTAGCGACCACCCCAGCAGAGATTGATCGCGCGATATATATGTGTACCGGATCGGAAGCGAATGATCTGGCCATACGCGTCGCTAAATCCTTCAGTGGCGGCACAGGGATCATCGTCACCCAAGAGGCGTATCACGGTACTAGCGAGTTAACCTCAGGTGCATCACCCGCTCTAGGCAGTGGTCAAGCCCTAGCACCGACCACACGCGTCGTCCCTGCACCCGATTTTTATCGCTTAACGCCAAGCGATCCGGGCCAATGGTTTGCTCATGAGATCCAAAAACAGATCGATGACATGAAGCAGAATGACATCAAGTTTGCAGGCTTCCTTGCCGATTCAATCTTCTCGTCGGATGGGGTATTACCCAATCCTCCGGGCTTTCTTAAAGCGGCGATTGAGGTCGTTCATAAGAATGGCGGTATTTTCATTGCAGATGAAGTCCAACCGGGATTTGCCCGCACGGGTGATACCTTCTGGGGATTTGCGCGTCACGGCGTAGTGCCCGATATTATCACGACGGGTAAACCAATGGGGAACGGGATCCCTGTCTCGGCACTCTTTGCGAAAAGTGATGTACTCGCCTCCTTTAGTGATCATATCCCTTACTTCAATACTTTTGGCGGTAACCCTGTTTCGATGGCGGCCGCACAAGCCGTACTTAAGGTGATCCAAGAGGAGAATTTGCAAGGGCATAGCCGCGTGATGGGAGCACTTCTATTAACGGAGCTGCGCCGCTTGCAACAAAAATATCGCTGTGTCGGCGATGTTCGTGGTGCGGGACTCTTTATTGGCTTCGAGTTAGTTACCGATCCAGAAAGCAAACAACCGAATAAAGCGTTAGCTTTAGACTTGATCGAGCGCCTTCGTGACCAAGGGATCCTCACATCAGTGGCTGGACCTTATGGTAACGTGCTGAAACTGCGCCCTCCTCTCGCTTTCCAAGCCGCCGATATCGACTGGTTGGTTGGCGGTCTTGATCGCGCACTGCAACAACTTTGTCCGTAACCCCTCTGACTCGCGCAGTCGTCCCTGACTGCGCGTCCTTTGATGATCTTTGCTTTCCTCTTACTCAATAATTGCCTAGAATGCTCAGACTCAACGGGGTGCAGTCACGAACTGCTGAGACACACCCGTAGAACCTGATCCGGTTAATACCGGCGGAGGGATTTGAGCGAACCTTTCTCAGATCCTTTGCGCCAACGAGCAACGTTTTTCTAGGAGCGCAAAGTGTTTCCAACCAAAAAATGTGTTTCAGGGTTATTATTGGCCCTTACCGCACTGCCCGCCTTGGCGACTAAGCCAGTATTAACGGTCTATACCTATAACTCTTTCGCGTCGAAATGGGGGCCTGGTCCAGCAATTAAAGCCGCTTTCGAGCCGCAGTGTGGCTGTACAGTACGTTATGTGGCGTTAGAAGATGGGGTCTCGCTACTCAATCGCTTGCGAATGGAAGGTACGCGCAGTAAAGCGGATGTGGTGCTAGGGCTGGATAATAATCTGTTAGAGAGTGCGACAAAAACCGGCCTGTTCGCCCCTGCCAATATTGATACGCAAAATCTTAAGGTCCCCAATGGCTGGACCGACAAGACTTTTATCCCTTACGATTACGGCTATTTTGCCTTCGTTTATAACAAAAAACGTTTACCTCACCCGCCAAAAAGTCTGCAGGAGTTAGTCGAAAGCCCAGAGAAATGGCGCGTCATCTATGAAGATCCGCGCACCAGTACGCCGGGACTGGGGCTTTTATTGTGGATGAACCACGTATTTGGCGATAAAACCGCACAGGCATGGCAGCAGCTGGCGAAAAAGACCGTAACGATCCCTCGCGGGTGGAGTGAAGCGTATGGGCTGTTTTTAAAAGGTGAAGCTGACTTGGTGCTAAGCTACACCACCTCACCGGCTTATCATATTATGGAAGAACATAATAATGATTACGCCGCCGCGAACTTCTCAGAAGGCCACTATTTACAAGTAGAAGTGGCGGGACAATTAGCGAAAAGCCCACAACCAGCGCTAGCCCACCAATTTATGCAGTTTATGCTGTCTGATGATTTCCAAAAAAACTTGGCGACAGGTAACTGGATGTATCCGGCGACGCATCAACCGCTTCCGGCCGCTATCGCGCAGCTTCCGGTTCCTCAGCAAGCCCTGCAATACAGTGCGTCACAGGTGGCAGCTTCCCGCGCATCGTGGGTCGAGGCGTGGCAGATGGCTGTTTCCCATTAATGAACAATTGGCGACTTCCCGGCAGTATCGCGGCGTTCACTATCCTCGTCTGTCTTAGCGCAGCGCTTATCGCGCTGCTGTTTGCAGCCCCCTTACCTTCATTGACGGGACTACTGGAAGACGCCTACCTTCATCATTTGATCGCGTTTTCGTTCAAACAGGCCTCGCTATCTGCTGTTATCGCCGTCGGTTCGGCGATCCCTATCGCCCGGGCATTACAGCGCCGACATTTTTTTGGCAAGATCTTACTGCTGCGCCTTGCCAGCATGACCTTAATTCTGCCAGTGCTCGTAGCGGTATTTGGCTTAATGACCGTCTATGGCCGTGAGGGATGGCTTGCCATGCTGTGTCATCGCCTCGGTATCGATTATACCTTTAGCCCTTATGGCCTAAGCGGGATTCTACTGGCCCACGTCTTTTTCAATTTACCGCTTGCCACTCGCCTGTTATTACAAGCCTTACAGCAGATCCCTAATGAGCAGCGGCAGCTGGCCGATCAATTAGCCATTCAGGGATGGAATCTATTTAAATTTCTGGAGTGGCCTTGGTTAAAACGGCAACTGTTCCCGGCTTTTGTGCTGATATTCATGCTCTGTTTCACCAGCTTTGCCATCGTCTTAACCTTAGGCGGTGGCCCTCAAGCCACCACGTTGGAACTGGCGATTTACCAAGCGTTGAGTTTTGATTATGACCCGGGCCGCGCAGCGTTGCTCGCCATCATTCAACTTTGTTGTTGTGGTGGACTGTTATTATGCAGCCATTGGCTGACCCCTATCCGCGCCCATGAAGTCAGTTTACGCCAAACCTGGCGGCCTAAAGTGGAAGGTGTATGGGCCCGTATTATTGACGCTGCAGCGATACTGATACTGGTCCTATTACTGATCCCGCCACTTATCGCGGTCACGACTGCCGGTATTGGCCCACAGACTCTTGCAGCCTTGACCGATCCGGCATTGTGGCAGGCCGTAGCCCTTTCACTCAAGATTGCTGTGGTGGCCGGGGTGCTCAGTGTCAGTATCACCCTCATGTTATTATGGACCTCTCGTGAATACCGCCGACGGCAGCAGTATGGCTGGGCCAGTTGCCTTGAAGGCAGTGCAATGCTTATTCTCGGGGTGCCAAGCATTGTTCTGGCAACAGGGGCTTTTCTGATCCTCAATCAAACCATTGGACTTAGTCGCTCACCAGCCTATCTGGTCATTATCGTCAATACCTTGATGGCTTTACCCTATGCCAGCAAGCTACTCGAAAGCCCGATGCGGGACTTAGCGAATCAATATAGCCGTCTCTGCCTCTCACTGAACTTAGGTGGATGGCAGCGTTTACGTCATATTGAGTTACCGACGTTGCGACAGCCGTTGTTACAAGCCTTCGCATTCGCCTCGTTGATGTCGATGGGAGACTTCGGCGTGATTGCGCTGTTTGGTAGCCAAGATTTTCAAACGCTTCCCTATTACCTCTATCAGCAGATGGGCGCTTACCGGACGCAACAGGCGGCAGTGACAGCGCTGCTGTTATTGCTGCTTTGCTTCCTGATTTTTATCCTTATTGAAACCTTGGCGGACCGTAATGCTCACCATAAATCAACTAGGTTGTGATTACCCACAACACCCCCTGAGTTTTACCTTATCCGTTACAGCGGGTGAGCGGGTAGTGATTTTAGGCCCCAGCGGCGCGGGCAAAAGCACACTGCTCAATTTAATTGCCGGTTTCATCCCTGCCAGCCAAGGAGAGGTATGGATTGCAGATCAGAACGTGACGGCGTTGGCTCCGGCCAAACGACCGCTATCGATATTATTTCAGGAAAATAATCTTTTTACCCATCTGACCGTTAAACAGAATCTTGCCCTCGGATTATCGCCCGCCATGCGTCTTTCTGCCGTCCAGCAAGAAAAACTCTTAGCATTAGCTGACCGTACCGGACTGTTACCGCTAATGGATCGTTTACCTGCGCAGCTTTCCGGTGGACAGCGGCAGCGCGTTGCGCTTACCCGCTGTCTGTTACGTGAGCAGCCCTTACTACTGCTGGACGAACCCTTCTCAGCCTTAGATCCCGCTCTTCGCCAAGAGATGTTGGTCCTTACACAGGCGCTGTGTCGAGAAAATCACTTAACTTTAATGATGGTCTCGCATCAACTTGCGGACGCGCGTTTTCTGGCCGATCGCTGTATTGTGATCGACCAAGGAGAAATGGCATGGAGTGGGACGTGGCAACAACTGGAAAAAGGCGACATCGAAGCCGCCAGAATGTTAGGGGTGACGCCAGCTAATGACCCATAAAGACTTGCCACAATAAGTGACCAAACATTGGCATCATTGGGTGTTGGAGCAATAGGTACAAGACGATGGCGGTAATAACCACCGTTGTCGGCGCAAGATAACGAAGGCGTGCTGGGGTCAACCACCCCTTAGCGGCGTCTTCTTTAGCCGGACGTAACCAGCGCCAAGCTAACCAAACGCTGGCCCAAACCAGCACTCCTACACCGGCTAAATACCACTTGAATAAGCTATCTTGAGCGCCAGCGGGTACATCAATCGCCACACCGGCAAGAATACCGGGCAGCAAATAGAGGGGCGGCCACAAAATACATCCCACAAGGTTTGGGGGTAAGAACTTTTTTGCCGGCAGCTCTAGCATTCCGGCAATCAACGGGATAAGCGGTCGAGTAGGTCCGACAAAGCGACCAATTAAAATGGTCGCGACACTGTGATTATGCAAGGCGTGTTCGGTCTTATTAAGCAGGGCTTGGTGCTTCTGCAAATACTTCCAGCGGTGTAACGGGCCTTGAAATTTCCAACCGATATAAAACGATAACCAGTCCCCGACCAAGCATCCCATAAAACCCGCCGCCCACGCTGGATAGAGACTGACATGCCCACTGCCGATGAGCGCACCAAGCGAAGCCATCATGACGGTTCCAGGCAGTATTAAGCCAACCAGAGCTAAGGACTCTAAAAAAGTGACAACCGCAACAACGCCTATCGCCCAGCCGACCGATTGCTCTAATAAATGTTGGATCCAGGCTTCCATTAATTTTCCTCGTCATTCTCGAGCTCGGATTGTTGCGGTCTGTACCGACTTCGTCAAGTAAAGTTACCGATATTAAAACACTCCGAAACAAAATCGCTGACAGCTCAGCAAGCCGTGTTCCACTTTTACGCGTTACTACGACTCAATAGGGTTTACACACTGAGTCGGTAATTGATTTAATCCCTCTTTTTCAAGTGTAAACGACTTGAAACGAAGGTGCTTATCGAGCTTAACCAAATAGATGGAATCATAATCAAAAGGCGAAATGGAGGGGATCTGTGCGCTTTCCCCCCCTGTGCTTGACACCAGCTCTTTCACCGCGTCAACTAAGTGATCATGCTCCCAAGCAATATAGGTCACTTGGTGATTATCGCTGGCTAATAATCGGCTGACCAAGGCATGCGTATCGCGAGCATGAAATTGTAACCCGATACTCTCGGAGGTCTGAATGGCGATGGGCATCAGTGTCGCCACCGCACGTATAGAACTGCCCTCTTTCTCCTCAATCGGTGCAGAGGCGTACAGTTCGTCAGGTTTTCCATAGCGAGGTACCAGCACTTCGGGTAACCGCAACGCGCGATTCAATCCTTGGCAAGAGAGTTGCCCACTAAAATTCATCTGTTTTTCTGCATGACGAAAGAAAACAAACGTACGCTCTGCCTGACAGTTCTCGGCCACTAACAGTAGTAAAAGAAAAAAAATGCTACGCAAGGTTCAATCCTCCAGCCTGTATTCATATCCAGTAAGCGAGAACTATACCCGATCGATAAAAAATGGCCGTCACGATCTATCGATACGTTTAGCGTCGAGTGAGGAAATATTAAGAGTGTGGGCGGCGCCTGAATACAGATTAGGGAACAGTCACAACCACATTCAGCGTAGTACCTGATTCTACTTATTGCACCTCTAAAATTAAAGGCTCCCCACTCTCCGCTATTTGCCCCTGCTTAGTTATGCCAATAGAATTCAAATTCTTAAATCGATGCGACGTCAATAGTTAATCGATAACTTATCGGAATAGTGAAGTTGATAGTAAAGAGTCGTTTTTGTAACATTTTAACGGCCGATAAAAAATTTAATTAGCCTAGGTTCATTCACCATTTAAATAGAAATTGACGTGCGAAAATTAGCCTCTACCTACCAACAAGCCAAGAAATAGATTATTATCTCAAAAAAATTATTCTTTTCTATTTGAATAGGGAGATAAGGTTGAAAGGATATTTTGGATACGATACCACTTCTGGATTAAAGCCCGTTTTATCTAGATGGGATTTCTTTCTTCTACTCTGGATGATATTACTTAATATAGCGCTAGGTTATAGAATAAATATACTTTCCCTACTAGGATTATACTTAGGATTTAAGCTCCTTCCTATCCTAAGCCCAGCCCTGTATAAAACCCTAATAGTCATCTACTCAATAGTAGGTTTCATTTATGCACCAACTGGTGTTATTTATGGTCCACCTGATGTTAATGTTGTTGGTTCTTTTTTATACACCACACCTGAAGAGAGTATCGGCTTTATAAAGCAAACTCCTTTTTACATTTTTATCTTATCCTTGATCGTTTTGTTGTTAGGCCTTTTTTTAGTCACAGAAAAAAAATCGCCCAGCCATAAAATACCTAGAAGGGTGTTCTATTCATTTATAATTGCTTTCCTTGCCATTGTTGCTGTAGGGCTAATCAAAAAAAATAGAATTGATCTTCCTGCATATCGCTTTGTCAGTGAGTTAAGCTCAGCTTACTATACTGTGACTAAACAAAACCAAAGCTATGCAGCAATTATGCAAAACAAGCCCATTTGGGCGCCGATAGTCAAAAAGAGACAGTATCATACCTATCTCTTAATTGTAGGTGAAAGTGTACGCCGCGATTATCTTCACTCCTTCGGGGGTAAATTCGATAATACACCTTGGTTGGATCAGGTTCCTGCGACGATTTTTACTAATTATATATCTGCTGGACCCGCAACAGTCATCTCCCTAACCAATACATTAGTATTCAAGCAAAACAAAGAGAAACAGCTCAATAATAGTATCGTTACACTTGCAGAAAAGAGTGGATTTGAAACTTGGTGGCTATCAAATCAAGGAGTTAAAAGCCATTCCGATTCTCCCATTGCACGAATAGCAAAAAGCGCCAATCACACTGTTTTTATCAACCCAGGTAAAGCAGATTATAGCTCTTCATCTTTCGACGAAAACTTATTACCCCATCTCGAAGATGCATTGAATAATCCTGCCAGTGATAAACTTATTATTCTGCATTTAATGGGATCTCACCCTCGAGCTTGTGACAGAACACAGGGTCTATTTGATATTAACGTCGGTTCAAAGGAATTATCTTGTTACGTAAAATCAATTGGAATGACTGACACTTTTTTGAGCAAAACCGCTGCAATAGTGAAAAGGCATACTGACAATTGGACTATGATGTATTTCTCTGATCATGGTTTATCATATGTTGATAGAAACTCGGCTAGCGCTTATCTGACCCATGGAGACAAGACGAAAGAAAATTACCAAGTCCCTTTTTTCATAATAAATAGTGATTCAACAGAACGTTCTGTCGTTAGTCAACCTAGAAGCGCGCTCGATTTTTTGACCACATTTTCAGAGTGGCTTAATATCGAGGATAAGTCGATCACCAATCGTTGTAACATGTTATCAGACGATGATTGTCATGTTAGGCACGACGTCTATGATTTTAATGAAAAAGTGCAAAATTACGAAACACTGCCTTCCGTGCCTTAACCGGCGCTAAAACCATTAAATAATCTTATATATTGACTGACGCTTTCCTTCTCAACATTAACGTGATGAAGGAAAGCGTCTCTTTTTGCGAAAAAAATGCTTTGGCTATGACCTTAGTTCAAAAAATAGCGATGTAATTCTTTGCCCTGACCGATTGATAATTAAGTCGACCCACTAAAATTCTATTAACCCTATCAAGGTAGCTTATACTGTTTACAGAATGCTTAATGTTAAGGAAGCGATGTGGAGACGATTTCGGCCGGTTTTATCTTAACTCGTCATTGGCGCGATGCTCCTCGGGGGATTGAAGTCTCTTTTTGGCTGGCAACCGATCAAGGCCCACGCTCCGTCACTGTTCCTTTACAGCGGGCGACGGCCTTTTTCCCAACCGAATATCGTAATCAGGTAGAAACCCTACTGGCTGAATATCAAGGCATTACCCTGCACGATTCAGCGCTAACAGATTTTTCGCAACGCCCGCAAACGACGCTTTATCTTAGCCAGCAACGCTCGCTCAAAGCCATTACTCAACACTTCGCACAGGCGGCTATCCCTCTCTATGAGGCGGATATTCGCCCCACCGACCGTTATATGATGGAGCGCTTTATTACCGCTCCCGTCTGGATAGAGCATGGCTCAACAAAGGAGCCAGCCCGGCTAAAACCTTATCCTGATTACCGGCCAACGCTTAAATGGGTCTCGCTGGATATTGAAACCAACGAGCGTGGCGAACTGTACTGTATTGGCTTAGAGGGTTGCGGACAGCGGCAAGTATATATGCTGGGTCCCCCTACGCCGAGCGATGCACAGCCCGATTTTACCCTGACCTATGTTTCCCACCCGCGAGACCTAATCCATGCCCTCAATCAGTGGATGGCTATGCACGATCCAGATGTCCTTATCGGATGGAACGTTATTCAATTCGATCTACGTATCTTGCATCGCGAGGCCGAACGTTTCGACCTACCACTCAAGCTAGGTCGTGGCGGTGGACTGTTAGTCTGGCAAGAGCACGGCTTTAAACCAGGAGTCTTCAGCGCACAGGCAGCCGGGCGTTGGATTATCGATGGTATCGATGCATTAAAATCAGCATTTTGGGATTTCCCCTCTTTTAGTCTGGAAAATGTCTCCCAACATTTACTTGGGGAAGGAAAAGATAGCGCCACACCACACGATAGAATGGCAGAGATCAATCAGCGCTTTCGGCAAGATAAAGTGGCCCTCGCCCGCTATAACTTAAAAGACTGCGAACTCGTCACCCGTATCTTTCAAAAAACCGAATTAATGGCCTTTCTACTTGAACGCGCCAGTACCAACGGGCTTCCTGCCGATCGTCACGGCGGGTCGATCGCCGCGTTTACCCATCTCTATCTGCCGCGCATGCATCGTTTAGGATTTGTCGCGCCTAACCTCGGTGATATTGCGCCGCAACAGAGTCCAGGGGGATTTGTGATGGATTCACAGCCCGGCCTCTACCGTTCGGTGATTGTGTTGGATTATAAAAGCCTCTATCCCTCGATCATTCGCACCTTTTTAATCGACCCGGTAGGCTTAATCGTCGGTTTGGCCGATCCTGACCGTGCCTTGCCGGGCTACCTCTCTGCACAGTTTTCACGGACGGTGCATTGTTTACCGGCGATTGTCGAACAGATCTGGCAGGGGCGTGAAAAAGCCAAGCGCGAGAACAATGCTCCGCTATCGCAGGCATTGAAGATTATTATGAATGCTTTTTACGGTGTTCTCGGCACGCCCTCCTGCCGGTTTTTCGATCCGCGTCTTGCCTCATCAATTACTTTACGGGGTCATGACATCATGCAGCAAAGCCGACAACTGATTGAACAACAAGGCTATACCGTCATTTACGGGGATACCGACTCCACGTTTATCTCCCTGGGTGAAGACTGCGATCCGCAGCAGGCTGATACGATTGGTCAGCAGTTAGTGGCCATGATCAACCAATGGTGGCAGCAGACATTGCCGCAGCAACTCGGGGTAGAGAGTGCCTTAGAAATTGAGTACGAGCGCCATTTTAGTCGTTTCCTGATGCCGACTATTCGTGGCGCTGAACAAGGTAGCAAGAAACGCTATGCCGGCTTAGTGATCGACAACGGCGAGGAACGTTTAGTGTTTAAAGGGCTTGAGACGGTACGCACTGATTGGACACCGCTTGCTCAACAGTTTCAGCAGACACTTTATGGACTTATTTTTCGTGATCAACCTTGGGAAGAGTACGTGCAACATACTGTGCAACAACTCCTCGCGGGTGAGCTAGATGATCAGTTAGTCTATAAAAAACGCTTACGTCGCCCACTTGCCGACTACGAAAAAAATATCCCGCCCCATGTGCGTGCAGCCCGTCTTGCTGAACAGGCGGCCCTCGCTCAAGGGCAAAAATCGAGCTTCCGCCGGGGGAGCTCCATTCGTTATGTCATCACACTCGCAGGTCCAGAGCCCATGACAGCAATGACCGCGCCCCTCGACTATACTCACTACTTAACCAAGCAATTGCAGCCTGTCGCAGAAGGTATTCTCGGTTTTGTTGGCGGTAATTTTGAAAATGTCATGACCGGGCAACTAGGACTATTTTGATAGGTGACGAATCCTCTGCCTTCCAGTACCATAGCGCCCTTCAAAATAACCAGGCCTTCTCGCACCACCAGGGTGGAGAACAGTGTTCGGCCCGTTATCCGTGAATCCATACATCCCTATAATTAAGAGAATCGAGCAAAATTTATGCCTTTTACACTTGGTCAGCGCTGGATTAGTGATACAGAAAGTGAACTTGGACTGGGAACCGTTGTGGCAATCGATGCGCGCATGGTGACCTTACTTTTCCCAGCCACCGGCGAAAACCGACTTTATGCCCGCAATGATTCTCCCATTACTCGCGTGATGTTTAACCCGGGCGATACCATCACTAGCCACGAGGGTTGGCAGTTAGTGGTTGACGAGGTTCGCGATGAAAATGGCCTGATAGCCTATATTGGTACGCGCAGCGATACCCAAGAAACGGATGTGGTGTTACGCGAAGTCATGTTAGGCAGTAAACTGATCTTCAGTAAGCCGCAGGATCGCCTGTTTGCCGGACAGTTGGACCGGATGGATCGGTTCGCGCTACGTTACCGCGCAAGAAAATACCAAAGTGAGCAATACCGTTTACCGACCAGTGGGATGCGCGGAATGCGCACTAACTTGATCCCCCACCAGCTGCATATCGCTCAAGACGTGGGCCGTCGTCATGCCCCCCGCGTGCTACTGGCTGACGAAGTCGGATTAGGTAAAACCATTGAAGCAGGCATGATTATCCAACAGCAACTGCTAGCTGGGCGTGCTGAACGGGTATTAATCATCGTTCCCGAGACACTGCAACATCAGTGGCTGGTTGAAATGTTACGCCGCTTTACCCTCCACTTTGCGCTATTTGACGATGAGCGGTATAACGAAGCACGCTTCGATAGCACTAACCCTTTTTTCACCGAACAATTGGTGATCTGCTCACTGGATTTCGTGTGCAAAAACAAGCAGCGTTTAGAAGATATGCTGGAAGCCGACTGGGACTTGATGGTGGTCGATGAAGCCCATCACCTCTCATGGGCCGAGGGTAAACCTGGCCGTGAATATCAAGTCATTGAAAAACTGGCCGACGTCGTGCCTGGCGTCTTGCTATTAACCGCTACCCCAGAACAGCTAGGCATGCAAAGTCACTTTGCCCGCCTGCGTCTGCTCGATGCCAATCGCTTCCATGATTTCGAGGCCTTCGTCGAGGAACAACGTCACTTCCAACCCGTTGCTGAGGCAGTGGCCAGCCTGTTGGCCGAAGAGCCTTTAGCCGATCAGCAAATCGCCGTCATTAATGGGTTGATTAAAGAACAAGATATTCGGCCGCTGATCCTGCAAGCGAACAGTGATAGCGACGAACGTCTGGTGGCTCGCCAGCAACTCGTTGAGATGTTAACCGACCGCCATGGCACCAGCCGAGTCCTATTCCGTAATACCCGTCAAGGGGT
This sequence comes from Rosenbergiella nectarea, assembly GCF_900111105.1. Classification (GTDB taxonomy): domain Bacteria; phylum Pseudomonadota; class Gammaproteobacteria; order Enterobacterales; family Enterobacteriaceae; genus Rosenbergiella; species Rosenbergiella nectarea. The sequence continues at coordinate 454,247 of NZ_FOGC01000001.1, read as the reverse complement.
GCAAGGCTTCCCGAAACGCGCGTTACATGCCGTGCGTTTGCCGCTGCCAAGCCAATACCAAACGGCAATTAAAGTGTCTGGCATTATGTCGGCTCGTAAGAGTAAAGATGAGCGAGCGCGTGACTTACTCTACCCTGAGCAAATTTACCAAGAGTTCGAAGGGGATAACGGAACCTGGTGGGCGTTTGATCCTCGTGTGGAATGGTTGATCAACTATCTGCTGGAACACCGTAAAGAGAAAGTCCTCGTCATCTGTGCAAAAGCCGCGACTGCGCTACAGTTGGAGCAAGTATTGCGTGAGCGCGAGGGGATCCGTGCAGCCGTATTCCACGAAGGGCTGTCGATTATAGAACGGGACAAAGCCGCGGCGTTCTTTGCTTCGCAAGAAGAAGGTGCCCAGGTGCTACTCTGTTCAGAGATTGGCTCGGAAGGACGTAACTTCCAGTTCGCCAGCCGAATGGTGATGTTTGATCTGCCCTTCAACCCTGATCTTTTAGAACAACGTATTGGCCGTTTAGATCGTATTGGACAATTACATGATATCGAGATTATGGTGCCATGGCTGGAAAATACGGCACAAGCCGTATTATTACGCTGGTTCCACGAGGGGTTAGACGCGTTCGAAAGTACCTGTCCAACCGGTCGGACGATTTACGATAGTGCGCATACTCAGCTGTTAGAGTTCTTAGTTGCACCCGAAAAAGATGAAGGCTTAGAGGCCTTTATCGAGCAGTGCCGCGCACAACATGACGACCTTAAATCACAGCTGGAATCGGGTCGTGACCGCTTATTAGAGTTGCATTCCCATGGCGGCGAGAAAGCTGAACGCCTTGCTGACGAGATTGCCGCACAAGATAACGATACCGCGTTAGTTAACTTTGCCTTGAATCTGTTCGATATTGTCGGCATTAACCAAGAAGACCGTAGCGATAACTTAATAGTGTTAACGCCTTCGGATCATATGCTGGTACCCGATTTCCCTGGGTTGCCGGAAGACGGCTGTACGATTACTTTCAACCGTAACCAAGCGTTGTCTCGCGAAGATGCCCAGTTTATTACTTGGGAACATCCGCTCATTCGTAATGGTCTGGACCTGATCTTATCGGGTGATACTGGAAGCTGTGCTCTCTCTTTATTAAAAAATAAAGCCTTACCGGTCGGCACTCTGCTACTGGAACTGATCTATGTGGTTGAAGCACAAGCGCCAAAACACCTCCAACTGACTCGCTTCCTGCCGCCAACACCATTGCGCCTATTAGTGGATACCAAAGGGAATAATCTGGCCGACAAGGTGGAGTTTGAAAGCTTCAACCGCCAACTGAATGCGGTCAATCGTCACACTGGTAGCAAACTTGTGAATGCGGTACAGCAAGAAGTGCATCAAATTCTCACTACCGGCGAGCAATCGGTGAGCGCCAGTGCCCAGGCTGTGATTGTAGAAGCCCAGAAGACGGCTGAGAAACAGTTAACGGCAGAGCTGGAACGTTTGGAAGCGCTAAAAAGCGTTAACCCGAACATTCGTGAAGATGAAATCGATGCGCTACGCGATAACCGTCAAGAGGTTCTCGAAAGTTTATCGCAGGCGAACTGGCGTTTAGATGCATTACGCTTGATCGTCGTTACCCATCAGTAATCGTTGTGAGGGGGGCGCCCCCCTCTAGGATAGAAAATGGAAGCTTACCACCCGCCCCTTGAACCTTGGCTACATATCCTTTACCAGGATGAGCATATTATTGTGGTCAATAAACCGAGTGGTTTATTGTCGGTTCCCGGGCGTCTACCGGAACATCGCGACAGCATAATGACGCGTATCCAGCGTGACTTTCCTGGCGCCGAGTCGGTTCATCGCCTTGATATGGCCACTAGCGGTGTGATGGTGGTTGCCTTGACCAAGGCCGCTGAGCGTGAATTGAAACGCCAATTCCGTGAGCGAGAGCCGTCTAAGACCTATATTGCTCAGGTATGGGGGCAACTGTTACCGGATGAAGGCTTAATCGATTTACCCTTGATTTGCGATTGGCCTAATCGCCCTAAGCAGAAAGTGTGTTTCGAAACCGGCAAAGCGGCACAAACAGAGTGGGAAGTGCTCGAACGCGATGCAGTGAGCTGTCGTGTCCAGCTGAAACCTATTACTGGGCGTTCTCACCAGCTCCGCGTACACATGTTAGCCATGGGACATCCCATCTTGGGTGATAACTTTTATGCTTCACCGGAAGCGAAAGCATTAGCTTCACGCTTACTGCTCCATGCAGAGCGTCTAACCATTACCCATCCGGTGTTCGGTAACAGTATGACCTTTAAACAGCCTGCAGAGTTTTAGTCTCTGCAGGCTGCTCTGTCCGTCGGAAACTAGAAGCCTTTCTGTGTGCGGATGAGCTCATACGCCGATTGAATTTTTTGCGCTTTCTCTTTGGCTAGCGTCATCATCTCTGGGGGTAATCCTTTGGCCACCAGCTTATCCGGATGATGTTCGCTCATTAATTTGCGATAGGCTCGTTTGATGGTTAAGGCATCGTCCTCTGGGGAGACTCCTAATACCGAGCAAGCATCCTGCAGGGTCGGCCCTTGTGGCGCTTGACGAAAGCCCCCTTGTTGTTGCGAGTAGCCTTGCTGTCCAAAATGGCTTCCACCGGTCATCATGCGGATGAATAGTTCAAACTGCTGACGAGAAATTCCCAACTCTTCCGCAATAATATATAAGACTTGCTGCTCATTCGGATGGAGCTCACCGTCTGCCAGTGCCGCCTGAATCTGGATTTCCAGAAAAATCTTAATTAGATCAACCCGTCCAACACACGCCTGTCTGAATCCGCGTAATTTTTGGCGTAACGGAAAATCGGTCTCTTTCCCCTCACGAAATGCTTGCTGCGCCAGTTGGCGGGATGCGCCTTGCAGCTGCATGCGGTCCATAATGGTTGACGCCAGCTGGATATCCGCCTCCGTGACGCGGCCTTTAGATTTGGTTAAGTGTCCCATCACTTGGAAGGTCGTGATGAAAAATAGATTCTGTCGTGAGTGAGCGGTGCCCTTAAAATTTCCAGCAAAATTGGACATTACCGTATCGACGAGATGCCCGAGGAGTACGCCGCCGACGATGCCCCAAAACCCTACCCCTGAAAAGAGTCCCAATAAAAAACCAATAACTTTGCCTCGGTAGCGCATAAACTCCTCAATTCGTCATGCTAATGTTTTCATTTTCGATTATCATACCCGTCATTTACTAAACCGCCTATCGCTAAACCAGCTTAATCACGATTATCGCTGGCGCTGATACTTTCGGTAAGTTACTCTTTATCGGACTGCTGGCCCCTCGCCAGAACTAACGGAATCTTAGATACCGCGTATGAATAAAAGACTACCTACATTGCTGGCCACTATGATTGGATCAGCCCTATACAGCCAGTATTCGCTTGCTGACGATCTGATGTCGCAATGTATGCTGGGCGTGCCTTCTTATAATCGTCCGCTGGTCAATAGCGACCCGAATACGCAGCCCGTCACTATTCATTCAGAGAGTGTGAAGGGTAACTACCCTGACGATGCGGTATTTGATGGTAAAGTAGATGTTAATAAAGGGAATAGCCGACTGCGTGCTGACCAAGTGCAAATCCATCAACGCCAGCAAGCCGGGCAAAATACCCCCACCCGTACGGTGGACGCACTCGGAAATGTTCACTACGACGATAATCAAGTTATCTTAAAAGGCCCTAAAGCCTGGTCCAATCTAAACACTAAAGATACTAATGTGTGGGACGGAAACTATCAGATGGTTGACCGTCAGGGACGCGGGACTGGCTCGCAGATGAAGCAACGCGGTAACAACCGCTATACTATTTTAGAAAATGGTAGCTTTACCACCTGCTTACCGAATGCCAATAGCTGGAGTGTTGTAGGTTCGGAAATTATTGAAGACCGCCAAGAAGAAGTGGCGGAGATCTGGAATGCGAGATTTAAAATCGGCTCAGTGCCTATTTTTTATAGTCCTTATCTGCAAATACCAATCGGCGATCGCCGTCGGTCTGGTTTCCTGATCCCTAATGCGAAATATGGCAGTAGGAACGGCTTCGAATTTATGTTGCCTTATTACTGGAACATCGCGCCACAGATGGATGCCACCATTACGCCGCATTACATGAGCAAACGCGGTATGCAGTTGCAGAACGAGTTCCGTTATCTCTCCGTGTTAGGCGCGGGGCTGATGGAGTTCGACTATCTGGGTTCCGATAATCAGTACGACAAACAAAAAGATGCCCGTGGTATCGCCGATGGTGATAGTTCTAAGCGTTGGTTATTCTACTGGCAACATAGTGGGGTCTATGACCAACACTGGCGCTTCAATGCTAACTACACCAAAGTCAGTGACCGCTACTATTTTAACGATCTGGATTCTAAATATTACAGCTCCACTGACGGTTATGCCGATCAGAAGTTCAGCTTCGGGTATGCGGATAAAAATTGGGACGCCACCCTGTCGACACGCGATTTCCAAACCTTCAATAAGCTGGATACTAGCATCTACCGCACATTACCGCAGTTAGATGTTAATCTTTACCAAAATGATGTTGGACCGTTCGATACCCACGTTTATGGTCAGTTCGCACGCTTTACCAATACTAACTCGCGCCTCCCCCGCGCAACGCGACTGCACATCGAACCGACTATTGATTTACCCCTGTCCAATGGCTGGGCAAGCTTAAATACCGAAGCAAAATTGCTGGCGACTCACTACCAGCAAGAGCACTTGCAAAATGCTAACGACCTCCCTAACGGTGGCGATTATAATCTGAAAAGCTCGGTAAACCGGACGCTGCCACAATTTAAGGTTGACGGTAAATTAGTCTTTGATCGGGATATGGATTGGGCGCAAGGCTACACCCAAACGTTGGAACCGCGTGTTCAATACCTCTACACGCCTTATCGTAACCAAAATAATATCTACCCTTACGATTCAACACTATTACAAACCGACTACACAGGCCTGTTCCGCGATCGCACGTATAGCGGATTAGATCGTATTGCCTCGACCAACCAACTGGCCACCGGGGTCACGACACGTATCTATGATGAAAATTTAGTTGAACGTTTCAACGCTTCCGTAGGTCAAATCTACGCGTTTACTCGCTCACGTACGGGTGACCCGTCGGATGATAATGATACGGGAAGTATTATTTGGGCTGGTGATACTTACTGGCGTATGACTGACCAATGGGGTTTACGTGGGGGTTTGCAGTATGACACCCACTTAAATAACGTGGCGCAAGGTAATGCCGGTATTGAATACCGCCAAGATAGTGACCGTGTGATACAACTGAACTATCGCTATAGTAGCCCTGAATACATTGCTCGCGCGATGAATAACTCAATTTATACCACTAGCCCAATCTATAAGAACGGGATTTCGCAAGTGGGTGCTACCGCTAGCTGGCCAATTGCTGATGCATGGTCTGTTGTCGGTGCCTACTATTATGATACACGTAATAGTAAGCCCGCTGAGCAGCTGCTTGGCGTGCAATATAGCTCTTGTTGCTACGCGATACGCTTGGGTTATGAACGTAAGATCAATGGCTGGCAAAACAATACCAGTGAGTACGATAATCAGGTCTCATTTAATATTGAGTTCAGAGGATTAGGGGCGAACTACGGTTTAGGTTCTGCAGAAATGCGGACTCAGGGAATTATCCCTTATCAGCCAACGTTTTAATCATTAGTCGATAACCGGTAATTTCCGCATTGCGGTCTTAACGATGGAAAATGTATGAAGAATTGGAAACTCCTGATGCTGGGCGCTTTAATGGCGAATGCAAGTCATGCTTTCGCAGCGCCTCAAGTCATTGATAAAGTTGCAGCCGTTGTCAACAATGGCGTAGTACTCGAAAGTGATGTTGATAACATGATGTCTTCTGTCAAGAGCCAAGCTCGTCAGGCCGGTCAACAGCTGCCCGACGATGCCACGCTGCGCCATCAGATTTTAGAGCGTCAGATCATGGATAGTATCATCATGCAACAAGGTCAGCGCGCCGGCGTGAACATTAGCGATCAAGAGGTCGATGAGGCGATTAAAAATATCGCTGCTCAGAACCATATGACGCTCGACCAGTTACGTAGCCGTTTAGCCTACGATGGTATGAACTATGCCACCTATCGCACACAAATCCGTCATGAAATGACGATTGCTGCGGTGAGAAATAACGAAGTACGGAGTCGCATCACGATTCTGCCTCAAGAAGTCGATACATTAGCAAAACAAGTCGCCGCGCAAAACGTCCCGGGCACCGAGATGAATCTGAGCATGATCTTGCTTCCTCTTCCTGAAAACCCGACGCAACAACAAGTTGATGATGAAGAAGATCTCGCCAAGAAATTAGTGGGTGAACTGCGTGGTGGTGCGAACTTCGGTAAGATGGCAGTGACCTATTCTGCGTCACCTGAAGCGCTGAAGGGCGGCAACATGGGTTGGGGTAAAATTGAAGAGCTCCCTTCTCTTTTTAGCCAAGCGTTAAGTACTTCACAAAAAGGCGACATCGTTGGTCCAATCCGTTCCGGCGTCGGCTTCCATATTATCAGAGTGAATGATATGCGTGGCGAAAGTAAAAACGTCTCCGTGACTGAAGTCCATGCTCGCCATATCTTGGTTAAAACCTCACCTATCATGAATGATGACCAAGCACGCGCGAAGATAGAGCAGATCGCAGCCGATATTCGCAGTGGAAAAACCACTTTTTCGAATGCAGCGCGCCAAAACTCTGATGATCCAGGTTCGGCTAACCAAGGCGGCGATTTAGGCTGGGCGTCTCCAACAATCTACGATCCTGCTTTCCGTGATGCATTAATGCACTTATCACCGAATAAGCTTAGCCAACCGGTACGCTCTTCTTTCGGCTGGCACCTGATTGAACTCTTAGGGACTCGCCAAGTTGATAAGACCGATGAAGCAGAGAAAGACAGAGCTTACCGCATTCTCTTCAATCGTAAGTTTGCCGAAGAAGCGCAAACCTGGATGCAAGAAGAACGCGCCTCTGCCTACGTTAAAATCTTAGACTCTAATGGCTAATACTCCACGTATTGCTATCACTCCCGGTGAGCCCGCCGGGATTGGCCCTGACCTGATTGTGCAGTTAGCACAACAGGCTTGGCCCGTCGAACTGGTTGTCTGTGCTGACCGCGCGTTACTCTTACAACGTGCTGCAGTGCTGGGATTACCCCTTACCCTGCACCCCTATCAACCACAAGAATCTGCACAGCCTCAAGCGGCCGGCAGCCTAACACTCTGTTCTATTCCGTTGTCTGCCGCGGCAAAACCTGGTGAGCTGAATTCCGCTAACAGCCAGTATGTATTGAATTCGCTCGCGCGCGCTTGTGATGGGAATTTACACGGCGAATTCGATGCTTTGGTGACAGGTCCAGTCCATAAGGGCGTCATCAATGATGCAGGCATCCCTTTTACCGGCCATACTGAATTTTTCGCTGAACGTTCTTCAACCCCCCGAGTCGTGATGATGCTGGCGACGGAAGCGTTGCGCGTGGCCCTCGCCACAACCCATCTGCCGTTAAAAGATGTCTCTGCCGCGATTACTCAGCAGAGCTTGCGCGAAGTGATCACCATCTTGCACGCTGACTTGTGCCGTAAATTTGGGCTGACTGATCCTCACATTCTGGTCAGTGGACTGAATCCGCATGCCGGCGAAAATGGTCATATGGGTCGGGAAGAGATCGAGGTGATTGAGCCAGTATTAGCTGAATTACGACAGAAAGGCTTCAGATTAAGCGGTCCCCTTCCTGCTGATACGCTATTTCAACCGAAATATTTGCAACAGGCGGATGCGGTGCTGGCCATGTATCACGACCAAGGCCTCCCCGTACTTAAATATCAAGGGTTTGGTCGCGCCGTGAATATCACTCTCGGCTTACCTTTTATCCGGACTTCAGTCGACCATGGCACAGCCCTCGACTTAGCCGGTACACACCAGGCGGATACTGGCAGCTTTATCACTGCGCTTCGCCTTGCTATCACTATGATTAAGAGTAGTAATGAATAATCGCGTACATCAGGGGCACTTTGCCCGCAAACGTTTTGGACAAAACTTCCTGAATGACAGCTATGTCATCGAGAGCATTGTTGCCGCCATCCATCCGACTAAACAAGATGCCATGGTCGAGATTGGGCCAGGCCTAGGCGCCCTTACCGAACCGGTTGGTGAGCACCTTGATGTGCTGACCGTTGTCGAGTTAGACCGCGATCTCGCCGCCCGCTTACAGACACACCCCTTTTTAGGTCCTAAACTGACTATCTTTCAACAAGATGCGATGACCTTTAACTTTGGCGAACTGGCTGAGCAAAAAGGACAGTCCTTAAGGGTGTTCGGTAACTTGCCTTATAACATCTCGACGCCTCTGATGTTCCATCTTTTTAGCTTCACCAAAGCCATCAAAGATATGCATTTTATGCTGCAAAAAGAGGTGGTCAACCGCTTGGTCGCGGGACCTGACAGTAAAGCCTACGGCCGTTTAACCGTCATGGCACAATACTATTGCCAAGTCATCCCGGTGCTTGAAGTCCCTCCCCATGCCTTTACGCCGCCACCTAAAGTTGATTCGGCAGTCGTGCGCTTAGTCCCTCATCAACAGTCACCTTATCCTGAGGTCGATGTGCGTGTGCTTGGCCGTATTACCTTAGAGGCATTCGGAAAACGCCGCAAAACATTACGTAATAGCCTAGGCCATCTGTTCAGTACTGAAGTCCTCGATCAGCTGGGGATTAGCGGCACACTTCGCGCAGAAAATGTTACTGTTGCTCAATACTGTCAGCTGGCCCAATGGTTATCAGCACACCCTCCCCAGCAAACTCGCGAGGAATAATGTCGGAAACTACCGCCTTAACGATTAGCGTAACCACTCATTATCTTCCGGCGCACTCGGCGCCGGATGCCAATCAGTATCAATTCGCCTACACTATTACTTTAGAGAACCACAGTGACCAGCCGATGCAGCTCCTTGAGCGCTATTGGCTTATCACTGACGGTAACGAAAAAAAGACTGAGGTGGAAGGTGAAGGCGTGATCGGTAAGCAGCCGACTTTACAGGTAGGCGAGCGATTCCAGTACACTAGCGGTGCAATGCTTGAGACCCCAGTCGGTACAATGCAAGGCCATTACCTGATGCGAAATGAGGATGGAAGTGAGTTTAAGGCTCCTATTCCTATGTTTCTATTAGCCGTTGAAGGCGCCCTGCATTAAGCTTACTTTCCTGAAAGGGTGATAATGAGTACCTATTTAATCGGTGATATTCACGGCTGCTATCAAGAGCTCTGCCAATTGCTGGATCAGGTTGCTTTTGATCCGACTCAGGACCAATTATGGCTCACTGGTGACTTGGTTGCTCGTGGCCCCGATTCGCTGAAGGTATTACGGAAAGTCAAATCACTCGGCGACTCAGTACGACTCGTACTGGGTAATCATGATCTTCACTTACTGGCGGTCTATGCTGGGGTCAGTAAAAATAAATCTAAGGATCGTTTACAGCCGCTGCTCGACGCAGAAGATTGCGACGAATTAATTAACTGGTTACGTCGCCAGCCGTTGCTACAAATCGACCAAGAAAAACAGCTCATCATGGCGCATGCCGGTATTACACCACAGTGGGATTTAGAGACGGCGCAACGCTGTGCGGGCGATATTGAGGCCGTGTTAGCAAGCGATAGTTATCCACTGCTACTGGATGCCATGTATGGCGACATGCCAAATAATTGGTCTGAAAATCTCAGCGGTTTGGCACGGTTACGCTTTAGTACTAACGCCTTAACCCGGATGCGCTACTGTTTCCCAGGCGGTCAGTTAGATATGATCTGTAAAGAAAAACCTGAAGAGGCAACGCCCCCCTTAAAACCTTGGTTCGATATACCACGACAGTTACCCGAAGATTTTACCATCGTATTTGGACACTGGGCGTCACTAGAAGGTAAAGGCACCCCGAGCAATGTCATTGGGCTCGATACTGGCTGCTGCTGGGGGGGAGAATTAACGCTGCTGCGTTGGGAAGATGGCCGCTATTTTCATCAGCCTTCTACACAACAGAAAGCCGATGAATAACGTAGCCTTGCGATTAAGTACGCCGCTCTAAGATCTCAAAACAGAGGCCGTAATTATTGGCCTCATCTGCATCCCGAAACTCACTGAATACCGACTCCCACTGATCAGGATCGTATTCTGGAAATTGAGTATCCCCTTCAATCTCGGCATCCACATGGGTCAAATACAGTTTTTGTGCCTGAGGTAATAATTGCTGATAGAGATTCCCCCCACCAATAACCATAATTTCTTCTGCATCCGCGGCACTGGCGATCGCCTCATCAATTGAGGTTACCCAAATAATATTTTCTTGGGCAGGTTGTGCCTGACGACTGATCACGATATTTTTCCGGCCCGGAAGTGGGCGGCCAATCGACTCAAAGGTCTTGCGACCCATGATGATAGGTTTACCCAGAGTTTGCTGTTTAAACCACGCGAAGTCGGCGGGAAGATGCCACGGCATTTGATTTTCATTACCGATAATACGGTCGGTTGCCATCGCGGCAATTAGGCTTAACATAGTCGCACTCTCTGCATAAAAGACGCGCAATCATACGAGAAGGCGTGACGTTAGTCGAGAGGGATTAGCGGGAAATATAGGATTTGAAAAAAAATAACGGCCTCATTGCGAGGCCGTTATCAGCGGGCTTAAGCTTTCAGCTCAGCATGCATTTCTTGCACAGAGATAACGCGCTCTGTTGGGTCAGCATTCAGAGCCATCGCCGTCGCAAATCCACCATTCATGGTGGTGTCGTAGTGTACTTTATACTGCAGTGCGCTACGGCGAATTAAGCGTGAATCTTCGATAGCCTGACGTCCTGCGGTAGTGTTAACGATATAAGCGTATTCACCATTTTTCAGACGGTCTTGGATATGGGGACGGCCTTCATGCACCTTATTGACGAGACGAGGATTAATGCCCGCTTCGCCCAATACCACTGCCGTACCGTGAGTTGCATCCAATTCAAAGCCAAACTTCACTAATTTCGCTGCTAAATCGACGACGCGTTTTTTATCGCCTTCACGCACCGAAAGTAACGCACGACCTTGTTTCTTCATCGTGGCTTGCGCACCCAGCATCGCTTTAGAGAACGCTTCAGCAAAGGTACGGCCAACGCCCATCACTTCCCCGGTCGAGCGCATCTCTGGCCCAAGAATCGGGTCAACGCCTTGGAATTTATTGAAAGGAAGCACCACTTCTTTTACCGAGTAGTAAGGCGGGATCACTTCTTCCGTTACGCCTTGCTCTGCCAAGGTTTTGCCTGCCATCACGCGTGCAGCCACTTTCGCTAAAGGTACCCCTGTCGCTTTCGAAACAAAGGGAACGGTTCGTGCAGCGCGAGGGTTAACCTCAATCAAATAGACTTCATTATCCTTGACCGCAAATTGGACATTCATCAGACCACGAACATTAAGCTCGAAAGCCAATTGCTCAACTTGCTTACGCATAACGTCTTGAATCGCTTTGCTAAGCGTATAAGCTGGCAGAGAACAGGCTGAGTCACCGGAGTGAACACCAGCTTGCTCGATGTGCTCCATAATGCCGCCAATCAACACGCGCTCGCCATCGCAAATCGCATCAACGTCTACTTCGATGGCATCATCTAAGAAGCGGTCAAGTAGGACGGGCGCATCGTTCGAAACAGAGACAGCCGTTTGGAAGTAACGCTTTAGATCCTGCTCGTCATAAACGATTTCCATGGCACGGCCACCGAGTACATAAGATGGACGAACCACTAATGGGTAGCCCAGGCTCGCGGCGCGCTCAACAGCTTGCTCCAGTGCCGTCACCGTAGCATTCGCCGGTTGCTTTAACGCTAAACGATCGACCGCTTGTTGGAAGCGCTCACGGTCTTCAGCTCGGTCAATGGCATCAGGGCTGGTACCAATCACCGGCACACCGGCCGCTTCTAAGGCACGTGCGAGTTTCAGGGGCGTCTGTCCGCCATATTGCACGATAACCCCTTTAGGTTTTTCGATGCGGACAATTTCCAACACGTCTTCGAAGGTGACCGGTTCAAAGTAGAGACGGTCTGAGGTGTCGTAGTCTGTGGAGACTGTTTCAGGGTTACAGTTAACCATGATGGTTTGGTAACCATCTTCGCGCAGCGCTAAGGCCGCATGCACACAGCAGTAGTCAAACTCGATCCCTTGACCAATACGGTTTGGACCACCGCCCAAGATCATGATTTTTTCACGATCGCTGTCTGGCTGCGCTTCACACTCTTCTTCATAAGTGGAATACATGTAGGCCGTATCTGTCGCAAATTCAGCCGCACAGGTATCTACACGCTTATAGACTGGGTAGAGGTTATATTGTTGACGTAATTTACGAATTTCCGCTTCGGCCACACCGGTTAAGGTGGCTAAGCGCGCATCGGCAAACCCTTTACGCTTCAGTTGACGCAGGAAGTCAGCGGTAAGGATTTGAACACCACCACGGGTAACCTGTGCTTCAAGGCGCACCAGTTCCTCAATTTGAACTAAGAACCAGCGGTCGATATTGGTCAGGTTAAACACGCCTTCGACCGACATGCCATGGCGGAATGCATCGGCAACATACCAGATACGGTCTGCACCGGCATCTTTTAGTTCACGGCGGATTTTGGTCAAGGCTTCAACGTCGTCGGCATCGACTTTCGGGTCAAAGCCCGTCGCCCCAACTTCCAGTCCACGTAACGCTTTTTGCATTGATTCTTGTAGGGTACGGCCTATCGCCATCACTTCCCCAACAGATTTCATTTGCGTGGTCAGACGGTCATTAGTACCTGCAAATTTCTCGAAGTTGAAACGAGGGATTTTGGTGACAACGTAGTCGATAGACGGTTCGAATGACGCCGGCGTTTGCCCGCCAGTAATATCATTCATTAACTCATCTAAGGTGTAGCCGACTGCCAATTTGGCCGCAATTTTCGCAATCGGGAAGCCCGTTGCTTTAGAGGCTAACGCAGAAGAACGCGATACACGTGGGTTCATCTCGATGATGATTAAGCGACCATTTTCTGGGTTGACCGAGAACTGAACGTTTGACCCACCCGTTTCGACACCAATCTCACGCAATACCGCCATCGAGGCGTTACGCATGATTTGATACTCTTTATCCGTCAGAGTCTGGGCAGGTGCGACGGTGATGGAGTCACCGGTATGGATCCCCATCGCATCGAAATTTTCAATCGAACAGACAATGATGCAGTTATCATTTTTGTCCCGCACCACTTCCATTTCATACTCTTTCCAACCAATCAGTGATTCATCAATCAGCAATTCATTAGTCGGTGAGAGATCGAGGCCACGCTCACAGATCTCTTCAAACTCTTCACGGTTATAGGCAATCCCGCCCCCCGTCCCGCCCATGGTGAACGATGGACGGATAATGCAGGGGAAGCCCACATCTTCGGCTACCGCTAACGCCTCTTCCATGGTGTGCGCAATACCGGAACGTGCGGTGTCTAAGCCGATTTTTTTCATCGCTTTATCAAAACGCTGACGGTCTTCGGCTTTATCGATCGCATCTGCTGTTGCACCAATCATGGTTACGCCGAACTCTTCAAGGACCCCTTGACGCTCGAGCTCTAACGCACAGTTCAGTGCTGTCTGGCCGCCCATGGTCGGTAATACCGCATCAGGGCGCTCTTTTTCAATAATTTTTCTGACGACTTGCCAGTTGATCGGCTCAATATATGTTGCATCAGCCATATCTGGATCAGTCATGATGGTCGCCGGGTTGGAGTTAACCAAAATAACCCGATAACCTTCTTCACGTAATGCTTTACAGGCTTGTGCGCCCGAGTAGTCAAATTCACAGGCTTGACCGATGACAATCGGGCCAGCACCTAAGATCAGGATAGATTTGAGGTCAGTACGTTTTGGCATTGCTTCTCTCCTGATTACGCTTTAACGCCGCGGTAAGCATTGATAAGTTCAATAAAGTGGTCGAATAACGGTGCTGCATCATGCGGGCCAGGGCTTGCTTCTGGGTGACCTTGGAAGCTGAAAGCCGGCTTGTCGGTACGATGAATCCCTTGCACAGTATGGTCGAACAGTGAGCGGTGAGTAACACGCAAGCACTCTGGCAGTTGCTGATCATCTACCGCAAATCCATGGTTTTGTGCCGTGATCATGACAACGTTGTTATCGAAGTCTTTTACCGGGTGGTTACCACCGTGATGCCCCAACTTCATTTTCACCGTTTTCGCTCCGCTCGCCAACGCAAGCAGTTGATGCCCCAAACAGATGCCGAAGACTGGGATGTCTGTCTTAAGAAACGCTTGGATTGCGCTAATCGCATAGTCACAAGGCTCTGGGTCCCCTGGGCCGTTAGATAGGAAAATCCCATCTGGATTAAGGGCTAAGACTTCTTCTGCTGAGGTCTGTGCTGGCACTACTGTCAGCTTACATCCACGGTCTACCAGCATACGTAAGATATTGTGTTTCGCGCCGAAATCGTAAGCGACCACATGCCAAGGCAGGTCAGCCTCGTCACGCGCATCGGGTAGTTCATTTTCCAGTGTCCAACTTCCCTGCTTCCAGCTGTAGCTTTCTGAGGTAGTGACTTCTTTTGCTAAGTCCATTCCCTTCAAGCCTGGGAAAGCTTTAGCTTTTTCTAAGGCCAGAGCAACATCTGGATTATCCCCTGCGACGATGCAGCCGTTTTGCGCACCTTTTTCGCGAAGAAGTCGGGTCAGCTTACGAGTATCGATATCCGCAATCGCTACAATGTTGTGTTGTGTTAAGTAGGACGATAAATCGCTCGTGCTGCGATAGTTACTGGCAATTAGAGGCAGGTCACGAATAACAAGGCCTTGCGCATGAACGGAAGAAGCCTCTGCATCGGCGGGATTAGTACCGACATTACCAATATGGGGATAAGTGAGAGTGACGATTTGGCGGGAGTAGGAAGGATCAGTAAGGATTTCTTGATAACCGGTCATTGATGTATTGAAAACGACCTCTCCGACTGCCGATCCCAATGCGCCGATCGCCCGGCCGTGAAACTCGGTTCCGTCTTCCAGAACCAAAATTGCTGACTTAGTCAAAACTTCCTCCAGGGAATAAATAGTCACTGTTCATGCATATTAATTCAATTAGTGAGATTAAATCAATGCAAAAATGCCTGCCTATCTGGATTTTGGCAAATTGGCGGCATTCTAATGATCCCTAGGGCTGATGTCTATACTGAAGAGGAATTAATTTATTTTTTTTACGGCTTTCATCGCGATTTCTCATTTTTCACGATGAAAAGGGATCTTATCTGGTCGAAAAAAACGTTTGCTGAGAAAGAATTAGCAATAATAAACAGAGCAGCACCCAAATAGACTATAAAATACCCAATAAAAGGGGAAAAGTAGACCATTCGGTAAAATTAAATGATCTAAATATTAAAAAATATGCATTTAATCAAGAATAAATGCCAAACAAATAAAAATCGGCACTTTTCGATTAAAATGCCGATATATCAATGAATTAAAATAACTATAACCAACTTAAATTAGAAGTCCAATACATCCTTCATCGAGTAAAGACCAGGTTTCTTGCCAATTAACCAAGATGAAGCCTTAACTGCCCCTTTTGCGAAAGTCATACGACTGGAAGCCTTGTGAGTTATCTCTATACGCTCACCGATATCTGCAAAAATAGCGGTATGCTCACCTACGATATCGCCTGCTCTAATCGTCGAGAAACCAATGGTACCGGCCTTTCTTTCACCCGTAATCCCTTCTCTCGCATAGACAGCATGCTCATCCAACGACCAGTCCATTGCTGTCGCAATCGCTTCGCCCATGGCCAGCGCAGTGCCTGAGGGGGCATCAACTTTGTGACGATGATGGGCTTCGACGATTTCAATATCGGTATAGTCCCCCATCACCTTAGCGGCCTGATCCAAAAGGTTCAGCATTAGATTAACGCCGACACTAAAATTCGCAGCAAAGACTACCGGGATATGTTGAGCCGCTTGCGCAATCTGTTGCTTGCCTGCCTCATCAAAACCAGTCGTCCCGATAACGATCGATTTGTGGTGCTGACGACAGAGTTTAAGGAGGTCGAGGGTAAGTTCCGGACGGGTAAAATCGATTAAAATATCAAAGTCATCGATGACCTGCTGAATATCATCCACAACCGCGATGCCCAGTGAGCCAATACCCACTAACTCGCCTGCGTCACATCCTTTCAGTGACGAGCCTCGGCGCACGATCACCGCCCCCAGTTGAACGGAATCGTCGGCGTGAACCGCTTCGATTAATTGTTTCCCCATGCGGCCAGATGCGCCGATGATAGCAATACGTGTTGCAGCCATAACAAAAACCCTATCTGTATTATTTTCTTTATTCAGCATAACGGGCCTACCAGGCTAACTCCAGCGTAAATTTTAGCGAATAACGGTATTGATGACGGAAAAAAACCAGCTCTGGGGAGCTGGTTCAGATCGTACAAGGCTACCGTTAGATAATCTCTTTCACTGGCACACGAAGTTCTTTAGGGACCTCGAAGAAAATATTCTCTTCTCTTCCCGAAAGCTCGATTGCCGGCTCGCCGCCATGCTCCATCAGGCGTGTAATGACCTGTTGGACCAAAATATCGGGGGCCGATGCACCCGCCGTGACGCCCACACAGCTGATGTTCTCCAGCCATTGGGGGTTAATATCTTCGGCGCTATCAATAAGCCTTGCCAGTCTACCTGCGCGTTGCGCTAACTCCGCTAACCGATTGGAGTTAGATGAGTTTTTGGACCCAACAACTAATACCACATCTGCCTCGTCCGCCAACTGTCGAACAGCTTCTTGGCGATTGGTGGTGGCATAACAGATATCGTCTTTACGTGGGCCGATAATGAGCGGGAAGCGTTGACGAAGTGCATCAATCACATCCGAGGTATCATCCACCGATAAGGTCGTTTGGGTCATAAAGCAGAGGTTAGCTTCATTTTTAACCGTCAGTTTCCACACATCGTCTGGCGCCTCAACCAAATACATTCCCCCTTCAGGGTTACTGTATTGCCCCATGGTGCCTTCCACCTCGGGATGTCCGGCATGGCCAATCAGAATCGCTTCGGTCCCTTTGCGGCTGGCTCTAGCAACTTCCATATGCACCTTAGTGACCAACGGACAGGTTGCGTCAAATAACATGGTGAGTTGGCGGGCTTTTGCTTCAGCCCGTACCGCTTGTGAAACACCGTGCGCAGAGAAAATAAGAATGGCACCATCGGGTACCTCGCTGATCTCCTCAATAAAGATTGCGCCTCGCTCGCGTAATCCTTCGACGACATAACGATTATGAACAACTTCATGACGCACATAGATTGGCGCACCATACATTTCTAGCGCGCGTTCAACAATACTGATCGCCCTATCGACGCCTGCACAGAATCCACGCGGATTAGACAGTAAGATTTTCATTCTGTTCCTCTAACACCGGATTGATGTCGATAATCTCGATATCAAACGTGATGTCTTGACCTGCTAACGGATGATTGAAATCTACAGTAACCGAGTCACCGGATATTTCACGCACGATGCCCGGCATTTCACTGCCATCAATCGCGCTAAAGAGCATAATGGTCCCGACCTCTGGCTCACCCGCCTCCATAAAGGATTGGCGAGAAAAGTATTGCACCAGATCTGGGTTACTGGCACCGAACGCATCTTCCGCCGCTAAGCTGAATTTATGTTGGCTACCCACTGCTAGCCCGAGTAATTCAGCCTCTAGTTTAGGAGAGAGGGACTGATCACCTAAGGTGAGCAGAGCCGGTTTATTATTTACTTTAGTCGATTCTGCCACCGACCCATCAGAGAGCGTGAGAATGAGCTCAACCACTACGCGACTGTCCGCCGTGACGATAAGTTCACTCATGATTTGTCCTCTGCTGAATCGGCCTGCGTCTTAGGCAGGAAACCTTCTAACACAATTAGCGCCGCCCCAACACAAATACCACAGTCGGCAATGTTAAAGGTCGCGAAGTGCCAATCCCCCACGTAGAAGTCGATAAAGTCGACAACAAAACCGTGCCATGCACGGTCAAAGAGGTTGCCTAGCGCCCCACCAATAATCATTGCGTAAGCAATGTTGGTCAGCTTTTGCTCAGCTCGGCTACGATACATCATTAGCAGTAAGGAGACCGCAATCGCGACAGCAATTGCCGCGAACATCCACCGCTGCCAGCCACCTTTATCGGCAAGGAAGCTGAACGCCGCACCATAGTTATGGGCATAAAAAAGATTTAGGGAAGGTATTAGGGCACGCGATTCATGGAGTTGCATCGACGTCATCACCCAGTATTTACTGGATAAATCAACAACGATAACAACCACCATCACCCATAACCAACGTAAACCGGTAGAACATAATGATTTTTTCATTAGGCAAACTTACGCTCTTCACCATTTCCTGCCACATTACTGTAGCAGCGGCCACAAATTTGTGCCTGTTCAGGGTTCGCACCAATGTCATTACTGTAATGCCAGCAGCGTGGGCATTTCTCGCCCTGTGCTTTACCTAACAAGATACGCAGCCCTTTCAATTGCTCGCTCTGAACCGCTTCACTTGGGGCTGTAGTGATATCGGCGACTTTTGCTTCCGAGGTCAGTAGTACAAAGCGTAGCTCGTTGCCTAAGGCCTGTAAGCGCTCAGCCAGTTCAGGCTCCGCATAGAGAGTAATAGAGGCTTCTAATGCTCCCCCCACTTTTTTATCTGAACGAGCTTGCTCGATGACCTTGTTTACTTCGCTACGCACTTTTAACAGTTGATCCCAGTAGTCGTCGTTCATCGGCTCATCATTCGCTAAACCAAACAGACCTTGATACCACTCTTCGGTAAAGACATATTTTTCACGCTCACCCGCTAGGTGTCCCCAGATCTCATCAGCCGTGAAGGAGAGGATAGGCGCCATCCAGCGAACCAGTGCTTCGACGATATGCCATAATGCGGTTTGGCAACTGCGACGCGCTAGACCATCCGCTTTCGCAGTATATTGACGATCTTTGATGATATCGAGATAGAACGATCCCATTTCAACTGAACAGAAATGCATTAAGCGTTGAACCACTTCATGGAAATCATATTTCTCATAGGAAGCGATGATATCTTGTTGTGCCGCCAGCGCACGTCCAACCGCCCAACGATCCACGACCACCATCTCTTCTGGAGCAACGTGATCCGTTTCTGGATTAAAGCCGGATAGGTTTGCCAGCAAGAAACGCGCTGTATTACGGATACGACGATAAGCATCGGCTGATCGTTTCAAGATCTCATCAGAAACCGCCATTTCACCTGAATAGTCAGTCGAGGCAACCCATAACCGCAGAATGTCCGCGCCGAGCTTATCCATCACCTCTTGAGGGCTGACCGTATTACCGATTGATTTAGACATTTTTCTGCCTTGTCCATCGACGGTAAAACCGTGGGTCAGTACTTGACGGTAAGGCGCTTTCGATTTGATCGCGGTGGAAATCATCAGCGACGACATAAACCAGCCACGGTGCTGATCTGAACCTTCCAGATAAATGTCCGCGCTGTGTCCATTAAATTCAGGGCGAACATCGACAACGCTGCAGCTGGTCGATCCCGAATCGAACCACACATCCAAGGTATCAGGAACTTTCTCGTAATCGTCCGCATCGCTGCCCAAGAGATCCGCGCTATCCAGATCCCACCACGCTTGAATACCGTCTTGTTCAACACGTAGCGCGACTTTTTCCATTAACGCTAAGGTTTCTGGGTGGATAGCACCGGTCTGCTTATGGATAAACAGCGACATCGGTACGCCCCACGTTCTTTGACGGGAGATACACCAATCAGGGCGATTTTCGACCATAGATTCAATGCGCGCCTGGCCCCAATCAGGGATCCACTGCACACCTTTGATCTCTTTCAAGGATTGTGCACGTAATCCTTTCTGATCCATGCTGATAAACCACTGCGGCGTGGCACGGAAAATAACCGGTGTTTTATGACGCCAGCAGTGTGGGTAGCTATGGTGAAGATTTTCAAGATGCAGTAAGGCACCCTTCTCACGCAGAATGTCGATCACCAATGGGTTCGCTTTAAACACATTAATTCCATCGAGGCCTGGGTAAGTGCCCGGAAGATAGCAGCCATCGCCGCCTACTGGGTTAACCGTTTCAATCCCATATTTTTGGCCGATCACGTAGTCTTCTGGGCCGTGTCCGGGCGCGGTATGGACGGCACCGGTACCGGCATCCAATGTTACGTGATCACCTAATAATACAGGGACATCTAAGGCTAAGAATGGGTGTTGGAAGCGATGGTTCTCTAAAACATCACCTTGGCATTCGCCTAGTACTTGCCAGCTTTCAGCGCCTAGTTTAGTCATGACAGCGTCGACTAAATCTTTCGCTAGGATGATCCGTTGACCGTTAACCTCAATCAGCTGATAGGTAAACTCAGCATTTAAGGAGATGGCACGGTTGGAAGGTAAGGTCCACGGCGTAGTGGTCCAGATAACCAGTGAAATGGCTTGACCATCCGCTGCTACGCCAAATTTCCCCGCCACCGCCTCAGCATCCACCGCATTGAACAGGACATCGATAGAGGGTGAGGTTTTGTCGTAATATTCAACTTCCGCTTCGGCTAACGCCGAACGGCAATCTAAACACCATTGAACGGGTTTAGCCCCTTTATGAAGGTGGCCATTGCCAATGATCTTAGCCAACGCGCGAATGATATTGGCTTCCGTTTTGAAGTCCATGGTCAGATAAGGACGATCCCAATCGCCAAGAACGCCGAGGCGAATAAAATCTTTCTTTTGGCCTTCAACTTGCTCAGCGGCATAGTCGCGGCACGCCTGACGGAACTCGGCAGCGGTGACTTTCTCACCCGGTTTGCCGATCATTTGCTCAACTTTGTGCTCGATCGGTAGACCATGGCAATCCCAGCCTGGAACGTAAGGAGCATCGAAGCCCGCCATACCGCGAGACTTCACGATAATGTCTTTAAGGATTTTATTTACTGAGTGACCAATATGAATATTGCCATTCGCATACGGAGGGCCGTCGTGCAAAATAAATGTCTTTTTCCCTTTCTTCGCTGCACGAATGGTCGCGTAGAGATCATCGGCGTACCAACGCTTAAGCATATCTGGTTCTCTTTTTGCTAAATCACCACGCATTGGAAAACCTGTTTCAGGAAGATTCAGGGTTGATTTATAGTCACTCATTAGATTTTAGTTCCAGGTTTCGGGATTACACCGTTGTTCGTTGAACGAAATAATTTCTGGCCGTTTCCACATCCTGCGCAATCTGTTGCGTCAACGCGTCTAGGGATGCAAATCGTTGCTCATCACGTATTTTATATTTAATCACTACTTGGATTCGTTTTCCGTAAAGGTCTCTCTGTGTATCGAGCAGGTGGACCTCAAGTTGTTGACGAATACCTTTAATTGTCGGTCGAGTACCAATGTTGGCGACACCTGCAATAGGGTGATCACCGACACCATACACTTCTACCGCGAAAACGCCTTTTACCGGTGTTACACGTCGTTTTAACGGTATATTGGCTGTCGGGAACCCCAGTGTTCTCCCTAACGCGTCACCATGCACCACACGGCCTGTGATCGACCAGGGACGGCCAAGTAAAATTTCTGCCTGTGGGAAGTCGCTATTCGCTAGTGCCTGACGCACTGCAGTGCTACTGATACGTTTACCTTGTTCAATATAGGTTTCGGTACTCACCACATCAAAACCATATTGTTTTGCCGCCTGTTGTAATAACAGGAAATCACCGCGGCGGCCAGCGCCAAATCTGAAATCATCACCAATCGCGAGTAATTTCACATTTAATCTCTTCACCAGTAGTTCACTGATAAAGTTCTCTGCGGTAAGTTTCGCAAAATCTTGGTCGAAATTAATGCAGACTACTTCGTCCACACCAAACTTTTCTAAATTCTCTAGTTTCTCACGCAGGTGCGTCAGCCTCGCCGGGGCGACTTCAGGTTGGAAGAGCTCTAGAGGCTGAGGCTCGAATACCATCACCACAACCGGCAAGTGTCGGTGCGTGCCTGCTTGCCGTAAATGGCGCAGCAAAGCTTGGTGCCCCCGATGTACGCCATCAAAGTTTCCAATCGTTAAAACGCAACCTTGTTGATGCTGTGTGAGATTATGTAGCCCACGGATAAACTTCATGGCAAACTCGATTTGCTGAAAATGCCCGATTATACCTT
This sequence comes from Rosenbergiella nectarea, assembly GCF_900111105.1. GTDB lineage: Bacteria > Pseudomonadota > Gammaproteobacteria > Enterobacterales > Enterobacteriaceae > Rosenbergiella > Rosenbergiella nectarea. Next base: position 432,011 of record NZ_FOGC01000001.1, on the reverse strand, counting down.
GTTCAGCGTTCAAAATTAACCCGTTGATGTCGGCTTTACGCACTAGTTTTAGCGTTTTTATCCTATGAATTTCTCTTGGGCGTAAATTCCGCACAATTTTGTTGCGAAAGACTGTATTCAGGGCAGGGAAACTGTTAGAATCCTGCGCCATCAATTACGTAACCGAGCGCCGCGATGTAAGCGACGCTTATTTGCACAAATCCATTGACAAACGAAGGGACAAAAGGCATAGTCCTCGACCTTTGATTTGTCCATAAAGAACTAATTTGGGAGTTGGACCTTGGCTAATATCAAATCAGCTAAGAAGCGCGCGGTAACATCTGAAAAGCGTCGCAAACACAATGCTAGCCGTCGCTCTATGATGCGTACTTTCCTCAAGAAAGTTTACGCTGCAATCGCGACTGGCGACAAGCAAGCTGCACAAAACGCATTTAATGAAATGCAACCAATCGTGGACCGTCAAGCTGCTAAAGGCTTGATCCACAAGAACAAAGCTGCACGTCATAAAGCTAACTTGACTGCACAAATCAACAAAATGGCTTAATCGCCACACGTTGATGTTCTTTAAAAAGCCGACCTCTGGTCGGTTTTTTTGTTTTCGCTTTCCCTTCTCTATTCCCTCTTACTAACGCTTTCTCAATCGTTCCAAGCCATCCTGTTTGGATTATGCCAATCTCGCCATTGGGGATCCTTGGTCTGTATGATCTCGACTATTCACTTCCACCAAAAAAATACCCCATAGATCGGAAGCCAACCTATGGGGTATACAAAATAGTGAATCAGTAAGAGATGACTAGCGAGTCAGATCATCAAAAAACTTTTTCACACCATCAAAAAAGCTCTTAGAACGTGGGCTATTGGCATCACCTGCCGGACCACCTAAAGACTCACCCAGCTCTTGTAGCAGCTGTTTCTGCTTCTCATTGAGCTTCACAGGCGTTTCTACGACCACACGACAGAGCAGGTCACCTACAGCACCGCCACGAACCGATTTAACGCCTTTGCCACGCATGCGGAATAGCTTACCGGTTTGGGTTTCTGCAGGGATTTTAAGTTTGACACGACCATCCAGTGTTGGGACTTCAATTTCCCCACCCAAGGCTGCCATAGCAAAATTGACCGGGACTTCGCAGAACAGGTTACTCTCTTCACGTTCGAAGATAGCGTGCTTTTTAACAGAAACTTGAACGTACAGATCCCCAGACGGTGCACCTTGTTCACCTGCTTCGCCTTCGCCACTCAAACGAATGCGGTCACCCGTATCAACGCCCGCGGGAATTTTCACTGATAGCGTTTTAGATTTCTCCACGCGACCGTGTCCGTGGCACGCATTACACGGATCTTTAATGACTGTTCCACGTCCTTGACAGGTTGGACAAGGCTGTTGCACCGCGAAGAAACCTTGGCGCATTTGTACTTGGCCCGCACCCTGACAGGTCGAACAGGTTTGGGGCTTAGAGCCTGCCTTCGCTCCGCTACCGTCGCATTTTTCACACTCTTGCAACGTAGGGATACGGATCTCTTTGGTGACGCCACGGACAGCTTCTTCAAGCGTCAGCTCCATGGTGTAGCGTAAATCGGAGCCACGCGCTGCGCGCTGACGACGACCGCCACCGAAAATGTCACCGAAAACATCACCGAAGATATCGCCGAAATCAGCACCGCCGCCGCCAAAGCCGCCGCCGAAGCCACCACCACCCATTCCACCTTGCTCGAAGGCTGCATGGCCGTATTGGTCATAGGCAGCACGCTTCTGATCATCGGTGAGGATTTCATAAGCTTCCTTAACTTCTTTAAACTTTTCTTCAGCTTCTGCATTCCCCGGGTTTCTATCGGGGTGAAACTTCATTGCTAAGCGTTTGTACGCTTTTTTGATTTCACGCTCATCCGCTGATTTGGATACGCCTAAGATCTCGTAATAATCACTCTTTGCCATTGTTCTTGCCCTTAACATGAGAGCACGGGCGTGGAGAAACTCCTACGCCCGTGCTGGTTAGCAATACAGACTTACCGTATTGAGCCCGGTCATGGGCAATTATTTTTTGTCTTTGACTTCTTCGAACTCAGCGTCAACAGCATCGTTGTCTTGCTTAGCAGCACCTTCGGCTTGGCCTGCTTGAGCTTGCTGTTGTTGCTGAGCCAGTTCCATCAGTTTGCCTGATACTTCACCTAACGCTTGGATCTTCGCTTCGATCTCAGCTTTATCCTCACCGCGCAGTGCTGTTTCCAGCTCAGTCAGAGCAGTGTCGATAGGCGCTTTGTCATCCGCAGACAGCTTGTCACCTGCTTCTTCCAATTGCTTACGAGTACTGTGAACGATCTGGTCACCTTGGTTACGAGTCTGTACCAGCTCCTCGAACTTACGGTCAGATTCAGCATTCGCTTCTGCATCACGAACCATTTTTTCCACTTCTTCATCGTTCAAACCAGAAGAGGCTTTAATGGTGATTTTTTGCTCTTTTCCGCTATTTTTATCTTTAGCAGAAACGTGCAGGATACCATCCGCATCAATGTCAAAAGTCACTTCAATTTGTGGCATACCACGTGGTGCCCCTTGGATACCATCTAGGTTGAACTGGCCAAGTGACTTGTTATCACCTGAACGCTTACGCTCACCTTGCAGCACGTGAATGGTCACCGCAGATTGGTTGTCTTCTGCAGTAGAGAACACTTGGCTGTGCTTAGTTGGGATAGTGGTATTTTTGCTGATCAGTGAAGTCATCACGCCGCCCATGGTCTCGATACCCAGAGATAATGGCGTAACGTCCAGCAATAATACGTCTTTAACGTCACCCGCTAAGACACCACCTTGTACTGCTGCACCGACGGCCACTGCTTCGTCTGGGTTCACGTCTTTACGGGGTTCTTTACCAAAGAAATCTTTAACTTTGCTTTGAACCAGTGGCATACGTGTTTGACCACCGACCAAGATTACGTCGTTGATGTCTGAAACAGACAGCCCCGCATCTTGCAGTGCAATTTTTAATGGCTCGATAGAACGAGCAACCAGATCTTCAACTAAAGATTCTAATTTCGCACGGGTTACTTTTAAGTTTAAGTGCTTAGGACCTGTCGCATCAGCGGTGATGTATGGCAGGTTAACGTCAGTTTGTTGTGCAGAAGAAAGCTCGATTTTTGCTTTCTCAGCCGCTTCTTTCAGACGTTGCATCGCTAACGGATCGTTATGCAGATCGATACCTTGCTCTTTCTTAAACTCAGCAACTAAGTAGTTGATCATACGGCTATCAAAATCTTCACCACCTAAGTGAGTATCACCATTGGTCGCTAATACTTCGAAGGTTTTTTCACCGTCAACTTCATCGATCTCGATGATTGAGATATCGAAAGTACCACCACCTAAGTCGTATACCGCGATAGTACGGTTACCTTCGCCTTTGTCTAAGCCATAAGCCAGCGCTGCGGCGGTAGGTTCGTTGATGATACGCTTAACTTCTAAACCTGCGATACGACCAGCATCTTTTGTTGCTTGACGTTGCGCATCATTGAAGTATGCCGGTACGGTGATAACGGCCTCAGTCACTGGCTCACCCAGATAATCTTCGGCAGTTTTCTTCATCTTCTTCAGAACTTCAGCAGAGATTTGTGGGGGTGCCATTTTTTGGCCTTTCACGTCTAACCATGCGTCGCCGTTATCAGCAGGCACGATTTGGTAAGGCATGATTTTCAGGTCACGCTGCACTTCTTCGTCTTGGAAACGACGACCAATTAAGCGCTTAATTGCAAATAAGGTATTTTGCGGGTTGGTCACTGCTTGGCGCTTAGCAGGTTGACCGACTAAAGTTTCACCGTCTTGCGCATAAGCAATAATTGATGGAGTGGTACGGTCACCCTCAGCGTTTTCTAATACGCGCGCTTTCGCGCCGTCCATGATGGCAACACATGAGTTGGTTGTACCAAGGTCAATACCAATAATCTTACCCATTATAAACATCTCCCACGTAAATTCTGTTTTGTTCGGTTATAAACTATAGATGCGGTCTATTGCGTGCTTTTCAAGACGTCGCTCTCAGTTTTTTTTCGTTGATAACTTTCGATAGTTACCAGATGGGGGCGGTTTACCGAGCATCAAGGGACAAACTGAAAAAAATTTACTTTTTTTTCGAAAAACTACGCTGCTTACGTTCAAAAACAAGGCAACTGACGATGACTGCCGCGCATAGGGTGAGTAAGTAAAGCGCCGGGAGTTGTCTGTTGAGAGGCATCAGTAGGGTAATAAACAACGGGGTCAGTCCGCCAAACACGGCATAACCAAGGTTATAGGCAGTGGCTAATCCCGTGAACCTTACCTGTGTCGGGAAAACTGTCACCATTATCGCCGGGATTATTCCCAGTACGCCGAGCATTAGCCCCACCACCCCGTAAGCGAGGAAGAATTGAGAAGGTGCGAAGCTCAGGCAATAGAAGAGCCACAGTACCGCCGCCGCGAGCAGCAAGCAGCCGACGAGTAGGCTCCGACTCATCCCCCACTTATCGGCGGCAACACCCCCTCCTATACAGCCGATCATCAGCATACACGTCGCGAATGTATTCGCCTGTAGGCTTTGCGCCGCCGAGATGGCAAACCATTTTTGAAACAATACAGGGGCCATCAGGACTAACACAATGATTGCAGCAGCCAGTAGCCAGGTCAGAATGGTCGAGAAAAAGAGAGCCGGACGATAAGAGAGTAAAAGGGTTTTGATGGGTAAACGAGTCTGACTACGCTGCTGTTGCATGGCCAGAAAAACCGGAGTCTCGTGCAACCAGCGCCGCAAAAACATCCCCATTAAGCCAAATCCGCCGCCAATCAGAAAAGCAATTCGCCATCCGATATCGGCCAACAATCCTGCTGGCAACAGATAGGTGAGACCCTGCGTAATCAGTGAACCAAGGATAATACCGAGGGTGAGCCCACTCGTCAGCAAACCACAGGCTCCCCCCACCCGTGAACTTGGGACATGCTCAGACACAAATACCCATGCGCCAGGAACCTCCCCGCCAATGGCTGCCCCCTGCAGAACCCGCAACAGCAACATAATGATAGGCGCGGCAATCCCTATTGATGCGTAATCGGGCAACAGCCCCATCACCGTCGTAGGCAGTGCCATCATTAAAATACTAAGCGTGAAGGTTTTCTTACGGCCTAATTTATCGCCGTAATGAGCCAGGACCACGCCTCCTAGGGGCCGAGCGAGATAGCCTGCAGCGAAGAGCGCGAAGGTTTGGAGTTGGCGTAACCAGTCGGGAAGGTCGGCAGGGAAAAAGCGTTCCCCGATGACCAGTGCGAAAAAGGCAAAGATGACAAAATCGTAGAACTCTAATGCCCCGCCTACGGCGGCTAAAGCGAGGGTTTTAATATCGTGCCGCGTTAGGGACCGCGGGGGGATTGCGGGTTGTTGCATAGACGAAGCCTCTCCATAACTAGGGTAATCATCGACTATATCTGGATATAATCATTAATAGAATTAATGATTTTAAAATCAGTCTCTCAAACCGCCGGGGGACGTTGGGCACTTTTCGGGCGAAACGAATCAACCACCGCTTTGTCCGTATCCAACCATGGGTTATCTAATAGTTGCAGACAATACGCGACGCTCGCGAAGATCCCCGTGACGCGAACATTCCCCTGCTCATCCCTCACTCCTTCAAGGGTTTCCTTGATTGATTTAGGTTGGCCGGGAAGATTGAGGATCAGCGCTTGCCCGCGTATCACACCGACTTGTCGAGAAAGTATTGCCGTCGGGACATAATGTAAGCTGATTTGACGCATCTGCTCGCCAAATCCAGGCATTACCCTGTCGGCAACAGCTAAGGTCGCATCCGGTGTCACATCACGTAATGCGGGGCCGGTTCCTCCCGTCGTCAACACTAAGTGACACCCTTGGTGATCGACGAGCTCACACAACGTCTGTTCGATAAGCGATCGTTCGTCAGCAATAAGACGTTGCTCAAGATGATAAGGCGTAGTGATCGCCTGTTCTAACCATTCAGACAAGGCCGGTAGGCCTTTATCGGGGTAAATACCTTGCGAGGCGCGATCGGAGATAGAGACAATTCCAATACGTAGTGTCGTCATAACGATTCTTAAATAGGAAGAAAACCGCGGCCGACTGGCCGCGGAGAGGAAGATTACAGCAGTTCTTCGATCATTTTTTCTAATTTGCCTTGGTCAACCGCAAAGTTACGGATACCTTCGGCAAGTTTTGCTACAGCCATTGGGTCTTGGTTGTGTTCCCAATAGAACTCAGCTTCAGTCATTTTTTCAGGGCGAGCTTTAGTTTCGCCGCTGTAGCTCAGTTTACGCGCTAACTCACCTTCAGACTCATGCAGCTCTTTAAGCAATGCAGGGGAAATGGTTAGGCGATCACAGCCCGCTAATTCAATGATTTCGCCTGCGTTACGGAAGCTAGCGCCCATTACAACGGTTTCATAACCATGTTGTTTGTAATAGTTGTAGATCTCAGTAACAGAGACGACACCTGGATCTTCTTGCGGTGCGTACTCTTTCTTATCCGTATTCGCTTTGTACCAGTCCATGATACGGCCAACGAATGGGGAGATCAGGTAGGCACCCGCTTCAGCACAGGCACGTGCTTGTGCGAAGGAGAATAACAGAGTCAGGTTACAGTTGATGCCTTCTTTTTCTAACTGCTCAGCAGCACGGATACCCTGCCATGTCGACGCCAGTTTAATCAACACGCGATCGTTGCTAATGCCTGCGTCGTTATATAACTTGATCAGGCTACGGGCTTTCGCCAAGCTTGCTTCGGTATCATAAGATAAACGTGCATCAACTTCAGTTGAGATACGACCCGGTACTAACTTCAGGATCTCAAGACCAATGTTCACATTCAGACGGTCTGAGGTCAGAGCGATTTGCTCTTCGCGGTCATTACTTTGTTTACGAGCCCATTCGATAGCGTCGTCAATCAGGCGGCGATACTCAGGAATTTTCGCTGCGTTCAGGATCAGTGAAGGGTTAGTCGTTGCATCTTGAGGCTTGTAAAGCTTCATCGCTTCAATATCGCCAGTATCGGCTACAACGGTTGTCAACTTACGCAGTGATGTGAGTTTGTCGGTCATATTTTGCTTCTCTTCTGTTTGACAGTAAGTGTAAAAAGCCTGTTTCGATAATATCACGCGCGCTCAGACACGCAAGCGCAGGGAGAAAGTAAGTCTCGTTATCCGTAGGAATAAACAAGAATGCTACTTTTCTGAGATAAAATAGTACTGATTACTCTAACCATAGCCTGTTCGTATCAGAGCCATTTGTCGATTTGTGCAACTTATTTGTTACACTTGCAGAATATTACCAACTGGCACCGATACAGACTGAGGATCTCATCATGTTAATGCTTATTTCTCCAGCCAAAACCCTAGACTATGAATCACCGGTCCCGGTTTCCGACTATACCCAGCCCGAGCTACTCGATCATTCTCGGCAACTGATCGATATTGCAAAAAAACTCTCTCCCGCCGAGATAGCCTCCTTGATGAAGATCAGCGATAAGCTTTCACACTTGAATGCCGACCGCTTTAATCAATGGTCAACCCCCTTCTCTCCCGATAACGCGCGCCAAGCGCTATTTGCCTTCAAAGGTGATGTCTATACCGGCCTGCAAGCGGATCAACTCTCACCTGACTCTATTCACTTTGCTCAGCAACATTTGAGGATGTTGTCAGGGCTGTATGGTGTATTGCGTCCATTGGATTTGATGCAACCCTACCGGTTGGAGATGGGGATAAAACTCGCGAATCAGGCGGGGAAAGATCTTTACGCATTTTGGGGGGAAACCATTACGAAACAACTCAATCAACATATCGACACTCAACATGAAAAGTGGGTAATCAACTTAGCTTCCGATGAGTATTTCAAATCGGTTAACCCAGCCAAATTAAACGCGCCGCTGATTAAGCCGGTTTTCCTTGATGAGAAGAACGGAAAATTTAAGGTGATTAGTTTTTATGCTAAGAAAGCGCGGGGCATGATGTGTCGATTTATTATCGACAATAAGATCACTCAGCCAGAGAAATTAACTGAATTCAATAGGGAAGGGTATTTTTACGACGCCCAACGCAGCACTGAAAATGAGATGGTTTTTTGCCGCCACGAAATCTAATAAATAGGCGGACTATCGTCCGCCTTAGCCTATTACACTTTACTGACGCTTTCTAATAAGATACGACGTAATTCAGGGAAATCAGCCCCGATAGTCTTAGATAATAAAGGTAAATCCGCACGCTCTGCTAGAGGCTCCGGTAGAGGTAAGGTTTCGCCCAAAATATCTTCAACACTTTCTTTGAATTTCGCAGGATGCGCCGTACCGAGGAATAAGCCGTATTCCCCTTCCTGAAGCTGTTCGGTCAGCACTTGCCAAGCGATGGCGGCATGAGGTTCAGAAACGTAGCCTTGGCTAGCGAGTGAACGCACTGCTGCACGCGTTTGCTCGTCATTCAGTGCACCGTAGCCGAGAGAGTTGAGCTGCCAATTTTTACGGCGAAACAGTTCTTCAACCCGCGGCCAGTTATTCGGCTGGCTAACATCCATCGCGTTAGACAAGGTGGCTACCGTTTTATGAGGTGTCCACTGCCCCGATGCTAAGAAACGTGGCACGGTATCATTGGCATTCGTCGCCGCAATGAAACGTTTGATCGGTAAGCCCATCGCTTTGGCGATTAAGCCTGCTGTTAAGTCACCGAAGTTACCACTCGGTACGGAGATGACGAGTTGGTTACGTTTCTCTTGGGGCAACTGAGCGACTGCTTCAAAGTAATAACACACTTGTGCAAGCAGTCGGCTTATATTGATAGAGTTAGCCGAGTTAAGACCAATCGCGTTTTTCAACTCCACATCGTCGAACGCTTTCTTCACTAAGCTTTGACAGGCATCGAAATCGTCCGCCACTGCCAACGTAGTGATATTGCCGCCCAGCGTACAGAAGAGCTTCTCTTGCAGAGGGCTGATCTTACCCTCCGGGTAAAGGATCACGACATTGATATTTTCCATACCGTAAAAAGCATGAGCCACTGCCGCACCGGTGTCACCGGAGGTCGCGGTAAGAATAGTGATTTTTTCCTCAGGCTTTTTCGATAATGCCAAAATCTGTGCCATAAAGCGGCCACCAAAGTCTTTAAACGCTAAGGTTGGGCCATGGAACAGCTCTAGGCTGGCAACGTTCTCAGAAACGGCTTTCACTGGCGCAGGGAAAGCAAATGCGGCACCGACACGTTGCAACAGTTCTTCTTCGGAAATCTCGTCTCCGATGAGTGCAGATAAAATCTTACTACTGCGCGTCACAAAGTCGAGTGATAACCACTCTTCGATAACGGTTGATTCAATTTCAGGTAATTCGTGAGGAAAAAAGAGCCCCTGTTGCGATCCTAATCCCTGTTTAACTGCCTGAGTGAAACTAACCTGCTCATTGTGATCTTTTAGATTGTAGAGTTTCATCATTTATCCCAGTTTACGTGCGCCGGCAGTATCCAGTCGGCAAATATGGACAAAACCTTCATCATTTTGCAGATAATGGTTAACGAGTTGTTCTTTGACTTGCTCTGCTGCCGTTAAGGTATCACAGATAGCGAAAAGTGTTGGCCCCGAACCTGAAATACCACAAGCCAATGCCCCGGCCGCTATTGAGCGCTCGCGTGCTTGTGCAAAACCTGGCAGTAATTGGGTTCTGTAAGGTTCTGCGACGATATCTTGCATCATGGCAACGGCCAGCTTCGCTTGTCGAGAGTGGCAAGCATGAATGAAACCACCAAGCAAACGCCCATGGCGAACGATATCGGCTTTCGTGTAATGTGATGGAAGAATAGCGCGAGCCTCTGCAGTGGACACCTTAATACCAGGATAAGCCATGACCCAGTACCACTCGTCGAAGGCTGGCACAGGCTGCGAGATAATCCCCTGTTCTTCAAGCATCAGTTGTAGCCCGCCTAAATAGCAAGGGGCAACATTGTCATAATGCACGCTACCCGAGATACGCCCTTCTAGCTCCCCCATCAATGATAATAACTGATGTTCAGAGAGTGGCTTCCCAGCAAATTCATTCATGGCGACCAGAGCTGCGACCACTGAGCAGGCACTTGAGCCTAGACCAGAACCCACTGGCATGTTCTTTTCCAAGGTCATCGCCACCGGAATCGTCCTGCCAACCGTTTCGCAGAATAATTTCCAACACTGGTAAACGATGTTTTGCTCAGGATCGCTAGGAAGCTTATTCACAAAGCGTCCCAACGTAGTCAGGGAATACGCCTCTGCCAGTTCGACGCTGACGCAATCGCCGAGTAACGAACCATCAATCGGTGACACTGCCGCCCCAAGGACATCAAAGCCTACACTCACGTTGCCAATTGAGGCCGGTGCATAGATTTTTACCATGCTCATACTCCCAACTTCCATGATAGCGTTCTCAATAGATCAGCAAAGACACCCGCTGCCGTCACATCGTTTCCTGCCCCATATCCACGGAGGACTAATGGGATTGGCTGGTAGTAGCGTGTGTAAAAGGCTAAGGCATTTTCGCCATTTTTCACTTTATACAAGGGATCATTGGCATCGACCTCGCTTAACGCGACTCGACATTTGCCTGATTCGTTAATTGATCCGATAAAACGTAACACTTTTCCGTTAGCCTGGGCTTGGGTGAAGAGCGTCGTGAAGTGCTCATCCAACTCAGGTAACTGCTGCATAAAACTGTCTGCATCAGGTAGGTCGAGTAAACGCTGCGGGAGTACAGGCTCGATGTCGATATCGGATAGCTCTAAGGATAATCCTGCCTCACGGGCCAAGATAAGCAGCTTACGCGCCACATCCATGCCAGAAAGGTCATCACGAGGATCTGGCTCGGTATAACCTAACTCACGTGCTAACCCTGTCGCTTCCGAAAGACTCATCCCTTCGTCAAGCTTTCCAAAAATAAAGGAGAGCGACCCCGACAGAATTCCGTTGAACTCTACGAGTTCGTCACCCGCATTCAACAGGTTTTGTAAATTCTCAATAACCGGTAATCCCGCTCCGACGTTGGTATCGTAAAGAAATTTACGACGCGATTTCTCGGCAGCAGCACGCAACTCTTGATAGTAATGCCAACTGGAGGTATTGGCTTTCTTATTGGGGGTTACCACGTGGAAACCTTGTTTCAAGAAATCCGCATACAGGTCGGCCATCGCCTGACTTGACGTACAGTCAATAATGACGGGGTTAAGTAAGTAGTACTCTTTCGCCAATTCGGTGAGATACTCCAACGAGAAGTGCTGTTCAGCCTCAGGGAGATCTGTTTGCCAAGTGGTTAAATCAATGCCATTGACTTTGGTCAACATCTTACTGGAATTAGCGATACCGCAGACCCGAAGATCGATATGCTTCTTCTTCAACCAGCTTTGTTGGCGCTCTAACTGTTCCAGTAATGCCGTCCCTACGCCCCCTACGCCGATCACGAAAACTTCGAGCACTTGGTCGGTCGCAAATAACATCTGGTGAACAGCCCGCACCCCGGTAGTAGCACTGTCATTACTCACGACTGCCGAGATGGAACGCTCAGAAGAACCTTGCGCAATCGCGACAATGTTAATGTTGGTGCGTGCAAGCGCTGAGAAGAATTTTGCCGAAATCCCACGCAAGGTGCGCATACCATCACCCACGACAGAGATAATGGCTAGTTTCTCGGTGACATCGATAGGGTCAAGTAGCCCTTCTTTGAGCTCCAGCACAAACTCTTCTTCCAACGCACGTCGCGCATGCAGCATTTCTGCTTGGGGCACGCAAAAACTGATACTGTATTCGGAAGAGGATTGTGTGATAAGTACCACGGAGATAAATTTACGCGACATCACCGCGAAAACACGTGCCGCCATGCCAACCATACCTTTCATACCTGGACCCGATACACTGAACATCGCCATGTTGTTAAGGTTAGTAATTCCCTTAACGGGAGTTTTATCTTCTCCGCCTTGGGCGGAGATACGGGTACCAGGCGCGTGAGGATTAGCGGTGTTCTTAATCACGCAAGGAATTTGGAATTGGGCGATAGGCGAAATAGTACGTGGATGGAGGACTTTCGCACCGAAGTAGCTCAGCTCCATTGCCTCTTGATAAGACATTGATTTCAATAGTCGCGCATCGGGAACTTGGCGAGGGTCACAGGTATACACACCGTCCACATCAGTCCAAATCTCACAACAATCAGCACGTAAACAGGCTGCAAGAACTGCCGCGGAGTAATCAGAACCATTGCGCCCCAGCACGACGAGCTCACCGGCTTCATTTCCTGCGGTAAATCCAGCCATCAAAATATAATGAGTCTGCGGAATTTCACGTGCGGCAATACGACGAGTCGATTCAGCGATATCGACGGTAGATTCTAAATAATGTCCTTGGGCAAGAAGGTTTTCAACCGGGTTAATAACGCTCACTTCATGACCGCGTGCGACTAAAAGAGCCTGCATAATCGCGATCGAGAGTTTCTCTCCACGGCAAATAATCCCAGCATTGATACTGTCTGGGCACTGTTGTAATAGACTGATACCTAACAACACTTGTTCAAGTTGCGCGAGTTCTTGTTGCACAACACACTGCATGGCCGCTAAATCAAAAGAAGGTTCTGCAGCAGCCAGTCCAGTTAATAATTCGTCAAAAATACGGCGGGCATCCGCTAGGTTCTCACGGGTATCTTGACCAACAATCGTTTTTTCAATCAGGGCAACTAAGTGGTTAGTAATTTTTGCCGGGGCAGATAAGACGGTCGCAACCTGTTCCTGTTGCCCATTACTCTCAATGATCTCAGCGACACGAAGAAAACGTTCAGCATTGGCAACTGATGTTCCACCAAATTTCAGTACACGCATGGGGCTCTAGCTCCTGAATAGAGTTCAAAAAAAAAGCCCGCACCTGAATAGGGTGCGGGCTTTTCTATCTTTCCTGTTATACGTCAGCCCGCACCATTACCTGTTGTAATGGTGGTAATTGTAATAATGGTAATATTCAGGCTGGTTGTACGCATTTTTTCTCTGTTTATCTGTCTGTCTTAAAATCTGTCGCTAACAGAAGTAAAGCAAACTGCACGCCAAGTCAACGTATTTATTATTGAAAGAACGCCCCACGTTTACGCAGAGATCCTTCAAAACTGCAGACGATTTACCTGATGCATGGCAACATGCTGTAATAGCAAGATCTGTCCCTGCTATATAGCCCTAGGACAGAATTTTATTTTGCGAGCTTTTTTTCAATATCTTGAACTAATCGATGCAACATCGCGGTATCTCTCCACTGTGCAAAGCCTAGGCGTTGCTCAATCCAGTTCACCAATTTTTGGTCATCGCTCACCTCAATACTCTCCAACAATTGCGAAATTCGCTGACGCAATGCCAGTAGCTGATGTGATGACTCATTCGGCGCTTCAACCTGAGGCTCCAGATTTAACGCGGAAAGTTGATAACAAAACACCATCACCGCTTGGCCCAAATTAAGAGAGGGGTAATCGACGGCCATAGGGATACCGGTGAGCAAGTCGACACACTCGAGATCGGCATTGCTTAGCCCGTTCTCTTCACAGCCAAACACCAGCGCAAAACGGCTCATCCATTGACGCTTTTCACGCAACTGTTCCAATACCTCTGTCGGGGTGGCGTAATAGCGGAATTTAGCGCGACTGCGGGCCGTTGTCGCGATAGAAAAATCAATATCGGCTAAAGCGTCTTGCAGCGTTGTAAACGTTTCAACGTTATCCAAGATCTCGGTAGCCCCATGTGCCGTCCAGTGAGCCGCTGGCTCTCGATGAACTTGGCTATTCACGATTCTTAATTGCGTGAACCCCATGGTTTTCATGGCGCGAGCGGCTGCCCCCACGTTCTCTGCACGCGCAGGCGCCACTAAAATAATCGGAAAAAACATGCATACACCTTCGGTTCTAAGCGAGTCGCTATCATAGACTGCCGGATTTACCTTGGCTAGTCGCGATACATTCCGAATAAACCACAGAAGTATGTTAATTTTTTTTCACAAAGACAGCTTGATAACGTCACGCAGCAGGAATCGGTACCATGCGAGCAACATCAGGAAATGTGAGCTTTTTTTAATAAAATTTGTCAGAAGTGACTGATTCTACTAGTAAAGGAAAACGAAATAGTCATTTTTCATACAACTGTTAACGTGCTACACTTAGGTTTGATATAAGTCAACGAAGCACATTTATTTGCTTCCTGAATGTTATTGACGCTGTTAGCTAAGTGTTAAAGGCGTTAGGATAGGTTAATACCCTATTGGCTAACTAAGCATAAAACTTGAAGATCCAAGTTATTACCCTATTAATGTAACCGTCCGTGCTAAAAATCAAAATATCGAACCCAGTACGTCATCGCCCAGCATTAATTGATTTAACTTACTCTACACAACATCAGCGCTGTGGCCTTGTATCAATTTCGTTGGCAAATTTTAGGTAGCAAAACATGCAGATCCCACAAATTCTTATCGTCGAAGATGAGTTAGTAACCCGCAATACCCTCAAGAGTATCTTTGAGGCAGAGGGTTATACCGTTTACGAGGCAACCGATGGCGCTGAAATGCACCACGCGTTGACTGAGCACACTGTTAACTTGGTGATTATGGATATCAATCTACCAGGTAAAAACGGTCTACTTCTCGCTCGAGAGCTTCGTGAACAACAAAGCGTTGCACTGATGTTCCTGACCGGACGCGATAACGAAGTCGATAAAATTCTTGGGCTAGAGATCGGTGCTGATGATTACATCACTAAACCTTTCAACCCTCGTGAACTGACTATCCGGGCACGAAACCTGTTGTCCCGTACGATGAACCTTGCGCCAAGCCAAGAAGCACAAAAGCACGTTGAAAACTATCGCTTCAACGGCTGGGTGTTAGACATTAATAGTCGTTCACTGATTAGCTCTCAGGGCGAGCAATATAAATTGCCACGCAGTGAATTTAGAGCCATGCTGCATTTCTGTGAAAATCCAGGAAAAATTCAGCCACGTGCGGAATTACTTAAGAAAATGACTGGCCGTGATCTCAAGCCTCACGACCGTACCGTGGATGTCACGATCCGTCGTATTCGTAAACATTTCGAATCCACACCGGGAACGCCAGAAATTATCGCGACCATTCACGGTGAAGGATATCGTTTCTGCGGCGATATCGAAGAGTAACGCTCTGTACTGTACTAGACTAGCCCAGAATTTCTGGGCTTTTTTCTATCAGTGCCAAGGCATAATCGGTACAGCACTCAGTGCATTTTTAGGTGAACCTTCTACCACCTTATCTGAATAAGCGAGGTAGACCAGCGCATTTCTTTTCTTATCGTAAAAACGATTAACCTGTAATTTCTTAAAAATTAACGAGGTTCTTTGTTTAAATACCGTATCACCATCTGTTTTACCGGCTTTGATATTTTCTGGAACCTCATCGGCCCCACCTGATGACAGGAAATAGCGGCATCCGCAGTGTCCTCCGCTAATCCAAGACTCCCTTTAATCCCTCCGGTTTTAGCTCGGCTTAAGTAACAGGTGACGTTACTGATTTCGGGATCGTCGAATGCTTCAATCACTATTTTATGGTTAGCACCAATTATTTTAAACTTTGTATCTACCGAGCCGATTTCCTCGCTCTGAGCAAGATGCGGTATCGCAGCGGCTAATAAAATAGAGAAGGCGAAAAGACGTTTAAAAAAAGAAGCCGAATGATGAGTTTTCATAAACCTAAAATACCTCGAGATCCGTTAAATTAAGTAACCTTTTGTGATAATACCCTAAAGTTATTTTTTTTAAGTTAAAAATTTTATATGTAAATATTGATATTGATCGGTTCAATTATACGAGGCAATAGATTCAGAAAATTGAAATCTAGCGTATAATAGTCCGACTAAAAGGCTTAACCTGCCAATGGATAAGGGGATTTATTATGGACCAAGCTGGAATTATCAGAGATTTATTGGTGTGGTTAGAAAGTCATTTGGACCAGCCTCTATCACTTGATAATGTTGCCCACAAAGCTGGCTATTCAAAATGGCACTTACAGCGGATGTTCAAAAATATCACCGGTCATGCAATCGGGGCTTATATTCGTTCACGACGCCTTTCTAAAGCCGCGGTGGCATTAAGGTTAACGGGTAGACCCATATTGGATATTGCCCTGCAGTATCGTTTTGATTCCCAACAGACTTTTACGCGCGCGTTTAAAAAGCAATTTAACCAGACACCTGCAAGCTATCGCAGAGCATTAGATTGGTCCTCATTCGGACTGCGTCCTCCCATTCGTATGGGCGCGTTTTCTATGCCGCAACCTACGATGGTCACTGTACCGGAAACGACCCTGTACGGTCATACGCAAAGTTATACCTGCACGCTCGAGCAGATCTCAAGTTTTCGGGCAGAAATGCGTAAACATTTCTGGCAACAGTTTTTACGTAACACCAAAGACACTCTTCCTGAAAGGGTCTACGGGCTACATCAAGTGCGTAGCAGTACAGAAAAAGAAGATGAACAAGAAATTCTCTACACCACTGCTATTGCCGATGGACATTTCGCAAAAACTCTCGATGCAGTCGAGGAGATTACATTTGAAGGCGGGGACTACGTACAGTTTAGCTACGAAGGGCTAAAAGAAGGACTGCAGGATTTCATCCTAATACTCTATAGCACTTGTATGCCAACCTTAAATTTAACTCGTCGTTCTGGGCAGGATATTGAACGCTTTTACACCTCACAGGGCTTAACCACTCCTGATATTCGCTGTGATTACCTGATCCCGATTAGAAAAAGCGCCTAATGGATGTTCTCCCGGCCATCACCGGGAGAAGCTCTAAGCTTTAAGTTCATGTGACTGCTCACCGTCCTAAAGGGCGATGCTTCCCACTTCAACGGCTGCAACGGGCGCAGAGCCAGATTCACGCAAGCCTCCGTGGGCTTTGACGACAAGTCCTGCCGCCATTAAATCGGTTATGCCCTTCTGTCTGATATTGATCGCAGCGTTTATATCGCGGTCGTGGTTTGCATGACAGATAGGGCATTGCCACTCGCGTAACTTCAATGGCATTTCTGCCACCTTGTGACCGCAGCAATGGCATGTCTTTGAACTGGCGTACCACTGATCTATCTTTATCAGATGAACGCCAGCCTGTTCTGCTTTGTAAGTCAGTTTTGAGACAAATCCGCTCCATGCCGCATCTCCGATATGGCGGGCAAGGTGGCGATTCTTCATCATGTTTGCAGACTTTAACGTTTCCACGATTACCGCTTGGTTTTCGTCAATAATACGTCTGGAAAGTTTGTGTTGAAAATCTGCACGAGCATTAGCAACGCGCTCATGTTGCGCGGCGAGTTTGATCCTTGCTTTCTTACGGTTACTACTTCCGAGTTTTTTGCGAGAAAGATTTTTACTATCACGGCGTAGGCGGCGATAAGCATTGACCAGAAATCGAGGGTTCGGCGTTTTATTACCGTCATTGCTGATAAGATACTCTTTTAAGCCAATATCATAGCCTGAGACTGACGTTATAAACGTTGGCTTTGTTGCTGCCTCAAGACCATCATCGGAAAGAATCGACGCATAATATTTACCAGTCTGGGTTCGAGTGACCGTTATGCTTGAAACCTTTCCGATAATTTCTCGATGTATAGTGGCACGAATGGGTGAAATTTTAGGGAGTTGGATAGCGTTAGTTAACACTTTTCCATTCGGGTGATAGCTAGACTGTTTACCCTGCTTACTTTTAAAAACAGGAAATCCGGCATTGAGTTTCTTGTTAAAGAAATTTGCAAAAGCCTTATCCAGATTTATTACCGCTTGCTGCATTGCCAGTGAGTCATATTCTTTGAGCCAGTGATAACGCCGTGATTTTTTCGCTACCGCCAGTAATGGTTTTATATCGCGAGTTGGCTTTAAAGAAATCCCATGACGCTGATACATATGGCGACTGATATGCAGAGCTTTATTGTATGCAAATCGGACAGCACCGAACTGAGCATTTAAAAATGCCGCTTGATCGCTATCGGGATAAATGCGTACTTTTGTTGCTCTTTTCATTCTCACCGCTCATTGCTATCATCCTTTTAATGTATGGCATTAAAAGGTGTATATCAAGTGAGTGTACATGAAGATTTACTCAGTGGTTACTTACGCCGCCGTCATAGCGTGAGCAAACTTGTTGTTCATTTAATCTTCACCACACAATACAGGCGAAAGGTTTTTGACGGAGAAATGCTCTCACAGATAAGAGAAGCGCTTTTATCTGCGGCTGAGAAGCTAGAGATTGATATTTTAGAAATGGACGGAGAGGAAGACCACGTTCATATTTTGGTGGCTTATCCGCCGAAACTCTCCGTAAGCGTACTGGTTAATAACCTGAAATCTATCAGTAGTCGTAGAGTTCGCATACTGAATACAAACCTACAAAAGGCCAGTAATAGCGGCGTATTGTGGTCACGTTCTTACTTTGCCTGTAGTGCCGGTGGTGCAACAATCGAAACATTGAAATCGTATGTAAGATCGTAAGAAACCCCTAGTTAGCTCACTTATATCCTCGCCCGATTGGGCGAGGGTTTACGGGCTAATCGCTAATGCTGGGGCGCTAAGATGTGCAATGTCTCCCGTACTCTCGACAATCCACCCTTCGGCAAGCCAAGAGCTTGATTGATAGTCAACCCGAGACACCGAACAGTTACGCAATCGTAGACGTCTTTCGGCCCATGCCGGTAACCCCAACAGTGTACCGAGCAAGCACCCTAACGCAATACCATGGCTAATTAAGAGCGGCTTACTGCCTGCTGGCAGCGAACGTGTCGCTTCAAGTGCGTCACGCATACGTTGCGCAAGCTCTTCCATACTCTCGCCCTGCGGAATCCGCCCGGCAGGATCGCCATTAAGTAACGAGTGACGCCACTGTTCTTCGCCCTGATTTAAGCTAGTCAGCACTCTTCCCTCTAGCGTCCCCATATTGATTTCGCGTAACCGCGAATCAGTCAATACTGGACAACCGCAATACTCAGCGATGATGGTGGCAGTGTGTTGTGTACGCCCTAAATCGCTCGCGATGATATGGGTTATGCCTGCATGTTGTAGCCGTAATCCCGTTTGTCTCGCTTGTTGTATCCCCTGCTCAGTGAGCGCGCTGTCACTTTGTCCTTGGATGCGTTGTTCCGTATTCCACAACGTTTCTCCATGACGAACTAGCAAAACTTGTTGCATAACCCTTTCCATTATATGATCAAAAACAATTCTATTACCTTTGAGCTACCATTATGTATCATGTTGTTGTGGCAACCCGCAACCCAGCTAAGATTTTAGCCGTTACTGAGGCGTGTAAAGCCGTCTTCCACGATAAACATATTGAAGTTGAAGGCGTCGACGTAGAGAGCGGTGTTTCCGCGCAACCTCTTACCGATTCAGAGACTTGGCAAGGGGCTGACAATCGTTTATCCGCAGCTAAGACAGCACATCCTAACGCAATGTTATGGGTAGCCATTGAAGCGGGTATCGATAAAAATCAGGCTTTTGCTTGGATCATTGCTGAAAGCAACACGCAACGCAGCGAATCTCGTTCCGCAAGCTTTATGTTACCCAACTCCCTTGTTACTGCGTTACAGGAAGGCGCCGAACTTGGCCCACTCATGTCGACGCTGACCGGTATCGATAATATCAAACATAAAGGAGGAGCGATTGGGGCAATCACTTCAGGTCTGTTAACGCGCTCGTCAGTCTATCAACAAGCGATTATTTTGGCACTGAGTCCTCTGATCCATCCTTTTTATTCAGAAGCTGCTCAGTAAGCCAGTGACGCAGTTCGGGGGAAGCTGACTTTAATCCGTTCGACCCTCGGGTGATGGTCGCAATCCCTACGCCTAACTGCTCTTTAAGCTGTCGTTGGCTCAACTCACTTCGAAGTAGCTCTTCAATAATACAGAGACGCGTTGCATAAGCTTGACGCTCATCTGAGGTGAGCATCAGAATCAGTAACGCTTCGCCCTGCCCTGACGTGAAGGCTTTTGCCAATAACTCGATAAATCGAGTCCAGTCTAGCTCTGCAAGCGGGGTCTCTTGGTGAATAGTCATCAGCATGGCTTCCGTACTCATTAACGAGTACGGAAGCATAGCACACTCAGTAACGTCGATTCCACTCACTGTCTGCGAAGATTTTATCGGGCGATCCCATTAAATAACGATAATATGCGTCATAAGAGAGGACGTTTTTAACGTAATTTCTGGTTTCAGAGAAAGGGATTGTTTCAATAAAGGCGACGGGATCCAATCGCCCCTGACTGGCGGATAACCAACGATTAATCCTTCCTGGGCCAGCATTATAGGCACCGGCTGCCAAGATCCGGTTATTATCAAATTGGCGGAAAACATAATCCAAATATTGCATACCAATCTGAATATTCATCTCGGGATCAAGCAGCTGACTGCTGTGACTATAGTCCGAGATCTCATACATCTTAACGGTATGGGTAGCCGTGCCCGGCATAATCTGCATTAAGCCTGTGGCCCCCACTGGCGACTGAATTTTAGGATTCCACGCACTCTCTTGCCGGGAAATGGCCATCGCGAAGGTGATTGGTATCGCTTTACCTGAAGCATACCGCTTGAAATACGTTTGCCAAGCAATCGGGAAGCGCTCTTTCAGACTGTTCCACATTTTCGCGGTGATAGTCGCCTGTACGCTGAGATCCCACCAATCTTGAGAATTAGCATAACTTGCCAGCATCTGCTGTTGGCCCACACTTTTGCTACGAATTAAACTCGCCCACTCGCTACGCGCTAAATTATCGAGATTCCAATACATCAGCTCGCGGATCCTTGCTATTTCAGGCCCCTTAGTCACCGAGCTATCTGCCTCAGGGGATTTATCCACTTGCAATGAATAGTCTTCCCCTAGGCGCTGTGCCGCGACCATGGCATAAAAACCGCGTTGGCGCATAAGCTGATGTAATATCTCATCCGCTTCCGACTTCCGACCTCTTTCAAGTAGTAAGTCTGCCTGCCAATATTGCCATTCATCTTTCTGTTTCGCTTCAACCGGTAAGCGGGCAATCCACGTATTCAAGCCATTACGGTCGCTTTGGCTCAGGGCGAGGCGAATACGTCTTTCAAGTAACGTTTCCGATTCACTGCCCATCACCACTTCATCACGCCAGCTTTGCTGCGTTGACGTCGTATCGGTCGACATTAATTGCCAAGCGACTGCCTCTTTTAACGCCTGGATGTCTGATTCGTCCATCTTTTGTGCCGATACCAACTGCGGGATCATCGACTGGGCTTGGTCAGTGTTATCACGGGCTAAACGGTTGAAGGCAAGGATAGTAATTTTGCGGCTAAACTCAGTCGGCGATACACTTTGAGCAAAGGTGAGTACTCCCTGCGAAGAACTCTGTAACGCTTTCAACGCGGTACTCAGCGTATCGTAGTCAGAAGGTAATTGAGCAATAAGCTGGTTCGTGAGGCGATCATTGCCTGCTTTAAAGGATAGCAACAGACGAGTAAGAATCTGGTCGGCACTAAAATCGCCGCTACTCTGCCATGCGGTGAAGAGTCGATCACATCCCGCGGGCAATGAGCGGCCCGTCATCCAGATGGATTTAGCCCCTTGCCAAGCAAGACGCTGATGGCCCGTGGCATAATTTGCATAGTACCAATTACATTTGGCTTGTGCGGTCGGCGGCTCTTGCGGACTAAAACTGAGTAAACCTTGCCAATCATCACGCCGAGCAAGCTCACTGACAAATTGATTTTTCAGACTTTTAGCCGCCGGTAGCGTAGGATAACGGTTCACAAAATTATTAATGCCCAGCGCCGTATCTTGGCTGAGATCTTGGGAAAGTTGGCGATATTCAAGATAGGGGTATAATGGATAATCTTGTAGCGTTGGCATCAATTGTGCCACCACATCCATTTGCTTAGCATCCCAAGCTTGACGTATTTGGTTGTAGCGCTGGCGCTGCTCTTGTAGTGAGTCGGCAAACGCCGCGCAACTCACGGTGGTAAGACATACTCCTGCTACCCAATGCTTCCAATCTGCCACGTGTTACCCCTTATCGACGCGAGTGTGAAGAGTTCATTACGCTAACATGTTTCCGATACTTCGTTTAGCTTTCCTGTTAGCCCTTCCGATTATAGACCTTTCCTCTGAGCTGTTACTGTGAATATGGCGTGAAAACAGATACACTTCTCAGCAAATAATAGGTTTAACGATCACTAAGAGGCTTATCTCGTGGCGCAATTCGTATACAGTATGCACCGTGTGGGGAAAGTTGTTCCTCCCAAACGACATATTTTAAAAAATATTTCTCTTAGCTTCTTCCCAGGGGCAAAAATTGGCGTTCTCGGTCTTAACGGCGCAGGTAAATCTACGCTATTACGCATTATGGCCGGTATCGATAAAGATATTGAAGGTGAAGCAAGACCACAACCGGGCATTAAAATCGGTTATCTACCGCAAGAACCTCAACTGAATCCTGAGCATACCGTACGCGAGTCAATCGAAGAAGCACTCTCTGAAGTTGTCGGTGCGCTAAAACGTCTGGATGAAGTGTATGCCCTTTACGCCGAGCCTGAAGCCGATTTCGATAAGCTGGCTGCAGAGCAAGGCCGCTTGGAAGAGATTATTCACGCGCATGATGGCCACAACCTCAATACGCAACTCGAACGTGCAGCCGATGCATTACGTTTACCAGAATGGGACGCTAAAGTTGCCAATCTTTCTGGGGGGGAACGTCGTCGGGTCGCACTGTGTCGCCTGCTACTTGAAAAGCCTGATATGTTGCTGCTCGACGAGCCAACGAACCACCTTGATGCAGAATCCGTTGCTTGGCTAGAACGCTTCCTGCACGACTTTGAAGGTACCGTAGTGGCAATTACCCACGACCGTTACTTCCTCGATAATGTCGCAGGCTGGATCTTAGAACTAGACCGTGGCGAAGGTATCCCATGGGAAGGTAACTACTCCTCTTGGTTAGAGCAGAAAGATCAACGCTTAGCGCAGGAAGCTTCTGCTGAAGCGGCACGCCGTAAATCGATCGAAAAAGAGCTGGAATGGGTACGCCAAGGGACTAAAGGCCGTCAATCAAAAGGCAAAGCACGTCTTGCCCGTTTTGATGAGCTGAATAGCGTCGAGTATCAAAAACGTAATGAAACCAGCGAACTCTTCATTCCACCTGGAGCACGTTTAGGCGATAAAGTGGTGGAGGTGAACAACCTCACCAAGTCTTATGGCGATCGCGTGCTAATCGATAATCTCTCTTTCTCGATTCCGAAAGGGGCCATTGTCGGGATTATCGGTGCCAACGGTGCAGGTAAATCAACGCTATTCCGTATGCTCTCAGGCCAAGAACAACCCGATTCAGGTGAAATTACGTTAGGTGAAACGGTAAAATTGGCTTCGGTCGATCAGTTCCGTGACGCGATGGATAATAGTAAAACCGTGTGGGAAGAAGTGTCTGGCGGTCAAGATATTATGCGTATTGGTAATTTCGAGATGCCAAGCCGTGCTTATGTCGGACGTTTTAACTTTAAAGGGACCGATCAAGGCAAACGTGTGGGAGAGCTTTCTGGAGGCGAGCGTGGTCGTTTACATTTAGCGAAATTATTGCAAGTTGGCGGTAACTTATTGCTCCTCGACGAACCGACCAATGACTTGGATATTGAGACGCTGCGCGCCTTAGAAAATGCACTATTAGAGTTTCCTGGCTGTGCCATGGTGATCTCGCACGACCGTTGGTTCTTAGATAGAATTGCGACTCATATTCTTGATTATCAAGATGAAGGGAATGTGACGTTCTTCGAAGGAAACTTTAGCGAATACGAAGACTATCGTAAACGGACATTAGGTCATGAAGCGCTTGAGCCAAAGCGTATGAAATATAAGAAAATGAGCAAATAATTTTCATGTAAAGAGAGCCGCTAGCCGGCTCTCTTTACATTTCAATGCTGGCATTTTATCAACATTGAACGCTTTACCCCCCCGACATAGGGAACAACTTTATTTTTATCCAAACCCGTCATCAATGACGTTTCATCCTTAGCACTGAGCACATCATACCCCATTGGACACTGTTTTTTTGCTAGTGCCACACAGTCCTTCATTTCACCTAACATTTGCTCGCACTTAACTAAGTAAGTATCTTCCGACAGCGGTGTGATCTTAGCCGAGCACCCGCTGAGTAAGACTGTCGTGAGTATCACCAAAATAATTCGTTGATAATCCATCAGATTCCCTCCATGAAATCAAAATTCGACTTTAGCCCCAAGGGGTTAAATTCTATCTAAACGTAGGATGAACGAGCTTTACCTCTGTTATATCAGCTTGAACCTGTCGTCATTAGATGGCGACGCGGATTTAAGTAATACCTGCTCGACTAGCTCGATACAGCGCAAAAAGCGACTGTCATAATCGTCTTCTTTCACCTGTACAAAGGGGATACCATTTTGCTCTAACAGCTCGATAAGCAATAACTGAAACTCTTTACGATCAACAGAACTGCCTAGGCTACGTAGCCCATCAGCAACCCACGGCACATTATTTTCTAACAGGATCACGAGATCGAAACGATACTCTGCAATAAGTGCCTGCACAAAGGGATGAGCTTTACCTTCATACTTTAAGCAAAAAGCTTGGGTTGTCACGAAATCGGTATCGATAAACGCAACCTTGTTGGCATATTTTACCGCAAAATCAATATATTGTGCCTGCCCGAGGGCAATCTTATCGTAATCGGAATATTGTAACGCCATCTCATCTCCACCTAATTGTGAGAAGACATAATCACGTCCATATTCCCAGGCACTGGTGGTATTAAAAATATTGGCGAGCTTGTTGACCAGAGTCGACTTACCGCTCGACTCTCCACCGAGTAGTGCGACCTTACGCACGAAGAACGGCTTAACTTCGGTCGGAATATAGTCCCAGTAACGGAACGGATCTTGTCGGATCTGATGGCCACTAATATTCATAAACGACCGCTGGGCATCGACCACAATAGTTTCAATATTGAGATACCGTTCAAACATCTCGGCATCGTCTTGCTCACTGGTGTAGACCCGCTGGGCATTGATCTGCTTTTCCGCCATAAAGGCGCTAATCTCTTGGCTCCAGATATCCCACCCATGGGGATAGGGCTCGACACCTTCTTCATTAAAAGAATGAATCCGAATATTTTTCTGATACTTGAAGGTTTGTAGTAACCATCGTAGTCGATCAGCCGTAGTCGGTTGTTCCGACATCGCGCTCTCTTCGAACAGCTGCCGATCACGCGGCTCGTCATGGCCCATGATGATATGCAGTTCATCGACCTGGCTACATGCTCGTTGAATGAGGTAGATATGGCCTGTGTGTAAGGGGTAGAACTTACCGAAAATCACCCCAACCACTTTTTGCCGATAGGGGTAGTCTAGCGCCAGAAAATGATGCAGCGCCTCCAGTTTCGAGGCACTCGGATTTTTTATTTTCTGATTCAATAATTGACTGAGGTAGCCCTTAGTCATCTCACAAGCTTCAGCAATCTGCTGCAGCGTGACGCCTTGTTGCTGTATCGCGAGTTTTAAATAATCATAATTTTGCATCACGCCAGTTCCTAAGAGCTTGCTACCCTGACTTCGTTAAACGTTAGGTTAATTCATCAAATACCGCTAACGCATCCGCTAATTTTTTGACTGGATAAACCTTCATACCGCTGGGTGGATTCTTCGGTGCATTCGCCGCAGGCACGATAGCCCGCGTAAAGCCATGTTTGCTCGCCTCGGAGATACGCTCTTGGCCACTGGGCACAGGACGTATCTCTCCCGCCAGTCCCACTTCGCCAAAGATCACTAAGTCTTGCGGTAACGCCCGATCGCGTAAGCTAGACACCATGGCTAACAGTAATGCTAAATCGGCACTGGTCTCCGTGACTTTGACTCCGCCCACCACGTTCACAAATACGTCTTGATCCGCCATCTGCAAGCCACCATGGCGATGGAGTACTGCTAGCAGGATCGCTAGCCGGTTCTGCTCGAGGCCTACCGCCACACGACGAGGATTGCCCATTAAGGAATGGTCGACTAAGGCTTGAATTTCCACCAGCAGAGGACGTGTACCTTCCCATACCACCATGACAGAGCTGCCAGGTGTCACCTCATCTCCCCGTGACAGGAAAATAGCCGAGGGATTACTCACTTCGCGCATTCCTTGCTCGGTCATCGCGAACACGCCCAGTTCATTCACCGCACCAAAGCGGTTTTTATGGCTGCGCAAGGTTCGAAAACGAGAGTCCGTATCACCATCCAGTAAGACAGAGCAGTCGATACAGTGTTCCAATACTTTTGGACCTGCCAAGGAACCGTCTTTGGTTACGTGGCCGACCATCACTATCGCAACATTACGGGTTTTCGCAAAACGCGTTAAGTAGGCCGCCGTTTCGCGAACTTGGGCAACACTTCCCGGCGAAGATTGGACATCCGCCATATGCATGACTTGGATGGAGTCGATCACCATTAATTGCGGCGTTTCTATCTCGGCAATTTGGCAGATCTCTTCGATACTGGTTTCTGACAGCATATTCAGATGGGTTGTCGGTAGACCTAGGCGGTGCGCCCGCATCGCAACCTGTTGTAATGACTCTTCACCTGTCACATAGAGCGTTTTCATCTGCTCGGACACTTTACACAGCGTCTGGAGTAATAGTGTCGATTTACCGGCGCCTGGGCTCCCGCCAATCAGAATGGCGCTACCGGGTACGACGCCACCGCCCAGTACACGGTCAAACTCTTTAAAGCCAGTAGAGAAACGGGGTAACGCTTCGAGGCTTATCTCAGATAGCTTTTGGACCTTACTGCCGCCCGTACTGCCCGCATAACCCGATAGGCGCTCGTTTCTCGCGACGGTGGGTGACGCGGCTAACCGCACTTCGGTAATCGTGTTCCACGCATGGCAGGCACTACACTGCCCCTGCCAACGAGGATAATCTGCGCCACACTCGTTACAGACAAAGGCACGTTTTGCTGCTTTAGCCAAAATGACTCCTTAATTAACGCGACTCATGGTTCAGGCTGCCGGTGAGAATACACAATACTCCCGTCAGATCAGCAAAACGAATCGCCACTTCACTTTTTTCGTTCACTTTCGGCTTAGCATGGTAGGCGATGCCTAATCCCGCCGCTTGGATCATCACCAAGTCGTTGGCCCCATCGCCAATCGCGACCGTTTGCGACCGGGGTAGCTCATAGCGAGCGGCTAACTTTTCGAGGAAGGTCGCTTTGTATTTCGCATCAACAATATCGCC
This sequence comes from Rosenbergiella nectarea, assembly GCF_900111105.1. GTDB lineage: Bacteria > Pseudomonadota > Gammaproteobacteria > Enterobacterales > Enterobacteriaceae > Rosenbergiella > Rosenbergiella nectarea. Next base: position 404,747 of record NZ_FOGC01000001.1, on the reverse strand, counting down.
CACGACCTGACCGGTAAGTTTGCCGTTAACAATCTCAAGCTGATTTGCCGCGACGGCACTCAGTTTTAATTTTTGTTTTAAGTAATCGGCAAAGAAAGTAAAGCCACCGGAAGCAATAGCAACCTGCCATCCACGCGACTGTAAAGTATCTACCATTAATTCTAGGCCGGGCATCAGGGGTAAACGGTCCAAAACCTGTTGTAGAATCGCTTCTTCCGCGCCAGCTAACTGTGCCACGCGCTCCCGTAAGCTTTGTTGGAAATCAAGCTCACCGCGCATCGCTTTTTCCGTAACCTGTGCGACTTGCTCACCACAACCGGCCAACACCGCAATTTCATCGATACACTCAATCTCAATTGCCGTAGAATCCATATCCATCACCAGCAAACCAGGCTGTTGTAATTCTGGAAGCTGGCCTAAGGCCGCCACATCAAGCTCAAACTGATAGGCTAGCTTGCCGGCTTCGGGGGTGAGTGAACCCGCCAGCCTTAATACCGTGTACTCGCCAACGCGCCAAGCACTGACTAATACCAAAGCGCCGTCTAACTGTTGCTGGAAATCGGTCAAATACTGTTTATCCAGAGAGCGACCAAAGAGCAACCAGCCACTACGGCCTGCACGGTAATCGAGGGGCATAACTTCATCCCCATTTAACGAAAGCGGCAATCCTGGCCATGCTGTAACATCCGTAGGTAAATCAGACCAACTTAATCGGTTTGGCATTGGTGCTCCTGAACAAACATTAAAACCCGGCAAAAGGCTACCCCGATCGGCCCAGCCATGGCAACATAAACCCTCATCTGAACCGATGATTTATCAAAAAAAATGAGACGCTATTCACATGCAGAGGCCAAAAATCAAAATTCAACTTCACAGAACGGTGATTGTTTTAGCCTGTTTGGCCTTAATGGTGCTATTAATGCAGGGTGCATCATGGTTCAGTTCAAGTCGTCAGAAAGTCGAAACATCACAAGCCGCGGAGCTCTCTCAGGGCTTAGCGAATCAGGTAGCATACAGTTTACTGCCGTATTTCACTCAAAGTGAGATTGACCTGCCGGTCATCACAGGAATACTCGACCATTTAGCGCAACAACCGCGGGTGATCGATGTGTCACTTTATGACGTTGATGGGTCTCGGCTCGCGCATAGCGGTCAATCGATGAGTGTTCGTGATCGGTTAGGCTTAACCGGCGATCGCTCAGGCAGCTATTCCACTCGCCAAATTGTGGTACCGCTGCAAACTCGCAACGGGCCGCAAGGCTACTTAAGGCTGACGTTAGATACTCATACTTTAGCCAGCGAAGCTCGCCATGTGGATAACACCACCAACTTGCTTCGCTTGATGCTATTGCTGTCACTCGCCATTGGGATTATTTTGGCAAGAACGCTGCTACGAGACCAACGGACGCACTGGCAACAGTCACCCTATTTGCTGACCGCACATCGCCCTATCACTCCAAAACGTGATGAAGAGAAAAACAGCCAGTAGCCGATGCACTAGACTAATAATGCTTGTAACGCGCTAAGGGTGGGGACTTGCCAGTCGGGCTTGATGGTTTCGGGGAGAGTTTTATCCCCATGATCTAACCAGCAGGTTTTCATCCCCGCATTGATCCCCCCCGCGATATCCGACTCCGGCGTGTCACCGACCATGAGCGTGCGCACAGCCTGGCACCCTTCCAGCTGTTCCAAGGTATGCTGGAAAATTTCCGGTGCGGGTTTAGCGAGACCGAACTGCTCTGAGATAGTTAGAACCTGAAAATAGTCTCCCAAGCCTGTGCTGGCTAAACGTGCATGCAGTAAGTCTTTGAAACCATTAGTAATAATACCAATACGAACATGCGGGGCAATCGCCTCTAACAGCGCCTTAGCGCCGGGAAGCGGCTGACAAATTTCAGCCATTGAGGCTAAAAATTGTTGATTAAGCGTACTCGCAGGAATGTTTAGCTCCTTCGCCCAAGAATCGAAGCGGCGAGTCTTAAGTTGTTCCGCATCAATTTCGTGTTGTTGGTAGGCGGTCCATAACGGCTTATTCAGTGCCTGATAGTGTTGGTAGTCTTCAGGGCTGAACGTGACACCGTGCTGCGCAAACATCTTGTTTAGCCCTTTGTAGGCATCAAATTCAAACAGTGTCTCATCAGCATCGAAAAGGATGCAGTCGAATTGTTTTATCAGCATAGTGCCTCAGAAATTGGATTACAGGGTTAACGCCATGATCAGCGCGTCCTCACGCCCGGTTGCGCTCGGATAATAATTAGGACGTCGTGACACTTCATTAAAGTCGAGTGACTCATAGAGTCGAATAGCCGGGTGGTTTGAGGCGCGAACTTCAAGCCATAGCATCATGACCTCGCGCTCCACCAACCGCTCGCTTAATGCGGTGATCAGCTGGCGCGCGATACCGCGACGTTGGAAGTCGGGAGAAACAGCAATATTGAATAATGAGGCCTCGTCGAGTACGACTTGGCAAATGGCGAAACCGGCCAATTCGCCCTCATCATTAGCGCGTAAATTTAGAAACCGTTCACCTTGGTTTGCTTGGAAGGTCGCCGCACTCCAAGGATGTGAGTGGCATTGGGTTTCAATTGCGAAAGCAGCCTGCCAATCCTCGGGAAGAAGCTCAGAGATTATCGTCATAGTCACAAAATTGCTGCCATAGAGTACGTTTGGCCTCAGCCGTATTGACTAAGGTAGTAAAAGACGGAGAGTGGAGTTGCTGCGCGGCATAACGATGTTGCGGCTCGTGGCCCACAAACCAAAGTAAACACGATAACGACTGAGGGAGTAAAGGAAGTTGCTCCACCGCGAGATAGAGCACATAAGCCGTTTCAATCGCGACACTACGCAGCACATCATTAATAAAAGGATGGTGGATCTCATCACGCTGTAAACCGACAATGACCAATTTGGTCGTCGATTTGATAGCAAGCGCGACTTCGCCGTGTAAGACTTCGGGCCGCCGTAAACGGTACTGGTCGATCCCCATTTGCGCTAATAACCCGTCTCGTCTCTCTGTCATTTTTATCCACTCAACAAATGCTTACGCTGCTATGCTAGCAAAACCATCGAACCCACGCCAATAAACCTCTATAATCGACCCACTTATGAAAGAGGAGTTACCATGTCTGCTTATATGCCGGCCAGCGAAGTACTGTTGCGCCACGAGGAAGAGTTCGAACATCGCCATATTATTTTTGCGGGTGACCTGCAGGATATGTTGCCAGCACAATTAACCACGGCCTCTACCCGTGTTTTTACACAGCAATTCCACCACTGGCAAGCGTTAAGCCAGCAATTAGGTGAACGCGCGCAATTTGGACTTTATGCGACCGCTGAACACTTAGCAGGCTGCGATACCCTCGTTTATTACTGGCCTAAAAATAAGCCAGAAGCAGCCTTCCAGCTTGCCAACCTGCTCGCCCTGTTACCCGTTGGCAGTGATCTTTTTGTGGTAGGTGAAAACCGCAGCGGTGTTCGTAGCGCGGAAAATGTTATCGAGCAGTTTAGTTCTCTTGAGAAAATTGATAGCGCTCGACGTTGTGGCTTATACCATGGACGCCTTGACCAGCAAGCCACCTTCAATATCGAGAGCTACTATGATGCGTACCAGCTCGAAAAGCTCACGATTAAAACCCTTCCAGGGGTCTTTAGCCGTGATGGATTGGATAACGGTAGTGCATTGTTACTCTCAACATTAACACCTCATACTAAAGGTAAAGTGCTGGATCTAGGCTGTGGTGCAGGTGTGCTGGCAGCAAGTTTGAAGCAGCACTCACCTAAAGTGCGTTTATGGTTAACCGACGTTAATGCTGCAGCCGTTGCGGCTAGCCAAGCGACATTGGCTATCAATGATATTGAAGGTGAAGTATTCGCCAGTAATGTCTTTTCTGAGGTTCAAGGTCGGTTCGATATGATCCTCTCTAACCCACCGTTCCATGAGGGGCTGCAAACCAGTCTAGACGCGGCCCAGGCGCTAATTCGTGGCGCGGCAAACCATTTGAATAGTGGTGGCGAGCTACGCATTGTCGCCAATGCCTTTTTACCTTACCCGCAAGTCTTGGAAGAGACTTTTGGGCATTACGAAATTCTGGCGCAAACAGGTAAATTCCGCGTATACCGCAGTGTTTGGGGAAGAACTAAGCGCTCGTAACCTTGCCATTCTCTTCGCGAAAGCGAAGAGAATATCCTTCTTGTTAGGTAGGATTATCCCTCCGCCCTGCTCCACTTTCCGACGTTATGACTCCACTAAGTCATTTTATTTCTGCGATACATTTAGCGAAATTCGTTTATACTTTGCCACCTAATAGTGAAGTTAGGCATCTGCAAGATAAGGGAGATAACCGATGAGCCTGCAATCCGTTCGAGAATTTTTTGCGGAGCATGCCCCTGATATTGAAGTGATCGAGATGAATCAAAGCACCGCGACTGTCGATACGGCCGCACGTGCGCATGGCGTTGCACCCGGGCAAATCGCTAAAACCTTATCACTTAAAATAAAAAACAATATCGTGTTAATCGTGATGCGCGGTGATACACGATTAGATAACAAAAAGTTAAAAGAAACGTTCGGCGCTAAAGCCCGAATGTTGACCGTTGACGAAGTTATCATGGCGACCGGCCACCCGGTTGGTGGCGTCTGCCCCTTTGGCCTCGAAAATCCGTTACAGATTTATTGCGACCGCAGTCTAGAAGCGTTCGATGAAGTCTTACCGGCTGCTGGGGCTATTCATAGTGCCGTCCGTCTTTCTCCCCAACGCATGGCTGAGTTAACAGACGCCAAATGGATTGACGTCTGTCAATAAACTTACTGGCGCTCACCCCCTTCTGCGCCAGAAATTTTCATTCCTCGGGTTTCACGTCCAAACGCTGCCAAAATAAGAATCAGCACTGCAACCGTTCCGGCAACAATAGCCATTCCTATGCCATAATTGCCGCCATTTACCGCAGCAATCTTCGACTGTAGCGTGGCATTGACCGACGCAATTAAGTTACCTAACTGGTAAACGAATCCTGGAAGTACCGCGCGCGCATTAGCGGGAACCAATTCGGTTAGCCAGCTTGGGATTACGCCCCACGCACCTTGCACCATAAATTGCATCAGGAAGGCCCCAACACCAATCATGACCGAACCACTGGCGAACGCCCAGAGCGGCAGAACCGGTAAGGCGAGAAACGCGGCAATCATGATCGCTTTCTTACGACCAATTTTTTCTGATAACACACCAAAGAATACGCCGCCCAGCATCGCGGCAATATTGTAGCAAATCGCGATAATACTCACAGTGTGAGCATCAAACTGGTGCTGAACCTTCAAGAAGGTCGGATAGAGATCTTGTGTTCCATGGCTGAAGAAGTTGAAGCAAGCCATCAACACTACGAGATAGCCACATAACCGAAGATGACTTTTGATGATCGGCAGTAAGGCATGACTCTCTTTACGCGCTTTCGAGGCGAGCCAAACGGGGGACTCCGGGACTTTGAAATAGATAAAGGGTAATAATAGAACCGGCAGAGCACCAATCAAGAACATGCCACGCCAACCGACATGCTCATAAAACAGGCCGAAGATGATTGAGGCTAACAAGTAGCCGCAAGGATATCCCGCTTGAAAGATCCCCGACATCAGTCCGCGTGAGCGATCTGGAATGGTTTCCATCGCCAATGATGAGGCAACTCCCCAGATCCCACCCATCGCCACGCCGTACACAACACGTAGCGCTAAGAAAATAGTAAAGGTGGGAGACCACGCGGACAATAACTCAAACACCGAAAAAAGTGCGACGTTAAACATCAAGATAGGACGTCGACCATATTTCTCAGCGAGGCGGCCAAAAATCAGTGCGCCGACAGGACGAACGGCCAGCGTTAACATGATAGCAACTGAAATATCAGTGACTGATGTGTTGAAATAGCCTGCGAGATCACTTAGCACGAAAACTAAAATAAAAAAATCGAATGCATCGAGCATCCAACTTAAAAAACTTGCCGTCGCAACGTTACGCTGCGTTGATGTCCAACCAAACATAGTTCTATCCTAGCCAGTAAAAGAAAAAAATACCCCACCGCGACACGCGATACGGAGGGAAAACCTTATAATTTTGTTTACCCTTTATAGCATCTTTTACACCCAGAAAAAGCGCCTGCCACATCACAAAAAACTAAATGTAACAATAAACTAGCTGCTTTCAGCACATCAGAACTTGTCACTGTCGACATCAAAATCATTAGCATAATTATATTATTAGCGAAGCCTATGTCAGCGACATCATTGGATGTTTAACGAAGAAAGTCTTATATTCCCGTCGCTGAAAACCGAGAAGAGGAGGAAATAAGGGTGGAGTAAGGGGAGAGTATGTTTGATAAGGGGCATCATCATGGACACCCCTCGTAACCTTAACGGTAAATAATTTCGCCTGAGAACATACGCAGAATTTTACCTTCCGCATCGGTGATCAGCACGTAACTGCCGCCGAAGTAAGTCCAGTGGCTGCCAGCACTCGGTGCCGGGAGTTTACGCAACTGCCATTTACTGATGGTGTACTGCGCGGTGCGATACATAGCAGGAACCGTGTCGCCTGCTTGATATTGTTTGAAATCACCCGTAAAGCTGGCTAATTCTAGAGGGTCGTTAAATTTTTTCGCTTCAGGCTCGCTGGGTACTGCTGGGGCAGGTTGCTCGACCGCAGGTTGTTGTACGTCAGGTACGGTAGCGGGCTGATTAACGGTAGTTTCGCTGTCATCCGTATCATGATGATCAGCACAACTTACGGTTAAGAATGAAACGGTTAGCCCCACCACTAACGCCTTAGCAGTGGAAGATAATGAATTAAACATACTGACTCCTGATGACCTGAAAACCGTGCAACAACGGACGTGATAGCTAAGAGCACTATCATAGCATTAGTTAAGGATTTGACGATCAGTTATTGCTGAAAGTTCGTGCTCTACAGGAGGGGAAATAAGGTCGCTTTTAATAGAACGCTTCATGATAATCACTACTGATAATACCCATAAAAAAAGAGCGCAACCTACGCGCTCTTTTCCGTTAACCACGTTTAACCTAATTATTACGCGCAAGTACCGACGATGACATCTTACGTGTTTGGCGACGGTGAACGATACAGCCCGCAGCGACCACTAACAGCGTCAAGATACCGGTTGAGATAACCTCTGACTGGTGTCCCGGAATAAATAGCATGCTACCAAGAATACCGATAATCACTGCGATAATGGCATACGTCAGACCGGGGAAAAGCCACATCTTGTAATCCAATACGTTACCTTTTTGCTCACACCGCTTACGCATTACTAATTGTGAGAAGGCAATGACTAAGTAGACCAGTAGCGCTATTGCCCCGGAGCTGGCCAATAAGAAATCAAACACCGCCGCGGGGGCAAGATAGTTAGCGATAACCGCTAAGAAAGCCACTGCCGTTGAAAAGATCACCGCCATATAAGGGGTACCTTTAGTATTGGTTTTTGCAATGGCTACTGGCGCATCTTTACGCTTGGCTAGGGAGAATAACATCCGCGACGAGGTGTATAGCGCAGAGTTAAGACAACTACACACTGCCGTCAAGACGATCACATCAACAATTAAGCGAGCGTGCGGTATTCCCATCATCTCAAGAACGGTTTGATACGATCCGTTTGCGGCCAAACCTGGAGAGTTCCACGGTACTAACGCGACGATGAAGAAAATCGACAATAAATAGAATAATGCAATACGCCAAATGACCGAGTTGGTTGCGCGTGAGATTTCCTTACCGGGATTACGTGATTCTGCCGCCGCAATAGTGACAATTTCCGTACCCATGAAGGAGAACATGGTGGTCAATATGGCAGAGAGCACTGCGCCAATGCCATGAGGCATAAACCCACCACTATCGTAAAGGTGGCTTACGCCACTGACTTGGCTACTCGGTAACAGACCAAAGATTGCCGCCGCGCCTAAGACGAGGAAGGCAACAATCGCACAGACTTTGATTAGGGCTAACCAGAATTCGAATTCGCCGTAATTTTTAACACTGAATAAGTTGGTGACGGTCAAAATCAGGGTAATAAATAAGGTAAATTGCCAGATTGCGACGCTTGGGACCCACGCATTGAGAATGGTGGCCGCAGCATTGGCTTCTAATGGGATGACCAACACCCAGAACCACCAATAAAGCCAACCGATGGTGAAACCTGCCCAACGCCCTAACGCTTGTGAAGCATAGGTAGAAAACGAGCCAGAGTCCGGCGTATTTACCGCCATTTCTGCCAACATACGCATAATAAAGACGACCAGTGCGCCAGCCACTATATAGGCAAACAACACCGCAGGGCCTGCCGCCGCGATGGCATGTCCCGATCCGACAAATAATCCGGCGCCGATGACACCGCCGATGGATAACATACGAATATGACGGGACTTAAGTCCTTGAGAGAGCGTGTCGCGACTAGCTGGTAATTCATTCATACTTATTCCCCGAAACGGGATAGCACTAGGCTACCCCGTTACATACTGACTAATGTTCAAGGCTACCCTGTCGAGTGCCCGGTGAATTAAGTGGCATGCTGCGTTAGCGCTCCGCTTAAGATATCAATGCCTTTGCGGAATTGGTCAGATGGGATAGTTAACGGATAGAGAAAACGTATCACATTGCCTTTCTGACCACAGGTTAACAACAGTAAGCCTTGTGACATCGCGGTGTCCTGAATAGCCTTGGCTGTGTGTGCATCCTTAAGTTCTACCGCAATCATTGAGCCTAACCCTCTGACTTCCTCAATCGCCGAACACTGTTGGGATAATTGGGTCAGAGTCTCGACCAGTTCATTGCCCAAATTGTTCGCTTTTGCACAGAGATCTTCTTCTTCGATGATCTCAAGTACCGTGTTTGCCGCGGCGATTGCTAAGGGGTTCCCTGCATAGGTTCCGCCTAATCCACCTGGATTGGGTGCATCCATGATGTCCGCGCGACCACTCACCGCTGAGAGGGGGTAACCCCCTGCTAAACTCTTCGCCATGGTGATGAGATCAGCCTTGGCAGTGAAGTGTTCCATTGCAAAAAGCTTGCCAGTTCGTGCAAACCCGCTTTGAACCTCGTCCGCTATCAATAAAATACCGTGTTGGTCAGCGATATCACGCAGGGCTTGCATAAACTCTTGCGGCACCACGCGAAAGCCGCCCTCACCCTGAATTGGCTCGATGACCAGCGCCGCAACATTATGTGGCGCGATATCGCAGCTAAAAATATCGTGCAAACTTTCCAATGCTTGTTCAGTGCTCACCTTTTTCCCGTCAGGAAAGCGAGCATGGAACACAGACGGCACCATAGGACCAAAGTCCTGCTTATAAGGTGCAACCTTACCGGTCATTGCCATGGTCATCATGGTCCGGCCATGGAAAGAACCGGTAAAAGTGATCACCCCATGACGCCCGGTTGCACTGCGTGCAATTTTTACTGCGTTTTCTAGGGCTTCTGCACCCGTTGAGAAGAACGCGGTTTTTGCTGGCCCCTGCACAGGAACACGTTGGTTGATACGTTCGGCTAAAGTGATATAACTTTCGTAAGGAACGATCTGAAACGCAGTATGCGTAAATTTCTGAAGTTGTTCCGTGACGGCCTGCGTAATTTTAGGATGTCGATGACCGGTATTTAATACGGCGATCCCACCGGCGAAGTCGATGAACTCGCGACCGTCCGTGCTCCAAATTGTGGCATTCTCTGCACGATCGACGTACCACTCACACATTACTGCACTACCACGGGGCAAAGCCTGCGCTTTACGTTGATTGAGACTTTCATTAGTTGCGCTCATCTGTTCCTTCCACTCGCCATTAAAATAGTAGACTTGATTATTTATCCTTGATACAGATCGATAGCGAGAGCCATTTACTATTAAAAAGAAGGTACCAATTGCGATCCCTGTACGCCGATCACTTACTGGCAAGGTTACAGAAGACACCAAATGGAAGATTGCACCGACGCTTGTTACAGGTGTTGCAACAAGCGATTACGGAAGGAATTTTTCCGCCGGAAACACGCTTACCTGCTAGCCGGGACCTCGCCAAAGAGCTAAATGTCTCGAGAAATACCGTGCTCAATGCTTACGAATCGCTGTTGGCTGAAGGCTATGTAACCGCCCGGACCGGTAGTGGTACCTGGGTGGCGAAAATGCTGCCGGAATTCTCTCCTGAACCGGTGCAACCCCACTCACCGGAAAGTCAGCGGGCGCTACCCGCCCACAGTCTGTCTACTCGCGGTTCAGAACTACTCGGCTATGCGAACGCTTCGCCTTACCAATGGGGAGCTTTTGTACCCGGTGCCCCCGATGTCACCGCCTTTCCTCATCAGCTCTTGCGTAAGATCGAGAATCGGCTACAAAAAGCGCCGCAGATCGACCAGCTTATATACAGTAACGGTGGAGGCTGCCCGCATCTTCGCCAAGCATTAAGTGAATATCTACGGGTAACTCGCTCAGTAAAAGCCGAAGCGGAGCAGATCATCATTACTGAGGGCATTCATCAAACGGTCGATCTGATTTCTAGGGTTTTAGCGGATGTTAACGACCCGGTTTGGGTGGAAGATCCTGGGTACTGGGGCACCCGAAATATTCTTAGATGTAACGGTCTACAGCTGCATGCTCTCCCCGTCGACGCGGACGGAATGATCCCTGACACCCGTAATGCGCCCATTCCGAAAATGGTCTTTGTGACGCCTTCCCATCAATATCCACTCGGCGGACTGATGTCGTTGGCTCGACGCCAGCAACTACTCGATATGGCACGCCGTCAACGTTTTTGGATTATTGAGGATGATTACGATAGCGAGTTTCGTTTCTCCAATCCGCCACATCCTGCGCTGCAAGGGCTTGAGGACAATGCGCCTGTTCTCTATATGGGCACCTTTAGCAAAACGCTCTATCCTGCGTTACGAATGGGGTATCTGGTGGTGCCAAAAAGCTTAAGCCACCCTTTGCGGACAGCCGCTGCAGAGCTGTATCGTGGTGGTCACCTGATTAAGCAACGAGCAATCGCCGAATTTATTCGTGAGGGACATTTAGCCGCCCACATTCGTCGAATGCGGCTGCTCTATCATCAACGCCGGCAGTTCCTATTGGGATTGATCTCGCGCTACTTGGGTAAGGATTTTTTGCCGCGATATAGCCATGATGCGGGCCTGCACCTAGTTTTATCGTTACCTGATGGCTGTGACGACGTGGCTATCGCCAGTCGCGCCTTGCATAAGGGAGTGGTAGTTAGAGCATTGTCGCAATATTACTTTACGCCACAGCAGGAGAGAGGGCTTTTACTGGGCTATGCCTGTGTGGATGAGCCGACACTCTTTGCGGCCTTCACTGCGCTGCGCCAGTGTTTATGTCAGGAAGGAATGATTGAGCAGTAGCACACTAAGCCGGACAGTTTTAAACTCACTGTCCGGCGTCTTGATTAGCGGCGATCCACCCATACGGTCTGGATATTACAGAACTCGTGCAAACCAAAGTGGTTTAGTTCGCGTCCATAACCACTCTTTTTCACCCCGCCGATAGTAACTCTAGGGTCCGAGGCACCATAACCATTGACAAAGATCGCACCGGTTTCCAGATGGCGGGTCAGCATACCGGTAACCTCTGTGTCAGCTGACCACACCGTTGCCGCTAAGCCAAATTCACTGTTATTGGCCAACTCTAGCGCATGGTTTGCATCACGAGCCACCGTTAAGGTCGCAACCGGGCCGAAGACCTCTTCACGGAAAGCGGTCATAGTCTCCTTAACGTCGGTTAAAATGGTTGGCGCGTAGTAGTTCCCGTCACCCGCCACTTTTTCACCGCCACAGACTAGGCGTGCACCTTCTGCTAACGTTTTTTCAACCTGGTGGTGTAGCTCGTCTCGAAGATCGTAGCGTGCCATAGGTCCCAAATAGGTCGCGTCGAGCGTGGGATCACCCATCGATAAATCAGTAACTGCTTGGGTAAACTTTTGCTCAAATTGTTGAGCAATACTCTCTTCGATAATAAAGCGCTTCGCTGCCATACAGACTTGCCCTGTATTTTGGTAACGACCGATCACCGCAGCTTTCACCGCTTCATCAAGATCTGCGTCAGCTAAAACGATGAATGGATCTGAGCCACCCAATTCCAGTACCGTTTTCTTGAGCGCCGCCCCAGCTTGTGCTGCAATGGCTGACCCTGCACGGACGCTACCGGTTACCGCGACAGCAGCAATTCTTGAATCGGCAATCAGTGCAGAAACACCGTCGTTATCAATATTCACGACATCGAAAATGCCTGCCGGTGCATCGAGCTTATCGAAAATATCCTTCATTAAATAAGCGCAGCCCATCACATTCGGGGCGTGCTTCAGCAAATAGGTATTCCCTGCTAAGAGCATGCCTGCTGCACCACGCAGAATTTGCCAGTAAGGGAAGTTCCACGGCATTACTGCAAGGATTGTTCCGAGAGGTCTGAATTCCTGCCAAGCTTTTTTACCTTCAACTTGCGTAGGCTGCGGTGCTAACGCCGCGGGGCCGTGCTCGGCATACCATTCACAGACTTGCGCACATTTGTTCACCTCGGCACGGGATTGGGTGATAGGTTTCCCCATCTCACGCGTGGCCATCGCGGCCAGCTCTTCGTTACGTTCGCGCAGCGCTGCCGCCAGTTGTAAGAGTACGTTACGACGTTCCTCAAGCGAAACATTACGCCACGTTTTTTGGGCCTCCGCAGTGCGGCGAACAATCGCCTCACACTCGCTTTGGCTAATGAAAGGATATTCTTTGATCAGTTGACCATTGGCCGGATTACGAGAATGTGGATGTGACATGGCGACCTCATAACGAATTAATAAATGATGACGACAACATTACGTGGTTTCGACAACCAATAAAAATGAATAATTAAAACGAAGTTATTCTCTAAATAAGAATAACTCGTTATGGCGCATCACGACGGTGGTGTCGGGTTATCGTTCGACTCGATATTTTCGTCTTCGCCGGTATTAACCATCGTATTGACAATATCCGCTTCATCAATCACCGGGTTTAACGCCGCGGTTAATGGAGAACTCACCAAACCATCGGTAAGCGGAACGTGTGCAACGGCCTCTTCTTGTAGACGCTTAGGTACGGGTAAGGTTTTCCAGCTCAGTGCGAAAATCGTCCCACCGCAGAGTACAAAAAAGAGATAAAGCATATTCCCCCCAAAAGACTCCATCAGTACCCCGGTAAATAGGGGGCCAATACTGGCACCAATCCCGTAGGACATCAGTAGACAAGCTGTTAACGATACACGCCGCTCTGGGGTGATTCGGTCATTGGCAATGGCCACTGCCAAAGGATAGAGCGCGAACTGCACCATGCTGGCTAAAAAAGCGATCGCCATCAGTACCGTAAAAGAAATGTGCACGAGAAAAACCAGCGGTAACGAGGTCAAGACGTACAGCGATGAGGTCGCTAACAAGAGACGTTGTCGTTCATAACGGTCAGAAAGCCAACTTAGCGGAAACTGAGTGACCAATCCGGCAAAAATGGTTAAGGCCATAAATATGCCAACCTGCGAAGTATTCAACGACAAGGTACTGGCATACACGGGGGCCATCCCATAGAAGGCACCAATAATCATCCCCGTGACTAGGGTGATGCCCAATATACGCGGAATATTTTTAAAGAAGTAACCAAGCTCTAAAGGGGCCGGCGACATCGGCTGAACCTTGAGCCGCGTCGTCAAGGCGATCGGAACCAAACAGAGAGAGAAACAGAGTCCAACAATCAATAAGGGGAAAAGTTGATGACTGAAATGCAGCGTTAAAATTACTTGCCCTGCTGAGAGGCCTAAATAGGTGGCGACCATATAGAGACCAAAAATCACTCCTCGTTGTTGCGGTTCAGCCTGATCGTTTAACCAACTCTCCAGCACCATATACTGACACATCATGGCTAAACCGATAATAAAACGTAAAGCGATCCATACCGGAACCCAATCCGTCATACCATGGCCGATTACCGACGCGGTAATGATGCCAGCACAGGCAACGTAAGCACGAATATGACCGACACGGGCAATAAGGTTATGGCCGACTTTGCCACCAATCACCAACCCAATGTAGTTGGCCGCCGTGATGGCACCGATCATCGTCCCTGAGACGTGTTGCAGACTTAGGCGTAAAGACACCCAGGTTGTCAGTAACCCTGAACCGAGTAGCAGCAGAAGCGTTGCGAAATAGAGAGGCAGAAAGGTATTAACAATTTTGTGCATAGCCGTATTCCAAAGAGTGATTACGATGGTGCTGACACGGTTAAAAAATAATTAAGGGCTGGAGAGGCTCCAGCCCTAGTTGTGGCTTTACATATTAGGGAAGTTAATATGATTCCCAGGTGCTTCGCGATGAAGGTGAATAAAGTTCAGGTGTCTTTCATACTGGTCCAGCATGTCGATAATCACCTGCTCCTTACTGTAGCCAATTAAATCATTACCTTGGCTACCTTCGACCAAGAAGGTTTCTAAACGATAGTAGGTCGATTTACCGCTTCGTGCACGGTAGGTAAAGCCCGGTATCGCATATTTCTGTGGCCAAATTTCGTATAAGAAGTTCTGTTCCTCTCCGAGATTTACCATCAGAGAAAGATGGCCTAAGCCCCCTTCTTCTTCAGGTGGCAGGCGCTGCAATTCGACGTTCGCCCCTCTCACCTCCAGCTCTTTCGCAACATCTTGCATAGCCGGGTAGCATATCGTGTCCATCATCTGTTCCGTATAACGACTGCCTGGATAGGTCATTAATCGTGTCAGACGTTTCTTCCATGAAAGACGGTCGTTGGCATTCGCTAAATAAGGCGCAGTATCTCTGCTCGCGCTGGCGCGGCGGAAGTCTTCAACGCGTAATGATTTGAATAACCCTGCCATCACAAAGAATATGACGAAACTAAACGGCAGTCCCATGATCACCGTGGTATTTTGCAGGGCAGAAATACCGTTGGTCATCAACATCCCTAAGGTTAATACGCCGATAGTCACTGACCAGAAAATACGGACCCAGTTAGGTGAATCGGAGTTGATATCCTTTAAACGGGTGGTGAAGTTGCCTAACACTAACGAGCCAGAATCCGCAGAGGTCACGTAAAACAGTAAACCGGTAATCGTGGCGACTGAGGCACTAAAGGTAAAGCCAGGGTAGTGCGCTAACAGACTATAGAAACCGCGTTCTGGGTGCGCAAGGACCTCTTGAGCAAAGGCATGATCACCGTGGATAATTTCATAAAGAGAGGCATTACCAAATACCGATAACCACAATAATGTGAAGGTAAAGGGAATAATTAACGTACCCAATACGAATTCACGAATTGTCCGTCCACGGCTAATACGCGCCAAGAACAGTCCCACAAACGGTGACCAAGCCACCCACCATGCCCAGAAAAAGAGCGTCCAGTTGTTCATCCATTGCGTCGGACGGTCAAAGGCAAAGGTATCAAGCGCCATGCCCATAAAACGGTTAACGTAGTCACCGATGTTCAGCACAATAGCGTTGAGCAGGAAGCTGGTATCGCCGACGCATAAGACAAAAATGATCAGTCCCAGCGCGAGCAAGACATTAAGCTCAGAGAGCAGTCGAATCCCTTTATCCACCCCTGAGGTGACAGAGATGGTGGCAATCACCACGGATAGCACGATCAGCGCCGCTTTAGCGGCTAAGCTATCAGGGACGTGAAAGAGAACGTTTAAGCCATAGTTTAGCTGCACAACCCCAATCCCGAGGGTGGTGGCAATACCAAAAATTGTCCCGATAACCGCAGCAATATCGACGGTGTGACCAATCGCGCCGTTCACTCGTTTACCAAAAATCGGGTATAGCGCAGAACGGATAGTGAGCGGTAAATTGTAGCGATAGCTAAAATATCCCAACGCTATCCCCATCAAGGCATACATCGACCAGCCAGTAATACCGTAGTGGAACAGCGTCCAGACCATTGATTGACGCGCGGCTTCAATGGTTTCGCCCGCGCCTTGAGGTGGCTGCATATATTGTGTCACGGGCTCAGCCACGGAGAAGAACATTAAGTCGATGCCGATCCCTGCAGCAAAGAGCATCGCAGCCCAACTCGAGAGACTAAACTCAGGTTTCGATTGTTCAGGCCCCAGTTTAATTGAGCCATAACGGGAAGCGGCGATATACACGACAAAAACCATGTAAATCACTGCCGCCAGCATGTAGTACCAACCGAAAGTTGCTGATACCCAGTTCACTGTTTTCAATATCCAGGCCGCGGAGAGGTCACTATAGAGAATAGTGGTCAACGCAAATAATAAAATCAGTCCGGCTGATGTATAAAAAACAACCGGATTAATTTTATTATTTCCGGTAGCAGGTGGTGTTGTCATTCTTTACCTCAATCCTCTTTCCAAGGGTAAGTAAAATCATTAGGCCGATGCTTAACCGATTAAGTATTGCATCGATTAGCATTTTTGAAAGGCCCACTCCTTTTTTATCTCCCCCAGCATAACAATTTATTTTTTTATATTGAACAATCAATCAAAAAAAGTTTTAATAAAGGGGATTTGTTAATTCAGGAGTAACGGTGATGCCTAAAGTAGGTATGCAACCCATTCGGCAGCGACAATTGATTGATGCCACCCTTGCAACCATTAATGAAGTGGGGCTGCATTACGCCACGATTTCTCAGATTGCAAAACGGGCGGGCGTCTCAACCGGCATCATCAGTCACTATTTTGGTGATAAAAATGGGCTACTTGAAGCCACGATGCGCGATATTACGTCTAAACTACAACTAGCCATCTTGGGTAGGTTAAAAACATTATCCGATGCCTCGGCCGAAGAGCGACTCAGCGCCATCGTTGATGCGAACTTCGATGAAACGCAGGTCCATCCTGCCGTGGCTAAAGCTTGGTTAGATTTTTGGGCTAGTAGCCTGCACCAACCTGGATTGCACCGATTACAAAAGATTAGTAGCCGTCGGTTATTTTCAACGCTTACGGCTGAGTTTCATAAAGTTTTGGAAAAAGTGCCCGCGCGTGTTGCGGGCTATGGGTTAGCGGCACTGATTGACGGACTCTGGTTACGTGCGGCGCTCAGCGGAGACCCTTTTGATCCGCAAATGATTAAAACAATTACTCGACAATTTATTCGCCAACAATTGGCGAGTACTCACTCTTAAGACGGAGAACAACGATGTCCCGATTCGCTGAACAGTTACTGTATATCGATGGTGCCTACGTCCCAGCACAGAGCGGTTCCACGTTTGAGACGGTTAACCCTGCAAACGGTAATGTGTTAGCCAAGGTCCACGCTGCAGGCAAAGCCGATGTGGATAGAGCGGTGACCGCCGCGCGTAAAGGCCAAAAAATCTGGGCCGCTAAAACCGCAATGGAACGCTCTCGTATTCTACGTAAGGCTGTCGATATTCTACGTGAACGTAACGACGAACTGGCCGCGCTGGAGACCCTTGATACGGGTAAACCTTTTAGTGAGACCTCCGCGGTGGATATCGTCACCGGTGCCGATGTGTTGGAATACTACGCTGGGCTAATCCCTGCCATTGAGGGTCAACAAATTCCGCTGCGTGATACCTCATTTGTCTACACACGCCGCGAACCGCTAGGCGTGGTCGCCGGGATTGGTGCATGGAACTACCCTATACAGATCGCGTTATGGAAATCCGCCCCCGCGCTCGCCGCAGGGAATGCAATGATCTTCAAACCCAGTGAAGTCACGCCACTCACCGCTCTCAAACTGGCAGAAATCTACACCGAAGCCGGTGTACCAAACGGCGTGTTTAACGTCTTACCAGGCCTCGGTGCTGAAACCGGACAAGCCCTGACTGAACACCCGGGTATCGATAAAGTTTCCTTTACCGGTGGTGTGGTCAGCGGTCGTAAAGTGATGGCGAATGCAGCAGGATCAACGCTGAAAGATGTCACTATGGAACTGGGCGGTAAATCGCCGCTGATTATCTGTGACGATGCCGATCTCGACCTCGCCGCCGATATAGCCATGATGGCCAACTTCTATAGCTCAGGCCAAGTGTGTACCAACGGTACCCGTGTGTTTATTCCGGCGCAGCATAAAGCTGAGTTTGAACAAAAAATCTTAGCCCGTGTGAAAAATATCCGCGCAGGCGATCTTAACGACGCAGACACTAACTTCGGTCCTCTCGTAAGCTTTGCTCACCGCGATAACGTCATGCGCTTTATTGAATCAGGTATCAAAGGCGGGGCAACCCTTCTTGCCGGCGGTAAGCGTATGACAGGTGAAGCGTTCGATAACGGTGCTTGGGTCGAACCGACAGTCTTTACCGATTGCCGTGATGATATGGAGATCGTGCAAGAAGAGATCTTCGGACCGGTAATGTCCATTCTGAGCTACAACGACGAAGCAGAAGTCGTTCGTCGCGCAAATGATACGAATTTCGGCCTCGCAGCAGGGGTTGTTACCCAAGAACTGAATCGTGCACACCGCATTATTCACCAACTGGAAGCCGGAATTTGCTGGATTAATACTTGGGGTGAGTCGGCGGCAGAAATGCCTGTTGGCGGTTATAAGCACTCCGGCGTTGGCCGTGAGAATGGTTTAGTGACCTTAGAGCACTATACCCAAATCAAATCGGTACAAGTTGAACTGGAACGCTTCCAGTCAGTATTTTAATCCACAGAATTGAGGAATAAATAATGGAATACGATTATATCATTATTGGTGCAGGTTCTGCCGGTAACGTACTGGCGACGCGCCTAACTGAAGATAAAGACACGACGGTTCTCCTGCTCGAAGCAGGGGGTCCCGATTACCGCTTAGATTTCCGTACCCAAATGCCTGCGGCATTAGCCTTCCCTCTGCAAGGCCGCCGCTACAACTGGGCCTACGAAACTGAGCCAGAGCCTTACATGAATAACCGCCGCATGGAATGTGGTCGTGGTAAAGGCTTAGGGGGATCATCCCTGATCAACGGTATGTGTTACATCCGTGGTAATGCGATGGACCTCGATGGCTGGGCGAAACGTCCGGGCTTAGAGAACTGGAGCTATTTAGACTGCCTGCCTTACTATCGTAAAGCAGAGACTCGCGATATTGGTCCTAACGACTACCACGGTGGCGAAGGCCCAGTGAGTGTTGCTACGCCAAAAACAGGTAATAACCCGCTGTTTGCTGCCATGATTGAAGCAGGTGTCCAAGCGGGTTACCCGCGCACTGATGATCTTAACGGTTATCAGCAAGAAGGGTTCGGCCCAATGGATCGTACTGTTACCCCTAATGGGCGCCGAGCAAGTACGGGCAGAGGCTATCTTGACCAAGCGAAGAGTCGCAGTAACTTAACGATTGTTACCCATGCAACGACCGATAAAATTGTCTTTAACGGCAAGCGTGCGAGCGGTGTCGATTACCTCACTGGCGGCAGCAAAACGCCACAACATGCCGATGCGCGTCGTGAAGTATTACTCTGTGCTGGTGCGATTGCTTCGCCACAGATCCTACAACGCTCTGGAGTTGGGGCTGCTGAATTACTGAATAAATTTAATATCCCTGTGGTACACGACCTACCAGGTGTCGGCGAGAACCTAATGGACCACTTAGAGCTGTATTTACAGTATGAGTGTAAAGAGCCGGTGTCCCTGTACCCGGCACTGCAAATGCACAATCAGCCTAAGATCGGTGCCCAGTGGCTATTCCAAGGCAAAGGGATTGGTGCGAGTAACCAGTTCGAAGCGGGTGGGTTTATCCGTAGCCGCGAAGAGTTCGAGTGGCCAAATATTCAGTACCACTTCTTACCGGTTGCGATTAACTACAACGGGACGAATGCCGTCGACGAGCATGGCTTCCAATGCCATGTAGGGTCAATGCGCTCGCCAAGTCGTGGTCATGTTCGTATCAAGTCTAACGACCCTTACGAGCACCCAGCAATCCTGTTTAACTACATGTCTCATGATCAAGACTGGCAGGAATTCCGTGACTGTATTCGACTCACGCGTGAAATTATGAATCAACCCGCATTAGATAAGTACCGTGGCCGCGAAATCAGTCCGGGTCTGGACTGCCAAACCGATGAGCAGCTGGATGAGTTCGTTCGTAACCATGGTGAGACCGCTTATCACCCATGCGGGACCTGTAAAATGGGTACCGACCCAATGGCTGTGGTCGATAACGAAGGTCGTGTACACGGTATGCAAGGACTCCGCGTGGTGGATGCCTCGATTATGCCAGAGATCATCACCGGTAACTTGAACGCCACTACCATCATGATTGGTGAAAAAATCGCGGATATGATCCGTGGCAAAGCCGCCCTCCCACGCAGTAGCGCAAGTTACTATGTGGCAGGTGATGCGCCCGCTCGTAAAGAGCCAATGAGAAAATTAGTCTAATCTTCTCACTCGGTTTAAGGGCGATACTTACGGTATCGCCCTTTTTTTTATCTCAGATCCCCCCGCTGCGTCACGCTGAGACCCTCAGAAAAATTCATAATTAGAAATATTTCTTTATTAAAATCCAAAAATAGTCTGAAGAAATGCTTACAACTCTTTACCTTTTAGCAAAATATATGAATAATGAGAACGCTCCTGATAACCATTCTCATTGGTATTTACAAGGTAACCTCATGAAAAAAAATAAAAATATCGCGCCTTCTTTTATAGAATTAACCAAATTGGGCGTCTTTGCAGGATTATGTGTCGGCTTAAGTGCGCCGACCTTGGCTGACACAGTAAGCAACACCTCTAAACAAATTAATAAGTCTAGTGATAGTCAAAACAGTGATGACTCCCTGATCATTAAGGCGACGCTTCCTTCACTGTATGTCCCGAAATCGTTATCGGACCCTAAATTTACGCGCCCTCTTGCTGATACCACTCGTACTGTGACAGTGGTACCTGAAAAAGTTATTCAAGAACAACATGCAACGACCCTTACCGACGCAATGAAAAATATTGCCGGCGCAGGCGCGTTTTTCGCTGGGGAAAATGGTAGTTCAACAACCGGCGATGCAATTTATATGCGTGGCGTCGATACCTCGAATAGCATCTACGTGGATGGTATTCGCGATATTGCTGCGGTAAGCCGTGATACGTTTAATATCAGCAGCGTAGAAGTCCTCAAAGGGCCTTCCGGTTCAGACTACGGTCGTAGCGCCCCATCAGGCTCGATCAATATGGTGACGAAGAAGCCCGAGTTATCGACCAACGTCGATGGCTCATTAAGTTACGGCAGTGCCTCCAATCGCCGCGCAACCGTCGATTACAATCAAATGATCAACGATAATGCCGCTTTTAGAATCAATATGATGGGCGATAATGGTCACGATAAAACCCGTGATAAAGTCAGTCACGAAAAGTATGGTTTCGCGCCTTCTATCGCCTTCGGTTTAGAGACTGACACTCGCCTATATCTCGATTATGTCCATGTCCACCAGAACAATACGCCGGATGGCGGTATTCCGACAATAGGGCTACCGGGCTACAGCGCGCCAAAAGGCTATTCAGCGCTCAACAGCGCCGGAAAAGTCAATCGCCATAACTTCTACGGCACCGACTCGGACTACGATAAATCCAGTACAGATAGCGCGACAATGCGTTTCGAGCATGATTTCTCTGATGTGACGACCATAAGGAATACCACTCGCTGGGCAAAAACCAGCCAAAAATACCTGATGACAGCCGTGATGGGTGGTGCGTCAAATATCCAAACTCACAATTCCAGTAATATCGATGATTGGACCTGGAGTCGTTTGGCGAATACCCGTGACTCAGTGAATAAAATCCTGACCAACCAGACAAACTTAACCACCAAGTTCAGTACAGGAAGTGTTAAGCACGACGTGAGTACCGGGGTTGAATTGACTCATGAGAGCCAAACCATCCGCGGGCTGAATGCTATCTCGCCACCGGCCGTCAATATCTATCATCCCGATAGTTCGATCTCGGTGGGTGGCCTGTCTCGCAATGGCGCCGATGCCCATGGCACCACTGACACTTTCGGGATTTACGCGTTCGATACACTACAACTGACTGATAAATTCGAAATTAACGGCGGCGCTCGTCTAGACAGCTATCAGACTGATTATAAGTCAGCAACCGCTTGCGGTGGCTCAGGCCGTGGTGCCGTCGCTTGTAGTGCCGGCGTGGCAAAAGGTACACCGGTGAGAACCGTGGATACGAGTAAAAGCGGAAACCTGTTTAACTGGAAAGCGGGAGCCTTGTATCACCTGACCGAGCAAGGTAACGTTTATGCCAACTACGGTGTGTCGCAACAACCGCCAGGAGGAAATAACTTCCAGCTAACGGCTAGCTCCACCACCTCCAAAAATGCCAACAGCACAGACTTCCAACCACAAAAAGCCGCTACTGCTGAAGTCGGTACTAAGTGGAACTTAATGGACAGTCGTTTACTTCTGACTGCAGCCCTATTCCGCACGGATATCAAAAACGAAGTTGAGCAAGATGCGAGCACTAAAGACTATTCGCAAGTGGGACGTAAACGTGTCGAAGGCTACGAGCTGACGATCAGTGGGGATATTACGGACAACTGGCATGCCTTAGCAGGTTATACCTTACAGAACGCGAAAGTTTCTGAAGGTAAAGCGGTCAATAACGATGGGTCTAAATACCTCAGTTATACGCCTCGCCATGCCTTCACTGCTTGGACGACCTATCAAATTACGCCTGATTGGGTAGCGGGGGCAGGTGCCCGTTATGTGGGCAGTATGCATCGCGGTACAGACGGCGCGGTTGGGACGCCAAATACCATCGATAACTACTGGGTTGCCGATGCGATGACGGGGTATCAAGTTAATCGCAACCTCGACCTGCAGTTAAATGTGTATAATTTGTTTGATAAGCACTATGTGCAATCTATCAACAAAAGTGGCTATCGTTATCACCCCGGCGCAGAACGCAGCTGGATGCTAACGGCGAACGTGCACTTTTAATTCTCACCCTATGCTGTGGCAAATTGCCACAGCATCTTGTTATTGAGTCCGCAGTCTATGATGCATCATATTAAAGGCGTACTAAATGCCGAGCAGCTATCTATCCTCACCGAACACCTCGCGCAAGCGGAATGGGTTGATGGACGAGTGACGACCGGCCAACAAGGCGCGACAGTCAAAAGCAATGAGCAAGTGAACACCCACTCAGCGCTGTATGCTGAACTCCAGCAGTTCGTGTTACAGGCGATTAATCAACATCCGCAATTTTTTAGCACCACACTCCCCGTCAATATCTCCTCTCCTCTCTTTAACCGCTACCAAGGCGGCGGAGCCTATGGTTTTCATGTTGACGGTGCAGTGCGGCGTGAAGAAAACCTCTGGCTACGTACCGATATCTCTGCCACGCTTTTCCTTAATGATCCCGAAAGCTATCAAGGCGGCGAGCTGGTTATTCAAGATACCTTTGGACAACATAAGGTTAAGCTTCCGGCTGGCGACATGGTGATCTATCCATCCAGCAGCTTGCACTGCGTGACGCCGGTCATTGCCGGACAGCGTGTTGCTTCTTTTATGTGGATACAATCGATGGTGCGTGACGAGAAAAAGCGCGCGATGCTGGGGCAGCTCGACAGTGATATCCAACAGCTGGCAGGGCTTGAGGGTGGCAGTGAAACGCGAATGAATTTATTAAACCTGTACCACAACCTGTTACGCGAATGGAGCGAAATTTAGGCGGTAGACATTACCCCCTCTTATCGCTAATACCGAGCATTGTCACTCTCACCTCGACCTGTTATGTTGTCATCATACAGTTAAGTTACGGATAAAGAGTTTATGAAACAGCGGGTCGGTATCATTTTTGGCGGGAAATCAGCAGAACATCAGGTTTCGTTACAATCAGCACGGAATATTTTAGAAGCGATTGATAAAACAAAATTTGATGTTGTTCTGTTGGGGATAACGAAGCAAGGACAATGGTGCAGCTATCATGTTGATCATTTCCTTGAGAATCCGACCGATCCTAAACATATTGGACTTGCTCAGGCCGAAGGGACACTGCAACTGCAACCCGGCCAACGGCAAGCGATTAGCTCTTCCTCTGCGATCGACCTTTCTCAGATCGATATCATTTTCCCTATCGTTCACGGCACGTTGGGCGAAGATGGTACGCTACAAGGCCTATTACGTATCCTGAATTTGCCATTTGTCGGGTCTGACGTACTAGGCTCAGCGATTAGTATGGATAAAGATGTCACTAAGCGTCTGTTACGCGATGCCGGATTAACTATCGCACCTTTCATTACCCTAACGCCTAGCAATGTTGAGAAGACCCATCTTGATGAGGTCGTGTCACAACTAGGCTTACCGTTATTCGTTAAACCTGCTAACCAAGGCTCGTCAGTGGGTGTCAGCAAAGTCGAAACACTCGCTCAGTTAGGCCCAGCTATCCAAGAGGCGTTTCGTTTCGATCGCAAAGTCTTGGTGGAAACGGCAATTAAGGGTCGCGAAGTCGAATGTGCGGTGTTGGGTAATGAGCAGCCGAAAGCGAGTCGCTGTGGAGAGATCGTTCTTTCCGATCAATTCTATTCTTACGAGACCAAATATATCAACGAGCAAGGCGCTCAAGTGAAGGTCCCTGCTGATATCGATGAAGCGACTGAGAATAAAATTAGAGACATTGCACTCAAGGCTTACCAAGCCGTCGAATGCTTCGGCCTCGCACGGGTTGACGTATTCCTCACCCCAAGCAATGAGGTGATTATCAATGAGATCAATACATTACCTGGGTTCACCAATATCAGCATGTATCCGAAATTGTGGCAGGCGAGTGGCTTAAGCTACCAAGATTTGATCACTACATTGCTTGAACTGGCGGTCGAACGCCATCAGCAACAAAACAAAATCATGTCGGCGTTCGATCACTAAACGCCGGACTACCCTCGGACCAATCGGGGGTAGTCAGATTTCGTCCTTCGGCTTTAGAGAGATAGAGTCGTGAGTCGGCTTTACTCACTAACCGCGTAATTAACTGCGTCCACTCTTCATTGTTATTTGCACTTCCTACTTCCAGCCCCAAGCTTATCGTGATTGAAAGTGAGCGATCAGTTAAAGAGAAATCATGTCGTGCAACCCGCAAGCGTAGCGCTTCTGCTTGTTGATAGAGCTGCTCAGCGGAGATATCTCGTGCAATCAGCGCAAACTCTTCTCCGCCAAAGCGAGAAATATAAAACTGCTCTTTATAATCACGTCGCAGAATGTAGCCTAATTCGCTCAGTACAGAATCTCCCGCCTGATGCCCAAAATTATCGTTGATCGCTTTAAAGAAATCGATATCGAATAAAATCAAACCTACCGTCTGCCCCGCGGATAGCGGGATCTCACCTAACTTTTCAAATAGTCCTGCACGAGACAACAGTTGAGTTAGAAAGTCGGTATTTGCTCGGATCTCCAAGCGCCTATTCAACGTTTTCACAGCATCGATAGTCACTGACACCATAAAGGGCGTCAGTACCATGGCAGCAACACCCAGTCGGATTGAGACAAGGGTCATAATTTCGAGCGGGCTGTCGACCAAATGCTCCCCGATTAAATTCTCATAAACCATCATAATCTCTAAAATACCGACCAAGAAAGTCACCAGTGCCGAGACAAACACAGGCAGCACTAACGCACACCAAATCAGTACCGGTAGAGGAAAGACGATACTGCCAGGCCCACTGATCAAAGCGGCGCCAAGGGAGAGGATAGGCACTGATAACACCGCTAATACAGAAGTTCGCTGCCAGATAAACTTTTGGGAACGTTTAAAACTCAAAATAAGTGGGAGGATCATTAATCCAGTCGAGAATTGCTCACTTACCCACAAGGCAATATTCAATAAATTATCAGTGAGGCTTCCACCTCCGGCACTGACGATCCCTCCCCATGTCCCCGCGAGTAAGGATGCCGTGAGACAGACTGGAAATAAAATGAGGACTTGTTTAGGCGTAAGCTGATCAGTATGGCTTCTCCACAAGCTTCTTAACCCTAATGCCACGACAGCGATAAAGATGATGTTCGCCAAATTTATTAAAATTACGGAGGATAACCCTCCTGAAAAAAGATAATCATTGAGAAACATTGCTAACGCACAAGCCAAATAGTTAATGGGCCTGTGGGTTGAGGGATAGCGCACAAAGATGCCCGCTACAACGGCATTGACTATCCAGAACATCGAGAGCACAAGGGGTAAACGGAGATGACTACTGACATAGCAAAGAAAGAAGGTAAGAAAAAACAAGGCAATGGTGCCAGCAATACAACGAAATTTTTTGAGAAAGGCCATCTTTTCCATATGAGTCAATGCGCAGCGCATGTCCTTTTTAAGCGGATAAGGTCGGGCTATCAACATCCCTATAGCCCGAATGGCTGCTATTTAACCATAAATTTTATGAATGGATAACAAAAACTGTGCCGAATAAAAAGGCGTTATGGCATTTTTCTCCAAACCCGCAATGCTTGTTCCCTGACTTGAAGCTTGGCTGAAGGACTCATTTTAGTGTAATTCTGGCTTAACCCCGACTCCCAGTCGCCATAGCTTGGATTGGGTAATAGGAAAAACTCGGTACCAAATTTCTCGCGATGTTGTGCCACAAATTCACGGCGCTGAACATTATCTTTATGCCAGGTTGCTTGGCCGAAGTCATTTAGGTTATCCCCAACATAAACCACAACTTGATAGCCTCTCGCACCGATACTATCGAATCGCGCTTGTTTATTACTGCTAGAAGTATTCAGTAATAGGGTTTCCGCCGAGACGCTGGGGAAACCGAGCGTGCGAAGGTTATCTGCTGTTACCTGACGATCTTGTTCAGCGCGGTTTGAGACATAGAAAATCGTCCCGCCGTGGCTATCGATATAGCGTGCAAAATCTACTGCGCCAGGAATAGCAAGCGCTTGCTTGGCATGCGTCCACTGTGACCACGTGGCATCCGTAAAAGGCACTTGCTGTTGTGCCGCCCAGGCTTGGTAGGCACTATTGTCAATCATCGTTTCATCAAGATCGACAATCACCGCCGGAGAATGCACGCCCTTCGAGGCGGCTTGTTGAAAGGCCGACGTTGCGAATTTAAAGGTTTGTAGCGCGATCGCTTGGTATTCGCCTGATTGCTGCATCCAGTTAACTGCCATGGTGGATTGATCCGCCAAACGTTGATCGGCTTGTTTGTCCTGTGAGGTACAAGCACTGACTGCACTGATCAAGGTGACGCAGAACATAAACTTCATCGCATTCGTCATGGCAATTACCTAATTATCGTAAGGAAGATTAGAGTTTTACTGAACGTAAAACAACAAAGCGCGCATCGGAAGCGATTAATTGGCAATTACCGAATAATTTTTTTAATTTTCGATGGTAATCGAGATGGCGATTTCCTATTACGCGCAGTTCACCGCCATAGCCGAGACATCTTTTTGCATCTCTAAACATCTGCCATGCAATGTGATCGGTAATCGCGCTCTGCTGATGGAACGGAGGATTACAGAGGACTGCTTGTAAGCTGCCACCGGTAAAGCCGCTTAAACTATTATTTACCGTATACTCACAACGAGAGCGTTCATCAGGTAAATTTTTCTCAACATTGAGCTGACTTGACGCAACCGCCATCCACGATTCATCTACAAAATGCACCTTCGCTTCCGGGTTTTGTTCCAGTGCTAATAGCCCAACCACCCCATTGCCACAGCCCAGATCGACAATAGTACCTTCGAGTTGCGAAGGTAAATGTTGTAAAAAGAGTCGAGCACCAATATCGAGGGATTGCCGCGCAAAAACATTGGCGTGGTTATGTAAAGTATAAGGCGTGCCATCTAACGGCCAACTTAATATCCCACTGTTGGCAGCCGGTTGCTCAGCGGTCAGTTTGGCAAAAACGAGACGTGATTTTTTCCAAGCGAGCGAAGTCTGTGTCTCACCCAGCCATTTTTCAAAAAGCTCAAGGGTAGAACGGTGAATATCTTTCGCTTTAGCGGCAGCAATGATAATAGTCTCCGCTGTAACGGCCTGGCGTAGCGCTTGCAGTTGATGCTCAAGCAACGCTAAGGTTTTCGGAATTTTAATCACTACCGCCGCCATCCCTTCAGGTAACGCGGCGAGGCTATCTAAAAATCTCACGTTACTTACGGACAGTTCGTTGGTCGTAAGATTGTGCAACGTGGCTTGCTGACTGATAAACGAATCACTAACTTGCCACACTTCGCGAGGTTGAAGTCCACAGGTTAACGCCCCGAAATTATCATTCAATACGAGGACAGGGCCGTCTGGTAATGGCTGCTGGAGTAAATATTCGTCTGCAGAATCCCACGCTTGTAGATTGGGATCAGCCGCGTTGGTTGGGAATCGGTTAAGGGTAAGCGATTGCCCACTTACTTGCAGTTCATTCATCAAGGCCTTCTCTGTCTATTCGGATAATCATTAACGTGGCGAAGTATACGCAGTTTCTGTGTTAAACCCAACAATGCTCAGTGCTTAGTCCTACAAGAAACTTTCCGCCTGCTGGATCAAACTTGTTTTCGTTAGGGCCCCGACGAATTGCCGCTGCTGAGGATTATTTAACACTGGCAGTCTTTCGAGGGTGACTTGGCTAAAGGCCTCCCACCCCTGCTTTAAGGTTTGATCTTGAAAAACGTGGGGGAAATCGGTTTCCATCACCTGTTCGACAGGAGAATTTAAGGTGATGTCCTCGGCTAATACCTTTTCAACGATTTTGTGGATAGAAACTACTCCTAAAAAACGTTGTTTATCATCAATGATATACACATAGCGCTCGCGTTTATGCCCACTGGCATTGAGCGCTTGGTGCACCGAATCTTTAGGCGAAAGACAGGCACCAGGGATAATCACTTCGCTGATCCGGGTTTGGTCGAAAGTAAATTTCGCATTCGCTCGTGACAAGTGCGTGCCAATTAAAGGATAAGTGGTCGGAGAGTGGCATTGATACGTCACCATCGTCGCCACGACACAGGCAATCATTAAGGGAAATAACAAGCTACTATTAAGTGTCATTTCCATCACCATGAGAATCGCCATCAAGGGTGCTTGTGAAATTGCTGACAGCACGGCCGCCATACCGATTGCCGCGAATAGCCAAGGGCTGGCGTGGGTAATGCCCAGTTGCTGGCTGATAATGCCGCACATTCCACCTAATGTTGCACCAATCATCAACGCGGGGGTAAACATGCCGCCAACCGCGCCGGAGCCTACGGAACAGCTTGTGGCGATAACTTTGAGACCCAGCAAGGTGAGCAGCATCGGCAGTAGATAATGGCCAGCAAAGAGGTTAACAATCACCTCGTTGCCATTACCTAATATTGCTGGGGTAATAATCGCTAGACTGCCCACTGCGGCCCCGCCGCAGGCTAAGCGGACAGGGAGTGAAGGGATACGGTTAAATAATTGACGGCTTTTCTGCGTGAGGCTAATAAAACCAAAGCCGATCAACCCACTGAATACCGCCAGAATAACGGTAATGATCAACGGGCCGGTCTGTATCGAGAAATGCACGTCCATCAATGGATATAATGGTGAACGAAAACCTATTACCCACATGGTGAGAACCGCTGTTACAGCAGACAACATTATGGGAATAGTCCGTTGTAATGCAGAAATCCCAAAGGCGATCTCCGCCACAAAAATCGTCGACGCTAACGGAGCATGATAGACCGAGGCTAATCCCGCGGCAGCGGCCATAGCCACCATATCGGTATTTGCTAAGGCAAACTTCTTAGGCACAAAACGGGCTAACCAGCTACCGCAGAGTGCTGCCAGCTGTACCATGGGACCTTCTTTACCGATCGACGCCCCACTGCTGATACTGATCATCGAGGAGCAAGCCCGGAGTACGGAGGAACCCGTGGGGACCGCATTGAGCCGTGCATTGATCACATCAAGGTAATCGGATTTGATCGCGGTTTGTTTTTCGAACTTAACGGCAAAATGCAGTAATCCCCCCGCAATCGCCCCGCCGATCCCGACAATCAACGGCCAGCAATACCATGGCCATACTTGCATCGCTTGAGTGATGTCATCGCTACGCCCAAAAACGGCGAGGTTAAATAGCGCAATCAGCATACGAAAAAGGAGTGTGACGCCGGCGCCAACAATTCCCACTGGAATGGCTAGAAATAACCCATGCCAACTTAGCGAACTATTCTGTATTTTCACCTACCCCTCCCCGCGTCTATTGGCAGTGTAAAGGCTGTTGCTCTGTACAACAATCGTTATTGAGTCAGCACATCATCTCATCAGATAAAGTAAAGTATTTAAAAATATTACAAACAATGATTGTTTAAGCCCCCCAAATTTCCTATGCTGGTGTGAGCAAAGGGGAGTAACTTCAACGCTGGCAGATCGTCATTACGTGTGAAAACACCGGTCGTCAGGCAGTACGATAAGTATTGTAAGTGAGACCTTGCCACTCGGTGAGGTTTGCAATAATTCCGCTTTGACTGCCGACACCACCCTTTTTATTTTTCCGTTAATAAGGAATTATCTTATGCAGACTGTCGGCACTCCACTCATGTGGGGCATCTTCTCCGTTATCGTCATCATCATGCTTATCATCGATTTACGGCTACAAAGCTCAGGACGTTCAGGCAGTATGAGTGTGAAACACGCTGCGCTATGGTCACTGGTTTGGGTAGGCATATCGCTGGGCTTTGCCGCTGGCCTTTGGTTTTACTTACAACATCTCTCGGGTAATGCGGTTGCATCAGAACAGACCCTAAACTTCCTGACCGGCTATGTGTTAGAGAAAGCCTTAGCGGTCGATAATGTCTTTGTGTGGTTGATGTTATTCAGCGCTTTCGCCGTTCCTCCCGTGCTTCAGCAACGTGTTCTGGTTTATGGTGTATTAGGGGCCATCGTTCTGAGAACAGTGATGATTTTTGCGGGCAGCTGGCTGGTCAACGAGTTTAGCTGGATCCTTTATATCTTCGGCGCGTTTTTGGTCATCACCGGTATCAAGATGTTTTTCTCGAAATCGGACGAAGAGAATCAGGAAGAGAGTCGCATACTTCGGTGGTTGAAAAAACGTATGCGTGTGACCGACCAACTGGAAGGCGAGAAGTTCTTCGTGATCCGCCAAGGTGTACGCTATGCCACGCCATTGTTGCTGGTGTTAATCATGGTTGAGTTAAGCGATGTAATTTTTGCGGTAGACAGTATTCCCGCTATTTTCGCCGTGACCACTGACCCCTTCATCGTATTAACGTCAAATTTATTCGCAATTTTAGGCCTGCGAGCGATGTACTTCCTGTTATCAGGTGTGGCTGAAAAATTCAGCTTATTGCAGTACGGACTCGCCGTAATCTTGACCTTTATCGGGGTGAAAATGTTACTGATCGATATATGGCACATTCCCACTGCTGTCTCACTCAGCGTTATCGCCACTATCTTGATTGTGACCTTAGGGCTAAATCACTGGCTGAATATTAGAAAAAAATCATAACATGACAAAATACTGCAAAGGGCATCGGACCCTTTGCAGTGACACCAAGAAAATATTAACTAAACGAATATTATCTCTAAAAATCCCCCCATTACGATACTTTACCCCTAGAACAAATCATTCTCCCGATAAGATTCGCTTTAACTTAACTCTCGTTTTCTTATACTGCCGCAGCAAACACGCTTCAATAACGCGTTCTCGCGCGAAGCCCTTTTCAAAAACAATGACTAAGAAAGAATGATGACTTCAAAATCCACAGGGTTAGTAAACTGGATACGTTCGGGAAATTTAATCACTCAAATTATTTTTGCGCTTATTGCAGGGATAATACTGGCACTGGTCTCCAAACCTGCTGCGCAAAGTGTTTCTTTGCTTGGCGAGTTATTTGTTCACGCCCTTAAAGCCGTTGCGCCAATATTGGTTCTTCTGCTTGTCACGGCCTCGATTGCTAACCATCAGCAAGGCCAGAAAGTGAATATTCGCCCGATTGTCACGCTCTATCTACTGAGTACTTTCTTTGCTGCCGTTGTCGCGGTGGTGGCCAGCTATCACTTTCCACAAACACTGATTCTGACCGATGCCCACTCTGGGAGTGAAGCGCCTAAAGGTATCTTAGCGATTGCACAAGGTATTTTACTTAGTATGGTCGTCAACCCGGTCGATGCATTAATTAATGCTAACTATATTGGTATCTTAGTCTGGGCAATCGCTCTGGGTTTGGCCTTTAGGCATAGCTCGGCTGCCACGCGGAATCTATTAAAT
Organism: Rosenbergiella nectarea; assembly: GCF_900111105.1. GTDB lineage: Bacteria > Pseudomonadota > Gammaproteobacteria > Enterobacterales > Enterobacteriaceae > Rosenbergiella > Rosenbergiella nectarea. Next base: position 372,595 of record NZ_FOGC01000001.1, on the reverse strand, counting down.
GACCTATCTTCGGCCATTACGTGGCTGGTCGCCAAAGTTATCCGCTGTGCCCCTATTGGTATTTTTGGATTAGTCGCCTCTGTTTTAGGGACAAATGGCTTCAGTGCACTGTCTAGCTACATTACTCTACTGCTACTGCTTATCGGCTGCATGCTAATCATGGCGTTGGTGGTCAATCCGCTATTGGTCTTTTGGAAAATCAGACGCAATCCCTACCCGTTAGTGTTTCTCTGTTTAAAAGAGAGCGGTGTCACCGCCTTTTTCACCCGCAGCTCTGCCGCCAATATTCCTGTTAATATGGCAATAGCAGAACGCTTGGGACTTGATGAAGACACTTACTCGGTCTCGATTCCGTTAGGGGCGAATATCAGTATGGCCGGGGCCTCAATCACTATCACAGTGTTAACCCTAGCTGCCGTCAATACCTTACATATCAGCATCGATCTACCCACCGCAATTATGCTCAGCCTGGTAGCTTCACTCTGTGCCTGTGGTGCGTCGGGAGTGGCTGGCGGTTCCTTACTGCTCATCCCAGTAGCCTGTAATATGTTTGGCATCCCCAACGAGGTGGCAATGCAGGTGGTCGCCATTGGTTTCTTGATAAGCGTCCTTCAAGACTCAGCAGAGACCGCCTTAAACTCATCGACCGATTTATTATTTACCGCTGCGGTCTGCCAAGCAGCCAATGCGAGTGAACAACAGTTATAAAGTCAATTCAGAGCCTCAGCATCCGCGAGGCTCTTATCCTTCTTGTTCCCTGCCCACAGTCAACAAAAAACGAAAAGTGTCAGCCTGTGTAAAAAGGGTTGGGATTCTTGGCCAACCTGCGTAAAACTCCCGCTCTAAGGACAATTAAAATGTTTATCACCCTAAATTTTTGTTACACTTGACGTCAATGTGCGAGCAAGGAAGTTGATAAGCGTTTACTTTTCAGATCGTTTTCACAGCGCATAATAACAGTACTATTGGCGTAAATGTGTCAGACCTTGGCACTGGTGCCAGATCCCTTATTCATTAGGAATGTTAAATGGATACTTTGCAGGCCCTGCTCACCGCCCTTTGGCATCAGGATTTTAACACGCTCGCCAACCCATCTTTGGTGTGGATGCTTTACGGTATCTTGTTTATTATTATCAGTCTTGAAAATGGACTTTTGCCTGCGGCATTTCTTCCCGGTGATAGCTTATTAATTCTCGTCGGTGTACTGATTGCGAAGGGAACCATGAGTTTCCCCTTAACCCTATTTATTCTTACTACGGCAGCCAGCTTGGGCTGTTGGTTTAGTTATATTCAAGGCCGATGGTTAGGGAATACGCCATTGGTGAAGAAGTGGCTATCGCATATTCCTCAAAAATATCATGAGCGTACCCATACATTGTTTGAACGCCATGGCCTTGCTGCACTGCTCATTGCGCGCTTTATCGCATTTGTCCGGACCTTATTACCGACCTTAGCCGGCGTTTCGGGCTTACGCAGTGCACGTTTTCAAGTCTTTAACTGGCTCAGCGGTTTTCTATGGGTATTGATTTTAACTTGCGCCGGCTATGCGTTAGGTAAAACGGCCTTGTTTCAAAAGTACGAAGATAAACTGATGTTTTGCTTAATGTTGCTGCCCGCAGTGTTATTGGTAGGCGGTTTAATCGGTTCGTTAATTTTACTGTGGCGTAAGCGTAAAGCATCAAGGCCTCAATATTAATGCGTTCTTTACTCATCAAGTCTCCGCGACAACTCTTTATTGCCGCGATACTCTTTCTTATTGTACTTGCCGTGGCGGTGTTCGCTTACCAGTATACTTGGCAATCGCCCGAAGCCATTGTAAAGATCAATGTAACGAATCACGGTGTTTCGCTGCCCGATGGTTTTTTCCTTTACCAGCACTTGAGTGCAGAGGGAATTACTATCAAATCTATTACCTCTGATAGCGATTCACTGATTATCAGTTTCAATTCAATTGAAGATAGCCATGCCGCTGAAAAGGTGCTTAAGAGAATTCTTGATAACAGTTATCGCATTGAATAGTGTTAAAAAATTATTACCTCCCTCTCTTTGAACTTTCAAAAAGCCCATCTATACTTAATTTAGTATTTATTAAATGATCCCCTACCTTAGGTAGGCGTTCATGACCCATTTAAACTGGACTTAATCCCCCCAAAAGGAGTCTCTGATGTCGAAGAATAATGCATCTAACGATTTACGCGCAGAATTAGCTTCATTAGCAGACACACTCGAAGAAGTGTTAAATCAAGGTAGTAGCAAATCTCGTACCGAACTTTCACGCTTACATCAGAAAGCACAGGATGCTTTACAAAATTCTCGTGATCGCTTGGGTGATTCCGGTGAGCGTATCGCACAGTCTACCCGCGACGCCGCCCAAAAAGCAGACTCTTACGTACATGATAAACCTTGGCACGGTGTTGGCCTTGGCGCAGCGATTGGCCTAGTGGTCGGCATTCTTATCTCACGGCGCTAAGATGAGTAGCTCAAGACCTGGTTCAGCACCAGGAGAAGGCATTCTAGGAGTGGGTCAGCGCATATTGACCAGCCTAGTCAGCATTGCTGAAACACGGATCCGTTTAGTGATTGTCGAGCTAGAGGAAGAGAAAGCTAACCTTCTGCAGATGCTGCTGATGGTTGGTCTGACGATGATCTTTACTGCATTTGGTTTAATGAGCTTAATGATCCTCGTTATTCTTGCGGTACCACCCAGTGCGAGGCTCTATGCCATCGTCATCACGACAGCCGTTCTGTTCGGCCTAGCGATTATTTTTGGCGTCTGGGCACTGGTGAAATCTCGCCGCTCTACTCTGCTGAAACATACTCGCAAGGAGTTGGATACTGACCGTAAACAACTCGAGGAGAAACAGGCATGAGTCGTAGAGAACGTGAAGCACGCAAGCAAGAATTATTAACGACTATTCAGACTCAACGTATGGATCTTGTCTCTTGTCAGCAACAATGGCTCGTCGCCACTTCACGTTACGACCAGTTATGGTCTGCCGCCTATACTGCACGCCGCTACTTCGCGATCGGCGGGAGTGTCTTAGCGTTATGGGTAGCCAGAAAACCCAAGACACTAAGCCGCCTCGTCAAGAGAGGTTTTGGATTGTGGAGCAGTTGGCGAATGATTAAAAAGATGATCCCACGCTAATCGCTCTTTAGAAATTCCCGCTAACTCTGCGGGAATTTTTTTGCAAAGAGCTTAGGGATCTCGCGCAATGCCCACGATTTAGCTTCACCCATGCTATCTCGCCTCCAGGCCATAATCACGTCAATATCCCGCTGATAGGTATCCGAAATCACTTTCAAACGCCCTTGGCGCAAGTCTTCTGCGATCATCGGATACGGCAAGGTGCCTACGCCCAAGCCTGCGACAATAGCGCGATATTTATTCTCGAGATTACTGACTGTTAACCGGCTCTGCCGATCAAGTACCTGCACGGTAATCGTCGGGCGTATGCGTGCTGAATCAGCTACCGCGATACCACGATATTTGAGACGCGCTGACTCTGCATCAGGGTCGGGTTCGTTAAGAATGGGATGGTCAGCACTCGCCACATAGAGGCTTTTCATGCTGTAAAGTTTACGGCTATTAATTTCAGTTGAGGTCCTAAAATGGAGCGTTGGGGCAATCACAATATCCGCTCGTCCCTCTTCTAGGCTTTCCCATGCCCCTGCTAAGACTTCGGTCAGTAAATTGAGCTGCGTGTGGCTCTTTTCTTCAAGCTTATTCACGAGAGGATAGAGGTATTCGCAGCTCACCAAGGCTTCACAGACTATCGTAAGCTGCGGCTCCCAGCCCCTAGCCAATGCTTCAGCATCTCCCGCCAGCTTATCCGCCGCATCGAGTAGAAAGCGCCCTCTTTCCAGTAAAAGGCGGCCTACATTAGTAAATTTTGTTCGGTGGCCAGAACGGTCAAAAAGCACAACATCAAGCTCGTCTTCCAGTTTTTGCATGGTGTAGCTGAGTGCCGACGGAACTTTACCTAACTCCTCGGCCGCCGCGGCAAAACTCCCGCGGCGCTCTATTGCATCCATCACGCGTAAAGCGTCTAAGGTTAATGCGCGCTCTTTAGGCATAAGGTCACTTTATAAAAACGTATAAACGGTGGTGACATGTTTCACGCCATTCACCCGACTGGCCAGATCCGCCGCAGCTTGGCCTTCTGCCGCGGTGACTAAGCCCATTAAGAAGACTTCACCATTCTCAGTCGTCACTTTGATGCTGGAGGACTTTACTTGATCGCTTGCCAGCAGTTGTGAGCGGATTTTGGTGGTGATCCAGGTATCGGAGGAAGAGGTTCCTAAGCTGACATTACTGCCGATACGGATTTCATTATAGACTTCAACCGTACCATCCGTTTTCGCCGCAATTTCACGTGCGGTATCGGCTAAGGCTTGACTCGGGGCTTGTCCGGTCAACAGGACTTTCCCTTGATAAGCCGTGTCATTGATATGGGCGGTAGTTTTAATTTCTTTATTTGTTGCCAAGGCATTGGCGACACGAAGCTCTAAGGTGCCATCGTCGACCTGAGTCCCCACGGTACGGGCATCAGTGGCTGATTTGGTGGCAACACCTGCTGAACCAATCAGTACCGCGGCACAGCCCTGCAGGGCGAATGTGCTGCAAAGTAAGACAGCCAAAAAGGGGAATCTCATTCTATTTCTCCTTAACCTTCCTGATGAGGAAAAAGTGAGTTATCAATTAACTCGCTTAAACAATTAACAGTTAGCATATGCATTTCTTGGATACGCGCATTGCGGTGCGACGGTATCCTAATTTCAACATCTTGGGGTCCGAGCAACCCCGCTAATACCCCACCATCAAAGCCGGTTAATGCCACGATGGTCATATCACGGGTCACGGCAGCTTCTACGGCCTTCACAATATCTGGGCTGTTTCCGCGTGTCGAGATGGCCAACAGGATATCCCCTGCCTGACCCAACGCCCGCACTTGCTTAGCATAAATTTCATCGTGCTGGCGTTCATTACCAATCGCCGTGAGCATAATATTATCTGCGCTCAAACAGAATGCAGGGAGGCTTGGCCGTTCATTCTCAAATTGGTTGATCATTGTGGCGGTAAAATGCTGTGCATTGGCGGCGGAAGCGCCGTTACCACAACTCAATACTTTATTACCATTGAGTAGACACTGGACAATCACCATGGTGGCTCGAGAGATAGCGTCGGGTAGCGCCTCAGCCGCGGCGATTTGTGTTTGTATACTTTCAGTAAAACACGCTTTAATTCTATCCTGCACTGCATCACCTAACTTTGTTGATCTTAGTAAAAAGCGTTTTTGATCCAGTTTACGCGAGATCCCGTCACCGCAACTACATCAAACCGGCAATTTGCGGTCGATAAACACTTATCTTGGTTAGCTAACCAATAAGCCGCCGCGGTCTTAATTTTCTGTTGTTTACGCCAAGTGATGCTTGCTGCCGCGTCACCGTAGGCGCAATTTTTACGATAGCGAACCTCGACAAAAACGTAAGTTTGCTCGTCTAGCATAATCAGATCAAGCTCGCCATGTCGATAGGAGACATTACTGGCGATCCAGCGCAAGCCGGCCTGACACAAATAGTGGCAAGCGAGCTTTTCCATTTGCTCGCCTTGCTGCCGTCGAGTTAATTGACGGGAACAATCTCCCCGTGAGTATATTGGTTCCATGATAACGTCCTGTTGATCACGCAATTTTGTGTCGCTTTCAGCAGGCCAGTATTCCCTTGAAGTTGGTAACCCGGTTGCTGGCGAAGCGGAGTGAAATGGTTAGCTAACGTCCAAGCATCGACGCCCATCGCGTAGAGTCGTGTCAGGGTATAGTCTTGGTTGAACTGACCGGTGACCTGCTGTTTTAAGCTAGGGTTGGCACCCGATAGCAGCGGGATATCACTAAACTGTAGCCCTTCCATTTCGAAGCGGAAATCCGGTCCTGCGCCCGCTTGAGAACTGAGTGAATTCGCATAAAACGCCACACGGCTTTGTGAACCAATTTTCATGGTGATTAGCGGCTTGATTAAATCTAATGAAGCTTGGTTCGCCACGATATAGACAGAATCCACGTCTCCGCTTGCGGCCACAGGCTGAGCGCTCGGCGCATCAAAAGTCATGCCCGCGACAGTGACGGCACCGTTGTCTGAACTTGGCGCGGCCGTCACCGGTGTCCCGCCTAAGGCGATTCCTGCGTTACTGTTAATCTTACTTCGTAATTCACTTTCTGAACCGATGGATTGACGTAATACCGTTGCCCCGCCTAAAGATTGCCACTGACGGGTAAAGGCTGCAGCGACCCTATCTCCCAATGAATTACTTGGCAGTAATAGCACTGGGGAGCGTTTTCCTTGCGCCCACATATGCTCGGCAGCATCACGTGCTTCATTCTCCGGAGATAACGCAAAGTAACAAACGTTAGGATAGTTTTGTAAATCAGGCGGTTCATTCAATGCCAGAATATTCAACGAGGTTTGGGTTGTCACGGCTTTCGCGACATCATCTTTCAATAAAGGTCCAACGACTATGGTCGCCCCCTCTTGCTGGGCTTGCTGGAGTAGCTGGTCAATCGGATGACCGTTCGTATCGTAAACTTTAATTTGTGCGGCCGTATTGGCGGAAGCCGTTCCTGGAATAGTTGCCGCTTGATTCGACGCCTCTGGTGTCGCGGTAGAGGTATCCGCTGCTGCGGGAGTCGCCACTGCCGAAGGGCTAACCGCTGCATCACCGGTCGCCGAAGCCGTCGTTTGCGGCGCGCGGATCACGGTATTTGCATCGGTCGTTGCGGGTGCGCTCGCCGCTAAGTGACCATTACGCGCATCTTCGAAGCCTTGTTCAATCGCTTTCGAGAAGACGGCACCCGGTCCCGATAACGGTAAAAGAAGCGCTATCGTATTAGTGGACGCGACAGAGAGATTCATCACCTGTGCCAAGCCAGCGGGCAGCGTTTTCGAGGCTGGGTTATCGGGATAACGCGTCTGCCAGTCTTGCACCGCATGCTTCAGGTTATCTTGATCACCACGGTTTTGATAATAGACGCCCAATAGATCTAACCAACCCTGCAAGATATTTTCATTTGCATTGATAGTGATATTACCCACTTGATCCTGCGGGATAGTCACCAAGGTCTGCCACGTTGCATCGAGGTTTTTCTGTTGTGCCCTGCCTGCTGAATGAGGTTGTAAAGCGATATAGGCACGTAAGACGTCTACTGGGGCTTCGCCCTGCGCACTGTCGATCATCAGGTGATAGTAACGCTGACGCTGCGTAGCGTTTAAGCCTTGTACCGATAAGGCACTAAGCTGCTGAGCCGCTTCACGGAATTGTTTCTGACTTATCGCATACTGCGTTCTGAGAAAATGGCTCTCGACCTGTTGTTCGGCGGTCAATTGGCTCGGCAATTGTTGCAGTTGCTGTCCAGCTTGTGTCAGCTTACCCTCGTCAAGTAATGCGCGTATTGCGAGTAATTGCCAATGACTCCTGCTATCATCGTGGCTTTGCTGCATCTGTTGCAGATAATAAGCAGAGCCTTGATTCGCAGTGGGTTGGAGAGTAGCCGATGGCGTCTGATTTTCTTGATTGACACCACAGGCGGCCAAAATAAATCCGGCCAACACAACAGGAACAAAACGCCCTGCGTTACGACGATTCACAAATGAAGAAAGCATAGAGCACCCATTATGTTTTTCTCAGAACGCCCTATAGTAAAGCGGCAATTCGGATGAAACAATGAAACAACACGATCAGTCAGAGATTTCTGTAGGAACATTATATATTGTTCCTACCCCTATTGGTAACTTAGCCGACATTACCCAACGCGCGCTGACCGTCTTAACAAAGGTCGATTTGGTTGCAGCTGAAGATACACGCCATACCGGCCTACTCCTACAACATTTCGCGATCAATGCGCGCTTATTCTCATTGCATGATCACAATGAGCAGCAAAAAGCCGATGTACTGATAAGTAAGTTACAGCAAGGGGAAAGTATAGCCTTGGTTTCCGATGCAGGAACCCCCTTGATCAACGATCCGGGCTATCACCTCGTGACCCGTTGCCGCCAAGCTGGGCTTAAAGTCGTCCCACTCCCGGGGGCCTGCGCCGCAATAACTGCGTTAAGTGCCTCCGGACTGCCTTCTGATCGTTTTTGTTACGAAGGGTTTCTTCCTGCCAAAAGTAAAGGTCGTCGTGATGCCTTACGGGCAGTGGTGGAAGAACCTCGCACCTTAATCTTCTATGAATCGACTCACCGTTTACTGGATTGCCTGGCAGATATGGTCAGCGAGCTCGGCGAACATCGCCATGTTGTGCTCGCCCGGGAAATTACCAAGACGTGGGAGTCTATCCACGGAGCTCCGGTCGGTGAGCTGTTGGCGTGGGTTCAGGCTGATGAGAATCGCCGCAAAGGCGAAATGGTACTGATCGTGGCGGGCTATCAAGCACAAGAGGAAGAACTTCCCGTAGAAGCCTTACGTACCCTAGCCTTATTGCAGGCCGAACTGCCCTTGAAGAAAGCGGCAGCATTGGCGGCTGAGATCCATGGCGTGAAGAAAAATGCGTTATATAAGCATGGATTAGCGCAGCAGCAGGCTAATTAAACAATAGAAAGACGTGACAATGGCGGTAATTTCCCCTATCATCCGCCGCCGAAGCTGACCAGACAGTCGCCGCTTCGTCGTCGTCCCGAAAGGGAGACGGGCGGAGGGGAGGAAAGTCCGGGCTCCATAGGGCAGGGTGCCAGGTAACGCCTGGGGGGCGCAAGCCCACGACCAGTGCAACAGAGAGCAAACCGCCGATGGCCCGCAAGGGATCAGGTAAGGGTGAAAGGGTGCGGTAAGAGCGCACCGCGCGGCTGGCAACAGTCCGTGGCACGGTAAACTCCACCCGGAGCAAGGCCAAATAGGGGTTCACATGGTACGGCCCGTACTGAACCCGGGTAGGCTGCTTGAGCCAGTGAGCGATTGCTGGCCTAGAGGAATGACTGTCCACGACAGAACCCGGCTTATCGGTCAGCTTCACCTTTTTTGAGAAGAGGTTACTGCATGCAGTAACCTCTTTTTTTTACTCGTCCATCAGTCGATTTTTCCCAGCAAGCAAGCCCATCGCCATCATTGCAATCGCTAAGAGTAGACAAAAAAGTAAGGGCAAGTGCCAGCTTCCGCTCTGTTCATGTAACTTCCCCATCGCGGCGGGGCCAGCTGCCGCTAATAAGTAGCCCACCGCCTGTGCCATCCCTGAAAGCGCTACCGCTTGGTGAGCCGAACGACTGCGTAGTCCAATCAACGATAGGCCCAGAATCATCGCGGCACCCGACCCGATTCCTCCAAGCCCGACCCACAGTATTGCCCAGCCTGGCATCCCCCATAATCCTACAAGACTCACCACCCATAGGCTTGCCATCGCCATGGCGAGCCAACGCTGATCGCGATAACGTGCAATCACCGCACCAATAATGAGGCCAGGCAGTGCAGTCGCTAATTGCAGTAATCCATGTAAGCTACCGGCTTTGGTCGCCGAGAAACCGCTGTCCACGAGCAGTACAGGCAACCAACTGACCAATACGTAATAAATCAGCGAGTTCAATCCCAGAAAGAGCGTTATTTGCCAAGCCAAGGATGAACGCCAAATCTGTGCATTGCTGCTCATCGCCGGCCGCGATAAACCGGTAACCGCCCTCCCTTTAAGCTGTTGCGCCCAGACTATCAAAGCAATCAACGGGAAAATGAGTAAGCTTAATGAGGCTTGCGCCCATCCCAAATGCGTCGCAAGCGGCACCACCAATACGGAGGCTAATGCTGCGCTTATCCCCATCGTTAATGAATAAGCGCCCGTCATTTTAGGGAGGATACTCACGAAATCACGCTTCAATAAACTCGGTAGGATCACATTGCCAACGGCAATACCCGCACCGATGATCACGGTTCCGAGATAAAGAAAGGTGACCGTGCCCAACGCCCGCAGCATAACCCCCAGGCAAATCGCTACCAAGGCTACGGCGACACTACGTTCTAACCCGAGGTAACGGGTTAAATAAGGCACCATTGGCGAGAGTAAGGCAAAAGCCAGTAGCGGTAAGGTAGTGAGCAGCCCTACCTGCATAGTCCCTAACCCTAAATGGTGGCCGAGTGTTGCTAACAGCGGGGCTAACCCTGTAAAAGGCGCTCTTAAGGTTGTCGCAACCAGTAAAATGCCAATGATTAATGATTTTTTTGAGTGGTGTGTCATAGCAGGTGACGCCATAGGAGAATCTCTTTCAAGTAACGTGAGCGTAGCATAGCCTCTCTACACCCTGGTGAAATCAAGCTATAATGACAATTTATCGCTAAAAATGGACAACATGCACGCTCCCACTATGCCGCAAGGCTTCGATCCAGATCGCCATCTCGATAAGGTGGGGGCGTTTCGGGTTAACGCCGCGGACTCATTCCCTGAATTACCCTTTCATCAGCACCGTAAAGGGCAGTTAATTCTTCCCTTGCGAGGGACCCTTACCTGCCAAGTAGAAGATGGCATTTGGATGGCGCCGACCGGTCAAGCCATCTGGATCCCAAGTCAAGTCATCCATAGCAATCAAGTCTCCCAGCATGCAGAGTTTTGTTTCGTCTTTATTGAACCGCACAGCGCCGACATGCCCAAGGAGTGCTGTACGTTACGTATCTCCCCTCTCATCAGAGAGCTGATTTTTCGTTTAGCGTCTCTTCCCCTTGACCAGTATCAGACCCCTAAGACGCAGCGTTTAATCACAGTCCTGCTCGATCAACTGGTTGAGCAACCTATAGGTAAGTTGCAGCTACCGATGTCGAGTCATCCTAAAATTCGTTTGTTAGTAGAGGCCATCCAGCAACCCGGCCAAGCGAAGCATCCTGCCGCCTATTGGGCAAAAAAATTAGCGCTAAGTGAGAGAAGCTTAGCGAGGCTGATGATCAGTGAGACCGGATTGAGTTTTCGTCCATGGCGACAGCAGTTACCGCTGATTCTTGCTATCAATCGACTGGTAGAAGGGGAGCGCGTAGAGATTATCGCCCATGAACTAGGCAATGAATCGGTGACTGCGTTTATCACCATGTTTAAGAAAGCGCTAGGCATTACCCCTGGCCAATATCGGCAGGGTTTTCATGCCTAGCATGACTGACAAACTAGCGGTACTTACGATGATTTTCGTTGCGTAAGGCCGCAATCTGTTGCGCGATCTGCTTGGCCTCAGCCAGCTTACCGAGTTTGACCTGTTGCTCAGCTTGATTGACTTTAGCGATTAACTGATCGAACGCATCACGCCAGCCCTGCATGGCAGGGCTTTGCGGTGCACTCCCCGCTAACGAGGGGGGTGTCGCCGTTTTGGCGTCTTTTGCTGCATCTCGCATTTGCGTTAACGCCTGCTGCATTTCACTCGGCTGATGACTGCTCAATACTGTACTCAGACCCGAGGATAGGCTGAGCATATCCCCTTCTAAGTCCGCGGCTCGTGCGGTAAAAGTCAACGAGGAACAAATCAGCGCGGTACCCAGCACGACGAAACCTATTTGGCGCATAACATCTTCCCTTTATTGGCCGGCAATACTCATCTGTTCTAACAGAATCGATCCACATTGAATATTGCCACGCTCGTCAATATCATCGCCGACTGTCACCATCGTACGCCACATATCCTGCAGGTTACTGGCGATGGTGATTTCGCTGACGGGATATTGAATTTCACCATTCTCCACCCAAAATCCTGCAGCGCCACGTGAATAGTCGCCGGTCATTGCGCTAACACCCTGCCCCATTAGTTCAGTCACCACCAGTCCGGTGCCCATTCTTTTCAGTAACTGTTCAAAGCTTTGACCTTGACCGGCTAAACGCCAGTTGTGGATGCCCCCTGCGTGACCGGTGCTCTGCAAACCCAGTTTGCGAGCAGAGTAGCTGGTCATCAGCCAAGTTTGTAAAACCCCTTGGTCGATAATCGTACGTTGTTGAGTACGTACGCCTTCGCTATCGAAAGGCGAGGATGCCGTTCCTTTAAGCAGATGCGGTTGTTCAATAATCGATAGCCACTCTGGAAAGATTTGTTTCCCAAGGCTGTCGAGTAAAAAGGTCGATTTACGATAGACGCTGCTACCGCTAATGGCGCCAACGAGGTGACCGATCAATCCACTCGCCACTTCCGGTGCAAAAAGGACGGGTGCTTTACGGGTAGAGAGTTTTTGGGGGGACAGACGTGACAGCGTACGGCGTGCACACTCTTGTCCAACCCACTCTGCGCTTTTCAAGTCGGCAAAGTCACGCCCTGAGGTATAAGCGTAATCTCGTTCCATCTGACCATTCTGCTCGGCAATCACCGAACTAAACATGGAGTGACGGGTTGAACAGTAGCTTTTCAAAAATCCGTGGCTATTCCCAAAGACGCGTATCCCAGCATGGCTGCTGAAACTTCCCCCTTCGCTATTCACGATACGGGGGTCACATTCCAATGCCGCTTGCTCAGCCGCTGCCGCATACTCAATAGCGCGATCTGGGGTAATGGAGAGAGGATGATAAAGGTCTAAATCCGGGGCGTCCCATGCCAGTAAGGAGGCATCCGCCACATCCGAGAAAGGATCTGCTGACGTATAGCGGGCAATATCGATGGCCGCCTGCACCGCACGTTCAATCGCTGCAGGGCTTAAATCGGTGGATGAGGCACTCCCTTTACGCTGCCCCAGATAAACGGTGATGCCTAAAGCACCATCGCTATTAAATTCAACGTTTTCGACTTCACCATAGCGAGTGCTTACGCTCAGTCCAGTCGTTTTATTGACGGCGACTTCTGCGCCATCTGTGCGGCTTTTTGCGAAGGTTAAGGCATGTTCGACTGCGTGTTCAAGAACCTGTTGTTGTTCTAAAACTTGAAGAGATTCACTCATTGCTCTGCCATCTGCTGTTATCTGAAGGTAGAATGAGTTTAACAGAGTCAGAGAACAATTTCGCAGTCTGGCTGTAACCTGATAGCATAAGCCACTTTTTTTAGGAGCCCTACCATGATTAACCCGCCCGATGAGTGGCTCGACCACCAGCCTGATCCGCAAGATGAAGAAGACGAAGAGATTATTTGGGTCAGTAAAAGTGAAATCAAGCGTGATGCAGAAGAGCTTAAGCGTCTCGGCATGGAGATGATGGAGTTAAGCAAGAACGAACTCGATCGACTCCCGCTAGATGAAGAGTTACGTCAGGCCATTGAATTAGCCCAACGGATCAAAAAAGAAGGACGCCGTCGCCAAATTCAATTAATTGGTAAAATGCTGCGTTCGCGTGATGAACAGCCTATCCGCCTCGCGCTCGATAAGCTGAAAAACCGTCATAACCAGCAAGTCGCACTCTTTCACAAATTGGAAGTCCTGCGTGATCGTCTGATTGAGCAGGGAGATAGCGCGATGGATGAGGTGATTGAGCTGTACCCTGCGGCGGATCGCCAACAGCTTCGCAGCTTGATCCGTAATGCACAAAAAGAGAAAGCCACGAATAAGCCTCCAAAATCATCGCGCCAGATTTTCCAATACTTGCGTGAACTTGCCGAAGCCTAATCGTTAATTGCCGCCCAGCGTCAACACTGAGCGGCATGGTTTGATTACACTGCGTTTAAGGTCGACAGACTGTCCAGCAGTTTCTGATGGATCCCCTCGAAACCACCATTGCTCATCACTAAAATGACATCGCCTGGCTTCACGGACTTCATGATCATCGCGACCAAATGAGTGATGTCGGCGCTCCATTGTACCGGCTGGACACAGGCTTCTGCCACATCGGAAACCTGCCAAGGGATGTGCCCCGGCTGGAACAGAAACACCTCGTCGGCGCGTGCCAATGAAGGGGCGAGCTCATTCTTGCTGACACCCAACTTCATCGTATTCGAACGAGGCTCTAACACTGCTAGAATACGACGAGTACCGCCAATCTTACTGCGCAGAGCAGAAAGCGTCGCCAAGATAGCCGTAGGGTGGTGAGCGAAGTCATCATAAACCTCAATTCCGTTCACCGTCCCGCGTAATTCAAGACGGCGTCTCGCATTGACGAATTCATTTAACGCTTTCGCTGCGTCGTGTGGAGTGATGCCGATATGCCGGGCAGCGGCTATCGCCATCAAGCCATTATGCATATTATGTTCACCGACCAATCCCCACTCGACCTCTGCTACCACTTCATTGTTCAGCTTCACCGTCCAACGGGAGGCGTCGGGGCAGCTTTTCTGTGCAAGCCATTGACCCTGTGGGCCAGTTGTCTCTTGCTCGCTCCAGCAGCCCATACCGACAACATGACGCAGATTATGATCTTGTTCTGGCCAGATCACTTTTCCTTTACCCGGCACAATCCGCAATAAATGGTGGAACTGTTTTTTCACCGCATTTAGGTCATCAAAGATGTCTGCATGGTCAAACTCAAGGTTATTCAGCACCAGCGTACGTGGACAGTAGTGGACAAATTTCGACCGTTTATCGAAAAAGGCACTGTCATATTCATCTGCCTCAATGACGAAAAACGGGCTATCGCCCAACCGTGCCGAGACATCGAAGTTACCCGGTACGCCGCCGATGACAAAACCCGGTGCCATCCCACACGACTCAAGGATCCACGCAACCATACCGGAAGTTGTCGTCTTACCGTGGGTCCCGGCTACGGCAATCACCCAGCGATCACGCAGAATAAAATCATGTAGCCACTGCGGGCCTGAGACATAGGGAATATTATTTTCGAGCACCGCTTCGACGCAGGGATTACCCCGCGACATCGCGTTACCGATAATCACTAAATCGGGAGCCGGATCCAGCTGCTGGGGATCGTAGCCTTGCGTCAGACTAATGCCTTGTTGTTCCAATAAGGTACTCATCGGTGGATACACGTTCGCATCAGACCCTGTTACCTCATGTCCCAAAGCGCGCGCGAGAATGGCTAAGCCACCCATAAATGTTCCACAGATACCGAGAATATGAATTCGCATAAAGAGATCTACCACTAAGTTTTTTGTACAGTTTACCTATATCGCATTTAGGAGCAACTGAGAGGATTGATTTGATCCGGTCCGCAGTGTAGCTTGACTAGACTGTTAATGAAAAGTAAACCAATATACGATCAGGATACGCAATGAAGACCTTAGGCGAATTTATTGTTGAAAAACAAGCAGACTTTCCCCATGCCACCGGTGAGCTCACCGCCCTTCTTTCAGCAATCAAACTTGGCGCGAAAATTATTCATCGTGATATCAATAAAGCGGGCTTATTAGATATTCTCGGCGCGAACGGGATCGAGAATGTACAAGGCGAGCAACAGATGAAGCTCGACTTATACGCGAATGAAAAACTGAAATCTGCGCTAAAAGCCCGTGGGATTGTTGCTGGGATCGCCTCTGAAGAAGAGGACGAGTTCGTTATTTTTGAAGGCTTCGAAGATGGCCGTTATGTGGTCTTGATGGATCCGCTGGACGGTTCATCAAACATCGATGTTAACGTTTCGGTAGGAACTATTTTCTCTATCTATCACCGCGTCACACCGGTCGGTACACCGATTACCGAAGAAGACTTTATGCAACCGGGTCGCCAACAAGTGGCCGCGGGCTACGTCGTCTACGGTTCGTCGACCATGTTGGTGTATACCACTGGTAACGGTGTTAACGCCTTCACCTATGATCCGTCTTTGGGGGTATTCTGCTTAAACCAAGAGCGTCTTACCTACCCCTCTACCGGAAAAATGTACTCCATTAACGAAGGTTATTACGTGCATTTCCCGGCTGGCGTGAAAAAGTACCTGAAATTCTGCCAAGCAGAGGATGAGGCGACGCACCGCCCTTATACCTCGCGCTATATCGGCTCATTAGTGGCTGACTTCCACCGTAACCTACTCAAAGGCGGCATTTACCTCTATCCACAAACAGCGAGCCATCCAAAAGGGAAACTCCGTTTATTATACGAGTGTAACCCAATGGCCT
This sequence comes from Rosenbergiella nectarea, assembly GCF_900111105.1. Classification (GTDB taxonomy): domain Bacteria; phylum Pseudomonadota; class Gammaproteobacteria; order Enterobacterales; family Enterobacteriaceae; genus Rosenbergiella; species Rosenbergiella nectarea. The sequence continues at coordinate 356,674 of NZ_FOGC01000001.1, read as the reverse complement.
TCTTAGCAGAGCAAGCGGGCGGCAAAGCCAGCGACGGTGTCAACCGTATTCTCGATTTGAAACCGCAAACCATCCATGAACGTTGCCCATTTTATGTCGGTAACCAATACATGGTGGAAGATGTCGAACGTTTTATCAGTGAAAATCAGTAAGCGATTGAAAAAATCGGACACATACCGGTGCGTAATTCGCTATACTGCGCACCACGAATTTTACTGATAAATAGGAATCAATCATGAGCTTGAACCTCGTCGAAGCAGGTAAAGACTTACCTGAAGATATCAACGTTGTTATTGAAATCCCTGCAAATGCTGCACCGATCAAATATGAAGTTGATAAAGAATCAGGCGCTCTGTTTGTTGACCGTTTCATGGCAACCGCAATGTTCTACCCATGTAACTACGGTTACATCAACCACACCCTGTCTTTAGATGGTGACCCGGTTGACGTCTTAGTCCCAACGCCTTACCCATTACAGCCAGGTTCAGTCATCCGTTGCCGTCCAGTTGGCGTCCTGAAGATGACCGACGAGTCAGGCGAAGATGCTAAAGTGATTGCTGTGCCACACAGCAAACTGTCTAAAGAGTACGATCACATTAAAGATGTTAATGATCTGCCTGAGTTACTCCGTGGCCAAATCGCACACTTCTTCGAGCAATACAAAGCGCTTGAGAAAGGTAAGTGGGTAAAAGTTGAAGGTTGGGGCGACGCTGCTGCTGCGAAAGCAGAAATCGTTTCTTCTTTCGAACGCGCCCAACAGAAGTAATTGCTCCAAAAAAAACGCCGTCTATCGTGACGGCGTCTTTATTTTAAGGGTTATCACTCCTATCTAGCCAATCCCCACTCGCTATTTGTGGGCGACCTGCCACAGAACGCTGATAAATATACACCCACGCGCTGCCGTAAGGCGTCGAGACCAGCTGGCGTTTATATTCGCCCCCTTTGGTTCTCAAGGCATCCAGTTCACCTAAGGTCATGGCATCGATACGATACACTTCACCCTCAATCGTCCCTTCACCGGGGATCACCCCCGGATAGTGGCCAAGATTATAAAGCTCGTAGCCTTCGACTTTATAGTCACCCAGCCACTGAGCATTCGTCATCCAATGACTATTTCCCTGCTTACGTCGTAAACTGCCATAGACAATGATTCGCATAGCTAAAACTCAAACTTATAAAGCACATCCAATGCCTGGTCGACGCCAGACACTGCTTCCAGGTAGAGTTTAGGCATCAAACGATATCGTAGCGTAAGTGTTGCTAACGAATCGAAGAGTCCCACTCCGTATTTTACTTGTAGGCCTGGTAGTACATAGCCACTGACTTGGACTTGTTGGCTGTCGCCAACGCCCGCGGTATCTAACGCTAAATTGCTGACACCAAAAGTCTCGCCGATTTTACCCATAACTTGACCACTTTGTGCAACCCCTAAACCAACTAAAGCAGAAGTTAATGCATTACTGTCATCACTGTTTCCAAGACCTTGGCCTCTTAATAAATAAGAGAGTGCGGCTTGCTGAGACATCGTCGGGTCGGAGAAGACCTCAACTTTCGGCTCATCGGCTAAACCGGTGACACGGATACCCGCGGTAACGTTGTCCTCGGTTGCATCGGGGTTACGGATAGCCTCTAAGTTCACATAAGGTTGGTCCGGCGGCCCCGAGAACTGTAGCTGCCCTTTGCGCACGATTAAGTCTTGTCCATAAGCATGGAAGCGGCCTGAAGGAATATTGATTTGTCCATTTAGGCCCAAGCCATTTTTCCCTTGCCCAACTTTAAGGTCGCCATTCAACAGCGCGTTAAGACCAAATGCCGATAACCTTACATCATCGCCTACATGAATAATCAGGTTACTGTTAATCGCCATGCTAGTCGTGGTCGGTTTGATCGGCTGTAGATGTTCGTCGAGCATCACTTCATCCGACGATACGCCGACCGCGCTTTCTGGCACATCTTGCACCACGATTCTCGCCCACGGAATATCGACTCGCCCATCGAGGTTAAAGGCCGCTGGCGTGGCATCAAAAGTGAGGTCCGGCGAGACATCCATCCTCACCATCGGTGGCACGGTGACGCGGATTTTTTCACCCTTCGCGGCAATGTGCGCACGCCAGTTATCAAGCTGACGCCAATCGGCATTGCCCGACAGATTTAAATTACCATGAGCCGTTTGGATTAATCCTTCAAGCGTCGATGACATGCCATTAAAGACCATCGAAAGGTTCGCATCAGTCAATTCTACCGGCATCGCACTGGTTTGTGCTTTTGCATTTTTAAGCGCGAGTTGACCAAACACTTGTGGATTTTGTAACGAGCCGCCTAAGCGTAACTGGCTATTCAGTATCCCTTGAACACTTTCGCCTTTTGATAGCGCCGGATTAAGAATTGCCAAGGAGAGATTATCGATCCCTACCGTCCCGCCTAAGGTCCGACGATTCTCGGGATCAGCAACCTGTACATTACCGGTTAGCTGTCCATTGTTAGCCAGCTTGATAAGCCACTGCAGCTGCGCTTTACCTTTCACTAATGCCGCTTTCAGATCTAACCGGTCGAAAGCAATGGGTAGCATCTTACCTTGTACATCTTGACGTACCTCGACCCCTTGGCCGGTCAAGCTTAGGTTCGCGTCAGGTAGTCCGCCAGTCGCCGTCCAATTTACCCGCGTATCGCCACTAAAACGTCCTGATAGCTGCGTTTGTGCGGGCAGGAAGTCTTTTAGCATCGCCAGGTCGAGTTTGCGGATCTGCAGATGTGCATGCCCCGCTGGGCCCGCCACGATAGGTTCGGGTACGCATAGCTCCGCATTAGGATTCAACCAGCAATGGCTACCGACGGTAATCGTCTGTTTAAGATTCTGATAATCGAGGCTCATCGCACGGCTTAAGGTCACATTACCCACTGGCGTCGAGAATTGACTCCGAGTTAAGCTACCTTGCCAACGTTGCTGCTGACGATCGAAATGGCCTTTTAGCGCTAACTCGCCTGCCACCGGCTTGCCAGTGACTTTCAAGGTGAGTTGATGGGCTTGCTCATTACCGCCAGCGTTTAGCAGAATTTGCTGAATATCGACCCCTTCTTGATGCAACTGTTGCAGATTCAGGTTCAAGTTACCCGATATCTGCTCAGCAGAGCTGACATTGCCCTTCAAGGCTAATGACTGCAGGCGTATCTGCTGCCAACGCAAGGCTCGTCCTTGCAGATCAACCTTCAGCTCCGGCTGCTTGAGGGTACCTCGGGCATTGATCACCCCTTTAAGGGTTCCGCCAAGTCCTGGCAAGGCATTGTCGAGCGCCGGTGCATCAATATCCGCATCGAGCATCAGCGTATCGTTCAGTTGGCCATGAACATTGAAGTGGTTACGACCCAATGCGACTAACATTTTCGGCACTTTCCACTGCATGTAGCTATTGCCTTGCAGGCTGCCTTCAATATTGACCGGGTTCTGTTTAACGTTACCTTTAATATCAACTTTCGGCACACTTAACTGCCAAGTCCCACCAAACACACTCCCTTTGGTTGTAATTTGACCATCGAGCTTGGTAGGCCAGTCTGGGTATTGCCGTGCAGTATTGATGTTGTTTAGGGTTAACTCACTGCGCCAGCTGATCGCTTTATTCCAATCCACTAATGCATTGAGATCAATATTCCCTTGCAGGGCAGCGACACGGAGCCGGTCTAAGCTGAACTGGCCGAGATCGCCCTTACCGTTTAACGAGATTTGTGCAGGCGGAATATCCTGCCCGGTTAAGGCTGCCGCCAGGTGAATACGGTAATCAGAAGCCTTACCCGACGTCTCCACATTAATGTTATCGACCTGGACCTGTGCGGGGCCGGTGAGCGGCCAGCGTAAACGTGGGCTGTTCAGTTTTAAGGAGAAAGGTAAGCCGATCGTCGCCGGTTTTGCCATAGCATTCAGCTGAGCTTTCACCGGGCCTGAAAGATTTATTGCTAAATCAACTTGCTGTTTCATGTTCCCTTTCAGCGTCAGCTTCACTTTTTGCCCTTTAATCGGGTCAACATTTAGCGTGCTGTTAAGGTTCATGTTAACGGGCCAATTATTGGCTAAATCAGCGTCGCCGCTGGCATGCAGCTGCCCTTGTATCGCCTGAACTTGTAACTGTTGTAAGGCAATATGGTTATTCTGGGCACGAGCTTTCAGATTAAGTTGATTAATGGTTAACTCGGTGTCCCCCGTTACCCTCAAGGTATTGCCGGTAATCCCTTGAATATCGACATCCACCGGTAGGGTCACTGAAGGTAGATCCAATAATGGCTTAGCAAATAGCGCACGTAGGGTATCGCCCAATGGCGGCTGTTGCGCCGCAAGACGAGCCTGTTCGTCTTCCGCTTTCTTCTGCTGTGCGGCCTGCTCAGCCGTTTGAGTGATCGCGGTTTTGGTCGCTTGTGCAGCGTTATCCACCGCCACTTTCGCTACGGTCGGTAAGGCTAATAAGAAATTATTAATTTGGGTGGGGGCTAACGTAATTTGACGATTCTGCCAAGCAATACCTGTACTGAACTCGCCGAGTGCAATACTTGTATCATCGACTTTAACATTGATATTTCGCAAGCCGAGATGGTTAAGCGTCAGTGGATACGGTGTTGAAATATCGGTTAACGGTTCGCTTTTTGTCTCGTCAACCGGCGCAGTGGGGGCCATCTTACTGGTATCAACCACGACACTGACATCGCTTAGTGAGAGATCGTCAACACATACCGAGGAGTGCCAAAGACAGGAAGTTTTCACCGCCAGATGAAGCTGGCCCCCGCGTACCTCGACCCCCTGCATTTGATAAGTGATATCCCGCAACGTTAGGTCACGCCAGCCGCCTTCGACTTTGCTGATATGCAGGCCAGGCACCCAACGGTTTGCCCCTTTGAATAACAGATGCAAACCAGTGGTTGTACCAATTAAGAAGGCAACGGTCGTCATCAGCAGTAAGACGATGACGAGCAGGCCGATTAATCCTTTTTTCCACCAACTCATAATTCAGGTCCTAAGCCAATATAAAACTGAACACCATGGGAATCTTTGTCACCAAGCGGGGTAGCGATATCGAATTTGATCGGGCCAACAGGCGAAGCCCAACGTACCCCTACCCCAGCACCGGTTTTGATATCGCTATCTTTGAAATTGTTAACCGCTTCACCGCTATCGAGAAACGCCGCCCCCCACCATTTCCCAGTGACGTTATATTGATATTCAAACGACCCCGTCGCCATTTTGCTGGCACCGGTTAAGTTGTTATCGCTATCACGAGGTGAGACATCTTTATATTTGTAGCCACGGATACTGCGGTCGCCCCCGGCGAAGAAACGTAGATCCGGCGGGACTTTGTCAAAGTCGTCAGTTTCAATCCAGCCTAATGTCCCCCTCACGACGAAGCGGTGTTTCTCCGCATAGGTCCGGATCCACACATTAGAGGCTTGTAATATGACAAAGTCAGCCCCTGAGCCCCAGGTCGTATCGGAAAAATCGACTGAGTAGCGCTGTGAGTCGCCCCATGTCGGCATCAATCCCCCGCGCGAACGGGTTCTATTAATGCTCGCACCAGGATAAAGCAGCATCGTGGTATTGGTGTAATTACCTTGGGTATAGTGGTCCAAACGCCACGTTAAATTGAGCGCTTTTTGCCAACCACTGCTGTTTTCCCAATAGCGCGACCCGACGATCGTCGTCGAATCGGCCTTGGTATCGTTTAAGTCCGTGCGCTTCAGCCCACCCTTAATGGTGTAATACTGCTCGATAGGGTTTTTTAATAGTGGGATTTTATAGGTGAAATCTAATTGCTGCTCAGGTTGCGACAAATAGGTATTAGCCGTAATGCTATGGCCATATTCATTCACCCACGGTCGGTTCCAAGTGGCTTTAAGTTGCGGACCAACGTCGGTCGAAAAGCCCGCGCCGGCCTCTAAGCTGTTTTTCACCGCAGGGGTCACCGCTGCATTGATCGGTAAGACTTTAGTTTTTTGCGCACCCTCAAATTCAGGCGCAGCCACTACCGAACCGAACCAGCCCATTGCTGATAAGCGACGGTTTAATTCTGCTAAGGTTTTTGAATCGTAGTAGTCACCTTCGTGGAAAGGCACCAATTTTTCTAAATACTCTTCTCTGATTTGCGATCCTGAGAACGTCACTTTGCCAAAGCGATAGCGTTGACCGGTATCGTAGTCGATATCCCAAAACGCTTGATGTAAAGGAAGCGATACCCCTAATTGGCTTTTACGATAAGCCCCATCGAAGTATCCTTTACGTAGCGCAATACTGGAAAAGCCGTTTTTGAATTTATCGTAATCACCATGGTTGAGAACGGTCCCAACTTTAGGACGACCTTGCTCAACCCATTGCTGGTACTCAGTGTCGTGCTGCCCCTCACCTTCGACTGATAAGGTGCTGCCACCGATTTTGACCGGCACTCCCGGATCAACATGGACAGTCAGTACGTTACCAGAGGGCAGCGCTTGTTCCGGCGAAACACGATAGGTAATCACCGGCTCATAATAGCCCAGTGCCCGCAAACTTTGTTTGATGACTGCATCCAGACGTGCTTGAAAACGGCTATCCGCACTGATCTCTTCGCTGGTAATGGTCGCCAACCTGACTCTGACATTATTTTGTAGTTCGCCAGAGAGACCTTCAAGGTTCAACCTGACCGTCGCGGCCTGAAGTGAAGGGGCGGCGAACAAAAGTGCTGCCATACTATAATGGGTTAAACGTGCCACGAACTCTCCTGTTAAACATCCATTTGCAGCAGCAAATCGCGTAATGACATTGAAATATACACACTGTAGTAAGCTTAGTCTTGCCTAAACCTTATAAAGGCGAAATTGAATAAAAATTTTTCTTATCAATTACGTCATTGTCCAAAAACCCTGCGCAAATTACAACCAGTGATCGAAAAGCCTTCTATAAGGCTGAATTTCTGCTCAGATCCCTCTAGCGACTTATTCCTCGCTACTGCTATACTCTGCTTAGGCAGTCATCACTGTCACTTCTGTTGCTGAGCATTATTCATAGTGAATATGCCCTGACAGACATTTTTGGCACGGATAACGTGTTCTTCCTCACTGATTGCCTGAATAATGCTTTGTTGAGAAGTTGCCCAGGCCAAAAATGACAAGCTTATAAACTTCGGACTCCTTATGTTAGATAGCTTACTTGTCATCCTAGTATTAATTGTTATTAGTTTTTTCTTTGCTATGTCAGAGATCTCTCTGGCCGCTGCCCGGAAAATTAAACTCAAACTCCTCGCCAATGACGGTGATATCCGTGCAGAGCATGTGCTCAAGCTTCAAGAATCACCCGGCATGTTCTTTACCGTTGTACAAATTGGGGTTAATGCCGTAGCCATTCTGGGGGGTATCGTCGGAGACTCCGCTTTCATGCCAGTTTTCTCTGATTTCTTTCATCGGTTCTTATCTCCAGAATTATCAGAAAAGCTGAGTTTTATCTGTTCTTTCACCATCGTGACAAGCCTCTTTATTCTGTTCGCTGACCTCACACCGAAACGTATTGGTATGATCGCTCCAGAAGCCATCGCACTACGTATTATTGGACCGATGCGGATCTGTTTATTGATTTTCCGTCCATTAGTCTGGTTTTTTAATGGTATGGCTAACAACGTTTTCCGTCTCTTTAAAATCCCCATGGATCGCAAAGACGATATCACGCCAGATGATATTTATGCGGTAGTGGAAGCGGGTGCCTTAGCAGGCGTGTTGCGTAAGCAAGAACACGAGCTGATCGAAAACGTTTTCGAACTTGAATCACGTACTGTCCCTTCCTCTATGACCTCACGGGAAAACATTGTCTGGTTTGATCTGAATGAAGAAGAAGCGGTCTTAAAATCGAAAATTGCCGATCACCCTCACTCGAAATTCTTAGTCTGTAATGGTGATATTGACCATATCGTCGGTTATGTCGATTCTAAAGAGTTGCTGTTACGTGTGCTGGGTAATCAGAGCATGACCTTAACCAGTGGCGTACAGATCCGTTCAGCCTTGATCGTACCGGATACCTTAACGCTCTCTGAAGCTCTAGAAAGTTTCAAGACTGCGGGTGAAGATTTCGCGGTGATTATGAACGAATATGCCTTAGTGGTCGGGATCATCACGCTCAACGATGTGATGACGACGCTGATGGGCGATTTAGTTGGGCAAGGTTTTGAAGAGCAAATCGTGGCGCGTGATGCCAATTCGTGGTTAGTCGAAGGCGGAACACCGATTGATGATGTCGTACGTGTACTGCATATCGAAGAGTTCCCTCACTCGGGTAACTATGAAACCATTGGCGGTTTTATGATGTATATGCTGCGTAAGATCCCTAAGCGGACTGACTTTGTCATCTTCTCTGGCTATAAATTCGAGGTGGTTGATATCGACAACTACCGGATTGACCAACTGTTAGTCACTCGAGTAAGCGATGAACGCCCTACTCCATTAACCCCTGCGGGCCAAGTTATCGACGAGATTACGGGTAAGCAGCAATAATGGCTCGGGCCACAGAAGCTGAGCTTCGGTGGCCCGATAATTAGAATTTGATTTGTAACTTATTCACCTGACGATTAATTTCAGACATTATGCTTAAACGCTGAATATCGCCATTCACAGGTTTCAATACCCTTCCTTGGTCGAAATGAAACTCGCCAACATCCTTAATATAAATCTCGCCTTTGAATAGCGTCTTAACGTAACGGGCGATTTGAATCGGATTATATCGCTTATAAATTTTCACTGAGTCTTTCTCTCTTTCGCTCCTGCGTTCTGAGATAGAGTGTAGTTTGTTATCCAGAAAACACAAAAATTACAGACTAATAACCTTTGATTAACCTATCAAAAATAATGATTTTGACTAGTAATTCAGTATTTGATAATGAAATCCAAGCCTTTTTATTTCTTACGATTAAGAAACTACTCAGAATTATCGGCAGGTTTGATGACAAATTTATGGCGAAAGAAAATTCTTTTGCCCCCGCCTATGAGGGAGCAAAAGAAAAGCAGTGGAATTAAAACAGCGACACACGAAAGCCGGGATTTAAGAAGGATTCACGAGGGGTATAATCGAGTGTGCGACCATGCCAATCCGTGACCTGAGCGCCAGCGGCTAGGGCTACAGCGTGGCCAGCCCCCGTATCCCAAATATTGGTCGGCCCGAAACGAGGATAAAGCTGCGCCTTCCCTTCTGCGACTAAACAGAATTTAAGGGAGGAACCAATCGCCACGGTCTGGTGTTCGCCAAGTTGATGTAAATAATCGCTGAGCTCAGGGTCATTATTAGCATGAGAACGACTCACCACGACGAGAGGTGGCTGCGCATTCGCGACGGTAATTTGATGACGTGATCCTGTAGCGTCCTCTTTCCACGCTTTACCCTCTGCTGCGCAGTAAAGTTCATCTAATACTGGGGCATAAACCACACCAAGTATTGGTTTACCCTCCTCTATCAGGGCTATATTGACGGTGAACTCACCATTACGCTTGATGAATTCTTTGGTGCCATCGAGAGGATCAACCAGCCAGTAGCGGGTCCACGTTTGCCGTACTGACCATTCCACGACTGACTCTTCAGATAAGATAGGAATATCAGGGGTTAAGGCCTGTAAGCCATCAATAATTACGCGATTTGCTGCTAAGTCCGCGGCAGTGACTGGCGAATCATCCGTTTTGATCTGCACATCAAGCCCCTCTTCGCGATGATAGATTTTAAGGATCTCTTCACCAGCTTGGCGTGCGATCTGATTAATCTGGTCTAACATTCTCAGCCTCCCGTCAACGACAGTTAGTATTATCAGAACTTATAATGGTTGAGGTTACCATACTCCGTCAAAGGGGCTGGGTAAACCTCGTTACGTGGGCGAAAAAAAACCGGCCCTAGGCCGGTTGATTACTGCGATTGAATTACAGGATATCCAGTAATTCAACTTCAAAGACTAACGTACTGAATGGCGGAATTGAAGCCCCAGCGCCACGCTCGCCATAAGCAAGATGTTGAGGGATGACAAGCTCCCACTTTGATCCCACTGGCATCAAGGTTAACGCCTCGATCCATCCAGCGATCACACCGCTGACCGGGAATTCGGCTGGCTCACCACGAGCGACTGAGCTATCGAACACCGTACCGTCGGTTAATTTACCCGTGTAGTGTACGCGCACGCGGTCTTGGCGAGAAGGAATAGCGCCTTCACCTTGCGTCAGTACACGGAACTGTAAACCAGATTCAGCGCTGTTCACGCCTTCACGCTGGCGGTTCTCTTCGAGGTACTTTGCCCCTTCAGCAGCCATTTCTTTAGTGCGTTCATCACGAACCGCTTCCGCACGCTCGTGCATTTCACGTAATGCACGATGTAAAACATCCATAGGCACAGCCGGCGAATTTCCTTCCAGCGCATCACGCAGACCAGCTAATAGCGCTTCAGGCTCAAGACCTTGTAATCCTGATTCTAACAATTGCTGTCCGACTTGCAGGCCAATGCCATAGCTTGCTTGCGTTTCGACACTGTCAAAAGAAAGAGTCGTCATTTCTGTTCCTTTTCTCTAAATAAATTGAACCGCAAGGATAGCAGCGTCCAAGCTATTCGTAAAATTGATCCGCCGAGTAATGACTTTTTCTTAAGAAAGATTAACAATGATAGCGGTAATAGCGGCTGAACCTCAACCCAATGCTAAAGGAGAGAGTGATGAAGGAGAGGTTTTCGACTTTGCTTAACGCAATCGGGCAATTTTATCTGCGCGAGGTCCGCCCACGCCTTGAACCACTGCTCGCCCCCTTCTCTCCTTGGCATCGACGGGCGATGGCCGCCGCAGCTCTGCTGGTCATTATCGGCTTACTATTACCCGGGCCCCCCTCCCCTCCAGATGTCACACTGCGCCACGTTGACCTGCCTAGTAACCTCGCTGACCAAAGCGATACGCAGGGGTCATGGCACACCTATCATGTTGCCGCAGGAGAAACCTTAGCGCAGCTATTTCGCGATCAGGGACTCGCCATGGAAGCCCTCTATGCGATGGTTAACGTGCAAGGGAGTGATAAACCATTGGGAACATTAAGTGCCGGCCAAGCCGTGAAGATACGGATGACATCCAACAATACCGTGACAGGATTAACGCTTGAGAATACGCGGGGACAAGTGTTGTTCGTACGCCAGGAAGACGGGCGTTTTCTGCGAGTACAATAGTTAAAAGCAAAAATGCCGGCTTTCGCCGGCATTTTTCTCACAGCTGATATTACTCAGCAGCGATTTTGATAACCAGTTTAGCGAAAACTTCGCCGTGAACTTGGAAATCAACTTCGTGGTCACCAGTGGTGCGAAGAACACCATTTGGTAAACGCACTTCACTTTTAGCAACAGCAACACCTGCAGCGGACACAGCATCCGCGATATCGCGAGTACCGATTGAACCGAACAGTTTACCGCCATCACCCGCTTTAGTCGCGAGGGTGACAGTACCCAGTGCATTGATTTTCTCAGCACGAGCATTCGCAGCAGCCAGAGTTTCCGCTAATTTAGCTTCTAACTCAGCACGGCGAGTTTCGAAAAACTCGATGTTGTTTTTAGTTGCTGGGACAGCTTTACCTTGTGGTACCAGGAAGTTACGAGCGTAGCCCGCTTTAACGTTGACCTGATCACCTAGGTTGCCCAGGTTTGCTACTTTATCAAGCAGAATAACTTGCATTACCTTATCCTCTTAAAGTCGTTAATGGACAGCTACCGATTACTGATGACGATCAGTGTACGGTAACAGAGACAGGTAACGCGCGCGCTTGATAGCACGGGCCAGCTGACGCTGGTATTTTGCACGGGTACCGGTAATACGGCTTGGTACAATCTTACCGCTTTCAGTGATGTAGTTTTTCAGCGTTGCGATATCTTTATAATCGATCTCTTGAACGCCTTCCGCGGTGAAACGGCAGAACTTGCGACGACGGAAATAACGTGCCATTTGGCTAGTCTCCAGAATCTATCAATTCAATCTGCTCGGCATGCAACACTAATTTACTTTGGCCTGTTTTCGCCTTATGGCTATGGACAAAACCTTCGAGTAAGAGCTGCTTACCGACCGTTATATGTTGAGTAATGAGCTGATGTTCATGTCCACTGATTATCACAGGGATACGGCATACAGCCAGCCGGGTTATCCCGGCTTCCCGCTGCATAGATTCGTGTTCTAACACGAATTGACAATGCGGGATTCCTGAGGGGCTAGTTTTTCTTACGACGGCTGTGCACACGTGCCCAGACAGTTGTAGACGGTTAGCCACCATCAAGAATTACTCTTCAGAATCCTCAGCATCTGAGTCATCAGCGGCTTCGTTAGCAAAGTCATCACGACGATCACGACGTTCTTCTTTTGCTTTAACCATCGGTGATGCTTCAGTTACCGCATGCTTAACGCGCATGACCATGCTGCGGATAACGGCGTCGTTGAAGCGGAAGTTTGTTTCCAGCTCGTCAATCACTTCTTGCGGAGCTTCAACGTTCAGAAGAACGTAGTGAGCTTTGTGCAATTTGTTGATTGGGTAAGCCAGCTGACGGCGGCCCCAGTCTTCCAGACGGTGGATCGTGCCTTCTGCACCAGTGATAGCACCAGTGTAACGCTCGATCATGCCAGGAACCTGTTCGCTCTGGTCAGGATGAACCATAAATACGATTTCGTAATGACGCATCGGTTGCTCCTTACGGATTATTCAGCCTCCTGTCAGGGTCAGCCGCGGCCCATGGAAGCAAGGAACGTTTTAAAATGCGGCTGAAAAATTTGACGCGTAATAATACTGATACTGGGAGCTAAACACAAGACAATACACAGCTTATTTAGTCAACATCTCGATTATTACCCACCATGCCCCATCCAGGTCTATACTGGGGAGAATTGTCATAGGAGGAATTATGTTAAAGCCAATCGGTATTATCGCTGCGCTATTGGTCGCACCAGGTGCTTTTGCCGCGGACACAACCTTTAGTGATCTCGTCAAAACGCCGGAGGGGGGGAAAGCACTCGCTGCCTTAATCAGCCACCAGCACCTGCCCAACTGGATTAAAACCGGTGGCGTGGAGTCTCCCGCACAAACCGTAACGGTTAAAGGGAATGATTATCAGGTCTACGCCATTTGTAAACCGCATAACTGTGGTAACCAACAATTTGCCGTGCTTTACTCCGCAAAGCTCAAGCAGATGAGTGGGCTTTACTTACAAACTAACGAAAAATCGCATCGTGAGACTTTGCAATGGCTCAACGTGAGTGATGAATTATCGATTGATGGTAAAACGATTCTCTACGCTGCGACGACGGGTAGCTTATCAAATCACCCAACAGCCTTTAATTATGGCGAGTAACCAGTAACGTCTCATTTGCCGAGGGCGGTTTTCGCCGTCCTCTTTCCCCCCCTCCCCAGCCCGTTTTGCTCCTTTTACCCCTGCCAAAAACTTTATTATGGCTCCCTACTTTACACTCTCGAAAAAAAGCCTATTTTAGCAAGTCAGAAACCATTTCTAGGCTGCATTCACCGGTAGTTGGGCATAGAAATTGCTTAAGCAGTATTACCCAATCTTGTCCCAGGTGGTGTTGAATGACTCAAGAAGTAACATATAAGCGTAATTTAGGATTATGGCAGGTGGTGATTGTCGGCATTGCCTATATGACGCCGATGACAGTATTTGATACTTTCGGTATTGTTTCAGGGATGACCTCAGGCCGCGTTCCCTTGGCCTACCTCTTAGCGCTGTTTGCCGTATTATTGACTGCGTTCAGTTATGGCAAAATGGTTAAAGTCTTCCCTAAGGCTGGTTCGGCCTATACTTACGCCCGAAAAACCTGCGGAAACAGGGTCGGATTTTTAGTGGGCTGGGCTTCCCTGCTTGATTATATGTTGTTGCCGATGATCAATGCGCTACTTGCAGGGATCTACTTACGCTCGTTATTTCCTCAAGTTCCTTCGTGGTTATGGATCGTCCTGTTTACGGGCTTAGTCACTTGGGTGAATAGTCGTAATATTCGTTTACTGGCTAATCTTAACTTTCTTTTTGTCGGGGCCCCTGTACTGTTAATGGCAGTGTTCGTTTGGTTAGTGATTCAAGGTGTGGGACATCAGCATGGTCATGAGGCAGTCTGGACATTAAAACCGCTATGGAATGGTGAGCAGACATTTCTGCCGCTGGTAGCCGGTGCCGCGGTACTGTGTTTCTCATTTCTCGGCTTTGATGCCGTGACAACCCTATCCGATGAGTCTCATCAACCGGACCGAACTATCCCGCGGGCAGTGCTACTCACGGCATTAATCGGTGGCATTATTTTCTTTGTCGCAGCATGGTTCACCCAGCTTTACTTCCCGACCAATATTCAATTTAAAAATCCTACCGAAGCTATGCCTGAAATTGTGCTCTATGTCGGGGGTAAATTTTTCCAATCCGTTTTTCTGGTGGCGATTTTAGTCAACACCTTTGCCTCAGGCCTGGCTTCCCACGCCAGTGCTGCACGGTTACTGAATATTATGGGACGCGATGGTATTTTCCCTATTGCAAAGTTTCGCTATATCCACCCTCGCTTAGGCAGTCCGCTCTACTGCGTGCTGTTTGTTGGGGCGTTAGCGATGACCGCTGTTTTCTTTGATCTTGATACCGCAGTCTCGTTGATTAGTTTTGGCGCGCTGGTTGCTTTTACATCCGTTAATGTGTCAGTTATCGCCTATTATGCTATTCAGCAAAAACACTTAAAGACCCTCTCGCATTGGCTCGCACACCTATTGATTCCCGTGGCCGGTATAATATGTGTCGGCGTGATGTGGCTAAACTTGGACCAAGATGCCATGCGATTAGGGCTCGTCTGGACGGCAATCGGCGTATGTTGGATCATCTGGTATTGGTGGACTAAGAGAGAGCTGGTCTTTAGCCAGTAAGGAAAGACCCGCCTACCTGAGGTAAGCGGGTGATTAATTAATGGATGAGTGAGGGAGAGGCTTGGGTGGTCGCGCCTTTCCCTGAAGAGGGGGATAATTGTTCTAATACTTTTTCCACCTGTTCTAAGACCTGATCACACTGTGCCAGGGTTAAGGTTAGAGGCGGCTCAATTCTGACGGTACGAGCATTATTCAAGGTCCCCGCCACTAATATCCCCCGACGGAACATTTCGCTGGCAAAAGCATAGCCCGTCTCGTTGTCACAAAACTCCAGTGCCTGTAAAAACCCTATCCCTCGCGCCTCAGTAATAATTTGAGGATAACGCTTGGCGCACTCTTTAAGCCCCTTAAGCAAGTAATCCCCTTTGTGCTGGGCCTGTGCAGCAAGGTCATCACGCAGCAGTACGTTTATCGTCGCCAATGCTGCCGCACATGCCATCGGATTACCGCCAAAGGTTGTGGTGTGTAAGAAAGGATTATCGAAAAGCACCGAAAAGATGCGTTTGCTGCCGATCGTTGCACTAATCGGCATCACTCCGCCGCCCAGCGCTTTCGCGAGGCAGAGAATGTCTGGCTCCACCCCGTAGTGCTCACAGGCAAACATTTTCCCCGTTCTGCCCATGCCCGTTTGTACCTCATCGAGAATCAATAATGCTCCTATCTCATCGCACAATGCACGTACCGCAGGTAAATAGTCCTCTGGCGGGAGAATAACGCCGCCCTCACCTTGAATAGGTTCGAGGATCACCGCAGCAATGCCCTCTCCCCGAGCCTCACACTCCGCTACTTTAGCCCGCATCGCCCGAATATCACCAAAATCGACATGATGAAAACCCGGGACTAAAGGTTGGAAAGGTTCACGAAAGACAGGTTTGGCGGTCGCCGATAACGATCCTAGTGACTTACCGTGAAAGGCGCCATTCGCGGCGATAAAGCTGAATTTCCCTTGGGGGGCCTGGTATGCTTTGGCTAATTTCAGTGCTGCTTCCACAGACTCGGTACCGCTATTACCAAAGAAACAATAATTCAACTCCCCCGGCGCAAGGCCTGCTAAGGCCTGTGCCAAGAGGGCACGTAAGGGATCGAGCAATTCTTGACTGTGCAATGGCTGCTTGTGGAGTTGATGTTCCACGGCGTCAACAACGGTCGGATTACAATGACCTACGCTGAAGATTCCGTAGCCGCCCAAACAATCGATATACTCATTGCCTCGTGTATCCGCTAGGGTATTGAGACTGGTAGCACGCCACTCGACTGCGGCATAGCCGCCACCCGAAGTGACTGATTTGCGGTATTCTAGGAACCCGGGGTTAACATGCTGACGAAAACCGTCGACGGTCAGTTGATTGAGGAGCGCGAGCTGGTCTGAAGAAAGGGTATCACTTTGAATAAAATCTAATGCCTGCTGAGTCGACTCTAGCGGGGTTAAAGGTTGGTTTATACGGTTCAAAATAGGCTCCTAGAAAGTGGCACCACAGAGTGCACCTATAGTGATGCATATTTCATTCCAGAATAAGTTTATGCTGCTCACACAATTCGCCGAATATTTTATCGAAGTGTAATGCAGCTCACAGCTTAAGTCGTGTTGCACGCTATATTACAGGCCATTACTGTTGAATATTTATTAATCATTAAGGCTGCTCACCTTAAATTGTGATAGAAATAGTAAATACCCGAGAAACCTTCAAGGAAAACAGATATGCCCTCGTGCCGTTTTGTTTTACTCACCCTCTCAGTGTGTTTGCTCGCGGCCTGCGACGATTCTTCTAAAGCGCAACCGCGTGAAGTCGCCGCCAAGGAAGCAACGCAGAATACATCGTCAGAAAAAGTAGAAAACTTTCAAAAACAGAACGTGAATGATAAATCGACGATACAAGCCATGATTCTTGAAGGTGCTAATAAAAAATTACCGATCTTAATCGATAAGGCAACCTTATTGACCGAGGTCTCAGCGAAAAGTAATACCTTTATTTACCATTACGATGTGAAAGGGATCCCAGTCTCCGTAATAAACAGATTATTGGCGGGAAAATATGAAGAAAGCGATACAGGCTCAATACTGTAAAAACGATGACAAGATAAAGATTTTTCGGGAATTCTTTCCTGAAGGGTCTAAGTATAACTATTTTGTCGATAACAAGCTTATTTATTCTGACACGATAACGCCTGCAGAATGTCACTAAGATTACTAAGCATCTTCTCATTGTAGAAGATGCTTATCCGCTATTTATTGACGCTGACGTACCGCTTCAAACAAACAGATACCAGTAGCAACCGAAACGTTGAGTGAAGAGACCGAGCCGGCCATTGGAATGCTGATCAGCTCATCACAATGTTCGCGCGTTAACCGTCGCATGCCTTCGCCTTCAGCGCCCATCACCAGCGCCATTCCGCCGGTCATTTTGCTTTGATACAACGTATGATCGGCTTCCCCAGCTGTCCCGACAATCCAGATATGGTATTCTTGTAATAGGCGCATCGTTCTTGCAAGATTCGTCACACGAATAAGCGGAACGGTTTCTGCCGCACCACAGGCCACTTTCTTAGCTGTAGCGTTTAACGCTGCAGAGCGATCTTTCGGGACGATCACCGCTGCCACACCTGCCGCATCAGCACTCCGTAAACACGCACCAAGATTATGAGGATCCGTGACGCCATCCAGAATCAATATCAGCGGTTTCTCCAGCTTTTCCAGCAAATCAGGCAGATCGCCTTCTTGATACTGACGCCCCGGTTTCACTAATGCCAAGATCCCCTGATGCACGGCACCTTCTGCGGCCTCATCTAACCACTGACGGGTCGCCACTTGAATAGTGATGCCCTGCGACTCCAATACTTGGATCAGCGGTTGTAAGCGACGATCATCACGGCCTTTTAAAATGAAGACCTGTTGAAAGCGCTGAGGTTGGCGTTCCAATAAGGCTTGAACCGCATGGATGCCAAAAATTTTTTCGCTCATAATTTTTCTATTAATTGCCTTGAGAGGGCTGGCAACGCAACATTGCCAGCAGATTCTGCTTACACTTATTCTGCACGATTTTTCTTCGCTGCACGCTTCGCTTTCGTAGCTTCCGCTATTTTACGTGTTTTTTCAGAGACTTTTTTAGGTTTTTTATTGGCGGCTTTTACGGTGCCCGCCCCCTCTTTTTTCTTCGTCCCACGAAAAGCACTATCCGGCTCGAAATTGACTTTCTTACCTGCGTTACGGCGTTTTTTGACTACACCGGAAGCGGTTTTCTTGGCGCGATCTTTCTCGGTTTTCCCTTCACCCCGCGGCTTACGCTGACTTGAGATTAACGCAAAATCGATCTTACGTTCGTCCATATGTACTGCATCAACCCGGACTTCAACCATATCGCCCAAACGGAACATTTGGCCGCTAGCTTCTCCGGTTAAACGCTGTCCAATTTGATCGTAACGGTAGTAGTCATTATCCAAGGTAGAAACATGTACCAGACCGTCAATAAATAGGTCAGCCAGCCGCACAAAGAAACCGAAATTGGTCACGCTGGAGATAACCCCCGTAAAGGTATTCCCCACCTGATCCTGCATAAAGTCGCATTTTAGCCAGTCAGCCACATCGCGTGTCGCTTCATCAGCTCGACGTTCCGTCAATGAACAGTGTTGGCCTAACTGCAACATTTGCTGCATATCGTAATGGCAACCGCCGCCTGGAGTCATTGTATCGACCGGCTGTCCTTGCTCCTTAGCGATCAGATATTTAAGTGAGCGGTGCAGCAATAAATCTGGATAACGACGGATCGGCGACGTAAAGTGCGCATAGGAGGTCAAGGCTAAACCGAAGTGTCCACGGTTTTCAGGATCGTAAATCGCCTGCTTCATCGAGCGTAGCAGCATCGTTTGCAGCATCTCCGCATCCGGTCTGTCCGCTACGGCTGTCAGTAACTCTGCATAATCAAGCGGAGTCGGTTTGTTACCACCAGTCAATGTTAGCCCCAGTTCACCCAGTACTTTTCGAAAGCTTTTGATACTTTCATCTGTCGGACGATCATGGTCACGGAACAAAACTGGCTCTTGATACTTCTCAGCAAAACGTGCCGAGGCAATATTGGCCAGAATCATGCACTCCTCGATTAATTTATGCGCAGGGTTACGGCGCAGACGCTCGACACGTTCAATGCGGCGTTCAGCATTAAAGATAAACTTCGGCTCTTCGGTCTCAAACGAGATACCGCCACGTTGCGTACGGGCTGTTTCCAGTACTTGATACATGGCATACAGCTCTTCGAGATCTTTTACCCGAGGAGCATATTGCTCACGTAGTGCTTCATCACCCTCGAGAATCGACCATACTTTATTGTAAGTAAGTCGAGCATGAGAGTTCATTACCGCTTCGTAATGTTTGTAGCCGGTTAATTTCCCACGCGCTGAAATGGTCATCTCACAGACTAGGCAGAGACGATCAACCTGTGGATTCAGCGAGCACAGCCCGTTTGATAAGACTTCGGGTAACATTGGGACAACTTGCGTGGGGAAGTAGACTGACGTCCCGCGTTTTTCGGCTTCGTGGTCCAGTGCGGTGCCAGGACGGACGTAGTAGGTCACATCCGCAATCGCGACCCACAGCCGCCAGCCGCCGCCGCGCTTTTTCTCACAATACACTGCATCATCAAAGTCACGCGCATCTTCACCATCAATGGTCACTAACGGCTGTTGACGTAAATCGATACGCCCTCGTTTAGCGCTTTCCGGGACGTCTTCACTAAGATGACTAATCTCAGCTTCCACGTCAGTGGGCCACTCGTTAGGAATTTCATGCGTGCGCAGTGCCATATCCACCGCTAAACTCGTGCCCATCTCATCACCAAGAATTTCAGTGATCTTGCCGATGGCTTTCATTCTGCGCGTAGGGCGTTTTTCTAAGGTCACCACGACCACGGCACCCATACGTGCCTGCATCGCAGGGTCCACTTCGATTAAGATATCGAAACTCAGACGACTATCGTCAGGTACCACAAAGCCTGCACCCGCGTCGGTAAAGTAGCGGCCAACAATTTGTGGGTTGCGTGGCTCTACCACACGAACCATTCTGGCTTCGCGGCGACCTTTACGATCAGCCCCCATCGGTTGGGCCAAAATGATATCGCCATGTAGGCAAAGCTTCATCTGCTCAGCGGAAAGATAATAGTCATCTTTCTGGCCTTCAACACGTAGGAAACCATAGCCATCTCGGTGACCAATCACTTTGCCACGAATAAGGTCTAAGCGCTCGGGTAAGACGTAGCATTGACGGCGAGTGAACACCAACTGTCCATCACGTTCCATGGCTCTTAAGCGGCGACGTAATGCTTCAAGTTGCTCTTCACTAGTAATATTCAGTTCCGCTGCGATTTCATCACGACGAGCGGGCGTTTCACGTTTTTCTAAATGGGCGAGGATAAACTCGCGACTCGGAATCGGATTTTCGTATTTTTCCGTTTCTCGTTGTAAAAAGGGATCTTGTGACACAGGGTCCTCCAATGTCTCTAGTGTAAGTTCTCTACGGAGATTTCAGCGTTGAAAATCCGTTTCAAGTTCCCGTCATTCGCAATGTCCGCTAAGGTGTATTTATCTAACTCAGCGAGAAATTCTTTCATCGCTTGCGCGAGTATTCTTTTCAAATGACAGGACGGTGTAATTAAGCAATGGTCACAATCGACAAGCTGTAGGGGTTCCAAACGACGGACGACATCCCCGATATTGATTGATTCTGCAGGCCTTGCAAGGCGTATTCCTCCCTGCTTTCCTCGGCTTGATTTAATAAAAGCTTCCTGATTCAATTTATGAACAATTTTAACCATATGGTGGCGAGAAATCGCATAGAGTTCGCTGACTTCAGTAATAGTCGTCATTTTATCCGCAGGCAAACTCGCCATAAATATCAATGCTCGTAGCCCATAGTCAGTAAAACTGGTCAGTTGCACATCAGCCTCAATAAATACTCCGGACGAAAGATAAATGGCTCGACTGAATTATAAACCAATCTCGATAGTGCGGGCCTTTTGTATGTAGGTCAATACACAGAGAACACTGCAAGGAAGATTTAGTCAGGTAGGAAGGAAAAACAATGGCCGGTATTATACCGGCCATTCTTATCACATTAGCTGTCAAACGGATCTCTTAAGATCATCGTTTCGCTACGGTCAGGGCCAGTAGAAATGATGTCTACTGGGATACCGGTTAATTCTTCAATACGCTCAATATAATCTAGGGCTGCTTGCGGCAGACCTTCACGGGTTTTCACACCGAAGGTGTTCTCATCCCAACCTGGCAGTGTTTCATAAATTGGCGTTAAACCTTCCCAATTTTCTGCTGCCAGAGGCGTAGTATCGACCTCTTTACCGTTAGGTAAACGATATCCCACACAGATCTTAACTTCTTTTAATCCATCAAGGACGTCTAATTTCGTTAAGCAGAAGCCTGACAGGGAGTTAATTTGTACTGCACGACGTACCGCAACAATGTCTAACCATCCAGTACGACGACGACGGCCGGTGGTTGCGCCAAATTCGTTACCTTTTTTACCTAAAAACTCACCGATATCATCGAACAGTTCTGTCGGGAAAGGACCCGCGCCCACACGGGTAGAGTAAGCTTTAACGATACCTAAAACATAATCGACGTAACGAGGTCCTAAACCACACCCCGTTGCCACGCCGCCGGCAGTGGTGTTCGAAGAGGTGACATAAGGGTAGGTACCGTGGTCGATATCTAATAGCGTACCTTGAGCGCCTTCAAACATCATAAAGTCGCCACGTATGCGCGCTTTATCGAGCAGATCAGAGACATCTACGACCATTGACGTCAAAATATCTGCCATCGCTAAGGTATCGTTTAAGATAGTGTCGTAATCAACCGCTGGCTCTTTGTAGTAGTGCACCAACTGGAAGTTGTAATAGTCGACGATCTCTTTTAGCTTAACGGCGAAGGTCTCTTTATCAAAGAGGTCGCCTACGCGTAAGCCACGACGAGCGACTTTATCTTCGTACGCTGGGCCGATACCGCGGCCGGTTGTGCCGATAGCTTTTGCGCCACGCGCTTTTTCACGCGCCACATCCATTGCAACATGGTATTGCAGGATCAGCGGACAAGCTTCAGAAATCAGTAAACGTTCACGTACTGGGACACCACGATCTTCCAGGCCTTTCATCTCTTTCATAAGAGCTTCTGGAGAAAGCACGACACCATTACCGATGATACTGGTAACATTATCACGTAGGATACCTGAAGGGATTAAGTGAAGAACGGTTTTTTCACCGTTGATGACAAGCGTATGACCCGCATTGTGTCCACCTTGATAGCGGACGACATATTTTGCGCGCTCAGTCAGCAAATCTACAATTTTACCTTTGCCTTCGTCACCCCATTGGGTGCCAAGTACGACAACATTATTACCCATTTTCTAAAACCATTGATTGCTTAAAAATGGATTCTACCACCAGCTTTTGTCGGTTTCAGCTTTTTTAATAAGCCAAAGTCGCTTTTTTATTTAAGCAAAACATTTAATGAAAAAATGATATTTCTATAGATTTATATTCTGCATATTACCTATGCATCATATAAAATATCACTATCCCCACGACGACAAAGGCACCGCCGAAGCGTCTTAAGAGCTTTTCTGGCGAACTGATTAAGGTAAGTAAACCTCTTTTCCAGACCTTAGGCAATAACATGGGACCTAAACCTTCCACAATTAATAATAATGAAACGGCCGTCCATATAGCTGAGTGCATGAGTGTTCCTTACAATAAAAGGGTCGGTAAAATCACCGACCCCACCATTCTACTAGGAATTAAACATAATTGCAGCGTTAGGGCGATTTCATAAAACGCAAAAATTCGCTGTTGTTGTCCAGAAAGAGTAATGAATTGCCGGAAGCAAAACTCTTCTCGTAGGCAGAGAGCGAACGTAAAAAAGAGAAGAACTCAGGGTCTTGCGAATAGGTGCTTGCAAAGATATTCGCCGCGGCAGCATCCCCCTCCCCACGTATTATCAAGGCTTGTCGTTGCGCTTCAGATAAGGTTTTAGTGACGCCATAATCAGCCTGTGCCCGTAATTTCTCTGCCTCTTCTTTACCCTGAGAACGCTGACTTCTCGCCACAGATTCACGTTCTGCACGCATCCGATTAAAAATTGCTTCAGAGACTTCAGTCGGCAGGTTAATCTGCTTGATACGCACATCGACAACATCAATTCCTAAAGCTGCCATACTGTTAACATTGAGGCTATCTTCTATTTCCGGGATGACAGATAGGTCTGCCTGGACAGTTTCGAGTTCGTCTTGGTCCGTGCCAGCGCTCCCTTTATTAAGAGTATCACGAACATCAGTGGTCAATCGACCCCGTGAATCTGTCACAATATCTTTAACATCAAGCCGCCCAATTTCCGACCGCAGTCGATCGCTAAACTTACGTTTTAGCAGTAGTTCTGCCCGAGAAACTTCGCCGCCCCCGGTGGCGAGATAATATCGACTAAAATCACTGATTCGCCATTTAATATAAGAGTCAACGATCAGATCTTTTTTCTCTTTAGTAACGAATCGATCCGCTTGATTATCCAGCGTTTGGATCCGTGCATCCAAGACTTTTACCGTTGACACTAAAGGCCATTTCGCATGCAATCCCGGTTCATACACCATGGGGATGTTTTGCTCATCACGTAAGACTTTACCAAAACGGACCACGATACCGCGCCCACCCTCAGGGATAATAAACCAAGCATTGAAGAGTATGACCAATGCGATTAAACCGATTGCAAGTAAGGCTTTACCCATTGTCACGTCCTCCTTGACGAGAAAAATCATCGATTGTCGATCCACTCCGATCGTTAGTGGGGCTTCCTGCCTCTCTTTTTGAGGGAGTTTGTGCGTTTTCCTGATATTTCAACAATTGCTCTAGCGGAAGTAATGTCACCGTATTGCCTTGCTGCCCAGTAAGGACTTTCGGCGTATGCGCGAGGATTTTTTCCATGGTTTCCAGATAGAGCCGCTGCTTGGTTACCTTGGGTGCAGCATGATACTCCGGTAAAATTTTATTAAAGCGAGAGGATTCCCCTTCGGCTTCAAGAACAGTGCGAGTTTTGTAAGCACGGGCATCTTCAAGTATCCGTTGGGCTTGCCCATTTGCTCTAGGTTGTACCTCATTAGCGTAGGCTTCCGCCTCACGCACGTACTGTTCTCGATTTTCGCGCGCGGCAATGGCATCATCAAATGCCGCCTTAACCTCTTCAGGGGGGCGAGCGGCCTGAAAGTTAACGTCTAGGACAGTAAGCCCCATTTGATACGGCAACATGGTCTGTTCAATTTCACGTTGAGTCTCACTGCGAACAATGGTTCGTCCCTCAGTCAGCACCCGATCCATCGTCGAACGACCGATAACGCCACGCAAGGCACTGTCTGTCGCCTGACGTAAGCTATCTTCCGCGTTCACTACTGAATAAAGGTAACGTACAGGGTCGACCACACGATATTGAACATTCATTTCAACCCGCACCACGTTCTCATCGGCCGTTAGCATGCTCCCCGTCGCGGCTAGCTCTTTTACCGAGGCAACATTCACGGCAGTCACCCGGTCAATTAAAGAAGGGTGCCAATTCAGCCCGGGTTCAACGAGATGACTATATTTCCCCAACCGAGTGACAACCCCTCGCTCGGCCTCGCCAATGGTGTAAAAACCACTGACGCCCCATAATCCTGAGACGACGAGTACTATAGGTAACAGTGTCGAGAGAACGGGCTTCGGAGGCAATGAGGAGGGATCCTGTCGCCGTCGTCCTGCTAGCCTAAACCCTTTGGCTATAACCTGACGAAACAGCTTTTCAAGGTCAGGAGGACCATGTTGTAAGTTGGCTTGATGAGAATCAGCGCAGCGAGTTTGCGCTAATGGACTGCACCGGGTTTCCTGGCTACCCGCTTGTTTCCACATCATACTAATCTCCATTTAGTGACATTGTGGAGGCCCCAACCTTGGGGCCAAATACTTATTTTATAACGTAATCGGATAAAGCAGGATAATGTTTACTTAAACGATGCCATTCAACGATCGGTAAACGGACCTGTAAACCGATTGAACCATCATCCTGATTCCATTCTTCCTCGATCGCGTCAAGTTGATATAAACGGCTACGCAGTCGACCCGCTTCGGGAGGAAGATTAAGGGTATGTTGGGCTATCTCACCAGAAAGCCGTTCTGAAAGGGCCTGCCACAGTAAAGGTAATCCTAACCCACTCTGCGCAGAAAGCCATACCCTTATCGGCACGCCCTCTTCGTTGCGATCAATACGTGGCTCGAAACCTTCTAGCTGGTCAATTTTATTCATGACATGCAATGAAGGTATCTCATCCGCCTCGATCTCAGTCAATACTTCGTCGACCGCCTCGATATTTTCATTCACACGTAAATCAGCTGCATCGATCACGTGTAATAACAGCGTGGCTTCACGAGTTTCTTGTAGAGTTGCCTTAAATGCCGCAACTAAGTCATGGGGCAGATGTCGGATGAACCCTACGGTATCCGCCAGTACCACTTCCCCGACATCAGTCACCGACAATCGCCGTAACGTCGGGTCTAGCGTTGCAAAAAGTTGGTCAGCCGCGTAGACCTCGGCCGAAGTAATACTATTAAAAAGTGTCGATTTTCCGGCGTTAGTATATCCCACTAATGAGACGGTAGGAATATCGGCCTTTGCCCGCGCTTGTCGTCCCTGTTCACGCTGCTTTTCAACTCGCTGCAATCGGGAGAGAATAAGGGTGATACGGTTACGCAATAGACGTCTGTCGGTTTCAAGCTGCGTTTCACCAGGGCCACGTAAGCCAATCCCACCTTTTTGACGTTCTAAGTGAGTCCAGCCCCGAACTAATCGAGTCGCTAAATGACGTAACTGGGCCAATTCAACCTGTAATTTACCTTCGTGCGTGCGCGCTCGCTGCGCAAAGATATCGAGAATAAGACCTGTACGATCGATGACTCGACATTCGCACAATTTTTCTAAATTTCGTTCTTGGGCGGGGCTTAGGGCATGGTCGAAAATCACGACACTGGCCCCGGTAGCGTTGACCGCATCAGCGATCTCTTCTGCCTTGCCTTCACCGACGAAATATTTGGGGTGGGGGGATTTACGGCTTCCCGTAACGACTTGCAGGGCTTCAACCCCTGCGGAAGAGACAAGTGTTTCGAACTCTTGTAGATCTTCGCTTTCTTTATCTTGTGAAAACCAGATATGAACTAAGACGGCCTGTTCGCCGGCATCATAACGCTCAAACAAGCGGTAACCTCACTGAAAGGGTGACAACCAGAGAGCCTGAACTCTCCGGTCGAAAGGAAATTACTCTGCAGACTCACCTTCATGGTGTGAACCCGTACCAGCAGCGCCATTATTATGATAATTGCTGCTACCTGGTGCATTGGTGTGGTGAGAAACAGGGCGCGATGGCACGACGGTTGAGATAGCGTGCTTATAAACCATTTGACTCACGGTATTTTTTAATAAAATGACGAATTGGTCAAAAGATTCAATTTGCCCTTGAAGCTTAATACCGTTAACCAAGTAAATAGAGACGGGTACACGCTCGCGACGCAAAGCGTTTAAAAACGGGTCTTGTAATGATTGCCCTTTAGCCATTCTATCTTTTCCTTATACGTTCGTAGTGTAATTATTATAGAGTTTAGAAACCGCTATGGCATACCATGCCTGAAGATTGTAAATAATCAATCAGTTATAGCACGAATAACGTTTAAAACTTTCTCACGAGCCTGAACGGGTTGCAGGCTATCAAGCCAAACAAGTGCTTTCCACCCCCGCAACCACGTCATTTGTCGTTTAGCCAACTGGCGAGTGGCACATATGCCACGGAAAACCATTTCATTATAATCTATTTCGCCGTCAAGCCATGACCACATTTGTCGATAACCGACACAACGCACAGAAGGCATGTCGACATGAAGGTCACCACGCTGATAGAGCGCCCTAACTTCATCTTCAAAGCCCTCATCTAGCATTTGCTGGAAACGCATTTCAATCCTTTGATGAAGCACTTCACGGTCTTGAGGAGCGATAGCGAACTGATACACGTCATAAGGAAGCGCTTCCCCTGCCGTTTCAGTTAACTCTGTTAGAGTTTTACCTGAAATGAGAAAAACTTCCAGTGCTCGCGTCAGTCTTTGTGGATCGTTAGGGTGAATTCTCGCTCCCGCCTTCGGATCTCTCAGACAAAGTTCTTGGTGAAGAGTTTCCCAACCTTCTAATTTTGCCCGTTGTTCCAATTGCTGGCGGATCTCAGGATTGGCAGAAGGTAGAGGCGACAAACCTTCGAGTAACGCTTTAAAGTAAAGCATCGTCCCCCCCACCAATATAGGAATCGCCCCGCGTTGCGTGATTTCAGCCATTTTCTGCAAAGCATCCCGACGAAAATCAGCCGCAGAGTAACTTTGGCTAGGATCGATCAGATCCAATAAATGATGTGGGGCTGCGGCCTGTTCCACCACAGTCGGTTTTGCTGTGCCAATATCCATGCCGCGATACACCAGTGCCGAATCAACACTAATAATCTCTACGGGCAAGGTTTTCGCCAGTTCAATGGCTAAGGCCGTTTTACCAGACGCCGTAGGCCCCATGATAAAAATGGCTTTAGGTAATGGGGATGTCATGTCATTCATTTAATAGTGCTTCAAAAAAAGGATCTAAGTGTAACGACTGAATGAGGCCCGCTGGGGGGGTGCTCACCTGTTCGGGCGCCAGCCGTTCTAAATCGGCTAAAAGGCTAATCGCTTGTGAGTGGCTCCAAGTCGGGTCAGTACTCATACTCTTTCCCGCTAACCATGATGCTAACGCGGCTTGATTGACATCAGAGGCCGAGGACAACCACGTAATGAGTTCTGGCAGTAATCTTTGTAGATTCTGGGTACGCATAGGTAAAGGCACCGCACGCAGCGTACTGTAGTGACCGTCGTTCTGTAGATCCATCCCGAAGCGTTGCAGTAACTCACTATGCTCAGTAATAATCTGCTTCTCCGCCGCGCTACTTTTCACGCGTAACGGAATAAGTAAGGGTTGCGATACCAGCGGCTGAGTAGCCGGATTCAGCTGTTTTGCCAGCACCAAACTCGCCGCTTTGGTTAAAGAGAGCAGGGCAAGACCACTTGAACGCTCGAGGAGCGCAAAGCGTTGGTCACAGACCGTTAAGACTCGCCCGAAACCTTGAGAATGTCCCGCTAAAGGTTCGCTATAGTCAACCGCCAAGGTATCTTTCTTCACCTCTTCCACTTTTGGGGTCGAACTCACTAAGCGCTGATAAACTTCAGCCTCTTTCTTGCGATAAGGCTCAGGCGAATAATTACGCTGTCCAGTAGCCGATTGGCTCGGTTGTGCGAACTTATTTTTACCCGCCGAGCTACGGTTCTCCGCAATGACTGGTTGGGACAATGGCGCGGGTTGACGTTCCTCTAGCGTTAAGTCGGTTTCACCCGGCGTCAACGCACTGGCTATGCCTTGATAAATAAAGTCATGCACTAGCCGTGATTGATGAAAGCGAACCTCGTGTTTTGCCGGATGGACATTCACATCAACTTGATGAGGATCCACCGTGAGAAAAAGCACATACGCAGGCGTTTGCTGTTGACCAATATGTTCTTGATAGGCTTGGCGGATAGCATGATTAATCAGTTTATCGCGCATCATACGACCATTAACATAGCAGTATTGGGTCTCGCTAGCATTTTGCGCATAATCGGGAGAGACCACCCAGCCTTCAATGCCTAAGCCATCATGTTGCCAATCTATATGCACGGCCTGTGAGACAAAGTTAGCCCCACAAATCGCGGTCAGCCGCTGCTGTTTCTGCTTCTCATTATTCGCTACACGGTAGTGTCGGACCGTTTTACCATTGTGGATAAGAACAAATTCGACATCGAAACGGGCTAACGCGATACGCCGAATCACCTCATCGATATGGGCAAATTCAGTTTTTTCGGTACGTAAAAATTTACGTCGAGCGGGCGTATTATAGAATAAATCGAGGACTTCTAAGGTCGATCCGCAAGGATGCGCGGCGGGCTTAAGACTGACGTTCATCTCACGCCCTTCAGCGTAGGCCTGCCAGGCTTCTTGCTGCGTCTCGGGACGCGAAGTTAGCGTAAGCCGGGAAACCGAGCTAATACTGGCCAGTGCTTCGCCTCGAAACCCCAGACTCATTATCGCCTCAAGATCGTCCAACGAGGCAATCTTACTGGTCGCATGGCGAGCGAGCGCCAACGAAAGTTGTTCTTTATCGATTCCACAGCCGTTATCTCGAATGGCAATCCGTTTAGCGCCGCCCTTATCGATCTCAATATGAATACGCGTTGCTCCGGCATCAAGACTATTTTCAATAAGTTCTTTCACCACAGAGGCAGGGCGCTCTACCACTTCCCCCGCAGCAATTTGGTTAGCCAGCTGCGGCGGTAAAATCTGAATTGGCATATAAAATCCTCTGCGGTGACCTCTTCGCGCTACGGTTGCGGAATTAACAAGGTCTGACCTAACATCACATTGGCGGAACGAAGCTTATTCTTAGTAATGATAGTTTGGGCACTCACCCCATATTTCAAGGCTATTGCATTTAATGAGTCCCCACGAACGACTTTATGTCTGATCACCTTCGTCGGTGACAAAGCGGTTCCTTTCACACCACCAATTCGTAAACGCTGACCTACCCATACTCCCGACTTTTTTAATTTATTTTGTGTCATGATCGATTGACTGCTCACACCATACCGAGCGGCAATTCCCGATAACGTTTCACCGCGTTGGACGACGTGTAATTGGTTTCCTTGAGTCGAGACGGTTTGAGCCGGACTGGCCACCGCCGGACGGTTTTCGCTGGTAGTAATAAATTGGTAAGGATGACTGCGGAAGTAAGCGCGTAATCCCCGATAAATCGCATGGGCGATTTTGGTTTGATAAGCCGAGTTACCGAGCAACTTCTCTTCTTGCGCATTACTGATAAATCCGGTCTCCACTAGGAGTGAGGGAATATCCGGCGAGCGGAGTACGCCTAAACTCGCGTGCTCTGGCAGACGTTTGTGTAAAGGGGTCACTTGTCGAAGATTCTGCAAAACCTTGGTCGCCACGTCATAGCCAACACGTTGTGAATGACCAAATTGAAGATCAAGTACGGCTTGGCTTAAGTAGGGATCAGACTGGCTATTGGCCAGTAAGTCTCCGGCTCCGCCGAGTAGTTCAGACTGTTTCTCGGTTTGTTCTAACCAGTTCGCCATTTCTGAGTTTGCGCGGCGATTAGAGAGTACCCACACCGATGCGCCGCTCGCAGAATGCACAGGAGCCGAGTCAGCGTGTATAGAAACTAATAAACTCGCATTCTCTTTACGAGCAACTTCTGAACGTCCCATTACCGAAATAAAGTAATTACCGTTTCGGGTTAACACCGGTTTGAACATGGGATCTGCATCGAGAAATTTCTTTAATTTGCGGGCAATCGCGAGGGTCACATTTTTTTCTTTTAAACCATGTTGACCAATAGCCCCCGGATCTTGCCCACCATGCCCTGCATCGATCGCCACAATCACCACCTGATTACGGGCGACTTGCCCACCGGGATAGCTGGTGGTGTTACTATTGGTAACGGCAGTTTTTACTGACGTGAAAGGGTTTTTCTCGACCTGTTTAGCCACCGCGGCTGCCGGCGGCGCGGCTTTGCCATTAAGCGTGACCACCACTTGCCACTGGCTACCAACCTGTCGGGTCGTCACCGATGACCCTGAGGACTGTGTCAATTCAAATACGAGTCGAATCGCCTGTTGATTCGGCGGTTGGCTGGTGCGAATACGCTTGACAAGATTGGCCCCACTAAAGCTGAGTGGGAGACCTTTAATGGCACCACTTTCATGGATATCTATCACAAAACGTTCGGGATTGTGCAAACTGAACCACGATGAGGTGGGCTTATCCGCAAAACTTAAGGTCACTATTGATTGTGTCTCTCGATTATCCACCTGAATATCCGAGAGCGATGCCGCCACTACCGCTCGACTAACGAGGCAACATAGTACGACGAAAATTAGCCGCCGTATGGTCATGCCTCGCCCTCGTCACACGCAATTTTTTGTAATAAATGTTCACCCCACGGTGAGCTTGCAACAATCTCCGCTTCTCTTCCCTCACCTTGATACGCTAAGGTAATGGTGAGGTCCGGCGATGGCAAAATACCGGCTCCCTGCTGAGGCCACTCCACTAAACAGATAGCATCGCCAGTAAAATAGTCACGTACCCCCATGAACTCGAGTTCTTCAGGGTCAGCAAGACGATAAAGATCGAAGTGATAAGCTAAGCGATGATTAATTTCATAAGGCTCCACCAGCGTGTAGGTGGGGCTTTTTACATTCCCTTGGTGGCCTAGCGCTTGCAGAAAACCACGGCTAAAGGTTGTTTTCCCCGCCCCTAAGTCGCCGACCAAATAGATAATAGTCGCTTGCGCACTGGCCTTTGCTAAGCGGGCACCTAATGCCAAAGTGTCCGCTAACTCAGTCAGCATAAATGTTTTTGTTATCATGTTACTCATTGAGATCCTGAAGTGGATTGACACTTATTCTTAATTTTTCAATCACATCCAGAGCAAGCATTCCGCGCATTCCGTGGTCATTCGCCACGAGATCAGCGGCATGGCCATGGGCAACAACGGCGGCACAGGCGGCTTCAAACGGTTCCAGCCCTTGACCGAGGAGGGCCGTGACTACGCCAGTTAACACATCACCCATCCCCCCACTCGCCATACCAGGATTACCGACATAGGCAATTGAGGTGGCTGAGCCATCGGTAATTATGGTACCTGAGCCTTTCAAAACGGCGACCCCGCCAAAACGCTGCACCAATAGATGCGCCGCCGCTAAGCGGTCAGCCTCTACCTCAGCAACGCTGATCCCCAGTAATCGGGCTGCTTCTCCAGGATGTGGAGTCAGGACCCGATTTTGACGTTTATCCGGTTCGATTGCTAGGAGGTTTAGCGCATCTGCATCCCATACCATGGTTTTTTTACTTAATTTTACGTCTTCAAGCGCATTTTTTGCCCAGTCGGATTGGCCAAGTCCCGGACCAATCGCCACAATATCTGCCCAATCCAGTGCCTCTTTAAGCGATTGAGGGGTCAGTTCTGCGACCATCAACTCAGGCCTTGCGGCCAATAATGGCACTATATTCGAGGGATGGGTCAATACTCGGGCGAGACCTGCTCCGCTTCGTAGCGCGGCCTCACCACTGAGCCGTATAGCACCTGCTGTCCCCTCTGCGCCCCCAATAATCACCACTTTTCCCATATCGCCTTTGTGGGCGCTGGCTTGGCGTTGGGGTAACCATTGCGGCAAATGCCGAGCAGTAAGGCATTCAATCGGTGGCGAAAGCTGAGGCAATAATCGAGAAAGTCCCAAGTCGGCCACCCACAATTTACCGCTGTAGGCTCGCCCCTTACCGGTTAACAACCCCGGTTTTAATGTAATAAAAGTCAGTGTGACTGCCGCCTGTAATGCAGAACCTAGTGGCTGACCTGTTCGAGCTTCTAAGCCCGATGGAATATCGACGGCTAATACGGGCGCGGCGTGATGATTCGCTAAGTCGATCAACCCTTGGCTTTCCTCGCGAGGAGCCTGATGTAAGCCAATACCAAAAAGCGCGTCAACAATGAGATCGATATCGCATGGCCAAGGATCGCCTGCGGATAATGGGGCTTGAGGCGCAACATTATCCCACACCGCTTTGGCACGCGCTGCCTCGACCGGTCTCTCATTGTGCAACCTAGCCTCTACAACCGTCACTTTGATGCCAGCTTGGTGAAGAAGATAAGCCAGTACAAATCCATCACCACCATTATTTCCGGTTCCACAAAGTATCAAGCAGTGTCGTGCGTCCGCATAGTGTTTGGAAACCAGCCTTGCAAGCGCCTCACCCGCTTGCCACATCAAGGTATAAGGGGAGCCATCATGCTTATGGCATAATTTCTGTTCAAGTCCTGCAATATCGCCGACAGGCCAACAATGGCTTGGAAGCTGTTCATTAACCGTTGATATACCACGCATCATTTCGACTCCTACTCAAATCTCGCTAACCGAGCGATGGAAGAATAAATAAGAAGAATAGGTCGAAACCGGCCTAAGCGACAGAATTACAACGATAATTTCTCTGTGAATAGCTTTTTTGGTCTGAGGGAGGTAATAGGCGTTATATAAAAAAAACCAGGGAGTAGAAAATAAAAATACCATAGTAATCATACAGATATGATTATTCGCGTAATTCGAGTTGTTAGAATCCAGCGTTGGACACCCTGTGGATAACTCTGTTGAAAAGTCTTACAAGTACTGAAGAAACCTGTACTACAGATTGGCGTGATTATGAATGGATGATGGCTATAAAAATTTGGAGCGGGAAACGAGATTCGAACTCGCGACCCCGACCTTGGCAAGGTCGTGCTCTACCAACTGAGCTATTCCCGCATTATGGTGGGTACGACTAAGTGACATCCTGGAGCGGGAAACGAGATTCGAACTCGCGACCCCGACCTTGGCAAGGTCGTGCTCTACCAACTGAGCTATTCCCGCGTCCTGAACAGTAAAAATATTTATTACCGTTACGGGGTGCGAATTATACGAGAATAATCGTCCTGTGCAACCCCCCTACACCGCTTTTTTTATTTTTTCGTTCCAACTGCCGATTTACTCGGCAGTTTGCGCAGTTATTATCCTAAAAGTTACAACTTTAGAAAGTTTTCACGGTAAAATGCCAACTCGGCGATGGATTCTCGAATATCGTCCAGCGCTTGATGTGTCCCTTTTTTATGAAACTTTTGTAAAATATCTGGCTTCCAACGACGCGCCAACTCTTTCAACGTACTGACATCCAGTGCGCGATAGTGAAAATAGTTTTCAAGCTGTGGCATGTAGTTAACTAAAAAACGACGGTCCTGTCCGATAGAGTTACCACAGATAGGTGAACTGTTTTCGGGTACCCACTGTTTTAGAAATTCTAAGGTTAGCTGCTCTGCCTCCGCTTCCGACACGGTACTCTGCCTAACCCGCGCGACCAATCCGCTTTGGGTATGTGTGTTAACGTTCCACTCATCCATTAAGGCGAGCTGTTCGTCGCTTTGGTGCACAGCCAATACTGGCCCTTCAGCAAGCACAGTTAAATTCGCATCGGTCACTATCGTGGCGATCTCAATAATCCGATCACGTAATGGGTCTAACCCCGTCATTTCTAAGTCGATCCAAATAAGATTATCTTTATTTTGCGTCATCATCGCCCTCGCTTACCGGCTAAATTCGCCATTTGTTCTCATTAAGGTGTATCATAGACCTTTTGCCCCCTCAGGGCGAAACATCTATTAGGTGAGAGGTTGTGTGAGTAAAAATAAACTATCAAAGGGCCAACAACGGCGAGTTAATGCCAACCATCAACGTCGGTTACAGCAACGTGAGGGAAAAGTGGAGCCTGATGATAGCCTATTTGCTGAACCTCAAGACGGCCGGGTGATTAGCCGTTTCGGTATGCACGCCGATATTGAAGATCCACAAGGCCAAATTTGGCGCTGTAATTTACGTAGAACGATTCGCTCATTGGTCACCGGCGACCGTGTGGTATGGCGTGCGCCTTTAGAAGGTATGGGTAAAGGTATTGTTGAGGCCGTCCACGAACGACAATCGGTACTGACCCGCCCCGATTACTACGATGGGATCAAACCCATTGCCGCTAATATCGACCAAATCATTATTGTCTCCGCAATTTTACCTGAGTTGTCATTAAATATTATTGACCGCTACTTAGTGGCCTGCGAAACCCTGAACATCGCCCCCCTATTAGTATTGAATAAGACCGATCTCCTCGACGATGACGCCATGGCATTTGTGGATGAGCAGATGGCAATCTATCAAGATATTGGTTACCCCGTGTTAAAGGTTTCTAGCCATCAGCGGGAAGGACTTCAGCCGCTCGAAGAGGCGTTAACTGATCGAGTCAGTATTTTTGCTGGGCAGTCGGGCGTCGGTAAATCGAGCTTATTGAACGCGTTATTAGGCTTTGATACCCTCGATAATAATGCCATCTTAACTAACGACGTTTCAGATAACTCAGGCTTAGGTCAACATACCACTACCGCTGCTCGGCTCTATCACTTCCCACAAGGTGGCGATGTTATCGACTCACCGGGGGTACGTGAGTTTGGACTATGGCACTTGGAGCCGGAACAAATCACTCAAGGATTTGTCGAATTTAAACAGTATTTGGGCCTGTGTAAGTTTAGAGATTGCAAACATCTTGACGATCCAGGTTGCGCGCTGCGTCACGCCGTTGAGATAGGCGAGATTGATGAACAGCGTTTCGAGAATTATCATCGCATCCTCGAGAGCATGGCTTCAGTTAAAATAAGAAAAAATTTCACCAGTAAAGAGTAGTCGCCGTTAAGGCTTAATCCCTCTTACTTTACACACCTATACGGTTGTGGCATTACCCACAATAACATTTTAGAACGATTGAGTACGCCAGGAGGCGCCCGTGTTAGATAAGTTGAAATTAGGTATCAACGCTCTTCTTCCTAAGAAACAACTCACAGAACTTGCAGGTTGGGGAGCAAGTCGCCAAGCTGGCTGGCTAACCAAGGCCGTTATTGATATTTTCGTCTGGTATTACAAAGTGAATATGCAAGAAGCCGCTAAACCAGATACCGGGAGCTACCGGAGTTTTAACGAGTTTTTTGTACGGCCGTTAAAGGATGAAGCTCGGGTGATTGATCATGCGCCGAATATCCTTGTCCAACCTGCAGACGGCGCAGTAAGCCAATGTGGGCGTATCGACGAAAACCAAATTTTCCAAGCTAAAGGACACTATTATACGCTGGAAGCCCTGCTGGCAGGGAATGAAGAACGCGCGCAGCACTTTTACAATGGTCAATTTATTACCACCTACTTGGCCCCGCGCGATTACCACCGTGTGCATATGCCATGTAATGGCATTTTACGCGAAATGGTCTATGTCCCCGGCGATCTGTACTCCGTTAATCCCCTAACAGCACAAAATATTCCAAACCTCTTCGCCCGCAATGAGCGCGTTATCTGCTATTTCGATACCGATATGGGGCCTATGGTGCAAATCTTAGTTGGTGCAACCATTGTCGGGAGTATTGAAACCGTTTGGGCAGGTACCATCACCCCACCGCGTGAAGGCGTTATTCAGCGTTGGCATTACCCTCAAGCTGACGAGAAAGGCGCGATTGTCTTACTGAAAGGCCAAGAGATGGGCCGTTTTAAACTCGGCTCTACTGTCATCAACTTATTCGCTCCAGATCAAGTCCGCCTCAGTGAAGCATTAGAAGCTCAGGCTCCGACAAGAATGGGGCAGCCTTTAGCGGAAAAAATCGCTACCAAGGCGCCTACCTCTACCCCACCACAAAATGAAAGTGGCACGGTAGAACAGACCGAAGCCTAACACTGAGGGCCTGGCAGTGCGTATATTACCCGTTATTCTACTGAGCTTAGGGCTTAGTACTACTTTCGTTAGTGATGCACTGCCTGAACCCCCGCAGATCCGGCAAGCGCTGGAACAAGCGCAAAATAGTAAAAACCCCGCTGCACAAACCGACATTATTCAAGCCTTAAAAAGTGCGCTGGATTACACTAACCAGCGTAATCAATCGATTGAATACGCGCGGCAATACCAGCAAGTTATTGATAACTATCCGCAACTTGCGGCGACTTTGCGCCAACAAATTACCACGCTTAATGAAACCAGTAAGCGGGTTAATCCTGCGTTATCCAGTAGCGATATCGAACAAGAGATCTTGCGTGTCAGTAGCCAACTGTTGGAAGAAGGGCGCTTAGCACAACAGGAGCAGGACCAGGCTCGGGAAATCAGTGACTCACTCACTCAACTTCCCAGTGATCAAACAGATGCTCGACGGGCGCTCTCTGAAAGCGATCGTCGCTTACAAAATTACCAACTCTCCTCAACGCCACTTGGCCAAGCCCGGGGCAATGCTTACGAGACAGAAAACGCAGCCAACAAAGCACGGGTTAATGAGCTGGAACTGGCACAGCTCTCTGCCAATAATCGGCAAGAGCTTGCAAAGTTACGTGCTGAGTTACATCAAAAAACGATTGCGCAGCTCGATGCCTATCTTCAAGCCCTGCGCACCCGACAAAGTGCGCTCCGCCAAGATGAGGCGCAGCGCGCCTTAGAACGTACAGAGCAACTGGCAGAAAATAGTGGTGACTTACCGCCAGTTATTCATGAGCAATTCACCGTTAACCGCGAGCTCTCGGCTGCACTGAACCAGCAAGCCCAACATATGGAGCTGGTCTCTTCTCAGCAACGACTTGTCGCCAACCAAACACAGCAAGTGCGTCAAGCGCTCTCCACTCTACGCGAACAATCACAGTGGTTAGGCGAGTCAACGCTATTGGGTGAGGCACTGCGCGCGCAAGTGGCTCGATTACCTGATGCACCGAAATCCCAGCAGATCGATAGTGAAATGGGTGAACTACGTGTTCAGCGTCTGCATTACGAAGACCTACTCGCCCGCCAGCATGCGTTACGCGAGACACGTCAAGCCAGCGGTAAATCGATTACCAGCGAGCAACGGCGGATCCTCGATGCACAGCTCAATACGCAGGGCGAGTTACTCAATTCATTAATTTCAGGCTGTGATGCCTTAATTTTAGAAATCACTAAATTAAAAGTCGCGTATACACAGCTACAAGATGCCTTGGGCGATGTCACGGATGCCACACACCGATATCTTTTTTGGACGGCGGATATCAATCCCATCACCCTGCATTACCCACTTCAGGTCGTGCAAGACCTAACTCGGTTATTATCTTTAGACAGTTTGGGGCAATTAGGTAAGGCCTTGGTGATGGTTGCCACTAGCCGAGAGTCTATTTTACCGGTCATTGGCGCGCTAATATTAGTGATCGTAAGCCTGAGCTCACGTCGCCACTATCACGCCTTTCTTGCACGGTCTGCCAGCCGTATTGGTAAAGTGACCCAAGATCGCTTTTCCCTAACGTTACGCACCGTATTCTGGTCAATACTCGTCGCCCTACCCTTACCGGTTCTGTGGGCGACGCTCGGTTATGGGCTACAACGCGCTTGGCCTTATCCGATTGCGGTAGCCGTGGGTGATGGCGTGACGGCTACCCTGCCCTTACTCTGGGCCTTCATGATCAGTGCGACCTTCGCCCACCCAAATGGCCTGTTTATCGCCCATTTCCGTTGGCCATCACAGGCGGTGTCACGAGCGGTTCGCTATTACTCCCTCAGTATCGGCTTTATCGTTCCCCTAACGATGGTATTAATCACCTTCGACAATATTGAAGATCGTCCATTTACCGCCTCATTGGGTCGACTAAGTTTTATTCTGATCTGTATCGCGCTGACTATTGTATCCAATGCGCTACGCCGTGCTGGCCTGCCTCTCTATTTTGACCGGCAGGGTAATAGTCACAATATGGTCAACCGCTTACTGTGGGATATCATGATCCTTATCCCACCTATTGCGATTATTGCCTCGCTACTGGGTTATCTGGCTACTGCTCAAGCACTCTTAGCGAGAGTCGAGAGTTCAGTGGGAATCTGGTTTTTATTGCTGATCGTTTACCATATTATTCGTCGTTGGATGTTAATCCAGCGTCGCCGTATCGAGTTTGACCGCGCACGCCAACGTCGGGCAGAGATCCTCGCCAGCCGTGCACGAAGTCATCAAGAGGATGACAGCACCGCACTAAATAGCGAAAGCCAAGAGACGATTGAAGAGCCAGTGATTGATCTCGATACCATTAGTGCGCAGTCGCTACGCTTAGTACGCTCGCTGCTCGCGCTGGTCGCGCTTTTTGCCTTAATTCTACTTTGGTCCGAGCTACACTCTGCGTTCGCCTTCCTTGAGAATATCCCACTGTGGGGGGTGACCTCGTCGATTCAAGGCGTGGAGAGCGTACAAGAGGTGACATTAGGCGCGGTGCTGATTGCTATCTTAGTATTGATCATCACCCTGCAGCTAGTGAGAAATATGCCAGCGATGCTTGAGCTGGCTATCTTACAGCATCTCAGTCTCGCGCCGGGAACAGGCTATGCCATCACCACGCTAACTAAGTATTTATTAATGATTATCGGCGTAATGATGGGCTTCTCAATGCTTGGTATCGACTGGTCTAAGTTACAATGGCTAGTCGCGGCAATGGGTCTGGGATTAGGCTTCGGTTTACAGGAAATTTTCGCAAACTTTATCTCAGGCCTGATTATTCTGTTTGAGAAACCGATCAGAATTGGTGATACCGTCACCATACGAGACTTAACCGGCACTATCTCGCGGATTAATACCCGTGCGACGACTATTACGGACTGGGATCGAAAGGAAATTATTGTGCCTAACAAAGCCTTTATTACCGAACAGTTTATTAACTGGTCCTTGTCGGATGCCCATACACGAGTGGTATTAAACATCCCGGCCCCCCCTCATGTCAGCAGCGCCGTAGTGACTGATTTACTTCTGGCGGCAGCTAACCGCTGCAGTTATGTCTTAAAAACGCCCGCAGCAGAAGCGTTTTTAGTGGATATCCATCAAGGTATTCAACTGTTTGAATTAAGAATTTATGCCGCTGAGATCGGACACCGTATGCCACTGCGTCACGACCTGCATCAACAGATTCTAAATAGCTTTAATGAACATAATATAGAGCTGCCTTACCCGCCTGTTCAGGTAAGGATGGAACAAGTCGGTAAATCAGCGGCGGCCATGCAGTCAACCCAGTACCACGCGGGTGGCCTGTAATACACTCAGCCAGTCATCGTGACTGGCTGGGGTGATTAGCTATTCTCGACGGTAAAGGCCATAACCTCTTTTAACGAGTCCGCTTTCAGGGCAAGCATAACCAAACGGTCAATGCCCAATGCCACCCCCGAGCAGTCAGGCATACCGGCACTTAGTGCCGCCAATAGACGCTCATCGATCGGATGTTCAGGTAACCCCATTAGCTGGCGACGACGGTTATCCGCGACAAAGCGTTGACGCTGCTCATCACTATTGGTTAATTCACGGAAACCATTGGCCAACTCTACGCCTTTGAAATAGACTTCGAAGCGCTCAGCTACACGATGGTCTTCGGTACTGATCTCAGCCAACGCCGCTTGGGATGCAGGGAAGTGATAGACGAAGGCGGGTTTATTTTCTTGCCCTATCTGCGTTTCAACGCCTAGCATAAATAACAGCTGAAGGACGGTATCCCGGTCCTCTTCTCGCTCAACTAAATCTCCTACGCCAAGTTTCTCTGCGCAGGTCACTAATTGCTCTTTG
The DNA here is from genome assembly GCF_900111105.1 of Rosenbergiella nectarea. Classification (GTDB taxonomy): domain Bacteria; phylum Pseudomonadota; class Gammaproteobacteria; order Enterobacterales; family Enterobacteriaceae; genus Rosenbergiella; species Rosenbergiella nectarea. Next base: position 316,466 of record NZ_FOGC01000001.1, on the reverse strand, counting down.
TCTGCCGTGAGCGGATCAATCCCTAAATAGCGCTGGAAAGCTTGTTGATAGGAAAGCGTTTCTGCGGGTTCGCACTCAATAATCTGCTGCAGTAAATCATCAACTTCATTCATCAACCGATACATATCGTAATGCGGACGATACCACTCAAGCATAGTGAATTCTGGGTTATGATGACGTCCAGCTTCCTCATTACGGAAGCAACGACTCATTTGATAGATCGGCCCGCTGCCTGCGGTCAGCAAACGTTTCATATGATATTCAGGGCTAGTCATTAACCATAAATCACGCCCTTGTGCCGCACCAGGCCCCACAAAGCGCGTGATAAAAGGGACCAGATGAATATCTGTCACCGTCGCTTGGCTCATTGCGGGGGTTTCGACTTCTAAAACTCCACGATCAGCAAAGAAACGCCGAATATCGGCTAGCAAATTTGCACGCTTAAGCAGATTGACAATAGGCGCGCTCGGCAGCCACAAGTCCGATTCGTTCATCAAGATTATCCTTCCAAAAAAAGTCATAGGGGACGATGCGTCCGCATAGTGGGTATGCACTGGCTTAAACGGTGAAAAAGGGTGATAGGCTATCAGCTAGCAACGTGAGAAATGGCGTGACCTAGGCTAGAAACATCCTCGCCCATCCCACGAAATGTATTACAAGCGGTGAGCGACGCGCTAAACAGAAATAAAATAGCCACTGTTATTACTAATGATTTCATCGCGCTTTACCTTTAGAAAAAACGCGCCATCAAGGCGCGCTTACACTTACTTAACGCGCGAAACGTATTCACCAGAACGTGTATCAACACGGATAATTTCACCGATTTGAACAAACAATGGTACTTTTACTACAGCACCGGTTGTTAGTTTAGCCGGTTTACCACCTGTTCCAGCCGTATCGCCTTTTAAACCAGGGTCAGTTTCGACGATTTCAGCTTCAATGAAATTTGGTGGAAGAATGCTAATCGGGTTACCATTCCATAAAGTAACGATACATTCAGCTTGGTCTTGCAACCAGATGTCGTTCTCACCGACAGCTTTAGCGTCTGCCGCTAATTGCTCGAAAGTGTTGTTGTTCATGAAATGCCAGAACTCACCGTCGTTGTAAAGGTAAGTTAAGGTTACATCAACAACATCAGCACCTTCTGCTGAATCGGTTGATTTGAAGGTTTTTTCAATCAGTTTACCGGTTAGCAGGCGACGCATTTTTACGCGCGCGAAAGCTTGGCCTTTACCGGGTTTAACGAACTCACTTGCTTCGATAGCATAAGGTTCGTTGTCGAACATGATTTTAAGACCGTTACGAAAATCGTTGCTAGAATATGTTGCCATGAAGGCCCTCTATAAATAATCACTGGTATGAAGCCAAAAATGGCAAACATTGTAACCCTAAATACCCCTGCGAGAGAAGATTGGTTGCAGCAACTTGCAGACGTTGTAACAGAACCTGCTGAATTACTACAACTTTTAAATCTCGATCACCTACCTGAACTCCAGGCAGGCCATGACGCACGCCGTTTATTTGCACTGCGTGTCCCCCGTGCATTCATTCGTCGAATGGCTCAAGGCGATTCTAACGATCCCCTACTACGCCAAGTCGTCACGCAAGCCAGCGAGTTTACCGTAACGCCTGGCTATTCGACTGATCCACTTGACGAACAAACCGCGGCAGTACCTGGGTTACTCCATAAATACGTCAACCGTGCGCTGTTATTGGTAAAAGGGGGCTGCGCAGTCAATTGTCGATACTGTTTTCGCCGCCATTTCCCGTACCAAGATAACCAAGGTAATAAGCGCAATTGGCAAGTCGCGCTTGATTATATCCGTCAACACCCAGAATTAAACGAAATTATCTTCTCCGGCGGTGATCCCTTAATGGCTAAGGATCATGAGTTGGATTATTTAATCGGTGAACTGGAAGCGATTCCCCATATTCAACGCTTAAGGATCCATTCGCGTTTACCGGTCGTCATCCCCGCGCGGGTCACAGAAACATTATGCCAACGACTTGCGGCCTCTCGCCTACAAGTGATCATGGTCACCCATGTCAATCATGCTCAAGAAATTGATGCCGAGTTCGCCCACGCAATGGCTCGCCTTAAAACCGCGAACGTCACGTTACTGAATCAAAGTGTTTTATTGCGCGATATCAACGACGATGCCACCATTCTTGCTACCCTAAGTAACCGTCTGTTTGATGTCGGAATTATCCCGTACTACCTCCATGTTTTGGATAAAGTGCAGGGGGCCGCACACTTTTATGTCTCCGATGAAGAAGCGCGTATCATTATGCACGGCTTATTGAGTAAAGTGTCTGGCTATCTAGTTCCCCGTCTTGCTCGGGAAATCGGCGGTGAACCGAGTAAAACACCATTAGACTTGCAGCTCCGTCAGGTGTAATGGGAGTGGTAACTACAGCTGACGATTAATCTTTTATGAAAGGAATATCTATGAAAAAGCGATTATCTGTACCGTTACTCTCTCTTGCAGCCCTGCTTGTCACCCAGCAAGCATTTGCTGTACAGACCTGTGCTCAAAAAGAAGCCGCGTTAAACGAACAACTGAGTTACGCACAACAGCATAACAATAGTCATCAAGTGGCAGGCTTGAAAAAGGCCTTAGCGGAAGTCAAAGAGAACTGTACCGCGTCAAGTGTTCGGCGCGATGCAGAACAAGACGTTGAAAAGTTACAGCGTAAATTAGAAGAAAAACAGCAGGATTTGCAGGAGAGTCAACAAGATCTTCAAAAGGCAACCGCGAAGAATAACGCAGAGAAGATGGCAAAATATCGCGCGAAAATCGCTGAGAAACAAGCCGATATTGAGAAAATTACTGCAGAGTTACAACATAAGCAACAAGGCTTACGTACCCTCAACTAGGGCTATCGATAGGCGTATCAACCCAGTTTGATACGCCTATCGATTAAACGATTAAGGGCACTTATAAACTTGGCCAGACATCTTAGTCGCGACCGGTACAAAGCTCGACACTAAGCTAAGCCCTGGAGTGCTTGCGTTATAAATAACGTTACCGCCCATTTCTGCAGCACGATTACGCAAGTTATTCGCCGCGCCACGCAAAGAGTTACCCCCTTCGATTTGCTGGCCAGAGAACCAATTGCTCTGCTCGCCACTCGCCGTACCAATATAATGGCATTCCGTGCCGGGTTGTTGGTCAATGAAGCGCACATTCTGCCCCGCCGCATTCAATTGATTACCGGACGAACTACAGCCAGCGACGACAAGTACTGCAACCAAAACCGGAATGACTGAAAGTAAACGCATTTTATTCCTCGTTATTATACGTAGTAGAGTATTACTTGGTGCCTAGTTAGGCTTTACAACGTCTTGGCTTACTTAAGAGCCGTTAGAATATCGGCAATCATCGTTAAATTCCAGCTATGCCGTGAAAAGTCCCCCATCGTGGATTGCCCGGCAAGAGTGACTTATCGGCTAAAAGATAAGCCTAGTTGAGTTCCGATAAGGTAACAGATTACTCTCCTCGCTTATCCGATAGACATAAAAAACCCTAGCTTTCGCTAGGGTTTCGGCTGGCTAACTCGGCAGCTTACGCTGTCTGGCTAGAGAGGCAATGTTTGCCAGTGACCGGAGTCACCTTACATCATACCGCCCATTCCACCCATGCCGCCCATTCCACCGGCTGCACCTAAGTCAGTTTTGTCATCTTTAGGCAGTTCAGTGATCATGCATTCAGTCGTGATCATCAGACCCGCAACAGAAGAAGCGTATTGCAGTGCAGAACGCGTTACTTTAGTCGGATCCAGAATACCGAAGTCGATCATGTTACCGTATTCTTCCGTTGCAGCGTTATAACCGAAGTTGCCTTCGCCTTGCTTCACTTTATCTGCAATGACAGAGGGCTCTTCACCTGCGTTAGCGACGATTTGACGGAGTGGCGCTTCCATCGCACGCAGTGCAACACGGATACCGACGTTTTGATCTTCGTTATCACCGGTCAGGCCAGTAATTTTCGCGGCAACGCGGACTAATGCAACACCACCGCCTGCCACAACGCCTTCTTCAACAGCGGCACGCGTCGCATGTAAGGCATCTTCTACACGTGCTTTTTTCTCTTTCATTTCAACTTCAGTTGCTGCGCCCACTTTCAGAACGGCTACACCGCCAGCAAGTTTCGCTACACGCTCTTGAAGTTTTTCTTTGTCGTAATCAGAGGTTGCTTCTTCGATTTGTTGACGAATTTGCGTTACACGGCCTTTGATGTTCGCTTCTTCACCAATACCATCGATGATAGTCGTGGTATCTTTGTTAATCACCACACGCTTAGCTTGGCCCAGATCTTCTAAAGCTGTTTTTTCCAGCTCCATACCAATCTCTTCAGAAATCACAGAACCACCGGTTAGGATTGCGATATCTTGTAGCATTGCTTTACGGCGATCACCAAAGCCAGGCGCTTTAACCGCAGCCACTTTCACGATGCCACGCATGGTGTTAACCACTAGGGTCGCTAGTGCTTCGCCTTCAACATCTTCAGCAATAATTAGCAGAGGTTTACCTGCTTTAGCCACGGCTTCGAGTAAAGGTAACAGTTCACGGATGTTAGAGATTTTCTTATCGGCTAACAGGATGAAAGGTTGTTCTAATTCAACTGCGCCGGTTTCTGGTTTGTTGATGAAGTAAGGAGACAGGTAACCACGGTCAAACTGCATACCTTCTACTACGTCTAACTCATCTTGTAGACCCGTACCTTCTTCAACGGTGATAACACCTTCTTTACCCACTTTTTCCATCGCTTGAGCGATCAGGGTACCAACGCTGGTGTCAGAGTTGGCAGAGATGGTGCCGACCTGAGCAACCGCTTTAGAGTCAGAGCAAGGAACGGATAGGGTTTTCAGTTGTTCAACCGCCGCGATAACCGCTTTATCGATACCACGTTTCAGATCCATTGGGTTCATGCCCGCTGCAACCGCTTTAAGACCTTCGTTAACGATAGATTGCGCAAGAACGGTTGCGGTAGTGGTACCGTCACCTGCTGCGTCATTCGCTTTAGAGGCAACTTCTTTCACCATTTGAGCGCCCATGTTTTCGAACTTGTCTTCTAATTCGATTTCGCGCGCAACGGAAACACCATCTTTAGTGATGGTCGGAGAACCAAAGGATTTATCCAGAACAACGTTACGGCCTTTAGGACCTAGAGTCACTTTTACCGCGTCAGCAAGAATGTTTACGCCGCGTAACATTTTAACGCGTGCATCATTACCAAATTTTACGTCTTTAGCAGCCATTTTCTATTCCTTCAATATTTAATAATGAAATATTCCGTGTAATTACGCAGTCACTACGGCGAGAATATCGTTCTCTGAAATGATAAGAACTTCTTCGTTATCAATCTTTTCTGTTTTAGCGCCGTAACCTTCGTTAAAGATCACTACATCACCGACTTTTACGTCCAGTGGTTTTACTTCACCATTTTCAAGAATGCGACCATTGCCCACAGCTAAAACTTCAGCACGGGTTGATTTGCCCGCTGCAGAACCAGTCAATACGATACCGCCTGCTGATTTTGCTTCAACTTCTTTACGCTTAACAATTACACGGTCATGTAATGGACGAATGTTCATTTGATCGTTCTCCTATGAGATAGCTAATCACGCATTATTTTAAATTTGATGCCAAACTGGCTTCGTGACTTTAGAGGTAGGGACGATAGGCTTCACTTTCAAGGGTAGATGAGAAATTTTTTTGAAAAAATTTCCCTATTGAGACCTTTTTAGGCTACTAAGGCGCAGGGGAGTCCAGAGATAACACGCTAGGCTCAGCTAGCGTGATATAAGAGGGAGTTAATCTGTTTTATGAGTTGAGGCGCTGTCATCGCGATGGTCGAGTTGTTTCTCTTCACGACGCTCAAACTCTCCCTCCATGGTGTGACCAGTATCCCTACCCGCCTGGCCTCGGCCTCCCCAAACGGTGATAAAAGGCATCAGCTTATGAGTGAGTCGTTGCTGCACCGGAGGAAGCAGCAATAGCGCCCCTAAGAAATCGGTAAAAAAGCCGGGTAAAATCAATAAAAAACCCGCTAGAAATAGGGATAATCCACGCGTCATTTCAGGGGCTGGATTCTCATTACGGACCAGTTTTTCCTGCATCAGGCGGAAATTTTTGATGCCTTGATTTTTCACCAGAGATAACCCTATAGCTGAAGTGGCTATCACCAGTAATAACGTTAATAGCACACCAAAGAGATGAGCGACTTTAATAAAGAGTGATATCTCGATCCATGCCAAGATAAATAAAGCTATAAATGGTAACCAACGCACGGTGGTCTCCTCAGATTCGTAAAAAGGATCGCTGTTCGACCTATTTGCTAATCATGGGTACGTATTACGCGCAATTCAAGGTAATTCCCCTAGAAAGCAGCATAAAGGGGCGACTTTTTTGTCAATATTTGTCATCTCGAAATCCCTAGCGTCGAATCAATGCCGTAAACAATTCGTTTTTACTATTGTTAAATCCCAGTGCCTGTCCATACACTAAGCACAATGATTCGGTAATCTCGGTTACCGAGGGATTAAATGTAAAAAAAAAGTTACTATATAGTGATCTGTGTGGCTGAATTTTAAATAAAACCGCCTATGATCGCGTCACGGTTTGCTACGCTTCGCGCAGCGCCGGTTAAATCTATACGGCAACATTACCGTCGACATGGAAAACGACGACCTATTATAAGAAGGCTCTCATGACCAAAAATATTCGTATCGAAGAAGACCTCCTCGGCATGCGTGAAGTCCCCGCTGATGCTTACTTTGGAATTCATACGTTACGTGCGATTGAAAATTTTTATATAAGCAGCAGTAAAATCAGCGATATTCCTGAATTTGTTCGCGGCATGGTAATGGTGAAAAAGGCTGCAGCATTGGCCAACCGTGACCTTAAGACGCTGCCACGCAGTATTGCTGAAGCGATCATCAAAGCCTGCGATGAAGTCCTGAATAATGGAACCTGCATCGACCAATTCCCTGTTGATGTCTATCAAGGGGGCGCGGGTACCTCGGTCAATATGAATACCAATGAGGTGCTGGCCAACATCGGGCTGGAGTTGATGGGTTACCAAAAAGGTGAATACCAACACCTTAACCCGAATGACCACGTTAATATGTGTCAGTCGACCAACGATGCCTACCCTACCGGTTTCCGTGTCGCGGTGTATCACTCACTACTTAAACTTATAGAAGCCATCACTCAGCTAAGTGAAGGCTTTGATCGTAAGTCAAAAGAGTTTTCCCATATCTTAAAAATGGGTCGCACCCAGCTACAAGATGCGGTACCGATGACCGTCGGCCAAGAGTTCAAAGCTTTTAGCGTGTTATTGAAAGAAGAAACGAAAAGTATTCTGCACACCGCTCAGCTATTGTTAGAGGTCAACCTGGGTGCAACGGCTATCGGCACGCGCCTCAATACGCCTGAAGGCTATCAAACACTCGCGGTTAACTACCTTGCACAAATCACGCAACTCCCTGTTGTCGCGGCTGAAGACCTTATCGAAGCCACCTCCGATTGTGGCGCTTATGTCATGGTCCACTCTTCGTTAAAACGTCTGGCCGTTAAGCTCTCGAAAATCTGTAACGATTTACGCTTACTTTCTTCCGGTCCTCGCGCAGGGTTAAACGAGATCAATCTGCCGCAATTGCAAGCCGGTTCATCGATCATGCCAGCCAAGGTCAATCCGGTTGTGCCCGAAGTGGTTAACCAAGTGTGCTTCAAGGTGATTGGTAACGACACGACCGTGACCATGGCGGCGGAAGCTGGGCAATTGCAGTTAAATGTGATGGAACCCGTCATCGGCCAAGCCATGTTTGAGTCGATCTCAATCCTCAGCAATGCTTGCTACAACCTGTTGGAGAAATGCGTCAACGGCATTACCGTTAACCAAGCTATTTGTGAGTCTTACGTGTTTAACTCGATCGGTATCGTCACTTATCTAAACCCTTATATTGGTCATCATAATGGCGATATTGTGGGTAAAATCTGTGCTGAAACCGGGAAAAGTGTCCGTGAGGTCGTACTTGAAAGAGAACTGCTCACTGAGTCAGAACTGGACGATATTTTCTCCGTCGAAAACTTGATGCATCCTGCCTATAAAGCGAAATTATTTAACGAAGACTCCTAATCAGTCATCTTCGGCACAGCATTGCTGGCTTTTTCAGCAATGCTGTTTTCATGTTATGCTCTCCCATCTGTTTTTTACACCTCTTTGCCTCTTAACAATAGTGAATGGTTCTATGAGTTCAGGCCTCTTTGTTCGTATATTTTTACTGCTCATAACGTTATTACCTGTTGGTGCGCAAGCCGATCTTTTTGGACAACAAAAAGGGTTTGTTCCCGTCGATCAGGCATTTGGCTTCGATTTTTCTCAGCAGGCCAATACCGTCACACTGCGCTGGCAGGTTAAACAGGGTTACTATCTTTATCGTCAGAAAATAAGTGTAGAGGCGCACGATGCCTCGCTAGGCGCATGGCAGCTCCCACAAGGTAAGCCCCACCGTGATGAGTTTTTTGGTGATAGCGAAATTTATCCGCAAGATATCGTCCTCTCGCTACCGCTTACCGCCACCCAGCATAATCCTACGCTAGTGGTGACCTATCAAGGCTGTGCCGCCGCAGGTTTTTGCTACCCACCGGAAACCAAAACCGTCCCGCTCAATGCAGTGGTCGCTAAGCCGGTCACAGCGCCCTCTTCGCAATCACTCCCCCCCTCATTGCCCTATACGCCACTTTGGGCACTGTTAATCGGTATTGGTGTGGCTTTAACGCCCTGTGTGTTACCGATGTATCCGCTGATCTCAGGAATTATATTGGGTCGTAAACAGCAACTCTCCTTTTCCCGTACCGCATTACTCGCGATTGTATACGTGCAGGGTATGGCGATCACCTACACCATACTGGGAGTTGTCGTCGCCGCAGCAGGGTTAAAATTTCAAGCCGCGTTACAGAACCCGATTTTATTAACGCTCCTATCAGGCCTCTTCATTTTACTGGCCCTATCGATGTTTGGCGCTTTTAGTTTACAACTCCCAGCCTCACTACAGACTCGTTTAGCGCTACTGAGTAATAAACAACGAGGGGGGTCGATAGTCGGCGTACTCTGTATGGGTATTCTAGCCGGACTGATTTGTTCCCCCTGCACTACCGCCCCACTGAGCGCCATTTTATTGTATATCGCGCAGAGTGGGCAGGTGTTGCAAGGGGCGGGAACGCTCTATCTCTATGCCTTAGGGATGGGATTACCCCTGATTCTGGTCACGCTGTTTGGTAATAAACTTCTTCCCCGCAGCGGGCCATGGATGCAAACCGTTAAAGAAGGTTTTGGTTTTGTGATCCTTGCCCTGCCCGTTTTTCTGCTCGAACGAGTGCTAGGAGAGGTCTGGGGAGAACGTCTCTGGGCTTTGCTGGCTGTCTCACTAGCAGGTTGGGCGTTTATTTTATCTGTAAAAAGTACTAAGACCTGGGGGCGTTGGCTGGCATTGGTCTGGTTAGTGCTGGCAGTGATCGCCGCGCGTCCTCTTCAAGAGGCCCTGTTCACTTTTACCGTGACAGCGACGGTTAAGCCTTCTGCTCAACAGTTCACCCCTATTGCAAATCGACAGGAGCTGGAGCAAAAACTGAATAAACCTCATCAATCAGTCACCATGCTCGACCTGTATGCCGATTGGTGCGTGGCCTGTAAGGAGTTTGAGAAATATACCTTCTCTGATCCCAAGGTCCAGCAAGCGATGAGTGGCATGCAACGCTTGCAAGCCAATGTGACAAAGAATCAGCCGCAAGATGTTGAACTGTTATCTTCACTGAAGGTGCTGGGGCTACCAACTTTACTGTTCTTCGATGCACAAGGCCAAGAAATTCCTCACTCTCGCATTACCGGCTTTCTGCCGCCAGAAGCGTTTATTAAGCGACTGCCCACTGCAAAGTAATTCGACAGGGGAAGCACGACGCTTCCCCTTATCTCGCCATCGGGTTAAACAGAGATCTTGCTCAAAAAAATAACAAATACCCCCTCCCGGTTGTTAACAGATGGTTACTAGAATCCATCCATCCTGATACATTCGTATCAACTAATGCTTCCCAACTCAGCATGATGTTAGCGCATCCGTTATTCTAACGTGATGATAAATAACTATAAAAATGTAGGAGGAACGACCTCCTACCCCAAAATGGAAGGTGTTGATATGTTAACAATACTGGGATTCAGCATGGTGATTTGCTTTATGTATCTCATCATGACCAAGAGAATGTCAGCCCTCATCGCACTTATCCTTATTCCTATTCTGTTTGCTCTACTCGGCGGTTTTTATCAAGGCTTAGGAGAGATGATGCTTAAAGGGGTGAAAACCCTCGCGCCAACCGGTGTAATGTTAACGTTTTCGATACTCTATTTTGGCATCATGATCGACGCTGGGCTTTTCGATCCCCTGGTCAAATTTATTCTTCGCATCGTCAAGGGCGACCCCGTTAAAGTGTTAGCCGGAACGGCCATCCTGACGTTACTTGTTTCACTGGATGGTGATAGCTCCACCACTTACATGATCGCTATTGCTGCGTTCTTACCCTTATATCGTAAGCTCGGCCTGAATATTTTAATGATGACCTGCGTGGTCAACCTTGCCAGCGGTATTATGAATCTCTCCCCTTGGGGCGGCCCCACCGCTCGTGCAGCGGCGGCCCTCGATATCGATGCCTTAGATATTTTCGTTCCGATGTTACCGGCTATCTTTTTAGGCTGCGTGAGCTTAGTTGCGCTCGCGACGTGGTTTGGTATCCAAGAGCATCGTCGCCTAGGTCGACAAGAAGTAGGTGCCTTGCACGATATCCAACTCAATCTCGGCGGCGGTACCTTCGAGGAATGTGAGAAAAATAAACGCCCAAAAATGTTTTGGCCCAATTTACTCCTGACCACCGCACTATTGGTACTGCTCGTTGTCGGCATTGTGCCAATTCAAATTCTATTTATGGTCAGTTTCGCCCTAGCAGTCATGTTGAATTATCCTAAGCTTACTGAACAGAAAGACCGCATTGCCTCACACGCGGCAAATGTTTTGGCTGTTACCTCGCTGATTTTTGCAGCCGGGGTCTTCACCGGGATCCTGTCCGGTACAGGAATGGTCGATGCGATGGCGAAATCGGTCCTCTCTATTATTCCTCCCGCTTTTGGCCCTTACTTGCCAGTGTTTACTGCCATTATCAGTATGCCTTTTACCTTCTTTATGTCGAATGATGCCTTCTATTTCGGGATTCTGCCGGTTATTGCGCAAACTGCTGCGGGTTATGGTATCTCCGCCGAAGAGATCGCTCGCGCCTCTATTATTGGTCAGCCTTTTCACCTCATTAGCCCCTTAGTCCCTTCGTTATACCTGCTCACTGGACTGGCGAAAGTAGATGTCGGAGAGCATCAGAAATTTGCCATTAAGTGGGGAATTTTTATTAGCTTGATGCTGATGGTGGGTGGCCTATTGTTTGGCGCCTTCCCGCTTTACCATAGCGGAAACTAATCACTAAAAAGGGTTTCCAACCGAAGGGAACCCTCTCAATGTCGATTTATTCCGCAGGTTGCCTAAAAACAGTGCAAACAGCCAAGATCTTGGTAATTTTCATTAAAAGATATTGACGCGAATGCCGGATTACGGTTTAATGCGCCCCGTTGCCCGAATAGCTCAGTCGGTAGAGCAGGGGATTGAAAATCCCCGTGTCCTTGGTTCGATTCCGAGTTCGGGCACCACTATTCAAAGCCGGTTGGTCAGATTTGCAAGATGCAATCCTGACGGACACGAAGACGAGCCAGTAAAAACACGACGTAGCGCTGTTACTTGTTGTTGAAGAAAGGCTCTTGAAGAACAGACTTGTTACAGCAAGTCTGTTTTTTCGCGTCTGATATTTGCAAGAAATCTTTTCAATGTCAAATAATGTTAGTATTTGACACCATTCCTAAGGCTTTCCTCATTACATCAATTCAGTTTCCAGTATATCCCGCAGGCTATCAACACTTTCATCAATGTATTCCAGCGTCGATGTAATGCTGACATGACCCAGAAGTTTCTTCACCGCGTACAAATTGCGTTCTGGTGATTTCATCATGTGTGTTGCCACCGTATGGCGGAACCGGTGAGGGGTAACCGTAAACTTACACTCCCGTGATAAGCGCCGGAAGAACGCTCGTAATGGATACTCGTTCATCACCTCTGGATACTTACTCTTCCTCACCAGATCGAACCAGCCCACATTGAATATCTGATCACCCAACTCCATCCCAGCCTCACCGCCTTTTCTCACTAGTTCCTCCAGCGATGGATACAATGACGAGACAATTGGAACCCGATGCTCGCGATGATTTTTAGCTCCCTCGAGATTCAGGTCAATCCATCGCTCCTCAAGATTGATATCGCTTAGCCGGATATGCAGAAGCTGATTTTGTCGAATGGCGGTATAACGAAACACATCCATCACGGTTAACCAGAACCATGCCGGTAGTAGCGCATTTCTACGACCGTTGAACATACTGCTGTTCCCCCTCCCTGTCTCAGCGTCCAGATGTTGCTCCATCAGCCGGTACATCGCGTCCATTTGCGTCTGTGTCAGCGTTTTCTTCTTTTTCGTTCCAGGGCGAACAACCGCGCCATTGAAAGGATTTTCAGCCTGCGGCAACAGCCCCTGCTTAATGCCGAAATTAAATAGCGCCCTCATATGGGCAACTTTGTTATTCCACGTCCTGGTAGCACAGTTCTTATCATTCAGCACTGAATGGCACCACTTCAGTACCATCAGGTGATCGATCTTAGTCGGATTAAACGATGTAAATCCTTCGAATGAGCGAACTACTTTCTGGTAGCTCCACTCCGTCGCCGGCCGTAACGATTTGCTGTAAAAATACTGCTCAGTAAGAAGCCCAAAGGAAAAGTCATCCATAATAATATCCTTATAAAACAATTAGTAGCGGGTTATCTCCAGGGTTGTTATTACCCGGAAAAATTTTACTGGCAAGTACCAGATAGCCACTCAGTTTCTCAAAGCGTCCTTCCCGTTGCTCATTCTGGTACAACTGACAGGTATACATCGTACCATTGTCCTGCCGATGATGGCCCAGTCGCTCAAATGCTTTCTGAAGCCGGGCCTTATCTTTTCCCGGCGCATTCGTCTCTGTCAGATACTGGTGAAAAATCCCCGGCGCACGCAGAAATACGTAACCAGCGACCAGGTGAATCCGCCCATCAGGTTAGTTCGTTGTCAGGCTACCAGAACTACATCCCGCAACCAGCCATTGCCAGAATGCCTCTCCAGGATCGTTCGACTCGCCAGATGGCGTGGTTTCTCCGGTTTCTACTGCATCTGCGCTGGCGAATCCCATCATTGCCAGCAATGTATCAGTATCATCCTGCTCTTCCTGCTCATCCGGGAATATCAAGTCTGTATTCAAAATAGGATCAGGTTCCGCTGCCGGAAGGATTTCCTCTTCGGAATACGATGCAACCAGTTCCGACACATCATCAACGAATCCGGAAAGCAACGCGTCCCCCAGCAATGGTTCAGCCTGAGCTGAAATGCTCATCGACGGAACAGCAGGTGGCTCACCTTCTGGTGCGCCAGCAGTAAGGCGAATAGCTTCTGATACAATGGCATTGATCACACCCGACTGCGCCCGGAAGCCAGTCAGGTACGTTGACAGAGTCTTGATGGCTTCCGGCCAGCTGCTCAACCAGTTAATCGCTTCTAGAGGGATAATCTTCCACGCAAGCATTGCGCCAAAACTTTGCAACCGTTCCGGCGACTGTTCCGGCGTAAAACGAAAACGATAAGGCTCCTGAGGTGCGTCCAGCAGGGGAAACCAGCGTTTACCGTTTTCCAGCTCGACGTGAAGATGGCAAAGATATTCAAGCGAAGGTAGCATAGCCGTATACACAACAACCGCATTCCAGGCCGCGCTTTGCGCGGCCTGTTCTTCAGGCGGTGCGCCAACCGGCAACATGTAGCTTTTCGACAACCGCGCCGCATAGGATACCGTTTCCAGCATATAGTCAGCCATCCCTCCGGGATGGGCATATGGCCCACTTTCCGTAAGAGGAAACTGCTGCATCAGCATCACACAATGCTCCAGCGGAGCAAGGTAATAGTGGCGATACATGTCTTTCGGCAGGGACGAATAATCCCAGAGCGATTGCAGCCACTGCTGACGGCGGGTTGTCGCCAGCAGTTCACTGGCGGTCATGGGTAGAAAATAGCCCGGGAGCAAAGAGGGTTTTATCGACTCAACGATCGGGAGAGCATCCGGGCGTGAACGCCCCAGACGGAGAAAAGATTTCAGATTCAACATAGCGGAAGCCTGTTAAGTGGAAATTCCGCTACGTTAAACGCTGATTCTTATTGGGCAATCAACAACTCACAATTCGATATCGAACTTTTAGCCTGTCAGGCCAGTACGCTTCTGGCAAGCTCAACAAAGTTCATTCTCCTGCTAGCCTCATTTTTACTGTTTATCAGTTTCAGGAAATAGTCGTGCTCAAAAATAATTTCCCTTTTGCATACCGTTTCCTGTTTTGAGTTTGCAATATTGAACTCAATACTTTCAGACAACGTATGTTGATTAACATGGCGACGATGTCTGATGAAACTAAAACTCAAATCGCAGAATTTTGTATCGTCCTTAATATCAATTTTCCCATTGGTATTACAGGTTAAATCTGGTCGTCTGGTTAAGAGATCTTCGGTGAGTTTTTTATCGAAAAATGTTCGACCTCTCACCCGCTTAGCTTGCATCATGTATGCAAATACCCAAGGTATATTCTGCCGTGTTGCTCCCCTGTAGCGCCAGCCTTCAGCCGCGCGGTATTCTTCAAGCATCTGTTTCGCCAGAGCAAATGAAATCCTCATTCCAGTTGTCTTTTCTAACAGGTAAATAACCCGGTCAAATTGCTCAATTAAGATTTGTTTTATCAATACAGCAAGCTCACTACCCGCCGCTCGCCGATCATCTTTCGTTAGATGCTTATTCTTGCTTGCATAGGGGCACCACTCATATTCTTCCTTATCAGTACGACCTTTCAACGGTACAGACACGGCACCGGCAGTCGGGAAGAAGTGCTTCCCATACGGCGCATCACGCTCAAGCATTCCTATAATCTGGATCGGGTTATCACAAGCCGGGCAAACCGCAAACCATCCTTGGTGACCATTAATTGGCTGATACCAGGGAGCCTGCTTTTTCGTAACCTGATCAAAGTTATCTTGGGTAATCTTGTGAAACTGCTGTGTATCAACGGAAATTTTGAATACATCCATTGTTATGCCTCATGGCGGGTATCCCAACGCAGTATGGTTAGCGATAAAACACCACCAGTCCGCGTCAATTTCAGGTACATGGCCGTGTTCCTCTGCCACTTTCAGACACGAGAGTATCATTTCAAGGGAAATGGCGAAATGTTCATGACCATTATCAAGCACAAAAACTGCACTGCTGTCACAGCAGTCAACATCAATATGAGTACGCGTTACACTAGGAATATTCTCTTTCATCAGTAAGACCTTTTTATTCGATAAAAACGAAAACATATCCCGATGAACCAAACTAACAATCGAAAAGTCTATTCTCAGAATTGAAAATTACCCCGCAAGGCATTCAGGTGAAATCCTTCTGGGCACTGAGCATGTAAGTGCAAGTCCAAACTAATCATTGCCCGCTCAGGTTCATATCCTGTACGATAATTTTAAAAACTCTTGTCTTATCAATAGGGATTGTTAACTTAGGATGTGGAATGATGAAAGAGAAAAAGGCATCCCCTAGCAGTAATGAGAATGAATTCAACATAACGCTGCCTTCTTCAGTTATGGAAGAGTTCAAATGCCAAGGATCATTGTTTGCCGGTACCGCTGCTGCCAGTAAGGCTATCGAGGCGCTGACG